>BQJC01000003.1 GCA_021604505.1 Nitrospinaceae bacterium | reverse complement strand
GATCATCGAGGAGGTGCAAAGCCAGCCGGGAATCAACCAGACCCAGAAAGATCAGGCTTTATGCGCCATGATGGATAGCCCTGCGTGCACTTCTGCAGGGCCTAATTCTATTATACCGGGCATGGTGGGACCGGGAATGACGACTCCCGCCGGCAGCGGTCCGAACCGTTCGGGCGGCCAGATCATTCATGTGACCAATTTGAACGATTCGGGGTCGGGTTCTTTTCGCGAAGCCGTGCTCGCCAGTGGACCGCGGATCGTTGTATTTGATGTCTCGGGGTATATCACCCTCGAATCAAGGATTCAAATTGGCGAACCTTTCTTGACCATTGCGGGACAAACGGCGCCCTTCCCCGGCATTGCTATAAGAAGTGGAGCGGGACTGGTTATAGAAACTCACGATGTTTTGGTTCAGCATATTCGCACCCGCGTCGGGGATGACCCTGATGGGTACAAACCTTCAAGCAGAGATGGGATTACGATATGGGATCGACATGATGAGGATGACGTTTATAACGTAGTTGTCGATCATGTCTCAATAAGTTGGGCTCTCGACGAGAATGTTGACATTCAGAGTTACGGGACCCGTGATATTAGTTTTACCAACAGTATCGCCAGTGAAGGCTTACGGAATTCTCTGCATCCCGATGGTCCTCACTCTATGGGTTTTTTTATTGGAGAGGGAGCTCAGAATATTTTTGTCCAAGGAAATCTATTGGCTCATAACGATCAAAGAAATATGAGGGTGAAAAAAGATACTAGTACATTATTCATCAATAATGTTGTTTATAACTGGCGTGGCGCAGGTGGCGATATTGGGGCCGCCGGAGATTATGGCGGTGGCGCGGGTATTTTGGACGCCAGTATCGTCGGAAATGTATATATCAGAGGGTTGGATACACGCCAAGGCAGTAATTCCACGCCCATAGATATACGCGGCGATGTCAAAGAAGGTTCCCGAATTTATGTCAAAGACAACAAAGCTGTGGAGACATCAAGTGACCCCTGGTCGGTCGTCAAATTGAGAACTTCGGCTCAAGTTAAAGTGAATGATTCCCCGAATTGGATTCCTTCGCTTATCCCTAAAAAGAGCGATGAGGTTAAAAATTGGGTTCTGAACAACGCTGGTGCACGCCGGGCGGACGGGGACCCGGTGGACCTGCGTATCATCGAGGACGTGAAAAACGGGACGGGCCGGATCATTGACAGCCAGGACGATGTTGGCGGCTGGCCCCACCTCGCCAACAATGTTCGAGGTAAGGGAGGGATTCCAAAATTGGACATTCCTTCCAACCCAAACGAAATTCAAGCGAGTGGATACACTAAAATGGAGGAATGGCTTCATCGTTTAGCTGAGCAGGTTGAGGTGCCTAAGTAATTCGTATAAGAATTAAAACAGGGATGGGAGCGGCCTTTGGGGTCTGAGGCTTGTCTAATTTCGATCCCTTCGGATCTTGGGAGGGCTGGGGGAAAGAAACTGCCTATAAATGGCCTGCAAATACTTCTTTGTTTTGTTCCGAAAAAACCTCTTTTATTTTTGGGGCATAATCTAAATAATTGATTTGTTTTCCGACCCAGGAATCAAATATATTCTTGTGGTCGTTGAACAAGAGAATCGATCCCACCGGATGGTGCTTGCCGCTGTGATGATCTTCAATTTTGAAACTCGTGAAGCCCAAATCTTTATAAGTGTAATTATTTTTTCCAATTTTCAACTCTTGGGCTTTTGCTGGTTCAATAACGGTGGATAAAGTTAATTTGTTTTTCTCGGCATCTGGTTTGATGGAAATGCCTTGGAATTCCCCAAAATTATTTCTGTCATCTAACTGATCTTTTTTATTCTGGCATTCTTTTTCATTCGGGAAACGAAACGTGTACTGTGGAATCATTGCTCCTTCAAACTCAACCCCTTCCACCTCACCACAAACTTTATTAAAAAACCGCATGGGATCATCAAGTCTAAAATCCACCGGCCGTCTCGCTATTTTTTCAAGGGTTAATTCCGGATTCGCGTATTGTCCCATGCTGGTGGTCACCAGCAACGTGTATTGATGTTCCAGCGCCAGCTTGCATAATTTTTCCAAGTAGGCATCCAGATCATCCATAGCGGCCAAAATTTCGTATTTGTACTTTTCCACCCAACTTTGGGGATATAGTTTTATGCTAAAGTCCTGGGGGAACAGGGCGTACCAATATCGATGCATATTGGCCGCAACAAGGTTTGTAAAAACAACTGCCAATTCGGGCTGGTTTTCTTTGATGGCGTTCAGAAAAATCTCGCCAACTAAGGGGAACTGAGCACCCCGAGCCCTCTCCCTGTTTCGTAAGAAAGCGTTCGCCATAATTTTTGAAACCGAAGCCGCAGATCTTGAGGAAATGCCCCAGTTCTTAAAGGATGGGTTTTTAAGCCAGTCCAGCCCCGCTTTTATCAGAAGCGTCTTTAGATTGGTGGCCCGTCCCGATGCCAAGGTCACAGCAAGATTGAAGGTCTGGAATGGGATAAAGTCCCTTGGAAAGGTATCGTTTGTCGATGCAAAACAATCGGGCAGGACAAAGCAATAATTTCCCTCATTAATGTACGATTCCAAAGGTGAGGAGTGGAGTGTGCTTGCTATTGCTGTCTTTTTCCTGTTGCATGCTGCATGGTGCCAATAAAACTGTTTGAAATCCTTGGGGTCGTTGTACCAATGGATTTTATGGGTGTCATAGGGAAGACCAGTATTGAAGGAAGCCCAGGATTGCGACGGATAAAGAAAAGATTCCTCCACATCATCAGCAACTGTTTCAACAATCGGCGTTTTATTTAATACATTGGCAATGCAGGAATTCGGTTTTATTCTTGCGTAATGTTGAAACAAGCGAGGGGGAATTTCATTTGCTTCAAATACAATAACTTTCATATTGACATGTTCTTTCTATATAAAATTTGGCGTCCAAAGTTATGTTAGATTTGATTGCGATCGATATGACATAAGTCGCTAACCATTAAATATTCTATGCAAAACCTTGTTACTAAGATGTCAATTTAACTCCGACTTGAACCAAAATTTACCCGCAACAGCCCTAGGATAGAATTCCTTTTCCAATATACGGAATGAAATCGGGGGTTGTCAAAAAAACTTGGTTTAAATAACTTACCTTGAGATTCCAAGTTTCTTAAATTTAGGCAGAACCGAAATTAATAGAGATATAGAGATAAATTTCTCGATTATATTCCACTTCGTTTTTGAGTGTGACGGTTGCCAAGGCTGGGTTTTAGCTTCAGTATTAAAAATTCAATGGTTTGCGGGAAGGCTTGTTAGAAAAGTATTTACAATTGTTTTTGCAGGAGTGTAGGTGATTCGGGGTCACTGAATTTGGAAGAAGGATTTTCCTAAGAAAAAAGAAGGGAATATGTTAATGTATATGAAATCGATCAATTTAGATTTTAACTGTTAATGTGAACTATAGATCTCGCCCTTCTAAAAGCCAAATAATCATCCTCTTTGTAGCGGTTAAGGCCTAAACAGGCCTTTTAAGAGGTGGGGTCGGGTTCAGTATTGTTTTTTATTGGGAAAAGGTTGATCCATTCCCATAAGGGGTTTCTTTACTGGATTGTGACAAAACTGCGATTGTTTAGTGATTTCAAAATCCTACACTATTTTTAAGAAATTTTTCCTTCTATGGGATATTTGAGGGCCATCGCATAATAACAATGCTTGATCCTGATTGAATAAAAATTTTTTAATCAACAATTGCATTAGAGTTTTAGTTGCTTAGACCAAAAATTCTTTATGGGTTTTTATAGAAATGAGAAGCCCCTTTTACGGCACACCAGATACAAATAAAGAAATTGGATTTTTAGCAACTCTTGCAACTTATAATCAAATGGCATAAGGGTAGTTCATGAATCAGAATAATTTCCAGCAAGAAAGTCCCGCTCCAAACTTTTCCGAAGTTTTCAAAGGTCTCAAAAAGCGAAAATTTGCTTTTTTGGGCATAATTTTTCTTTTTACCCTATTGGGTTTGATTTACGTTTATACCGCCAAACCGGTTTACCAGGCGGACTCTATAATTTTGATCGGAACGCAAACCTCGGATCGTTTTGCCGGCGAGAATCAACAGTTTGCAGAAGTGGACCCCACCCAAACGGAATTTTATAAGACGCAATACGCCTTACTGCAAAGCCGTTCTCTGGTTAGGAGTGTTATTGAAGAGCTCAACCTCGTTGAAAGCGAAGAATTTAAGAAAGAACCCCCGCTGATAGATATTAGCTTTATTAAAAGCGCGATTCGATCGATTTTTGAAAGTCTGGGTTTAACTCAGCAAAAGGTCGAACCTGAGAAAATTAACAATGACCCTGAGGCGCGGCTGGTCAAAAAATTTATGGAAAGGCTGAAAATCTATCCAATATCTAAAAGTCATGTTGTTCGAATTGCTTTTCAAGGGTATGACCCGGTGCTCATTGCGCAAATCAATAACACGTTCCTGGATTTGCTGATAAAGAGAAATATCAGCCGCCGCGGTAAGGTTTTGGATGGTTCGGAAAAATGGATGTCCGAAAAGCTTTTAGATTTGAAGGAGAAAATGCAGGCCGCGGAAGTCAAGCTGGCCAATTTTCGTAAAAAAAATAACATCATTGATTTTAAAAAGAACCGGGAAATTTCCAGTCACAATTTGAGCCGGTCCCAGGAGGAAATTCGCAGGGTAAAATCGGAAAAACTCAGGTTGTCCGAATTGAGAAAATTATTGTTAGATCTCAAAAGAGATCCCGTCAAGTTGTTGCACACGCTTCCAGATAACTTGAAAACATCATCCGCGAACGCTTTAATCTCCTCATATGCAAATTTGGTTAAGGAGTATGAGGAGCTGACCCATGAGTACAGCACCTTGCACCCTAAAGTTCAGATTATTTACCAAAAAATGAAAGCGGTGGAGGCGAGGGTTCCCGAGGAAATCGATCGTTTGATTTCGTCCATAAATATTGACTATAAAAGCACCGTCCTGCATGAGCAATCCCTGGAAAATGAAATGCACGGAGAAAAAAACCAGATTATGAAAATGGATAATCAGGAATTCATTTTCAATGCTTTAAAGGATGAATTTGAAACCAATAAAATTTTACACAACGACCTTTTGAAACGGTTCAAGCAAGTCGATATTGCCGCATACAGCAGTGAAAGTTCCATTCAGATTGTTGACGATGCTGAGGTTCCCTTTATTCCGATTAAACCGAGAAAAGCTTTTGCCATGGTCGTTTTCTTTATTTCAGGAGTCATTGGCGGGTCGCTTTGGGTTATGTTCCTGGAAAGAGTCAATAAAACCATGATTACGGTTGAAGATGTTATCCGGCAAATTCCATTTCCTTTTCTCGGAGCAACCGGAATCATCGGGAAAAGGGATCTGCCGCTGCCGGTGGCAAATCGCGCCAATGCGTTTTTAGCGGAAGAGTTTAGAACCGTAAAAACCAATTTGATGCTGAATGGCTTTGTTGAGCCTCATAAAGTGCTTATGGTCACAAGCTCCACTCCTAAAGAGGGAAAAACCACGGTGTTGACCAATCTGGCTGTCACCTTTGCCCAGGAAAATAAAAGGGTGCTGGTCATCGAAGGGGATCTTCTCCGGCCCAAAGTCGCTGAAATTCTAAAGACGAAGAACCGGCTCGGCCTGCTTGACATTCTTGAGAGTCCCAAGTTATTTCAAAGCATTATGCAAAACCATATTATGGACGGCAAAAAAATCGATAATATTTTTGTTAAGTCTTCAGTCAAGGGGGTTTATGTTTTGCCTCGGGGGAATTTGAAAAGCGATTATCCCGATATGCTGAACTACGGAATATTTGAAAAGCTTTTGAATGTCACCCGAAAAATTTTCGATGTTGTTTTAATAGATACCCCACCTGCACTGGCATTTTCCTATGTCTCTATCGCGGCGCAGCTTTCCGATGGGGTGTTGTTTGTCATCGGTTCGGGAATGAAGGATAAGGCACTGATTTCAAGAACACTGAGCAAACTGTCCGCCGCGACGTCCGATTTGAGTTTTAAAGGAAGGTCAAACGGTCAAAACGGCCAGGGTGGGGCCAAGCATGCTGGGCATCGATCGCGGATTTTCGGAGTCGTTCTCAATAAAGTGAAATATCAACGCGATGAGTATTACGAATACCACCGGAAATATTTCAAAGAATATTACTCGATTAGAGATTCAAAAGCTAAAAAACCGCTTTCCGTCGAATAAAAAATGCGATGGTTCGTGAGGAGATTGTCGAATTTCAACATCTTCCCTTCACCCGAACCTGCGTTGCGATTGGAAATATAGAATACCTTTCTTTTACCCCTCCTCTTTTCAAATTCACTAAAAAAAACCTGTCCTGTTTTTAACCTCCCTCCTTAATTAACGCCGCCCATTTTATATTCTGGAAGATTAAAAATATTTAATGGAAGTTTTCATGGCCGGACCATACCTTATTATTTAAGATAACTGA
Source organism: Nitrospinaceae bacterium (assembly GCA_021604505.1). Lineage (NCBI taxonomy): Bacteria > Pseudomonadati > Nitrospinota > Nitrospinia > Nitrospinales > Nitrospinaceae > Nitrospinaceae bacterium. The sequence goes on along the minus strand of BQJC01000003.1, from coordinate 602,546 downwards.
AGAGAACAGGGGGAGGGTATGGTCAGAATTCTTGTTATAGATGACGAAAATAATATTCGGCTCCTTTATAAAGAAGAATTTCAAGACGAGGGTTACGAGGTTTTGGTGGCGGCCTCTGCGGAAGAAGGATTGGAGAAAATCCGGAATAATAAACCGGATATTGTTACATTGGATATTAAAATGCCGGGAGAAGACGGCATTGAATTGATGAGAAAATTGAAGGAGGAAGAAAGTGATATTCCGGTCGTGCTTTGCACTGCCTATGGGGGTTTTAAACGGGATTTTCGGGTTTGGGCGTCCGACGCCTATGTTGTTAAATCCGCCGACCTCACCGAGCTGAAAAATGTGGTCAGACAAATCCTTGGAAAAAAATACCGGGATTTGACCCCTGCCTGAAAAACGACTCTTTGGACTTGGTTACGATCGTAGCGAAAGCTGGCCCAGTCCGAGTCATTTGCATTCTGATACCGTGAAAACCGCCAAAGCAATCAATGGGGCAAGTGTTTCCGTCCCGGCCGAATTTTGTATGCAGGCATGAGGAGGGAAAGTGGAGCCTGCAAAAAAAGGCGTGAACCCTGGCAAAGGGCGCAATCACATTTTAGTCGAGTTGATTTGCCTTCAGATTTGAATACGCCGATTGGAAAAGATTCCGATCATACTCATATGGGCGTCGGTTCTAAATGCAAGACCCTGGAGCTTTCTCTGGGAAAGCATACATTAAGCAGTCTTTTTGCTCAGGGAAACCCCATTTATAACCCTCCATTATCAGACACAATAGTCATCATAGTAACGAGAGAAGGAATCGGGTTTTATTTTCCGGGTTGAGATGCCATTGAATAAATTGTTCGTCACCGAAAAGGGGTTAGAAATATATTCTGGCCCCTTTTTTATATGGTACGCCTGGCAGGATTCGAACCTGCGACCTACGGATTAGAAGTCCGTTGCTCTATCCAGCTGAGCTACAGGCGCTCCTTTTATTTCAATTAGCTATAATGTTAATTCATAAAAATTACCAAATTAAGGGGCTATTCTGGGGCACTTAATAGCAACAAACCGCAACAAACTGAAGTAAATATTCCCTCCAATTAGAACAAAAATTCCATAAAATATATAAAGATAACCATCTGAAAATTTATCCTAGTGCCCTAACTTTGCCCCAATAAGATATAACATACTATATATATTATACCTTCTTCGGACTATATATCCGTTGTTGCTATTTTTCGCCTTCTATTGTGGAATATGGAAGCTGAAACTTAAAATTTTCCCGGATTATATCATATGGCTAATATTGAGAAACGTTTAAAAAAGAACGGCTCAGTGGTTTATCGAGTAAAGGTTCGCCTGAAAGGAAACCCTTCCCAGTCGGCAACCTTTGAACGGATAACCGACGCAAAAAAATGGGTACAGAATGTTGAAAGTGACATTCGTGAGGGTAGGCACTTTAAAACTACCGAGGCAAAACGTCATTCATTAGGAGAAATGATCGACCGCTATCTCAGGGATGTTCTTCCACAAAAAAGTGAGGTAATGCAAAGAGATCAATACAGACATCTTCAATGGTGGAAGGAACAATTAGGACACAAATCACTTGCTGATATCACTTCAATAAATATTACCGAATACCGAGACCAACTTTTAAGGGAGCCAGGAAGCAGAAAGAAGAAACGCTCTTCCGCAACTGTCGTTCGTTATATGGCGGCATTGAGCCATGCGTTTAACATTGCAGTTCGAGAATGGGGATGGCTAGATGATTCCCCTATGCGTAAAGTCACCAAACCTAAGGAGCCAAGGGGAAGGGTACGATTACTAAATGATGATGAGCGGGAACGTTTAATGAAAGCCTGCAGGGAAAGCGATGATCCTTTTCTTTACTCAATTGTGATTTTGGCATTAAGTACAGGTGCACGGAAATCTGAAATTCTAAACCTTGAATGGGGGGACATTGACTTAAGCCGGGAAGTTCCAGTCGCAATCCTTTATAAGACCAAAAATGATGAACGTCGTGCTTTACCTCTGGCGGGCCATGCTCTTGAAATCGTAAAAAATCTTTCAAAAGTGAGGAGACTAGACACAAATTTGTTATTTCCCGACCAGAGCGGTAAGAAACCAATAACCATTAGAACAACATGGGAAAAGGCCCTGAAAAAAGCCGATGTTAAGGATTTCCGGTTTCATGACCTAAGACACTCCGCCGCAAGTTATCTGGCAATGAGTGGGGCTTCGTTGGCCGAAATCGCCGAAGTCTTGGGCCACAAGACCCTGCAGATGGTGAAGAGATATAGTCATCTTAGTGAACAACATACGGCAAGCGTCGTTGAGAAGATGAACAAGAAAATTTTTGGGTGATGTGGATATTTGAACCTGATTGGCAAAGTGATTTTAAAAAATGGGAAGAAAGTTTCCGCGCATCAATAGAAGGTAGTGAGGCCTTAAAACAACTAATAGATTTGGATACCCATGATGATGAGTCTTGGTTTAAAAGGCTTGAATTTCACGTATTGAAAAATTGTTATTTGGCCCAATCATATAGTAGGGAGAAGGACAAAGCTGTGCAAATTAGAGAAGAGCATTCCGCAGTTTTAACAACCGAGAAGTTTTCCCAAATTAAAGCGATAAAAAAACTACGTGATTTCATAAAAGATTACCCCGAAATTTCCTCTGCTGTATTTTTAAATGTCCATTTAAGCCTTAAAGAGAAAAATATCAGCCTTGCCACTATGAATGAATCGAGTATGCCATTAAACAAATTGTTTGACGAAATTTTGGAAGAATATTCCAACGGATTTTCCAAACCACTTTTAGGACTTAAGGCAGGAAACTTTATGCATCGCTTCTCTGCTGGATGTTTGCTTTATTCCGAACCCTTGGATTTGCATTCACAGAGGGGAGATATGCCTCTAAACAGCCTTCTTTATCAACTGGTGGATCTTTTCATGCAACATACTTCTATTATTATCTCTAGGTCGTCCTGGGTGATTTTATAGAAAAATACAACCCGGGCCGCTGATCTCTTTTCACTGTTTGCAGGCCCCTAACCCCTTTCATCTGGTTCTGTAACCCGCGTCGCGGCAAGGAAATTGCTAACTCCTGTTCCCAAGCAGTGTGCCCAAAATGGTGGGTCCTGGAAAGGACGTGATTTGGGGTGAGAGGTTGGGTGTGAGCGTTCAGTGGCTCTGGTTGCTGGAGGCGAGTTCTTAGTTGGAAAGAATTGAAATTAAAACTTTGCTTATTTAACCGGGAAGCGCTTGCGAGAATAGACACAATCAATTAGACCACACATTTCACTCAATTACAGATCTTCAGTTCCTCAAACGATTAAGCAAAAAGTGGAAATACTAACTTAGGATGTGGTGCAACTAATTGGGACAGGTCAGGTTTGCCACAATTTCAATTTATAAAAAAATTGATTCTATCTCTAATGCCAGCTTTGGGCTTAAGCCGACCCTCAGATGGGGAAGGATTAATCGGGACGCTCAAAAAATGCTTCATACTTATTTAGAATCAAAACGATCGGGTCGGAGTACACTCGCGTCCAACACAAAAAGACTCCCTGAGTGGCGTTCCAAAAATGGCTTCAGGCCAGAGAGAATGGGGTCCAGTTTTTCTTCGGGGACAACCGTCAAGATCATTTGCAAGCTACTCGTATCATTAAACATTAAATGCCCTTCGTGGTACCCGTGATGTCCTTTTCCTGAAATATTACTAAAAACTGTATAGCCGCTCGCTTTTATCCGGTCGAGAACATCTGTAACAAAATGAATATGCTCTCCCTCAATAATGATTTTTACTTCTTTCATTGGATGAAGTTTCATGTCGCTCATGTTGTCCCTTATCTCCTTAAAAAAATAAGGTTAATTAATGGGTTGCCAATCTTTCATTAATCGAAAGTGGAAAAATTTCTTGGTATCGGGATCTATAGCGACAAGGTTGATCCACCGATTTCCCGTCAATCGTTGCAAAATTACATGTCGCCCTACGATGGTCGCAATCCTTTCCAACGGAGCCTCAATGATAGCAAATAACCGCATGGGCTCGTGGTAAGGTTTATCTCCATTGAAAACCGTTTGGATGGGAAGTCCAACACATAGATCACTTTTGGAGCCATACATGACTCCAATGTTGCCCACCACATTGTGATACACTTTGCTTCCCGCCCCATAGACTATTGGGTCAACCGTAGAGAAATAATGCTCCATGTTGATCCAATTGGTAACGATCATGGGGGCGGTCATTATAATTTCTAAATATTTCCCATCCGGATCTTGTGAATAGTCATAGGAATGTAAAAAAGTCCGGCCCTCAAAATTTATTCCCTGACTCAACGAACGCCGCCCCATAATGAAGGCCGTATGCCCAGACAGTCCCCATTCGGGTCGAACCTGAGACCAATCCATACTTCGGACCTTCGTCAGCCGGGATGCCTTATCAAATTCCCTTGTAGCAGGCACGTCAGGAAAGCGAGCGAGTCGTTCCCGACTATTTTTTTCGCAAGCTTCCTGGAGGTCATGTTGTAGTCTGAGTAAATCTTTTCGATGCGTAGCAGGGACCTCTTCCAAATCATAAAGCTCTACTTCATCCGTTGTCGTATCGTGTTGCCCCGGAAGAAAATGTGTGTCAGGCGGAATTGTTATGCCTCTCTCGGCTAGTCTTTGCCGAACTTGTGGATTGTTGGCCATGACGGCAAGGGTCCTTGCGTTTGAGATCCCATGGTTGCCACCACAAGCCCCGCAATCCAATGCCGATTCGTAGGGATTGTTATCTGAAATACTGCCATGCGCACATAACAAAACAAGCCGGGCGAACGTTTTCGTAAACCCTAAAAGCCTTAGAGCTGTTTCTACATAGTTAACCTGTTCGGATACAGTAAACCCTGTCTGTGTGATCTTTTGTATCTGATAATCTAAATCTCGTTCATGAAGGTTAAAGTCTTTTCTGAGCGCTACAATAAACTTCTCCAGGTCAGATTCGTTCCATTTCAGCAAACGAAATAGCTCCTCATTCTCATTGCTGTCAGATGGAGTTTGATTCAGCGCGAGTTTTCGCAAGCGCTCCACTTGATCATGAGGAACAGCCCCTTGTTGATCATATTTTTCAGTAAACAACCGATAAATAGCGGCTCGGTGTTTGGCTGCAACCATTTCATAAGCTTCTTCTCTCTGGATTTTTCCCACGGTGAGTGTCGTTCTTATGGGAATCGCTAAACTATCCTTCATCCAAGACATTGCTTTTTTGAACCATTTTGGTTGCAAGGTTTGGCTGAATAGCTTAAACCCGAAGAACCAACCAATAGCTTCGACCATGACATAGGGGGTGACTACGTTTTCTTTCAAGTCATGTAGCAGGGTATGACCCGTCTTGGCCATTTGCTGTCCCTCTAAAAATTTTTCCGCCTCCTTGCCTTGAGAGGCTCGAGGAATTTCCTTTACAACATGTTTGGGTTTTAGAAGGACGGGACATTGGTCTGTTTGTTGTTCACTCGAAAATCCTTGATAGCATATTGGGACACCAAAAAAACCAGCGAACCCAAACGTTTCATTTCCTCCAATTTCTTCTAGTTGTCTTCTAAAGCATTCTGAACGAACATCGATGCAAAAAATTGCTTGAGACAGTGGGCGAGATTCAGGAGGTTGTTCTTCAAGCTCATCACTCTTGCGCAATTTCTCAAGATTGGGTGAAATCTTTTTGGTAAAACCTATGATGTAGCTGGACTCAAGGGCATCCAGCCAAATGGGTCCGTGTTGTGATTCTGGGAACTGTTCGACCCAATCCAGCAAGGAGCTTAATGTGTCAGGTGTATTCTTCACCACATCCTGTATAGAAACACCCAAGGATTTGGCAAGATGCATTACCATTAAAGTTTGGCCTTCGGCCTCTTGTTTTTCTCTGGTTTGTTCCCATATTGAAATCAACCTTGAATCACATTTATCAAGGTCTTCTATATTCAGTGGGTTCTGAGTGAACAAGGACATGTTCAAATAATTAACCACTTCGACTGGCAGCCCTCGCGATCGGTATTCTTTATAGAGACCATATCCAGTGGGATGATTGTTTAAGTATTCGTCGATCGAAGTATAAGTGCCAGGAATTGCTAATTTTTCCTGACATGCAAGCATCACTAATTCACGTTCATAAAAAAGGCGGATGGCCATATATTTGATAAGGTCAATAGGAAAAGCATTTTGCCACGCATAATCCTTTTGCTCCGAGCGCCATTTAATGAATCCTGTCCATCCAGACAATTGGGCCAACTGCAAAGAAAAATAGCTGTCCCATAAATTTTTGGGAATGGCTAACAAGGATAAGCTTTCAAGTACCGCATCTTCAGGTAGATCCGGTAAATTAAAAATTTTGTTTTTCCAATCTTGAATACCCAATATGGAACCCGACGCATCGTCTAAAGCTAATTCCTTCCACGCCTTATAAAAAGTTTTCTTTCTCTCGGGCATGCCCCAAGGCGCGTGTCCTTCATCGAGAAAACCTCCTAACCATTTGATGATTTCGCCGTTAATTTGGTCCTGTACATTTGTCCCAAGGGTTTGGTCGCACCATTCTGCAAGCGTGTACTGAGTTGCTAGATCTTTTTTTTCTCTATTCGCATGGCCCTTTAAAAAATTCTCTGGTGCTTTTTTTTTTGATAGATCGTGAATTTTCTCGAAGAGATTTCTTATTTCGGGTTGATTGAGGGAGGGTTGTAGAATTGCAGAACATACATCCGTTGCAACTTTTCCAGTACCGTGTATGAGGATGGCTCTCAAAACCTCTAGATGGGAAAATTTTCGATCGCCAATGGAGATAGTCGCATTCTGCGATACATCCTTTAGGGCGTCCTTAATAGAATCTTCAGATATTCGACCTTGCTGAAAGTATTTACGGTTTTCGCTATTGGAGAGATAACCACGACCTCTTAAAAAACGTTGCCCCTCATTTATAGCTTTTTCAAACGTCAAATGTTCCAACCCATGAAGAGGATTGTGGTGGATAAACGTTGTCATCGGCCAGAAATGCGATATCGGCTCACACGACAGGTTCACAAGCGAACGTAGTTCTATCCGCTGTGATTCACTTGGTGTTACCCTTTTTTTATCTTCGAGCTTGCTCATGGTTTGCGCTCGTTATCCTCTTAAAAGATTGAAACAAATTGACGCATTAGTAAATCATTCCACTATAAGCAGCGCCTAATAGTAATGCCGATACGGCAACAAATTCTGTTAATCGTAAATCAAAATAGGGAACATCAGAACGTGCCTCTCCAAAGGCGGTTTGATGGAGCATTTGTAAAAAATACCAGCCTCCTCCCAGCCAAACTACAAGAAATAGGAACGAAATCAGGACTATTTCAACGTCATGAATGACGATGGTTGGCATGATCATCAGTCCTGAAAATGTTGTAAATAATGGGAGAAAAAGAGCGAAACTCACAAGGAGAACCATCACAACTCCAAATCGAGGCATGGGCGAGGCTAACCCTGGAAGCTTTCCGAGGGTTCTCCATCCATAACGCTGTCGAACAAAAGAAAAGGCAAGGGAGATGCCGCCCATCACGAATGCCAAGGCGATACCAAAGGGAATTCCCCATTTTGGGAAACTCGGGAATACCTCAAGAAGGCCCCAAACAAGGGCCACATGAGCCACGGTTGCAGAGGCAACAAACAAACTATTAAATTTTTGTCCAAGTGACGCTAAAGAAGCATACATCGCACTTACTAAAGCTAAAAGGCTTAGGGTAAAAAGCATCTGCGTTGAAAGCGAAGAGTAAAGCGTACGTAACTCAGCAAGCCCAATGATCAGCCAAACTACAACCCAAAAACTTGAAAGAGTCTCTTTAGCGTCTTTAATTGTCCCCACGAATGGGAGGTGAAAAGGAGCCAGCGGCAAGAAAGTCACAGCAAGGAACAGGCTTGCAAACATTTGCAAGGTATCTCCGATGAAGAAGGAGCTAAAAGCGAAGATGATCGCAAGGGTAATATGGAGAAAAATTATTTTTGTACGAAAGGAGTTTTGTTGTTCGCGATTTTGAGAAATTGCTATGTAACCTAATAGACCACCAAGAAATATTCTGCTCACGATTGCTTGATTCAGCAAGACTCCCAAGCCTAGCCCGAGAACTATCATAATTGGAGCATAGATCGCGAAAGTTTGTTGCGTATCCTCTTGGCTGAGAATGACACAAAAACCTGAGAGAAGAATGGCGCTTGCTAAAAACAGAATGGACGGTTCTGTCTCAAATGTAGACCGCATATAAACCAGCCCTCCAGCAAGAGCCCCAACAACCGTCAACCCTATAGATTTAAGGGTAGTAGACGAACCATTGGAGAACTTCCACACAACTCCCAAAGCGAGTGGGATAAGAGCAAGAATTACTGGAAAAGTATTATCAAAATTCATAATTGTTTTCAGTCATGTTTCAAAAACGATGAGCTACTTTTTGAGCCAGACGTAACAGGTTGTTACTCCATCGTACGTAAACCAAGTCCACATAGAATCGGTTGATCAAAAGAATATAAAGTTGTTTTCTAAAGGAAGTGACCCAATTGGTGATAAATATTTTTTCCCCTTTAGAATTGGTATATACGCTGATCCAACTGATGAGAATGAGAAGGGTGGACAACAGAATAAGTATGTCAAAAATGCGTGGGTTGAGTGCCGCAGACGCGAAGAAACCATCAGATACACCTGGCTCAGGATAAAGAAAATGTGTGAAAACCTCAGCACCCCAAAGATAGACAAAGCCGATAAAAAATAGAGCGGCAACCATCGCGCCAGCGACCTTCCAGGATGCCACTGCATGAAGTCGGTATAAACTAAACATGACCTGAGAAGCCGTCACCCAGGCAAAAAAGAGCAAAATAACCGCTCCATGCCCTTCTTGTAGGGGAATATTCAACATGCCATGTGCGACCATAAGAATAATCAGCGGCATAATTAACGTGAGAATCAGGCCCGTGATAAAGGTTAATGAGTTGGAAGATTTTTTGGGTCCATGGCCTGACGAATCCGGAAACTTTGGTTCCTCCCGTGCTGCATGAATGCCTTGTCCTGCCCCCAGGAACAATGTTGCTTTAAAAAAACCGTGCGCGATCAAATGAAAGATAGCCAGCGCAAATGCTCCAAGCCCACATTCCATAATCATGTAGCCCATTTGCCCCATGGTCGAGAACCCCAAGGTTTTCTTGATATCATTTTGCGCGAGCATCATGGAGGCTCCGAGTAAAACCGTCAGAACACCGATCACAAAAACGATATGAAGAGTATTTGGCGAAAGTACATAAAAGGGAGCCAATCGATTCAATAAAAACCCACCTGCATTTATTATTCCTGCGTGCATAAGGGCTGACACGGGAGTGGGCGAATCCATCGTGTCGGGTAACCACACGTGTAAAGGAAATTGAGAAGATTTGGCCATCGCGCCAACAAAAATTAATAATGCGATCGCAGTAACAGCGCTGATATCAAGCATTCCAGAAAACAACGAAATCACTTGAGGCTGTTCTTTCGCTACTTTAAAAAGTTCAGTAAACTCTAAAGTGCCGAAATATTTATAGGCTAGGAAGATTCCGCAAAGAAAGCTTACATCCCCAACTCGATGAACGAAAAAAGTTTTAAATGCATTCTGACAAGCCGGACGGTTGGGAAAATTAAATGCGAGAATAAGATAGAGTGCCCAACTTAATAACTGCCAAAACACAAACAGCATGAACAAGTTCGGGCTAGAAACGAGAGAAAGAATCACAAAAGTCATAAAGCTCAACAGCGCGAAAAATCGAGCATAACCGGGATCGCCCTGTAAATATCGAATCGAATATACATGAATAACTGTGCTGACACTTGTGATCAACACCATCATGACGGCCGTGAGCCGATCAATCAACATTCCAACTTTTAAAACGGAGGAGTTTTCAGGGTTTAACGGCCACAGCATCAAATGGATTGGGCCTTCTGTGCTCACATAGAAGAGAGTCCAAGCAGAAAGGAAAAACGAGCTTGCCGTTGCAATGACTCCTACCCGGGCTACATGAGATGGCATGCGTTTGCCAAAGACCCCAATAAGGATTCCAGCTAAAAGAGGAAAAAAGAGAATAAGAATCGGGATGGTCATGACCTATATTTTGTCAATATCTGGTTTAAAAAATGTTTAAGATGATTCTTTGCAAATAACGATTTAATAAATTTAGTACACCGGTTTTTTGAATTAACAAAACTATCTAAAGAAGTCGAACATTTCATATAATTTTCGCTTCGGCTCGGACTTGCATTGGATCATCTTGTTGACTGATCGATAGACGCAGTACTCCATCGCAATGGTGGTTCTTGGTCACTGGATAGAAGACAATTTCACCCGCAGGAAAAGCAAGCTTAATAATTTCTAAGAGAGCCTATTTTTTACTTGTCATGAGAAAGCCCGCTTTGGGATTGTGAGCAGACGTTCCGATCAGGCATGGTACTACTTCTTAAATGAATCTGGACCATGAACTAACACACCGAGCCATGATAACAAAAATAGGGCTCTAATTTCTGACCCAGTCAGCTAAATACGTTTTGTTCATTTTTGGCCCCACCCCATCGAGCTTCAACATCCCCAATAGTTATAACAATGGGCGCGGGAAGGAGAACTTAGAACCTGGAACCTGTAACTTGGGACGGGGTGACCTGAATCTTGGGATGAGGGGCTAATGGGTAGGGATTTGGGCCTTAATTTGGTTTTTAGGAGGAAAAAGTCTACAGGTGGATAATTGAGAAAGAGGCGGACACCAACGGGCTTTGGGAAGCGATATTTATCTTGAGTTCTTGGGGCAATTTTTGGGCATTTGCCAGTAAATAATGGCCATTTTCCACAACCAACCGCAATTACGAAATTTCACTAACCTATTAATTTCATTATTGTTATTTATTGCTGTAAGTTGTTGTTTTTTTTAAATGGTTCTGATTGGAAGTCCGTTGCTCTATCCAGCTGAGCTACAGGCGCTCTACATGGGTAGGATGATTTTTTTTCCTGAAGAAGCCGGTTGCTTGGTTTTTTCGTTTGGCTCCAATGCATTAAGACCGGGGATTATAGCATAGGATGCTGCCGGTAAAAATTAGGGGAAATTACTATTTTTTCCTTGCCTCTGGATCTTTCTCTTATCCCGGCAACCGATTTTCCGCCACCCCTTTATTTGATTCCCCCTGCTTTTTTTAATCGTAGAGTTCCTTTATTTGTCTAATTTTCAGTATGTTACCAGGGTGGGAAATTTCCTGGTCAAGCTTGACAGGTTTGAAAATGCGTCCCATTAAATAAACAGGGAGAATAAAAGAGTTTTCCCTGGAATCGTTATCAGTAAGAGGTGAATACCAATTCTTAGTTGAAAAAAGAAGGGAGGATTGTCATGAACTTTAAAAATCTAATTCCCCGGATAAATGATGATGACAAGTATTTGATGGAAAGCCCGTTTGCCAATATGGAACGGGAAATGAACCGGATGTTCCGAAATTTCAGCAGAAACTTTTTTGATGAGGCTTCCTTCGGAACGGATTTGATGGCTCCCACGGCTCCCATGCCAAAGGTGGACGTTACTGAAACTGACGGGGAAGTGCAGGTGGTGGCAGAGCTTCCTGGACTGGATGAGAAAGATGTTGATGTGTCTCTGTCGGAAAATGTGCTGACTTTGAAGGGCGAAAAGAAACATGAAAAGGAGGAGAAACAAAAAAATTTCTACCGGATGGAGCGGACCTTCGGAAAATTCCAAAGAAGGATCGCTTTACCGGCAGAGATTGAATCCGATAAAGTAGAGGCTTCTTTCAAAAAGGGCATCTTGACGGTGAAACTTCCTAAATCGGAAAAAGCGCAAAAAGAAGCAAAGAAGATCACTATAAAAAGTTAAGTTTAATTTAGTGATGAGAAAGTGAAAATAAAATTGGGTGCTGATTCTGTGAATGGTTGCGTGGAATTAGCACCCACTTCAGGTTGAGGAGGCTACACATGAATCATAAAAACGGTTCTGTTGCTTCTACGCAAGAAGTTCCCAGCGGCTCTCACAAGTCCCGTAAGAAACTTAAACAGGAGGTGACGAACTTAAAGAGCCAGTTGAAAAAAGCGGAGAATCCCGAACATAAGCGCAAAAATTCAGCTACGGATTCATGCCGCCTGGTCGCAGTCGTTGAAGATTCCAACGATGCCATCACGGTTCAGGGTTTCGATGGAAGAATCTCCGCCTGGAACCGGGGAGCCGAACGGATTTACGGTTATTCACAATCTGAGATGCTTGGAAACAGCATTCTAAAAATCGTTCCTGAAAATAAACATGATGAAACGCTGAGGGTCCTGACCAGATTGGAAAAGGGGGAAACTGTCGATTCCTGGGAGACTCAAAGAGCCACCAAAGGCGGAAAGGTTTTGGATGTCTGGTTGACAGAAACCCTTCTTAAAAATGAGGAAGGAGAACCCGTGGCAGTTGCCACAACGGAACGGGATATCACGCATCGAAAGCGGGTCGAAAAGGAACAAAAGGCATTGATCCAAAAACTGAAGGACTTGAATAATTTCAAAAGCAAAATATTGAGTATCGCCGCGCACGATTTGAGAAACCCTCTTTATGTTATCCACTCGGGAGCCCAATTTTTGCTGGAGGAAGACCTGCAAAGTAACCTGAGCGATAGACAAACCGGCCTCCTTAAGAAAATTTACAAATCCAGCAAGGAGATGAGCCAATTACTCAATGATTTGCTGGATTATTCCAAAATTGAAAACGGAAACATTAGCTTACACCTCGAACAAAATAATTTTAGTTCCCTGGTGGAACAAAAAATTGAGCTCAACGGTTTATTAGCGGCGCGAAAAGGGATTTCCTTTCAACATTCTCAGGAACCCATCCCTGCTTTTTTATTCGACGAAATCAGAATGAGTCAGGTCATCAATAATATGATCAGCAACGCGGTCAAGTTTTCTCCCCACGGATCCACAATTAATGTGACCACGAAAAGAGAAAATGATTTTGTGGAATTTTCGGTAAAGGATGAGGGGCCCGGGATTTCCAAGGAAGAGCAAAAATTACTTTTTCTTGAGTTTCAGACATTGGGGGCCAAACCCACCGGCGGAGAGAAAAGTACGGGCCTTGGGTTGAATATTGCCAAAAGCTTTGTGGAAATGCATGGTGGAAAAATAGGTGTGCAAAGTGAATTGGGAAAAGGCGCGACTTTCTTTTTTCGAATCCCATTCAGGCAAAACTAAAGGAGACCGGAATCATTTCTTTTGATTGCCTTCATAAAGAACGATTTTTACTTTTTCTTCTGTGATCAACCCTTGTTCAATCACCTCATCCAGCAGGGGTTTGATTCTCTCGATATTTTCCTTTTTGTCCGCCACTTCGATGACGATGGGCAAATCAGTGGAAAGTCTCAGGATAGAGGTGGTGTGCAGGTGGCTGGATTTTCCAAACCCGGCGATTCCCCTCAATACCGTGGCTCCTGCCAAGCCTTCCCTGCTGAACAGGTTGATGAGGTATTTATAAAGCGGTTTGCCGTCGTATTTATCCGATTCGCCAATAAATACTCGTAACAGGATGGCTTCGGACTCTTTTTTCATTTTCAGCTTCCTCCAAGGTTCACGACGAGTATTTTCCCCAAATAAACCGCAAGAAACGTTAAAATCAGCGTTCCTGTGACATTCAGGCTGAATGCCCCAATTTCTCCCTGTTCCAGCAATTTAAAGGACTCAAAGCTGAACGTGGACATGGTGGTGAACGAACCTAATATGCCGATGGTCAAAAAAATCCTGATTTCTTCGCTGAAGAACCCGCGGTACTCGGAAAGATAGAGCACCAGGCTGACAAAAAAACTTCCGATGAAGTTCACCCCCAGGGTGCCGAAAGGAAACGTCACCCATCCGTTTTGAATCCACCCGCTCAATAGGAAGCGCAATATGGCGCCTATGAATCCGCCGATGCCGATCAACAGCCATAAAGACATCCTCATCTCCTGTTAGGTTGCCAAAGCCGGAAAGTGCAATTTTGAGGCCCATTGAAAAGCATCATATTCGTTTTGTGCGGGTTAGAAAAGAAAAAATAAGGAAGTAAAAATTTAAATCAATTCATGCATCTTTGTGGTGCTACAATCCGCAGGGCAGTCTAAGAAAATCCTTTGCCGCAATTAAAAATCCATCAGAACAGGGATCAATGATCCGGTTTTCTCCTCTCCATCTAAGCACAAAACCTCACTATTGGGTCCTGTTGGCAATTCTGACCCTGTCTTCTTTCCTTAACTTTTACAACCTGGGTTTTCCCGGTCAATTTCATGGGGACGAACCGAAGAAAATCGGTTTTGTCCTTGAGGGGACACAGGATTTTCGCCACCCGGTATTGATGCTGCAAACGGCGAGGGTGCTGAACATAGTTTTGGGATTTGAAAGCTTTGACCAACTGATCGTTCTTTGCCGGTCCGTTTCGGCGTTTTTTGGAGTTGTGATCGTTTGGTTCACTTACCTCCTGGCCAGGGAAATTCTGAATATCAGGTATTCCTTGTTCTCGGCTTTCGCCGTATCCGTGTGTCCCATTGTAGTGATTCACGCGCATTATTTTAAGGAAGACATCATATTTTCAGCGTTTAGTTTGTTGTCCTTAATCAGTTTTTTGAGATTTTTAAAACGCCCTACATTAGCTGGCAACCTATTTTGGGGCGTTGCCACGGGACTCGCCTTTTCGGCACAGTATAAAGCGGTGATCCTTGGAGGTCTCTACCTTCTTTATCCAATGGTTATGCCAAAGGGGGACAGACGCTGGCTTTATCGAACGATGGGAATCGCTTTTGGAGCGGCTTTTTTGGTATTTCTGGCCGTTAATTATCCCATTTTCATTCATCCTGAAAAATTTCTTGAGGGCCTGAATCATGAGGCGGGTCATGTGATAAGAGGCCATAGACTGCTGATCCATGCGATTCCGCATGGGTTCAGTTTTCACTTGTTCAATAGCATTGTTCCGGGGATCTCTTTGGTCTTAGCCATCCTGGCCCTGGGGGGTGTGATCTATTCGGCGGTAAAATGGAAAGAAATTATCAATGCAGAAAAATTGTTACTGCTCTATGTGGTGATTTTTTATTTTGTCAACGAGTTGATTCCACTGAAACCGTTTCCCGATTTCATGCGCTATATGATACCCATCGTTCCGCTACTGATTATTTTTTCATGCAGGTCGATTCTATTCCTGGAATCCTGGGTTAAACAAGCGCTTCGAATCCAGGCCGCTCGAAGCTTGAGTTTGCCAATCATGATTTTCTCGGTTTTGTGGCCGCTATATGATTCCGCCATGCTGGATTACCATTTAACGAGAGATACGCGATCCAAAGCCCAGGAATGGGTCGAGGCATCGGAAAAGAAGGTGTTGTATGGCAGATACACGAATTCCTTCAACTTGAATGGCGACTTCAGAACTGTCCTGGATGTGGATATTCCGGGGGCTCAAAAAAGTGGGGTGGACTATCTGGTGGTCAGCAGTTTTGTTTATGACCGTTACCTGCGAGGCGGGAAATTGCAGGGACAAAGCCAAAGAGTGTATGAATTAAATGAAAAATACGGTCGTTTGTTTTCCCGGTCTTTTATCGAGATCAAACCTGAATACAAGAGCTTTGCTTTTTCCAATCCGGTGATTCGTATTGTCGACATTCGGGATGGGACGTAAGCTATTAGAAAAATTGGGCGACTTTCTAACTCAGAAGTGAAGCATCCAACCCGATTCAAATCAATGCGCCGCCAACAATCCGGGCTTGTGGGAACCCGTCAATCATTGTAATCTGACAACAAATAAATCCATTCATACCAAATGATTGAGGGGGAAGAATGAGAAACTCCGAAGGGTCCAATTCGTTGAATCATAGGTTTTTTGTCATCACCATAACGGTATTCGTTTTTCTCCAAATCGGAGTTTCCAATTTGCTGGCGGGAGAGCTGGTTAGAAAGGCACAGGAATCATTAGTTGCAATGGGAATCAATCCGGGGCCTGTGGACGGCCTCTGGGGGCCTTTGACGAAACGCGCGGTCACACAGTTTCAAGAGAAGGAAGGGCTTCCCGCAAGTGGACGATTGGATGATGAAACGAAAAAGCGTCTGTTTTCATCCTTGACCGAAACTCCGTCGAGTGAAATAGCGGCTCCCGTCCAGACAACTCAGAAAACCATTGCGCCTGAAGCTCCATTGGCTTCGGCTGAAAAAGTTGCGCCGGTTTCCAGGGAAGCGCCGGCCAAGAAGGAATCCGCAAAGCAAATCATTGAAACCGCGGTTCCCGCGAAAACAGAACCCGCGACGCAACCTTCTAAAACAACCACCCTGGTGAAGAAGGCCTCCGGACCTTGCCCTCAGACTAGAAAAACCAAGTCGGCACCTGCCAATATCGCTAAGATGGACAGGACCGATAGGGCAAATGTCGGTAACGGCGAGAAAATTTACAATAAGACCGCAAAACCCATGGCCTGCACAATGTGTCATGGAGATAATGGTGATGGTAAAGGAAAGCTGGGTGCGGCGTTGAAGCCGACACCGCGGAACTTCACCTGCCAGGAAACCATGAAGGATGTCTCCGCCGGCCAGATGTTCTGGATCATCAAAAACGGATCGCCTGGAACCGGAATGGTGGCTCACAAAAAGTCATTGAAGGACAATGAAATTTGGGATGTGGTCAAATACATCCGCTCCGCTTTTTCCGGTGTAACCCCACCGGCTGCGAAAACCACCTCCAAACCTGTTACCGGGAAGACTGCTGCCAAGGTTGAATCACCCGCAGAACCGGTGGTGGCGAAAGCACCTGCTCCCGCGCCAAAAACTGCAATCGTCCAAAGCCCGCTTCCTGCAGGTTTTAAAGTTTCAGGGAAGTATGAGGAAGGGACCGTGAGCAACGGTGGATCGATCAGCGGAATGGTTCATTTTTCAGGAACCGCGCCTGCACCCATTATGGAAGATTTGAGCAAAGGGAAAAATGTAGAATTTTGTTCCACTCATCCGGATGCAAACGGCACGATCCGTCCGCGCGTGAAGGTTGTCGTCAACAAGGGTAAGTTGGAAGATGCCGTTGTGTTCATTCAAAATATTGAAAAAGGAAAAGAATGGCCTACGGCAGTCACGAATTTTGATTTTAAGACGTGTGATGTTTTTCCGAAAGTTTCGACCGTTCGAAAAACCCCAAAGGGGATGAAAACCGGTTTGCTGACGATCACCAATCAGGACCCCGATATACTGCATAATCCGCACGGCTATTCTGTTGCCGGCGCTAATCGGAAAACCCTGTTCAATAAACCTTTGCCCTCTAAAGGGGACGTTGCAGACGTCACTAAGAATTTCAAACGGTTCAAGGCTTCCAAGGATAAACATTTCTTCTTGCAGTGCGACCAGCACAATTTCATGGAAGCTGACGCCCGTGTGGTGTGGAATCCTTATTATTCGGTGAGCGAAGCGGACGGTGCTTTCAAAATTGATCAAATTCCCGCCGGGAAGTATTGGGTGACGGCCTGGCATCCCTACATTGGCGAGGTGAGTCAGGAAGTGACTGTGACCGGCGGAGTTGATGCGCAAGCTGATTTTGAACTTGCCTCCAAATAGATTCTGTGGCTGGAGAGTAAACCGTGACGACGGTATTGACCGAGTCGTTGGAAAATAAAAGAGGGTTAACCGATGGTTAACCCTCTTTTTTAATGTAAGGGCCAAAAGCCCGGATAATTTAAACTTTCATCTATTTTGCAAGCCTGGGTCTATTCGGTTTACCTGTTTTCGGCTTTTCGCAAGGGAAGACTTTTTAACATCTGATCCATCTCTTTTTTACAACTTTGAATTTTTACCGAGATCAGGGATACGATGCGGCCGTCCTGAATCACCCTGAAATGGGTACGATGCCCCTTTCGATCCAGTAGGTTTGTCCAGTTTTTTCCGCGAAATGAGATGGTTTTTCCGCTGACTTTCACTTCATACTTCGTCGGTTCATCGGCTTCTACGGTAAAGGTCTTTTTCAGATTTTTGGCGTCTATATGATAGGTTTCGAAGGCGCACATTTTAAGATCAATGTATGAGTCTATCAGGAACGATCTTAAATAGTCGGTCAGTACTTCGATTTCCGGTTGTGAGAATTGGCTGAACGCCGGCATGGCGGTTCCTTTGAGACCTTCATGTATTGCCTGCTCCATGCCGATGGTGGGCATGCGTTTCATTTCTTCATAATCTTTAAAATTGCGAGGTTTATTTTTGATCCTGCTGGCGAGCGGGCCGTCTCCCTGCCCCTGGTCCCCGTGGCACATGGCACAACCATTATCTTGATACAGCTTTTTACCTTCTTTAATGGATATTGGAGCGGGTAAGGATGTAAATTTCAGTTGAGAGGGGCCCGCAAAAGCAATGGCGGGGAATAGTAGCAAGGGAAGAATAAATTTTTTCATTACAGGGTCCTTTGGGAGTTCAGGTTTTAGAATTTTAGGAAAACTTTATTGACTCATTCAATTGGTATGCCGGCGTATTTCTCCGTGGAATCTTTCCAGGATTAATTTTTTAGTCACTCCTTGTTCACATTTATCCGTGTTTCCCGCTGGGTGCCCGCAAGCCCGGAAAAATGTCTGTTTTTTATGGGGGTGTGGCTGGGATTTAAATCAGGAATTTTAAGGAAAGGAAAAGCAAGAAAGGTGCCAAGTAAATTGTTTTGAATTTCCGGAAGTTCTTTGCAAACCTCAAGAAAAGTCCACAATAACTGATTAAAAATTTGCTCACTTATATAAAAATTAAGACTTTTTCGGGGCAGTGCTCTGCATGGATAGGATTTGCTTCATGAGCGGAGCGATGACGAAAAGGGTTGGAATGTACCCCTATATAGAAAACTCACCCAATCTTAAAAAACATAATTAAAGGGGGTTCGGGATCATTCTCTTCCGGCAACCCCTTATTCTGGTCGGGGCGAGTTGTGTTTTAGTGAATCCAATTTTCCTGCCTATTCGGAGCCCACCGGCTTTTCGGTTTATTTATCATTGGATTTCTAAGGAGAGACTTTATTTAATAATTGCTTCACCTCTTTTTGGCAACCCTGAATTTTTACCGAGATCAGGGATACGATGCGGCCATTTTGTATTACCTTGAAATGAGTTCGATGTCTTTTTTTGCCCTGTAGTTTCGTCCAGTTTTTTCCACTGAATGAAATGGTTTGTCCGTGGATTTTCGCTTCAAAATTTTCAGGGTCATCTATTTCCACCGAAAAAGGGGCGCTCAGCTTTTTTGCCTCTACATGATACGTTTGAAAAGCGCACATTTTGAGGTCGAGATAAGAATCTACCAGAAATGACCTCAGATAGTTCGTCAAGGCTTCAGTTTGAGATTCGGAAAATTGATTGAAAGACGGCATGGCGGTTCCATCAAGACCTTTGTGTATTGCCTGTTCCATGCGGATGGTAGGCATGCGTTTCATCTCTTCATAATCTGTAAAATCACGAGGCTTATTTTTTAAGTCTTTGGCGAGAGGGCCATCTCCCCGACCCCGATCCCCATGGCAAAGTGCGCAATTATTTTCCTGATATAGTTTTTTACCCTCTTTAACAGGCATTGAGTCGGGAAGCTCAACATGTTTTTCCCGAAGGGGGGCCGCAAAAGCGATGGAAGGAATTAAAAACAGAATTAGTAAAATTTTTTTCATTTTTGATTCCTTTTTTGGAATATGTGAAAAATTCAAGCGGTCCATGAATCTTTTTGGACTCTAAATTTTATCTCTAGTTTACTGATTTGTAAAAAAATTTTGAAAAATAAGCCCAAACGTTGAAACCATTTAAACGGAACCCACAGCAAATCTCAGCAAACGTTTAACAACAAAATAAAAGGGGTTACTGGAACATTGAATTCCGGTAACCCCCTTATTATGGTCGGGGCGAGAGGATTTGAACCTCCGACCCTCTGCTCCCAAAGCAGATGCGCTGCCAGGCTGCGCTACGCCCCGATTAATTTCAGTAGACTTTCTTCACACATTCCGTTTAATGCGAAGAATGTTTTTCATGCACCTTTTTTCTTTGCTCCGAAGTCAGTATGTTGAGAACCGCGATTTTTGCTTCGATGGTGGCATGAATTTTCCTGGATTTGATTTCACTGATTCGGTCGGCCAGACTTCTGATTTTTGCCTCGTCAATGTTCTCCGCATGCACCAGCCGGTCGAGTTCCATGTGAGCGATGGCGTGATCGGCCTTGGTCTGAATTTTCAATTTTTTGTATTCAAACTCTTTGGTTTTGATTTGCTCGACCTGCTCATCCGTTAAACCGAGTTTCTCCCTGAAGCATAAGACGTGCTTGAACGGGTCCTTGCCGTGAGTTCGTTTGTATCCTGAAGTTCCATGACCGCCAGAAGAGTAGCCATGCTTCCCCTTGTAAGGAGCGCCATGCGAATATTTGTGACCGCCGCTACCTTCTTTTTTATAGTGCTGGGAGCCGTGCCTGTAGTCGGAATATTTTTTACTTCCACTGCCTTCTTTTTTATGGTGCTTGTAGCCGTGCCGGGAGCCGGAATATTTTTTACTTCCACTGCCTTCTTTTTTTCCGTGAACCATTCCATGGCTTTTATGGGAATAAGTTTTGCTCTTACTCCCCTCGTCCTTTGCAGAGGTGAGTCCATGAGGCGTTTCAGAATCGCTTTTACTTGCTTCAAGTTTTTCCTGATCGTAACTGTAACTGCCTTTACTGTCGGTTCCTATTGACGGCATTTTTGTGTCCGCTCCGGATACATGGACGTTGGAAGTCGCGGCTATCGAAGCGGAACCAAACATTCCTGCAAGCAAAAATGAGGAGGTCATTGCAATGATGAATGGTGTTTTTTTGATTCGCATGTGGACCCTCCAATGGTCTAAAAAGTTAAAAGGAGCTGAGGCCGGTGCACCCTGAATAGGGGCGCGGAATCGAATTAAAAGTTCGAAGCCAGGCCAAATAATATTCCCCCCCTAAGCAAATTCGCCCTCTCAGGAGGAGTGGTGCGCCCGGCAGGATTCGAACCTGCGACCTACGGATTCGAAGTCCGGAACTCTATCCAGCTGAGCTACAGGCGCACGATAAAATAAAAATGGGGTGAGCGACGGGACTCGAACCCGCGACATCTGGAGCCACATTCCAGAACTCTACCAACTGAGCTACGCCCACCGTGATTGGCTAAACCTTGATTAAACTGCCGAACGCAGGTAAAAAGTGTAATCCATCCCTCATTCTTTGTAAAAGGAAAATTTTTTGCTCCTTGGGATAGGCGCCATAATCAGAAAAATACCCACTCTTAATTGGGGAAATCGGCTCCGATTTTCGTTTGTCCGATGTACTCCGGGTGGCTGACGACGAATGGGGCGTTATTTAACGACGCGCAAATGGCTGCGGTCCCTTTTGGGACGATGATCTTCACTGGAAGGGCTTTTTTTGCGCCCCTGCTTTACCGAAGGCATTTTTCTCGCGGGTTTCATTTTTCCCTTGTTAGCCAACTGTTCCTCAAGATTGATATCTTTGGGAAGACTTTCTTCCCAGACTTGACCTTTTTTCAGGCTGGGGTCATAGATGGCCCAAATCGCATCGAATGGAATCACGCATTGATACGGTCTGCCCTGAAAGGAAAGAGTGACAAAGACAGCTTCCCTCTGTATGTCGATGGGCCGCCGAAAATTAAGGTTTAATATTAAATTCAGCGAAGGGTCGCTCTTGTGCCCCTTTGGAACATCGACATCGGGGCTGCGGGCATCAAGACACACCATCGCATCCCCTTCACTGAGTAAACTCAGGAGGAAGTCGTATTTGTTCTTATTTTCATCTTCCATTCCCTTAAAATAACATAAAATCAGGCTTGAAAAAAGGCGTGTTCCTTCATAAGTCTGCCAAACTGTCCGTTTTTCATGGACCGGGTCATGGTGGACGGGGCGAAAGTGCCTTGTTCACTAGAGGGCCAAATGATAAAATACCCGGCCACCCTTTAAAATGGTTGTGTGGATGGACGATTCGGGCTGTCGAAAGGATTTCCGGTTTTGACACCCAGTTCAATTTTTTGACCCGGATAAGGTTTTTGTCGAGAGAGAACTAATGATTGGAAATAACTGGAAGGCGTTACTTGTTGTGTGGGCTGTTGCGGGATGTTTGAATGCTTTGCCTCCGTCCCAGGCGGTGGCAAAAACGGTGGAAGTGTTGCCGAACGTTTTTACCATCGTTCATGGTGAGGGGAGTGATTCCAACACCACTTTCATAGTGACTGAGGAAGGGGTGATCGTGATCGATACCCGGGTGAGTCCCGGGGAAGCTGAAAAAGTCATGACGGAGATCAGGAAACGCACGGATCTTCCCATTGTTTATACCATCAACACGCATTATCACGGCGATCATACTTTCGGCAATCAGGTATTTCGAGGGAGCAAAACCATCATCGCACATCAAAACGTGAGACGTTCCCTGATAGGCTCATCGGGCAAAGAACATCTTGAAAAATTTCAAACGTTTGGTATTCCCGGATTGGACGACGTCAAGGTGACGCCACCCAATATGGTGTATGAAAAAAATATGCAAGTGTATCTTGGCGGATACCACCTGCAATTGATGCATCTCGGGCGGGGCCATACCGATGGCGATACGTTTATCCTTTTAAAGGAATTGCGTGCGGTGATCACCGGCGACCTGGTTTTTAACCGCCAGTTCCCTTATATGGGTGACGGCTATATCGATGAATGGATCGATGCCTTACAATATCTGGAAGATCAGGACAATGAACTGGTGATTCCGGGACATGGCGAGGTGGGCGGAAAACCGATCATCATTGCGATGAAACACTATCTTCTGAATTTAAAAAGCCTGGTTCTCGAGAAGGTGAAAAGTGGAAAAAGTCTAAAAGAGACTAAAGAGGCTCTCCTGCCCGTGCTCAAGGAAAAATATCAATCCTGGGGAAAAGCGCAAAGAATCGACGGTAATATTGAACGGGCCTACTTGGAATACAGCTTCAAGGAAGGTCTTTGAATCAGTTTTTGTCTGCGCCGTTAGTGAGGTTTAATTTTTCGACCCGGGTGAAAAATTTTTGATCAATTGATACTTTTGCTTGATCCCATCATCGTTTTCTAAAATAACTTTGAAGCCCGAGAACCCTTTCACAACTTCCCTCCCGTGCATTTGTAAAGTGAGTAAATAGGTGTCCGGCTTTTCTCGTAAAGTCTGAACCACCCCCATCGGACCCGGCTCCTGGAAGGGTAAATTGATATAATAAGTTAAATCCTCGGCAATTTCCCCTGTGCTCATCAATGGATTTGATCCTACGATGTGGCGTATCCGTTCACCAAAAGGTTTAAAAGAAGAATAAAGATTCTCCGTGACGGTGACCGGGCCGCGTACCCATAGGAGTATCGAAAGGGTGAGGGCCACTAACGCACCAAAGGGCGTCAGCACGGAATTTTTCTTTAAACCTCTAAAAATCATTGCGGAAAAAAATAACGGACACGCTACTGCCGCGGCAAAAAAAACGTTTGAAGGAAAATGATTCTGAGTTAACCGTTCCGCAATCCAGCGGTCGTTGGGATGGACAATCTCCAGATGATACAGGAAGACGAGAATCTGTGGCTTGAAGGCGATCCAGGAAATAAAAACTCCTGAGCCGATCAGCAACAGCATCACGATTTGCCAAGTACATGCCCATCCTTTAAACGGAGGGTTGCCTTTGCTCATGGAATGTGAAATGCCGTGGGCAATCAATAAGGAGACCATTGGATAGACAGGCACCAGATACGCATCGCGTTTTCCCGGGACGAGAGATAGAAGGACAAACAGGGTGATAAAAGCCACAGCAG
Source organism: Nitrospinaceae bacterium (assembly GCA_021604505.1). Lineage (NCBI taxonomy): Bacteria > Pseudomonadati > Nitrospinota > Nitrospinia > Nitrospinales > Nitrospinaceae > Nitrospinaceae bacterium. Next base: position 578,786 of record BQJC01000003.1, on the reverse strand, counting down.
GATAAACCCATCGGGGGTCTTTCAAATGGTGCTTGATTCCCTGCCAGAGAACGACAGGGAGAAATAAACTCCATGGCAAGAATCCATAGGCAATCATGAAAAAGTAACTATAAAAAGGTTCGTTGTGGAGAGCAATTGCTGGATCATCGGTGATGCGGCCCATGGATTCCAGATAGATCATGGATATGAATTCTTCTCCCCCTTCGAGGCTCGCTTGAACCAGCCAGAATGATGTTATAGCGAGGGGGACCCAAAGAAGTTTGGCCCAGGCGATCCGTTTTTTTTGGATTCGTGTGTACAGGAACAGTGCTATCAGTGGAAAGAACCATCCCAGGGGCCCTTTGGTCAGCTGGGCGAATCCTAAAGCTGAAGCGGCCAGCCAGGTGAAGCGGCTCTGGATTTTGGGATCGCTGGTTTCCATCATTTTCCAAAAAGCAACCAGGGCGAGAGTGATAAAGAAAACAAAAAGCATATCGATGCGGCTGATGATGCTCAAGTAAGTGAACTGCAGGGAGGTTGCGGCGATCAAACCGGCCATGAACCCAGTGAGCGGCGAAAAAAGCCAGAAACCTAAAAGCGTGGTCAGGAAAACCGCTCCTGCGCCAGCCAGAACGGAAGGCAGGCGCAAGGAGATTTCATTCACTTTTCCAAGAACCTTGGAAGAGAGAAGCCCCGCCCAATAGAATAAAGGCGGTTTCGTGCGGTATTGGTCTTCGTTTATTTTTGGCAGCCAGACGCTCTCTCCCGCGAACATGTTGGCGATCGGAATTGCTTCGCGGGCTTCGCGTCTGGAGAAGTCAGATTGCAGGGCACTCCAGAAGTAAAGAGCGAGAGCTACTATCGCGGGACCCCACAAAAGAACCCAGGAGTGTTTTTTTTCGGAAGGCTTTTGCATCGTTAGGGTGTGATAGCGCTCAATGTAGAAAAATTCTAAGATTGTATTTGACGCGAAAAAACAAGCCGCCGAAGGGTTCTTTTACGTAGGTGTTTTTTCAAGAGGCTGAAAATTCCGGTAAAACTTCCACACATCATAACTGTAAGAAAGAAAAAACAGGGAAATTAATTCTTCATTCAGTTCATTGGGGAGAACGGTAGCAATTGCGATAAGGATGGCTAAAAAATAATACTTTTCCAACTGTAACAGGCCTTGCAATGCGGGTTGTTGGATTTGGTTTTTCAAACCCGCCAGCAGTAATATCGCCAATGAGATTAAAGTATTAAAAATGATTTGTAGAAACTGCAGGCAATGTTTCGTGTGGAAAATTTCGTTGCATATATTGTGAATATTGGTTTCATCCTGGGAATTCAATCGTTCAGCCCATTCAGGAGTTTTCACATTCAATATTCTTTGTCCCCAGCTGATCTCTTCCATGCAGAAAAACAGGCAGAAGGAGCCCAGAAAAAACTGGGCGAACACAATTTTTGAATCCAGTTTTTTCTGAATGGAAATCACGCCTGAGTGAAAAAATCCCAATGCGGCTAAGAACAGGAAGACAGCCGTCATTATCTCAAATATTCCGTCCTCGTGATAAAGGAGGCTTTCGTATTGTGTCAGCGGTTTGTAATCTACGACATAAGGGCGGGGCGATATGAAAAAAAACAGGATAAATAAAATCGACGCCAATGCGGAGATTTTTCCGAATTGGATCGGCTCGTATTCCTTGGGGTTGAGGAAATATTTCAGATTGATGAGCGCAAACAGAAAAAACCAGATGTCGAGAATTAATGCCTGATAATAATAGGATGGCAGATCTTCCAGAGGTAAATTGGGGTCCAGGGAGATGAATAGTTTGAACAGGAGGTCATTGTCATAAATCCCTGTTACATTTCCCAGGATGGGTAATAAGAGCAGAAGAGACAAAAGCGCGATTGTCTGGAAAATCTTCTTCTTGTTTTTTAACCAGAAACTTGCAAACGGCATCTCACTTCATTCCTTTATCAGGAACCAATAAAATATAAGGAGATGGTTTTTTTCCTGGGGTTGAGCGCAGGGACCTTTATGGGTCGAAAACGAAACATCAAATTGGGAATATTTCTTTGGCATTCTAAAGTTTAAGGGTGAAAATAACCGGCCCACACGGAGATAAGATCAGGTTCCGCAGGTGAAATTGAAATGCCGGGATTGCGGTTGTCTCGATTTCGCGCCATTGGTCTGAAATAATTATTCCGGGAGAACGCCCTTTTTTTGCCAATATTCCTTGAGGGTGTGTTTTTCATCCAGGAAGGTGTCCAGATAGGTGTGGTTGGAAGGAATCATGGGCATGACGTGTCCCATACTTTTATCGTTGTAAGGGTATTTTACATCCAGAACGTAAGGTCCTTTGTGCTTTAGCATGCGTTTTAACGCGGGAACCACCTCTTCAGGTTTGTTGATGCTTTCCGATTTAACGCCAAATGCATGGGCGATTTCCGCAAAATTGGCGTCACCCAAAAAGGTATGCCCACGCAGGGATTTGTAAAATCGGTCCTCCCATTGGGCCACCATGCCGAGATGGGCGTTGTTGAGAACCACATTTTTTACAGGGATATTTTCAATTTTCAGGGTCTGCAGTTCCTGAATATTCATAAGAAAACTGCCGTCCCCCTCAATATTGATGACCTGCCTATTCGGGTGAGCGACCTGAGCCCCCATCGCACCTGGCAGTCCAAACCCCATCGCGCCCAGACCGGATGAGCAAAGCCAATTGAACGGTTCTTCAAAATTCCAGTATTGCGCGGCCCACATTTGATGTTGACCCACGCCAACGGAGACGATGGCGTTTTTTTCCGCCAATTTATTCAACTCCACGATCACGTGTTGAGGCACGATGTGTTTTTTTTGCAGCTCGTATTTCAAAGGGAATTCTTTTTTCCAGGCCTGCACCTGGTCAAGCCACGGTTTGATGTCTTTTTTCGGTTCCGCCAGCTCGTTCATCTTGACCAGGGCGCGTTTGACATCTCCCTGAATGGGGATGTCCACCATTCGGTTTTTATTGATTTCCGAGGGATCGATATCCACCTGAATGAATTTAGCCCCTTTGCAAAATTCTGATAGTTTTCCGGTAACCCGGTCGTCGAAGCGCACGCCGAGTGCGATGACCAGATCGGCATGGTTGATGGCAATATTCGCGTAGACGGCGCCGTGCATGCCCAGCATTCTTAAGGAAAGCGGTCCCTCAGACGGGTAAGCGCCAAGGCCCATGACCGTCGTGGTGATGGGTATCCCGGTCTTTTTGACAAACGTCCGCAACTCTTTGGAAGCGTGCGAGAAGATGATGCCGCCGCCTGCGTAAATCAGCGGCCGCTTGGCTTCCCTGATCGCATGCATGGCTTTTTTTATCTGCATGGACGATGGCGTCAGATTGGGCCTGTAGCTCGGGCAGTCAAACTTAATGTCAAAATCGGGAACGGTTTCCTGCTGCTGAATGTTTTTGGGGATATCGATCACCACCGGGCCGGGTCGTCCGGAACTGGCGATGATGAACGCCTCTTGAATCACCCTGGGAATATCGTTGATGTTTTGAATTAAATAGCTGTGTTTTACCAGAGGAAACGTGGCCCCGACGATGTCCGTTTCCTGGAAAGCATCGCTTCCTAAAACAGTGGATGGAACCTGGCCGGTGATGGCCACCAGCGGGATCGAGTCCATCTTAGCATCCATGATCCCGGTCAACAGGTTCACGGCTCCGGGGCCGGATGTCGCCATGCACACGCCGACTTTACCCGTACTTCTGGCATATCCGCCGGCGGCAAACGCGCCGCCCTGTTCATGACGAGGCAGTACCATGCGGATTTGCTTGCTGAGCGTCAATCCCTGGTGAATCTCCATTGAGGTCCCACCGGGATAGCCAAAAATGACTTCGACTCCGGCATTTTCCAGGGCTTTTACAATGATATCCCGGCCCTTCATGATGCGATTTTCCTCAGAGGGCTTGGATTTACTGGTCGAAGCGCGTTTTTTCGTCTTGGCTGATTTCGTTTTCATAATGCTACCAAAATTAACTGAATCGGGGAGGGAAGTCAAATTCAATCCCTTCCTGATATTATACGCGGATTAGAGGGTACGGGCGAGGGCTTCGAGGATGATTCCTTCCCGTAAACTATACTCGCTGACCAGAAGATCAGGGCACTCGAACGTATTGAGGGTTTCCAGGACGATGGCGGTTCCGGCGATGATCAGATCCTCCCGGCCCCGCTCCAGGGGTTTTAACCGCCGTCTTTCATCCAGAGACTTGGATTTCAGATCCTCCTGAATCGCCATTATCTGGTCCACAGGCAGGGACAGGCCGTGGACCTTTTCTGGATCGTAAGGATAAATGTTCTGGTTGAGCGCCGCCAGCGTGGTTACGGTCCCTGCCGTTCCAATAGCGATTTCAGGGTGAGTTTTTGGGAGTTGGTCCTTTACGGAAGACAACACCGACTGAATATGGGCGGTCAGGTTTTCGTAATCCTCTTTTGAAACCGGGTGTCCGAAAATAAACTTTTCTGTCAGTCGAACGGTTCCTAGGGAGGTGCTGAGCGATCCCAGGATTTGCCGGCCTTCGGAAAGGATAAACTCTGTACTGCCTCCGCCGATGTCGAAGGTCAAAATTTTGCGGTCCTGGTGGGGGATTTTCCAGAACACCCCTTCCAGTGTCAGCCGAGCCTCTTCCTCCCAGGAGATCACCTCGATGGCGATTCCGGTTCGTTTTAGAGCTTCGTTTATAAACGTTTCTTGATTTTGAGCCTCCCGAACGGCGCTGGTCGCCACGGCGCGAATGGGGATGTCGCCATGCTTTCCGCAAACATCCCGGAATTCTTCCAGAACCTTCAGGGTGATTTCCATGGGTCCGGGGGCAAGACTTTTTTGAGAGTCCATTCCTTCTCCCAGCCGGGTGATCCGGCGAATGGATTCGATCTCGCGGAAACTTTCATCCTGCCCGGCTTGCAATACCAGCAGTCGTACGGTATTGGAGCCAATATCGATCGAGGCGAACTTTTTCATTTAAGAAAGGGCAGCGATTTTTCGCTATCGATTGTGAGGAGAAGATAAAAGCCCATGCAGGTAAAAAGAGCAATGGGACCCCAGGTAGCCAGGACGGGATCAAAAGTGCCTCCACGCCCCAAAGACAGACACATGGCGTAGAGAAAGGAAAACGCAACACCGCCTGCCAGGTTGATGGATACGGAAAATAACAGACCTCCATGCCGGCTGGACCGCAAGGAAAGAGGAATCCCGAGGATCGATAATACAACCGCTATGAAGGGATAAGACAATCGGTAGTTTAAATCCACCCACTTGCCAACGACATCTTTTCCCACCGATTGGTAGTCTTTGATTTCCTCATACATTCCTTTGATGCTCATTTCCTCCTGGCGTCTTTTAATGATGATGAAATCCGAGGGAACTTCAGGGACGTTGAAGGTTTTTGTGTCAAAAAAATCTGTGGTTTTTAATCCTTTAGGTCCAAACGAGCGGATGGAACCGTCCCTGAACTCCCACTGTCGGTCGACCCAGACCGCTTTCTCCGAGTCGATGCGTTTTGTAATAAACTGGTTTTCATTGGTCAAGAATATGCTGACTTTAGAAAGCGTTGCGTTGGCGGAATCGTAACTTCCCACGTTCCAGATGGACCCATTGGTGGATCGGTACCAGATCTTATCTTTTTCTATGTGTACCATGCTGGTTTGCCCGCCCCGCACTTTGACATAAAAAATCTGGTTCATTCGCCTGCTGGCTTCCGGAGCGATGAATTCACTGGATGCAAGCACCAAAAGAGCAATTATCAGGGATGTGCCGATGATCGGCAGGGTGATGCGGGTTACGCTGACTCCACATGCCTTCATGGCGGTGATTTCATTGGTTTTTGCCAATGAAGAAATGGCCATGACCGTGGCCAGTAAAACCGCCTGTGGCGCCATGTAAAAAACGATAAAAGGAACTTTATAAAAATAGTAAAGGAGCATGTCCTTTAACGGCGCTCCCCGGCTGATAAATTCATCCACCCGCTCAAAAAAATCCCCGATCAAAAAGATTCCCACAAAAGCGCAGGCGGCCAGCAGGTAAAAAGTAAGAAACGTTTTTAACACATACCGTTTTAAAACCATCGGTGAACTGTTTTCCTTATTTAATTTCCCGAAGCCAATCCCGGAAGATTTTGAGTGAGAGTTTCTTTCAGTTCCCGAAGATCCGGCCGGGCTTTGAGGGTTTGTTTCACATAGCCCAGTGTTTCAGGGATGTACTCGAGGTAGCGGTGGTTTCCCTTGACGACGCTTTGGTAGGCGAAGGTTCCCACTGCTTTCAAATTGCGTTGAATGGACATCCAATCGAATATCCGGATGAACTCATGGCGGTTTATGGGCCGCGCCTCTTCTTTTTCTTTAAGTTGTATAAAGTGTTCGATCATCTCGTTTCGGAAGGCGTCATCCAGGTGAACGTAGGAATCTCTCAGCAAAGATGCCAAATCGTATTGGCAGGGGCCCATTCGGGCGTCCTGAAAATCGATGAGAATGAGCCTGCCATCTTTGACCATCAGGTTTCTTGAATGAAAATCCCGATGCGTGAAGGCGGGCTCCTGGGCGGCAAGGGTTTTGCACAGGGACATGAAATGTTCTCGAACGGTTTTCATCTCCCTTTCTTTCAGATGAGTTTTGCTAAGCCCTCTCACGTAATGTTCCAGCATGAAATCCAATTCCCACATCAGTTTTTCCACATCAAATTTTAGATGATAAGCGGGGCAGTCGGCGTCTATATTTTTGGTGGCCTGGTGATGCAGTCTGGCAAGCAACTCGACCGCCTGGCGGTAATACGCGTCTTTGTCCCGGGGATGTTCGCGGATCCAGTCTTCCAGCGTCATGGACCCGCAGTCTTCGAGATACAGAAGGCCTTTTCCCGAATCATAATGGAGCAATTCAGGCACCGGTAATTTCTGTGCGTTCAGGAATTTCAAAATCCGGGTAAAATCAATTTCCCGATCAGGAACGGGTTCCTTTAACTGCATGACAATCAGGGATTTTAAGGGATCGTCCACCAAACTGGTTGCAAAAGTCACTCGAAAATAACTCCTGTCTGACGCGTCCCCTTTGAGAGGAGAAGACATCACGTTGCGCACGGTTGAATGAACAATATTTTTCAGGGTTTCGCTTAACGTGGCACCATCGAACCGGGCCATCGGCGAGGATTTTTCAGAAGCGGGTCTAATCGTCATAATTAAAAATACATCATTTAAAATAAATCCATTTCACATTGCTGCCATCTTAAAGTAAAATTCCCGCTCGCAAATCAATCTATTTGGAGAATAACGATGCCAAAACCAAGTTATCATATCCTTGTTTGCACCAACAAGAGACCGCCGGGACACCCGCGCGGATCCTGCGGTGAAAATGGTTCCGAAGCCCTTCTGGAAAAATTTTCCATGGGAATCGAACAGAAAATGTTGTTTGGAAAAGCGATCATTTCCACATCGTCCTGCATCGGCCCCTGTTCCATCGGTCCGGTGGTGGTCGTCTACCCGGATGGCGTCTGGTACAACAAGGTCAAGCCCGAGGACGTTGAAGAAATTCTGGATAAACATATCGGTCAGGGAGAAAAAGTGGAACGCCTGGAAATTCCTGAGGAACTCTGGGGATAGCTTTTCCACCTGCAGGAAACCATCTCTCTTATAGACCCTCACGCTTCAGCTTACCCCTCCAACACCTTAGGGGCATGAATGCAATGGTCGCATATCACATGCTCGGCAGTCCTTCCATTGGGGCTGCTGAGCATGTCGAAGGTTGACGCTTCTTTGATTCTCTTTACGAGTTGCGCTTTAAGTCGTCTCCTTTTCAAGCGCGATTTTTTGTTCCTCCGCCAGTTTCATAATGTGGTTCCACAATTCCTTTCGCCCCAGGTTGCTTTTACTCGAATACACGATCAAATCACCAGATCCTTCTTCCACATACGCGCTTTTTATTTTTTGAATCTGCTTTTTCTTTTCCGCTGCGGAAAGTTTATCGGATTTCGTCGCGACCAGGATATAGCTTATTTCAGACGCCTCCAACCACTCTTTTAATTCCAGATCCAGAGGGGTCGGGTCGCGGCGGAGATCGACGATAAATATCAATGCGGTCAGGGACTCCCGCTTGAGAAGGTATTGTTCGATCATTTTTTTCCACTTTTTCTGGACGGAGGCCGGAACCTTTGCGAATCCGTAACCGGGAAGATCGGTGAAGATCAAGTCTTCATTGACCTTGAAAAAATTGATGTGCTGGGTTTTCCCAGGAGTGGAGCTGGTACGCACCAGTTTTTTGCGGTTGAGCAGGGATCTGAGCAGGGAGGACTTTCCGACATTGGAGCGGCCCGCAAAAGCAAACTCAGGTAGGGAAGCGCGAGGGTATTGCCTGGGAGAAACTGCTCCCGTTAAAAATTCCGCCGAAATGATTTTCATGATTCAAACTTGTTGATCACCAGCCCCGATAATAATTTTGGATAAAAATAAGTCGCCTTTTGAGGCAGACGGATGCCTTTTTCAGCCAGTTCCCGGACCTGATCCATTTTGGTGGCGTTGACGAAGAATGCCAGATCGAATTCTCCCGAGTTCACCTTTTCCATCGCCGCACCGATATCCACTGTGTAGGCGACGTAGAGCTGGTTGTCACTTTGTCTGGTATCGATATGCAATAAATGCCGGATCACCAGCGCATGCAATTGGGCGACATCCAGGACCTTAAGATCCTCCGGTTCATCCGGCTGCAGAAACGGGGTGATGTTGCCCGGGTCTTTGAGTTTCAAAAGATGCATTTTATTTTTTCCCAAGGTGACGGCAAACACAATCTGGTCTTCGCCGGATTTTTTAAGAAGCGAAGAGATACCGTCAGCCGGAGTGTCGGGGGCGATAGGTTCGATGTCAAAAAATTCGCTCAACCGGGATAAAAATTCCTGCCCGTCAAAAGCTTGAGGACAACGTATCATACGGTGAATCGGGTAAATGGACATGTTCTCTGAATTGAGATTCGTGAGAAACATCATCACATGCGACGAGCCGGGAACCCTGGAGCCGTGGGTTTTATGGTAGGCGAGGGCGGTCTCGTAACGGTGATGGCCGTCGGCAATATAAATTTTCTTAGATGAAAAACTTTTGGAGATCGCCTGAATGGACTCTGAATCCGTGAGCCGCCAGAACCGATGCGTCACGCCGCCATCTTCGATGGTCGTCACCGGGTCTTCCTGCCTGAGGACCGCAAGTTTTTTGTCGATTGCGGCCTCGGGATCTGAAAACAAACCGAAAATGGGACTGAAATTGGCTTGGCAGGCTTCCAGCAGGTGTTTGCGGTCTTTTTTGGCTTTGGCCAGGGTGAATTCGTGTGGGCAGATGTTTCCGGTGCTGAAATCCTCAATCTTCACCCTAGCGAAAAACCCGATTCGGCTCAGCTGTTTTCCCTGAAAGCGATAGTCCTGACTGTAAACGTAAAAGGCGGGTGTTTCGTCCCGACTCAAGACCCCGTTGGCCATCCATTCATGAAATACCTCTGCGGACCGCGTGTATCGGTTGTCTTCACCGGTATCCTCTGGAAATTGTTTGCCGAGAATCAGGCGAATGACATTGTATGGATTTTTCGCATAAAGTTTTTCCTGAGCGTCAGGGGAGATGACGTCGTAAGGTGGAGCGGTCACCAGGTCGAGGGACCCAGTTTTTTGTTGATCGTATAAATATCCCGAAAAGGGTGCGATATCTACCATGTGAACCCGAAATGAGCGGCGTTGAGGGCTTGAGGAATGTGGTTCTTTTTTAAGATCCTCCAGCTCGATAGGATTGATTATAACAAATTATTGTCAGATTGCCTCGCATTCGCATAATTCACGGATGTAGCGGACGAGGGAATGCATGGTGTCCTCATCCAGCGTGTGCTCCCAGCTCGGCATGCAGGGAGCCCGTCCGACCGCGAGGCCGCCTTTTTTGATCGCGTCGAATAATTGCTGATCGCTTCGGGTTTCCAGATAGTCCGCCTTGGTGTGATCACGCGGCGGGACGGTCAACAGCCGGGCATTGATGCCGTCGCCCTTGCCTTGCAGACCATGGCATTGGGCGCAATACCACTGGTACACCTCTCTGGTTTTTGCGGTGACGAGGTGTTTTTCCGGAATGGAGTCCGGCGGTGGCGAAGGGGCCTCTGTTTTCTGCGCTGGGGAAGGCGGGACTCCTTGGGCGGTTTCTTTCGCATTCTCCCCACAGCCGGTAACCAGCAAGAGCAGCGCGCTAAAAAATATTGCCCCAGTTTGGTTTTTCAAAGTCATCTAATTCCAGTCTCCGATTTTGAGAGACATTATATATTTCGTGAGATGTGCCGCGGTTGCATCATCAAATTTGTATGCGGGCATGCGGCCCCTGGCCAGAAAATTTTCAGGGGTTTTCAGCCAATTGTAAACCCAGCCGGCAGTCAGCCGGTTTCCGGCGTTGGCGAGGGAGGGGCCGGAAATGCCTCCCCGCGGTTGACCGGCCAGATTGATCCCTTCGTGACAGGCAATGCAACCGTAGTTTCTCTCAAACAGGATCTTGATTTTTGATTTTTTTCCTTTCGATAAAGGAGTGTCATCCACCTGGTCCGTTGCCAGTTCGGGCAATGACAGGGACATCAAAAATTCGGTCATTTCTAACGCTTCTTCCGGGGGAAGTGAGGGATGAGGTCGCGCCAGAGTGGGAGTCCCTCGCAGAAATCCGGGATCGGTTATGGTTCCCGCTTTTCTGATGATCACCGGGTTTTGCAGGAATTTCTCCAGCCAGGATTTTTGAAATTTATTTCCGGCATAAAACAAATCGGGGGCCTTAAATGACTCTTTAGGCTCGTCGTTTGTGAGCCGGTGGCACGAGGTGCAATCATATTTATTGAGAAGTGTTGAATCGGCCTGAGCGGGTGTTGTCAAGATCAACCCTGCAAATAATAAGGCGGGCATAATAAACGGCATGTGGTTTTTTATTCTGTCAAGGGTGGCTGATCCGGCTCTACTGGGGAAGGCGGGTTAGAACCTTCTTCAAAAATGCCCTGGAAAAATTCTATGATGGAATTTCCTTCCTCTTCAAGGGTTTGCTCTTTAGGGGGCTCGAGAGAGTCTGGGGATTCAGGAAAGCTTTCCAGGGGCTGTTGTCCCGCAAGGGGTTCGTGAATATCAAAGGGACGTTCTTCTTCTATTTCGATCTGAAAATCCGGTTGTTCATCGAATGGTTGTTCCGTGGGGCTTTCGGACGGCCGGGCCCGTTTTTTAAGGATGTCCTCTAAGGATGTGCCGGAGGCAAAGAACTGGTTTTTTTCAAAATCATAATACAAGTCCTCGACCGGAGAAGGGGATCCGTAGTTTTTTTCGTTGGCTTGATGTCTGATGTCGTAGGGGAATTCATTGCGCATGAGAAGCCTGGGATACCCCAGTTTCCGAAGATTGAGGTAACGAAACGCCCGGTACGAATTGCTTTTTTTCGCCAGGGTATCGATCTCCCTTGTTTTTAGAAAACGGGTTTTCCCGGGAGGCACTGCGGTTTGCAAAACGGTTCCCTTATCGGTGACAACCTGTTTGAGCTGAAATTCGGGAAGCAGGCGGTTGTTTTTATAAAACTCGTTGAAAAATAATTTGCCGTCCAGGACGGAACGCTTTAAAGGATTTCCCAATCCCATCGCCAGATTATTTTCATGACAGCTTTCACAGCTTCTTGCCGTTGTTCGGATCGTGTGCGGTGTATGCGGTACCAGGATCAGGCCGGGTCTTCCGTCGACCGTTTTAAGGACCTCCCCTCTTTTTTCCGGGGTTTGATTGTCAGCGGTACGTTCGGTCAGGAAATACTGGTAGCGCGGTTTCATGACCGTGTATTTGCCGCGAGCGTTTTTTCCGAGAATCATATCCTGCCAGCTGGTTTCCGTCAAAACGTTCCACCACAGTCCGTCGATCCATGTGCCTTCGATGCCATTTGGGCTTGATGTCGCCGTTAACCAGTCGAGCATTTTTCCCGGCGCATCCTGAGGGTTTTCCTGGGACAGTAGCTGTTGCAGGGTCGGATCGGAAAAATTCCAGCTTTTCCATTTTTCCAAATTTAGCGAAGGTTCTTTAATGAGGTGCATTCCCCAGTCGCTGGCCGACCAGCGGGCGTGACACGTGTGGCATTCCATGGAGGCCATGTGTTTGGTCACCTGATGGGCGGCGGGGCGTTTGATATTTTTCAGGATCGGGATGACGTGTTTTTTGCCGGTGACTTTGGAATACAGGACCCATTGTTTCTTATCGCGCTTGATGTGCGGCATCCGGGTTCCCTCGGAGTTGACGAGAATGATGTTTCCGGGCCGGATTTTTTTTCTTAGATTGGGATTCCGATTCACGCTGTTCAATACTTCTTTTGTGTTGGGGTCCGATTGCACCAGCAAGAATTCATCCGGCTCCCTGGAATGGGTGCCATGACAATCTTCACAGCGGATCGCAACTTTAGAGTGAAGGTCGGGGGAGGAGGACGAACCTTTGATTCCGTTGATTCCGTGGCAGTCGATGCAATGCATTCCGCGTTCGCGGTGGATGTCTGGAGTCAAAAACTCATGTTCGCTTCCGTAAAGAACCGGTTTCTCCGAGTCAGCCTTGGATTGTTCAAGCTGGGGCCGGGCGGGTTTTCTCAACAAGCCTTCGAATTCGTTGCCGACGCCGTTGGCGTTATGGCAATGCTCGCATTGGACGCTGGGAATCGCCAGTGTGAATTTGTGCATCACGGGGTAGCCGCGTTTGTTTTTCAGGGGCTGGGAAGATGATTTCTGCTGGAACCGGGTTTTATTTTCCTCGACATGATTTTGTTGTCGGGATTGGATGGCGCGATCCCGTGTCAAGGTCAGTCCATCGTTTCCATAAATCATGTGGCAGGACGCACAGCCAGTGGCCCGGTAATCGCCCGAACGGTGGGGGGACTGTCCTTGGACATGACAGCGCAGGCATTTGGTTCGTAAAAGCGCATCGACCGGGTGACCTCCTTCGGCAGAAGGCAGTGGGCTCTCGCCGACCTCGGTCTTAGGACGCAGGGAATAAATGCCTTCCGCATGAGACTGGGCTCCCCAGGCGTATCGTGTGGTGTTGATAATTCCCTTAGCGGTGGTCATGGAGGATTGCTCCACCTTTGCGATCTCTTCTGCGTGGCATTTTCCGCAAAACTTAGCGGCATGATCGAGATCCGAAGGGTTGGCCACTAAGTTTTTGTGTGCCTGGGGAAGGGATTTGGCCCGGCGGTTTCCGCCATGGCATTGGGTGCATCTGAATTTATGGTTGGGGCTGATTTCTTCGATTCCATTGTGACAATGCAGGCATCCCCGGCCCGATTCTAATTGAACGACTTTTCCAAAAACGTGTTTCAGCGAAAAATTGGTGTTGCGGTAGAAATTTTCTATGAATGGGTTGGAATTGGTATACGAGAAAAACTGAAGACCATCCACCGTGACTCCGGGTTTTAAAACCCGGGGGGAATCATTCTGAAACCCGCGGACGGGGAAAAAGGGATCGCGAAAATCGCCGGCGTCCACAAAGGGCTTGTCTTGAAATTCGGGAACCTCGACGGTTCTTTTTTCCTGCGGTGAAAAGGGCGGCAGTTCTTCGGAGGTTTTTTCCTCTAAAGGTTCTCCCTTGGGGTAGGTCGCCGGGGGCGCTTCTTCAGTAAAGGTGGATTCGGAAATAGCGTTTTGTTCCTCGGAAGTTTCCGAACTATCTAATGGAAGCGGCCATTGAAATAAATCCGTCTGCTGAGACTCGATACGGCCTTGGTCGTCCATCTCGTTTTCCATTTGGCCGAAAAGAGAGGATGCCGTCATTGCCAGCGGTAACAGCGCCAACAGGGCGACCATCCAGAATTTTTTTGACAAGGGCATTTGCGGATTTATTTCTTGTTTAAAATTTTGTTTCTGAGTCTATGATGCGCAATTTTATTCTCAAACCCATAACTTTTTTTTATGTTGCGGTAGATCGGATCGTTGTAACTGTCGTGGCAGGGAATGCAATTGCCGACCCTGAGAATCCGTGCGATTTCTTTCTGGTTGAAAGGACGGGCTCCCGATTGACTGGTTCCGGCCAAGGGTTTTCCGAGAACGTCCACCTTGGCGTCGGGAGCAAAAACGGAACGATGCTTTACGATATCCGATCGAACCAAAGGTTTCATTTGGTCGTCTTTTCCGGACGGTTTTCGACCGAAAAACAGGTCCCCGTCACCCAGACCCAGAGTTTTGGGCGACAGATGACAGCTGGCGCAGGAACGCACCTTTTTGCCAACGGAATGGGGAGCCACTGCATAGGCGGTGTTGGAACCGGAATATCCGTGTGGATTGGTAAAAGCCCACTCGCGGTATTGGCCTCGAAAGTCGCTATTTTTTGCCAGAGCCGCGATCGGATTTCCTTGTTCATCTATAAACGTCAATTTTCTTGAAGGTTGCCCAAGCATGGGAACCACTTTCCCCCTTGGACCGACCATGAGGGCGGGAGAAATTGCTTCCGGTGAAGAAGTGAAGCTGAGTATGTCCTTTTGATTCCCGGATTTGGGAGAGCCGCTACTGACCAAGAGGGAGTGGCAACCCCGGCACTCGGGAACCCATTGTGAATGGCAGGCCGAGCACTTCAGCTTTTTAATGTGGGCCGGAATGACATGCGCCTTTTTTCCTCCTCGAATCGTCGGGGTGCGGTACGCACGTCCGCTTTTTTTGCCAAGGGTGATCAGCTTATTGTTTTGTATTTTGACGTTGGTCAATTTGCGGTTGCGGGCTGAAAGAATCATGCGGTCGTTGACGGAATTGGTCCAACCGTTGTAATGCTGACTGAGGCGTATCACCCGGTCTTCAGGGTCGGTCACTTCTTTTGCGGCAGGCAAAGAACCGCTGTCTCCGTGACAGGTTTCGCACCTGATCTCAACGGCTTGATTCTGCTTGGAATAGAGGTTGCCATCGCCCATGATATCAAACTGGGTATGGCAGTCAATACAATCAAATCCCTTCTCGAAATGGATGTCCTGCCTTGTCAGCCCTTTCCCTGGGAAAAGCCCGGAACGGGAAGAATCCTCTCCGGTTTCAGGTTTCGAGAGGGAGCCTGTTGTTTTATGACACTGGGTGCAAATGAGGCTCGGAGTCAAGGCGGTCATTTTGTGGTATGCGGGGTGACCGGTTTCCGTCCGGGAAAGGGTCGGATCCTCACCTTGATACAAACCATCTTTGGAATAGGTGAAGTGGCAGGCCGCACATCCCTGGGAACGAAACTCTCCCGGCGCTCCCGGGGAATCAAGATGACATTGAAAACACTTTTGCCGCAACAGACGGTCCCCAACGTGACGGGAAACCCGCGCCGCCTGGATTTTTCCAAGAAGGCGCGGCTGTTCTCTGCCGTCTTGGGGAGAAAACAGGGGCAAGGCCTCCAGGTGCGGTACAGCCCCCCATTCCTCCGGAATCTGGCCGTCTTCATCGGCTATTGGATAGACGCCATATTTAGCGTCCGGTGTGCTTTGCGCGGCCCATTGATAGCGCAGGCCGGAAATCACACCGGCGAGCGTCGCCATCATCGATTTTTTGACGCGTTGAATGTGATTGCGGTCGGGCTGGGAATGGCCTGAGTGACAGAACATTTGTCCGCAGGACTTATCGACCACCGCGAGACTGGAAGGATTGCGTTTGCCGGTCCCTGCACTGGGATCAAATATCAGCGTCGCGTGGGCTTCTGTTTTTTGCACCGAATCTCCGTTTCCTCCGTGGCACACGGTGCAGCCGAACTCGCGGGGGTGCGAGGCGCTGACCTCTTCAATCCCATCGTGGCAGGTCAAGCATTTTTCCCGAGATTGATTGCGGAAGCTGGATACCCGGACCTGGGGCGCGTCTTTTAATATTGCTGTGACTTCGAGGTCCTTAATGCGGAGGTTCGGGTTCTCGGGAGGAGCGCCCTTTTGAGTCTGCATCCGGTTGAATTTTTCCTGCCAGCTCGTCCAATCAATCTCCTGAGCCTGGACGGAAAAGGCGATCAACACAACCGGGAAAATTAAAAGGCAAGCCGAACGCAAGTTAACCACGGGTATAAAGAAAGAGAATTAATGGAAGGGGCGCTTGGGGTTCAGGAAACATAATTCAAGGCAGATTTTATGGTTTAATTTATTTATATACCACGTCCACCCGTTCAAGAAAATCGCAAAGGCTTCTCAGCGATTCCTGAATTTTTTCGACGTTCTTTTCTTTGGCGGCTTCTTCCAGATTCAAACCGATGGCGCTAATGAAATCAAAACCATACCCTCCGCCGGAACCTTTCATGGTGTGGCCCATGCGTTGAATCAAATCAAAATCTCCGTTATTCAAGGCCGCCTGGACACCTTCTACATCTTTCTTGCGGTTTTGAAGATACCCTGGGATCAATTCCTCAAGGTCGGGGTCAATTTCTACGACAATCCTATTCGGCAAATTTCCTTCAGTATTATCAGTCATGTCAGGATCCACCTGAAGTTATTTGATCTGTGGTTATTTTTCCAAAACCCATCCCATTGACACAAAAATTACCACGTTAGGGCCCATTGGTAAACCCTTCCTTTAGAACGGGATTTTGCAGGCGGCCCTTTGGGCCCCCTGAATTTTTTCAACTCTGATTTTGAGCGGGCAGGTCATCTGCCAGAAGCGCGAGCGGCCAATGTGAGAGAACGTTTTCGAGCTCTAAGACCATCTGGTCCTCATGGAAGGTAAACGAAACTGAGTTTCGGGTGAAAAGATCGTGAAACGTTTGTTTTCCGGAAATTGCCGAAGGAAGAACGATATGGGTCTCTTTCCAAAGCGAGTTGACCGGCCACTTTAATTCCGGTTCCATGAGCGACGCAACCAATCTTGGGGCGATGATGATCGCCGTCTTGCCGCTGTTTTGACGGGCGAATGCCACGACATGGTCTGCCCGCTTCCCTTCTACTTGAAGCGGCAGGTAATCTCCGTTCAGAAATAAATCGGGGTGATTTCTTCTAAATCGCATGCAACAGGCGGCGACAAACATTTTAACGTGACCGTTTTCCCAGTAATCCAGCAAGTTCTGAAGATCGCCCGTTTGGTCGTTTTTATTCAAAGTGGAAGGGAAAGCCAGCAGAGGTTCCAATTCCTGCAACAGCTTTTTTCGACGTTCAAAATTCACGAGTCGGCGGTTGTCCGGGTCCACCAGGCTCAGATCCCACAACTCACAACCCTGGTATGTGTCGGGGATTCCCGGACAGGTGATTTTGAGCAACACCTGGGCCAGGGAGTTGACCACCGCCATGCGTGCAATGCGTTTCTGAAAGGCAAGGAAAGAATCGAGAAACCGGTTATTTTTAGAGGGTTTTAATGCTTTTTCAACGAATTTTTTTACGGCTTCGTCATAGGCATTGTTGGGGTTGATCCAGCTGGTATGAATTTTGGCTTCTTTGTTGGCTTTCAGCATGTAATCGACCATGCGATTTTTAATTTGTTCCAGCGAACTATCGTTGCCCGGCGGCCAGATTCCCAACAGAGTTTGGTAAAAAAGATACTCATCATTTCTATCGGGGGCGTATTCCCCATCGATCCAGGATCGTTTGGAACGGTTGAGGAGAGCCCATCGTCGGATGGCTTTTCGCCAGTCTTCAGGGATTTCCGAAAGAATGTTCAGCCGCGCGCGGACATCTTCCCCGCGTTTGTGGTCGTGAGTGGCGGTGGCGGTCATTGTCCAGGGCCAGTTTTTTTGCCGCTTTTGATTGCGGGCATGAAATCTGGAAATGGAAAGACCGAACCGTTGCGGTTGTCCGCCGACTTCGTTTAATGAAAGTAAACGGTTGTACCGGTAAAACGCTGTGTCCTCCAAACCCTTGGCCTGAACGGGTCCGGTGAACTGCTGCAGTTGCATGGTGAAATCCCGGCGGATTTTACCTTTCTTTTGGGAGGCATTTTCTTCCGTTGTTTTTTCAAGAACCGTGTCTTTGATGAAATCAAAAATGGTGGATTCCATGGTCGGATTGAGGCTTTTTGCGCGGGCGATGGATTTTTCCAGAGTTTCCCTATCTTCCTGGTTAGAGTCTTCCGAATCGATATACGTCCGGTAAATGGGAAAACAGGCCACCACTTCCCTTAGGGCTTCCCTCAAACTGTTGAGGGTAAAATCACGGTAACTTCGGTCTTCCTCGGAAATCAGATTGAGAGCGCGCACGAGAACATTGAGTTCGCTGGTCAAAGACGTTTGCAGGATCAATTTTTTACTCTCGTATACGATTTTGGAAAAGGGTGCGGTGATTCCTGTAAACCGGGAATAAATTTTTGAGAATTCTTTTTCGTTGCAAGTGTTGACAAACAACCCGTTCACATCGTTCATAAAATCATAGCCGCTGGTTCCGTGGATCGCCCAATCATTGGGAAGAGATTCCGTACCGGTCAGAATCTTTTCGACGACGAGATAAAGCGGACACCGAACGGGACCCAAAGCATCCTGATTCGCTTCATCCTCACGCCATTGCCGGAGGATGGCTTTTAAGGTCAGCGGATAGAGATGTTTGAAATTGTTGTTGCGCCTGGCGCGTTCCAAAAGAATTTCTTCCTGAAGCTGATCGAAATAGGAAGCGGGATCAAACAACCCGTCGGTATGATCCAAACGCAGACCGGAGATTGTTCCCTGTCCGATCAATTCGAGGATCAGCGGGTGGGTATTGCGGAAGACCTCCGGGTTTTCCATACGTAAACCCGCAAGATGGTTGACATCGAAAAAACGGCGGTAGTTTATTTCGTGGGCGGCGGTCCGCCAGTTGGAAAGCCGGTAAAACTGTTTCTCTAACAATTTGTGCAGACGGTCAAAACTTTCCGGGTACCCCGGAGATCCGTTGAAGGTGTTCAGGTTTTCTTCAATATGCCGGCGAATGCACTGGGACTGGTTCCACAAGAAGTCCAGGCGATTGCAAAGCAGATTTTTTTCCCGAACCTGGTCCTCGACGGTTTCTGAAGTGGTTGCTATGCTTTCGGGAGAAGGATGGAGGGAGTGGATGATGCCAAGAAATTCCTGAAGGTTTTGGTCTTCTTTCGCAACTTCTCTTTGGAGAACGTCCAAATTGTACGCCAGGATGCTGGCTACGGATTGCGGATTGATGGGAAGGTGGTGCTCATAATATTTTAAAAAAAAGGTCCCCCCCTGAAAATTTAGATGCAGGTCGCCCCGCTCGAGAACCACGCCATACTGATCGCTTAGAATGGGCAAAAGAATTTTACCCTTGAGTTCGCTCTTTGCGGGGTTCCATTCGATGTCAAAAAATTCTGAATAGGGTGAACAAGGACCGTTTTCTAAAACATCCTGCCACCATTTATTTTTGGGGTCCGCGATTCCCATATGGTTCGGAACGAAATCGAGTATGTGCCCCATTTTATGCAGGGAGAGCTCGTTTATAAACTCACGGTATTCTGAATCACCCCCCAGTTCCGGATTGATCCGGCTGAAATTGCAAATGTCATAACCGTGCGGTGAACCCTTTCCGGCCTCCAGAAAGGGGGACGTGTAGCAGTGCGAGACGCCTAGATCAGCCAAGTAAGAAACGACCGACCGGGCCTCGGCAAAAGAAAAATTCTTGTTCAACTGTAAACGGTAGGTGCTTAAGGGGATTTCTCTTTGAGAGGCGAGGCGTTTCTTGAATTGTTTCAGCTGATCGTTTACAGGGTTTTTTTGTTTTCCCGCAGGCATATTCATTCAATATGGACCTCCTTTGTCAATTGTGCGTGTTCCATGCTCTTAAGTCAAGTAGGGCCAACCGCTTCAGTTGCTTAACGGGTTTAGAGGGCGCGGAAAACAGCCGTGCATGGTCCTTGAAAATTTAAGGTGGGGATGCCGTTTTTATCAATCCATTGCGGGGCCAAGGAGTCATCCTCCGTTGTCAAAAGAAGGCGCCACTCGGTTCCTTTGGGCGGTTGGGTGACGGGGCGGGTTATCAGGTCGACACTTCCCAAACCCTCCAAGCACGAAACTACGAGTAGAGAAGCACCGTCGGAGGTCCCCCGTTTAAAGGCGACGATGTTTTTATCCAGCGCTTCCGCCGAGAAAAAAGAGTTTTCACTTTTTTTAAGAGCGGTCTCTGTTTTGCGGAGATGCAAAAGTTTTTGGTACAAACGAAGGGTGCCTGAATGCGGTTCCTGATCGCGTTCGTTCCAATTCAGCTTGCAGTTTTGAAAGGTGGCGGGGGCCTGCGGGTCGGGGATGGCGTTTCTCGATTCGGGATTGGCGAACGCTTTAAAATGCCGGAATTCGTTTCTCCTGCCTTCGGTAACGGCTTTTCCCAATTCCTCTGGATGGTCGGTGAAATAGCAAAAGGGCGTGCTTGCCGCCCATTCCTGGCCCATGAAAATCAGCGGCGTGGCTGGAGAGAGCAGCAGTAAAGCGCTTACCGCCCGAAAGCTGGCTGGGTCGACGTTGAAATTCAAACGGTCCCCCAGAGCGCGGTTTCCTATCTGGTCGTGATTTTGAATGCAATGGACGAATCGAGTGAGTGGAATTCCGTCCGTCGGGGTTCCTCTCGGATTTTTTCTAAAAGCTGAATGTTGCCCGGTATAAAACCATCCCTGCTGCATTGTCTTCGCCAGGTCTTGGGCGAGACCTGTGAAATCCTGGAAATAACCGTCGTCATCTCGGGCCAACATACGGCGCACCTGATGATGAAAATCGTCGGCCCAGACGGCATCGAGCCCGTAGCCTCCCTGATCGCGGGGTTGAATGAGTTGTGCCTGGTTGCGGTCGTCTTCTGCGATGAGAAGAACTGTTCGCTCCTCAGGCAGCGAACAGCGTACTCTTTCGGCAAGGTCTTTAAGAAAATGGATTGGGCTTTCGTCGACCATCGCGTGCGTGGCGTCGAGGCGCAACCCGTCGATGTGATATTCGTGGATCCAGTGCAAAGCGTTTTCGATAAAAAAATCCCGCACGTGCCGGCAGTGTTTGCCATCGAGGTTGACAGCGTCGCCCCAGGGACTTTTATGCTTGGAAGAAAAATAATAAGGAGAAAACGCACCAAGGTACGCGCCTTCCGGCCCTAAATGATTGTAGACGACATCCAGAAACACAGAGAGTTGCATGGCGTGGGCCGTGTCCACCAATTGCCGCAACTCGTCAGGCGTTCCATAACAACGCGCCGGAGAAAACAGGTCGACGCCGTCATAGCCCCAGCCGCGATTCCCCGGAAAGTCCGCCACCGGCATCAGTTGAATAGCGGTGATACCTAAACCTCGCAAGTGTTCCAGTTTTTTCCGGACGCCATTGAAGGTGCCTTCAGGGCTGAAGGTGCCGACGTGAAGTTCGTAAAGAATCAACTCTTCCAGTTCCAGGCCATTCCAGTTTCCATCCGTCCAGATAAACTGGGAAGGGTCCACCACTTCCGATGGGCCGTGCACGCCCTCAGGTTGGAACCGGGACGCCGGGTCCGGTAAGCCATGTCCGCTGTCAATACGAAACCGGTAACGGGTTCCAGCTGAGATTTCAGGAAACGTTCCGGTGAAATACCCTTCTTTTGAAGGTTGAAGCGGAAGGCCAGAGGATGAACCTCCCCTTGACTCTATAACTAAATCGATCGAACGGGCGACCGGGGCCCAGACGCGGAAGTGAGCGTTCTTGTTTTCAAGCCAGGCACCGAGTTTGGGTTTCCAATGGGTCACGTTTCGTTTTTCGAGAACAGGCACAATACGACCAGGGACCGGCCCTCCAGCGGGTATTCGGTCCCGCCCCGGGCGATTCCCCGTGGAGATGGAACGCTTGTGTCGAGAAGAGGTTCCCAGCGAGTGCCTTTTTTATGGGCAGGCAGGATGAAGGGAACTTTTTCATGATGGGCATTGACCAATACGAGAAGGGTTTTTCCGGTGGCGGGTTTTCCCAGGTCATCCACGTCGTCGAGTCCGTCGCCGGCCAGTCTCAAACCGATGCACCGGGCATAAGGATCGTTCCATTTAGCCTGAGTCATGGCGCGTCCTTTAGGCGAGATCCAGGAAATATCTTTTGCGGTGGATTTGTCGATTTTTTTTCCGGTGAAAAATTTGGTCCGGGTGAATACCGGATGCGTCTTTCTAATTTCAACTATTTTTTGCATGAACTGGAGAAACTGTTGTTGTTCCTTATCCAAACTCCAATGATACCAGCTGGTTTCATTGTCCTGGCAATAGGCGTTGTTATTTCCTGATTGAGTCCTCCCCAGTTCGTCTCCGCCGCAAATCAGGGGAACTCCCTGAGAAAGAAGCAGGGTGGCCATCAGGTTTTGTTTTTGCCGGATGCGCAGGGCTTTGATCCTGGTATTTTTAGTGGGGCCTTCCACTCCGCAATTCCAACTGTCATTGGCATCGGTGCCATCCTGGTTTTCTTCCTGATTGGCTTCATTGTGTTTGGAGTTGTAGCTCACGAGATCCTGTAGTGTGAAGCCGTCGTGAGACGTGATGAAGTTGACACTGCCCTGGGGCCTTCGGCCATTGTGCTGATAGAGATCACTGCTCCCTGATATACGGCTGGCCAGTTTGGGCAATTTTCCTTCGTCCCCTTTCCAGAAACGTTTGGTCGTGTCGCGGTATTTTCCGTTCAACTCAGACCACGGTGGCGGAAAATTTCCCAGTTGATAGCCGCCTTCGCCCAGATCCCAGGGTTCGGCGATTAATTTGACCTGAGAGAGAATCGGATCCTGTTGGATGACCTTGATAAACGATCCCTGAAAGTTCACGTCATGAATTTCCCGGGCCAGGGTGGCCGCCAAATCGAATCGAAACCCATCGACATGCATCTCGGTCACCCAATAGCGCAGGCTGTCCATGATGAGTTGCAAAACCTCGGGATGGTTTGTGTTCAAAGTGTTTCCGCAACCGGTGAAGTCGTCGTACATTCTAAGGTCGGCGCTGTTTAACCGGTAATAGGCCTTGTTGTCGATGCCGCGAAATGAAAGGGTCGGCCCAAGTTGATTGCCTTCCGCCGTGTGGTTGTAGACCACATCCAGGATGACTTCGATCCCTTCTTTGTGGAGACAGCAAACCATGGATTTAAATTCCTGCACGGGATCGCCCATCAGCCCTGAGTGAAACCTATTGTCAGGAGCAAAATAGCCAATGGTGTTGTAGCCCCAATAATTTTTTAAACCTTTTTCCTGAAGGTGAAGTTCGCTGAAATGTTGCTGGATGGGCATCAACTGCACGGCAGTGACGCCAAGGGATTTGAGGTGGTTGAGGACCGGTTCGGACGCCAGTCCGGCGAAGGTTCCGCGCAGTGGGGCTGGAACCTGGGGGTGAAGGGCCGTCAGTCCCTTGACATGCGTTTCATACAGGATCGTTTGATTCCAGGGAATGTCCGGGGGCCGGTCACTGCCCCAGGTGAAGGAGGTATCCACCACAATAGAAAGAGGCGCGCAGGCCGCGTTGTCGCGTCTGTCCATCCTGGAACTTTCCTCTGAGGGCCCTCCAAACTGATAGCCAAACAACCGTTCATCGAACTTGTCAGTTCGGTCAACAGCTTTGGCGTAAGGATCAATCAGCACCTTGTTGGCATTGAATCGGTGCCCTGTCCCTGGATCATAAGGTCCATGCACCCGGTACCCATAGAGGCTGCCGGGATTGACTGCTTCCAGGTAAACGTTCCAGACGTGATTGGTGCGTTCGGTTAAAGGAACCCTGCAAAACTCTTTTCTGGATTGGAGAGAATCGAACAGGCAGAGTTCCACATGGGTGGCATTTTCGCTGAACAAGGCGAAATTCGTGCCCCGGCCATCCCAGGTGGCGCCAAGCGGGTAGGGTTTTCCTTTCTTCCTCCTCATCATTAATATTTTAAGCTGGAAGAAGAAAATTTCATAAGGAAATTATTTTGTTGAAGATCAGTCATAAAAGGATTGGAAGATTTCGGCTCCCAAAAGGTCGATGCTCTTTTTGACCTTGCGTGTATTCAGGAAGGAGGCAATATGGTATAGAGCGTCCCCTTCATTAACCAATGGTAGTTTCAATTGCCCAATAATGATTCCATCGAACTCCGCCCGTATTTCGACATGCAATTTTCCAAAGCGGTCGTGAATTGTCCCCAACTTGTCGCCTTTTTCGACATGAGAACCAATTCCCTTTAAGGAACGAAGGAGACCGCTGACCGGAGCCCGAACCCATTGACTGTTCCCGGAAATAAATACTTCGCGCCGTTGTTCGATCTGGTTTTTTTTCGGCAGCATTCCAATGGATCTAAGCACAGAGAGGCAACCTTTCAACCCGATTTGAATGATTCTTTCGTCAAAACGCAGGGCTTCTCCACCTTCAAAAAGAAGGATAGGGATTTTCCGTCTGCGCGCCGCTTCTCTTAAGGAACCGTCACGAAAGCTGGAATTCAGGATGACCGGAGCTCCGAAATCGAATGCCAGCCGCTTGGTTTCGACATCGTCGATATATGCGCGGATTTGCGGCAGGTTGGTACGATTGATGGCGCCGGTGTGAAGGTCGATGCCGTGGGTGCATTTTTTTACGATCTCCTTCATGAAAATATTCGCCAGGCGGGATGCCAGAGAGCCGGTGGCAGAACCTGGAAACGACCGGTTGAGATCCCGGCGGTCAGGCAAATAACGGGACAAGGTGTTGAACCCGTAAACGTTGACCACGGGAATGGCGATCAAAGTCCCTTTAATTTTTTCGAGAGCTTTCCTTTTTAAAAGTCTGCCGATGATTTCGGTTCCGTTGATTTCGTCACCGTGGATGGCGGCGGAAATAAAAAGGGTGGGACCGGGGCTTTTTCCCCGCACGACTTCCGCAGGAATCGAAAGGTCGGTACCGTCATAGAGATTCGCGATACTGATGTTAATATTTTTTCGCTCTCCCGGTTTGACCCAGACCTTACCAATCTTGATGGCGGATTTTTTCATCCTATTCCGGTGGTTTTGGTGTTCCATGGACGCGCGTCTTTTTCAATGAATTCCATGATTTTTCCGGCGACATCAATTTCGGTATAGGTTTCAATGCCTTCGAGGCCAGGTGACGAGTTCACCTCCATGACCAAAGGTCCGTGCTTTGAGCGGAGCAGGTCCACGCCGGCGACATTCAACCCCATCGCCCTGGCGGACCGGACGGCGGTACTGCGTTCTTCGGGAGTGATTTTTATTTTCTGCGCGGATCCTCCCCGGTGTAAATTGGATTTAAATTCTCCTTCCTTGCCTTGCCTCATCATGCTGGCAATGACTTTTTCACCAATGACGAAACAGCGTATGTCGGCGCCTCCGGCTTCTTTAATAAACTCCTGCACCAAAAAATGGGCGTCGAGTTCCCGGAAAGCCCCAATGACACTCTCCGCGGCTTTATCGGTTTCCGCTAAAATGACTCCCTTGCCCTGGGTTCCTTCCGTGAGCTTGACCACCAGGGGAGCTCCCCCTACCAGCCGGATCAAATCGTCAGTCATTTTTGTGGAATGCGCGAATCCGGTTACCGGAAGACCGATGCCTTTCTTCGCCAGGATTTGCAAGGAGCGAAGTTTATCGCGTGAACGCGCAATGGCCACCGATTCATTCAGGGGATACACACCGGTCATTTCAAATTGACGAAGAATGGCGGTCCCGAAAAAAGTGACCGAAGCCCCGATTCGGGGAATGATTGCATCAAATTCGTTGAGCACCCGTTCCATATAATGGACCGAGGGTTTGTGCGAAGTGATGTTGACATAACATTTTAAAGGATCGACCACTTCCACTGTGTGTCCGTGCTTTTTAGCCGCCTCGACCAGCCTCCTGGTGGAGTATAGTTTGGGACCTCTGGATAAAATACAAATATTCATTTTTCTCTCCTGTTTTTTTTCTTTGGTTTGGGTTTTGGAGAGGGGAGCAAAAAGGATTTTCCGGAGTCAACCAGAAAGCGGTTTTTAAGTGCCTCTCTTCCCAAAAGCATGCGAAACCCCATCAAGTCTCTGTTCACCAAGGTCAGTTCGACCGTATACATTTCTCCACCCAATTTCACGGATGTTTGAATGACCGGGCGGATCTTCGATGCGCCATTGGAGCTTTTTACGGACCGCTCCTCAATCATTATTGCGGTGGCGTGAATTTTTGGTTCCGAACTGTCCTGGTCTGGATGAATGATAAATTGCAGGGTATTGGACCCTGCAATTTTTTTTATATAGGAAACATGCAGTGAGGAAGTTCTGGCGCCCGTATCAATTTTCGCCTTAATTGACTTGACCCTTAACTCAGGAAGGGACACCCATTCCCGCCAACCGATTAAGTCGAGGCTCTTTCCCTTCTTTTTAAATTTCATGGTCCCTTGATGCCAGAAAGATTTGAAGAGATCTGGATAAACTTCGCTGCATTATTCGTGGCTGGGTCATCATCCCACGCTCTGCATTTAAACATATAAATTACAGAAAAATGATACCAAATAAATAAACTTGCTGATTCAGGGGGGGACGGCATTGGGTTGAATTGCCCTTCTTTCCCGCAGTGGAAAAGGAAGTGGGGCGGCGGAATGAATCCTTAGGAATTAGATAGTTTTCTATAACGCAGGGACTGGCAATCGCTGCATTGCAAGGGAAAAAGGGGCGAATGGATCTCTAATCTGGCCACACCAAAGGTTGAAACAGCGACTGCACTCAATCTCTGGATGGGTTGGACTAAAGTATTGAAGCTTTTTGTCTCCTATTACAGACGCAGAAATAATTTCAATATACAGGGTTGTGAAAGTAATACAGAGCGTCGTCCCCCGGCCGAATGCTGTAATCGGGCAGACTGGTGCAGTGCTCCAGAACAATTTTCCAGGCGGACCCTTCCTTACTGAAGACATAATTGCAGACGCTGTGTTGTCTTTCGTCGGTGTCGGTGCTTTTCGAGGTGATACTGCTGATTTCATCGACCAAAAGATATCCCATTTTCTGACCTTTGTTCCCGGCAAGAACCTGGCGTTGGGTTCGGCACTTTAGCCCCCGGAATTCAGATTTCATCTGTTGAAAGCCTTTGACCCGGTTTTCCAGAAGCCCGCGTTTGTCGTCGGAAAGAATCACCAGGTCGGTATGGTAAAAGTCCTTGATCTTTTCCGGTTCGCTACAGTTTAAGGAGTCTACTTTTTTTAAAATATCTGAGAAGACCTCCGTTTTTTCCGCAAACGCCTGGCTTGCCAAAGCCGACACCATGAAGGTGAAGATGAATAAAATAAATTTTGGAAAATATTTCAGCATTGCTATTCTCTCCAGAAGGATCATTGTCGAAAAAATTTATTGGAGCTTGAAATGTGCCTGGTCAACCTCTGTCCTATTCAAACTCTTGAAAGCTATTACGGAAAATTTTGCAGATAGATTTCCACCGTTTCTCCATCGTGAGCCCAGCCGAACGTGTGGGTCCCGGCATAAGTGGAAATGATTCCATCAGTATCTACCTTGCGTATCCGGTTGTTGCCCATGTCGGAAATGAACATGTTTCCCTGGGAATCAAAAGCAACCGCCGCGGGTTGCTTGAGCATGGCCTCGGTGGCAGGACCGCCATCGCCGAAATAACCCTGAAATCCTTTCCCGGCCACGGTGACTATTTTTCCGTCTGTAGTGATTTTACGGATGCGATGCGTGTTGAACCCGACGATGTGCAATTCTCCCGCCGGACTGATCGCGAGATAATCCATGGACCGGATTCCAGATCCCAGAGCGGGGCCGCCGTCACCGCTGTCTTTATGTTTGCCGTTTCCCGCAATGGTCGAAACTATTCCATTGGTATCGATTTTACGGATGCGGTTGTTTGCCGAATCGCCGATGTACAGATTTCCTTCCTTGTCCATGGCCAGGGCCTGCGGGTCCCTGAAGGTTGCTTTTGTGGCCGGCCCCCCGTCTCCGGTGAAATCCGATTCGCCCGTTCCAGCAACCGTCGTGACCCGGCCTTGGGGGTCAATCTTGCGGATCTGGTGATTGATGCGGTCGGAGACATACAGGTTGTCTTTTTTGTCGAACACGAAATCGGAAAACTGGGTGATCACGGCGATTTCACTGGTCATCGACAAGCCTTGGGATTCGCCGCTCGTGATCGTTTTTAAGTAGTCGGCGTTTGCCGTTTCGAGGAATTGGTGAACGATTCCCTGGTTATCGATTTTGCGAATGATACTGACAAAGCCGCTGGGGCTGACGAAATAGATTTCTCCCTTGCTGTTGATTCGAAGGGTCGTCACTCCATAAAGGGAAGCTTCCAGGGCGGGGCCGCCGTCCCCGACATTGCCTCGGATTCCGTTACCGGCAATGGTTGTGATGATTCCAGCGGAGCTGATTTTTCGAATACGGTAATGCTGCTTGTCCGAAAATATAAGGCTGCCTTCTTTATCGACCACCATTCCATGCGGGAAGTTCAAGTTGGCTCCGGCTGCGGGACCGCCGTCGCCGCCGAATTGTTTTTTCCCATTGCCTGCAATGGTTTCTACTTTGCCTTTGGATGGATCGATTCTGCGTATGCGGTAATGAGAGCGGTCGATGACCAAAAGGCGGCCTTCTTTATCCAGCGACAATCCGAAGGGCAGATGCAGATTGGTGTCGCGGGCCAGTTCTGCGTCTCCGTTGTAATCCTGTTGCCCTGTGCCGGCGACTGTGCGGATCATGCCCAATGTATCAACCATTCGAATGCGGTTATTGTTGCGGTCCGCAATGTATATGTTGCCCTCGTCATCCACGGCCACTCCTGTTGGACCTGCAACGCTCGCCCGGTAGGCAGGCCCATTGTCGCCCATAAAAAAGAAACCGCCGTCGCCAGCGACGGAGGTGATGATGCCGGAGGGACTGACTTTGCGGATGCGATTGTTGCCTCTATCTGCAATGTAGAGGTTATCCTTTTTGTCGATGGCGAGCCCGAAAGGTTTGTCGATTCTTGCCTTGATCGCGGGCCCGGAATCCCCTGCGTAACCATCCCGGCCGATTCCGGCATAGGTGTTGATGATGCCTTTTGGGCTCACCACCCGGATGCGGTCGTTACTGCGGTCGGAAATATAGAGATTGCCTTTGCTGTCCATCGTCAGCCCCGAAGGATGATTGAGACTGGCCTCTAACGCTGGGCCGCCGTCGCCGCTAAACCCGGCTGTCCCGTTTCCTGCAATGGTTGTGATGATTCCTTTGGAATCCACCTTTCTCACCACATGGTTGTCGCGATCGGCAAAGTACAGATTGCCTTCTTTATCGTGGAACAGGCCGGCAGGAACTTTGAGCTTGGCTTTTAGGGCCGGGCCGCCATCTCCCGAGTAACCCGATTCTCCGGAACCTGCGAACCGGGTCAACATGCCGTTCTTATCGATCCGGTCGATGGTGTTGTGGTCGTGCGTCGCGATAAAAATATTTCCCTTTTTATCTGCGGCGATTCCATCTACCAGGGAAATCTCAGCCTCGATGGCCGGGACCCCTTTGGCAATACTCAACGCGGGAGTCATCAGACAAAGAGCGGTTAAAACAGTTAAAAACTTTGTGGTTTTTCTCATAACTGCAGGCATTTTGACCTCATTATTTCTCCAGGGTTCTCTTGGCTCAGGAAACCCAAAATATTTTTAAATTGTACGATGAATTTAGAATACAAAAGGGTTGAGTCGACAATCAACAAAATTAAAGGCAAACAACGCCGGTTGGAGTGGAAAACAGGTAAAACTTTCTGCCCTGACCCCGCTGACGAACCGATCGGGAAGAACCCCTTAACCGCCATGTTTACCGAAGGTTGACATTTGATTTTCTATATAAGGGTCTGATTATACGTTGCGCGTTTTTTATGTCAATTGGATTTGTTCCGCAAATTTTAACCTGTTTAGAATGCTTGGGCATGCCGAAATGGTGCGGCAAACCCTCTAATTTTGGGAAACCCAGCCTAATAATGTTATGATAAATCAACCATGAAAACGCTTTTGATATTTCCAGCACAGTGGTATCCATCTCAGCCCTATCTGAGCACCCCGTATCTGACTGCCTATTTGCAGTCCAAGGGCTGGGAAGCCGCCCAGCGAGATTTTAATATTGAGTCCTACGATCATTTCCTGTCTGCCGACCGGTTGCAAAAAGTGGTTGCCAGGATGCAGAACCGGCTGGAAGCGATTCGTTCCAAGAGTTCGTTTACCATAAAGGAAAAATCTTTTCTGGATGTTCTTTCGACCGGTATCCAGTTTTCCGACGCCATCATTTCCCAGGTGGAAGATGCGAAAACGGTGATGCGGACTCCCGACCGGTTCTTTGATTTCGATTCTTATCAGCAGGCGGACATGATCATCAAGTCGGCGCTGAAGCTGGTGTCCGATGCGTATTCGCCGTCGATTTTCTCTCTTTCGACGTTTGAAAGCGGGACACGGGCCGAAGAATCGACGTTTAAGGCGCGGCAGTTCACTCAAGATATCGAAACCAATCCGTTTATCGAGTTGTACGACGAGACTCTGCTTCCCACTGAAGCCTGGGACAATTATGACGTGGTGGGGATTTCTATCGTCGGTATCTCACAGATCATTCCGGGGTTGACGCTGGCCCGTATGTTGAAGGAGAGGCATCCGCATCTGCACGTTACGCTCGGCGGACCGATTTTCAGCGTCAACGCCAGCCAGCTAAAAAGCCATCCTGAGTTTTTCGACGATTTCTGCCACAGCATCGTGCTGTTCGAAGGTGAAGACCCGCTCCATCAACTGCTGACCACTTTGAAAAAAGGGTCGACTTTGCGGGAAGTCCCCAATCTCATGTTTCTCGATCAGGGTGAGGTTTGCATCAATAAAGAACGGGTGGAATTGCGCTTTGAAGAAATTCCTTCGCCGACGTTCGAAGGATTGCCGATGGACCGGTACCTGTCGCCTTATCCCATCATTCCGGTATTGCAGAGCCGCGGATGCTACTGGGGAAAATGCACCTTCTGCACGCACAGTTTTATTTACGGGCACCGCTATGGCAAACAGCGGACCGAGCAAATGGTGGACGAGTTGACGGCTCTTTCTGAAAAATACCAGACGAAGTATTTCACCTTTTCCGACGAAGCGATGTCGCCGCATGCGTTGAACGATATTTCCGAATTGATGATCGAACGCGGCGTTGACATCCGGGCGCTGGCCTTGTTGAAATTCGAAAAGGTCATGGACGAAACTCTGTTTTCCAAGATGAAACAGGCGGGCTTCATTTTCCTGATGTTTGGCCTGGAGAGCGCCAACGACCGGATTCTCGCCCTGATCGACAAGGGAACCTGCAAGGAAGTGGAGCGCGACGTTTTGAAGAAAAGCAGTGGCGCCGGCATCTGGAACCATTCGTTTCTGTTTTATGGATTCCCCACGGAAACGCGTGAGGAAGCGCAGGAGACCACCGATTTTCTGATGGACAACCTCGACTCCATTCATTCCTTCGGACCGGGGGTGTTTCTTTTGAACCGGGATTCGAGTTGCTATCAGTACCCGGAAAAATTTGCGATCACAAAAATCATCCAGGACCCCGAGGCCAATATCGCAATGAACCTTGACTTTGTTGCCGAGAAGGGGATGTCGCGCGAGGAAGCCGTTGAAATGAACAGTCAGTGCATCAAACTGGCGGAGGAAAAATTTCCCTCTCTCAAGGTTTGGGGCACACTGCCGAGAGAACATTTTTTGCTCTACCTTGACAAATTTGGCAAGGAGGCGTTGAGTGGAAAAACATCGGCGACGGAAGATGAGGATAAAGCGCTTTGCAAGGCGTGATTGATTCTTTAATTTTAGGAATGACCTAATGAAAGTCCTGCTCCTTTTTCCACCCGACTGGCTACCTTCGGAACCGTATTTAAGTTTGCCTTCCTTGACGTCAGTTTTGCGTCCTGCCGGGCATGAAGTCGTGCAGAAAGATATCAATGTTGAAATGTACGACTTGTTTTTCAGCGCTCCCTTTCTGGATCATGCTTTCAAACGGATCGGGAATGAACTTCGTCATCTGGAAGTTGTCGGGGGACAACGGACGTTGGATGAAGAAGAGCAGACCCTCTTGAACCAGCTGAAATCCTGCACGCCTGAACTGGTCGGCCAATTCAAAGGCGATATCGAAAAAGCCAAAGCGATTTTAAGGAGCGAGGCGTTTTACGATATCGATCAACTCGAATGGGCTACGGACTGTCTGCATCAGATAATGGGTATGATTTCCATGGCCTATTATCCGGCGCAGATCTGTTTCCCTCCGATCGAGACGGATCTGGTTTACAAGCCCTTTATGTCCAGTGAAATCATCGAGGCTCTGGACGATGACCAGATCAATGTCTACCGCGACGTTTACCGGCGCTTGATTTTTCCGGTCATGGAAAAGGAACGGCCCGGCGTGGTTGGAATCTCTATCGTTCAGCAGAAGCAATTGATCTCGACGTTCACCTTTTGCAAGATGATCAAGGAAGACTTTCCCGACACACACATCACCTTAGGCGGCAATATCGTCACTCGCTTGCGCGATGTGTTTTGTGAAACGGACAATTTATTTCAATATTTCGACAGCGCCGTGGTTTATGAGGGCGAAAATGCATTTTTGCAGTTGATTGATGCGATAGAAAATAAACGCAATTTTTCCGGTTTGCCCAATCTCATCTATAAAGACGAGCAAGGCATTCACGTGAACAAGGAAGTGCGTTCGGAAGATTTGTCCCAACTGCCGCCGCCCGATTTCGACGGCATTCCACTGGACAAATACTTCGTCCCGGAACTCATTCTGCCTTATCTGGCAACGCGCGGCTGTTACTGGGGGCGGTGCACGTTTTGCGATCATTTCCAGGGCTATGTGGAAGGATTCCGCACCAAGCAGGTGGATCAAATCGTTGAGGAGATCGAACACCTCAAGAAAAAATACCAGACCCGGTTTTTTCACTTCACCGATGAGTCTTACCCTCCGGCTTTGTTCCGTAAATTATCGCGTCAATTGATCGAGAAAAAATCGGATATCGTGTGGACCACGCACATGCGGTTTGAAGAATCGCTTCTCGATGAACCGGTCTGGCAGGATGCCTGGGACTCCGGTTGCCGCTATCTGCATTTCGGCTATGAATCGGGCAACCAGCGGGTGTTGAAACTGATGGACAAGGCGACGGATTTGGAGGCCATTCGGACGAATCTCAGAATGGCGTCGAATGCAGGCATCTGGAATCACATCATGGGCTTTTTTGGATTCCCCGGTGAAACCCTGGAAGAAGTGGAGGACAGTAAAAACTTTGTGCATGAAAACCGTGAAAATATCCAGTCTCTGGGTTTCATGACTTTTGTGCTCGGCAAATACAGCCCCATTGCTTTTGAGCCGGAGAAATACGGATTGTCTTATTACAAGAACCCGGAATGGGATCTGGCGCTGGACTATTATTTCACGGTGGAAAAGGGATTGAGCATTCAGGAAGCGCTGGATGTGTTCGGCGAGTTCGAGAAAAAACACGACCCCAAGTGGGACCTCAGGACCTGTGTGCGCGAGTATATCTTCCTTTACGTCGAGCGGTTTAAAACCAACAAGCTGTCGCAGTTGCAAATGCGCCCCGATCAACGGCTGCACGCCCCTCATAGCCCTGTGGGGATGGTCTGACGGAAATCTTCCTTTATTTGTCTTCCTTAGGCTGATAGCTTGTTATTTCTTTTTTCGCAGGCATCACATTTGCAATCCAGATCATGAAACATTATAAGCATTATCAAGCTATCCCATAAAAGCATGCCCCAAAGATACATATTATGAACTTCTGGGAATTGAGTATATTTATAATCAAAAACGCCTGGATGTTTACCCAAAAAAGGTTTGTCGTTTAGAGAAAAGAAATAATCCGGGGGACGCTCATCAGGGGCTATAATTTCCAATTTGCTGTACATGTTTTCGGGTAAAACGTTTTTTTCGTGGATAAAAAATAACCCGCGGATAATTTTCCAAGCAACTCGGTGAACTCGATCTCCCTGAAACCTTTTGATTAACTTATTTTTTGGAAGAATGATTCCACTGGGACGATCATCGAATTCGCTCAATATGGTATTTATCAAGCCTGCATTATCGCCAGTTCTAAATTTTGAGCCTATGTCTTTAAGCACCGCTCTACCTGAATTTGAGTTTTTCCCAAATGGCGCTAAAGTGTTTACAAAATAATCCTCATCATATTGATAAGATTTATTGCAAATCTTATGGACAGGAATGGTTAATAGCTGAGGATTACATGTTTTTCTTACTTCCTTTCCATAAAACTGTCTAGGAGGAAGATGGTCAACATTTATTTCACCTTTTAAACTCTTCCCACATAAATAGCACAGGGTTATTTTTTTTCTGTTTATTACCATTTTTATTTGTCTTCCTCTGCTTTGTACATCACCACGTTTTCCATCTCGTTGGGATCATTTCTGGAAACGATGGCGATAGCGGGCTCGGTCACGCTCAGATTGACCGGTTGATGCGGGACTCCCGGCGGGATGAACAGGAAATCGCCTTTTTGGGTCAAGACGGATTCTTTCAGGTTTTCTCCATAGCGGTTGTCGACCTGGCCTTCCAGAATGTAGATCGCGGTTTCAAAATCTTTATGGTAATGCGGGTCGCCTTTGGCTCCGGCAGGAATGACCACCAGATTCATGGAAATACCCTGAGCCCCTGCAGATTCCCTGGAGATTCCGGTGAAATACGGGATTTTCTGCCGGGTCATGATTTCTTTTCCCGCGCGGATGCGGGTCACGCCTTTTTTCAGATCCAGTGTCATGGCACACCTCCTTAACGATAATGATTATAGCATTCTTGCGCAGGAGAGGGCCGTTTGACGCGGAAAGGAACCCTGTGATAACATTCGCTCACCTATTCGATGGATATGAGCCAGCCTGAAACCCGGAGTTTCCTCCCCAAATGGTCATTAAATATTGAAAGTGTTGTGATAAAGGGAATCAAACCCGGGCAATTGGCATCTAATAGAGACCGAATATTTAGGAGTGGGTCGTGGCAATCAAGTTTACAAAAATGAGTGGCAGTGGCAATGATTTTGTCGTCATCGACAACCGCGTTCCAGTTGTGGCTGATGAAGCCAAACGCGATTTTGCGAGCAGGGTCTGTGCGCCAAAAACATCTGTTGGGGCGGACGGTGTGATCTTCATTGAAAATTCCGATGTGGCCGATTTCAAATGGGATTTTTATAACAATGACGGCAGTTCCGCTGAAATGTGCGGTAATGGCGGACGCTGTGTGGCCCGCTACGCCTATGAAAATAAAATTGCGCCCAGTAATTTGTCGTTTGAGACCACAGCGGGAATCATCACCGCTGAAGTGAGCGGACACACGGTGAAGGTCAAACTGACGAAGCCTGCGGATTTCATACAGAATATCGACATCGATTTGAACGGCGTCGCCTATAACGTGGACAGCATCAACACCGGGGTTCCGCATGCCATCGTCTACGCGGATGACCTGGAAGCGGTGGACATTCAGGCTGTCGGACACGCGATCCGTTTTCACCCGAAATTCGCCCCGGCGGGAACCAATGTGGACTGGGTGCAGAAAAAAAACGGCAACGCCTTGAGCATTCGCACCTACGAGCGGGGCATCGAAGGCGAAACCCTGGCCTGTGGAACCGGGGCGGTTGCGTCGGCTTTGCTGGCGTCTTACCGGAAACAGGTGAAGCCCCCTGTCGAGGTCAAAACCCGCGGCGGGGACATTCTCAAAATTCATTTCAATCCTTCCGACAAGCTGATTGAAGATGTCTACCTTGAAGGGCCTGCGAAGATCACCTTCGAGGGCACCCTCGTTGAATTGTAATTAAAAAATTGCCTGGAGAACGAATTGTATGTTTGAAGGATCCCTGGTTGCCATCGTCACACCCTTCAAAAATGGCAAAGTCGACGAGAAGGCGCTGAGAGAATTGATCGAGTTTCAGATCGCAGGCGGCACACAGGGAATCGTCCCCTGTGGAACAACGGGGGAGTCTGCTACGTTGAGCCACGAGGAGCACGATAAAGTCATTGGCATCACCGTGGATGCGTGTAAAGGCCGGGCGAAAGTGTTGGCCGGGACGGGATCTAATTCCACCTGGGAAGCGGCTGAGTTGACTCAGCACGCCCAGAAGGCCGGCGTGGATGGATCGTTGCAGATCACGCCATATTACAACAAGCCGAGTCAGGAAGGGTTGTTTCAACATTTTTCCTCACTCGCCAAAGAGACCGATCTGCCGATCATTTTATATAATGTTCCGGGCAGAACTTCGGTGAACATGCTTCCGGAGACGGTAAAACGTTTGTCCGGGATCGACAACATCGTGGGAATCAAGGAAGCTTCCGGGTCTTTAACGCAGATCAGCGAGGTCATTTCTCTATGCGGCAAGGATTTCACCGTTCTTTCCGGAGACGATCCTTTGCTTTGGCCCATTCTGGCGATTGGAGGAAAAGGCGTCATCTCGGTGACGGCGAACGTGCTTCCCGAGAAGGTTTCCCAATTATGCCATGCGGCAGAAAACGGAGACGGGGACCAGGCACGGGCTCTGCATTATGAACTGATGGAGATCAATGAGACGCTGTTCATCGACACCAATCCGGTTCCTGTGAAGACGGCTCTGGCTCTCATGGGAAAAATGGGGGACGAATTGAGATCCCCGTTATCGCCGCTTTCAAAGGAAAATGCCGTCCGGTTGAAATCTGTGTTGAAAAAGTACTCATTGATTTCTTAGCGGCTCAGCCGATTTCCAACCCGGAAAATGGCTTGTAATTGGAGTTTCAAATGGTGTCAAATAATACCGGTTTCGAACTACTGGCAAAGGGGGAGTTTTGACCAAAATTCTTGTGATCGGAGCCGCCGGCCGGATGGGACGGACTATCGTTTCCTGTATCGAGGACACGGAAGGAGTCGAGTTATCCGGCGGAACGGAAAACCCTGGCAACTCCAGTGTTGGAAGTGATGTGGGCGAGTTGGCGGGGATTGGTAAGAAAAATATTGCGGTTGGGGATTGCCTTGAGACGGCGGTGAAATCCTGTGATGTGGTCATCGATTTCACCACACCGGATTGCAGTATGGAAACGTTTCGGGTTGCGGTGGACCACATCAAGCCGCTGGTCATAGGGACCACCGGATTTTCAGCGTCCCAGAAACAACAGATTCAGAAATGGCTCAAACGGACCCGATGCGTGATGGCGCCGAACATGAGTATCGGGGTCAATGTCTTGTTCAAAGTGGTTCGGGACATGGCGCAAGCTCTGGGTGACGCCTACGATGTGGAAATTGTGGAGGCCCATCACAAGTTCAAGAAGGACGCTCCCAGCGGCACGGCGGTACGCATCTCGGAAATTGTCGCCGAGGCTCTACACCGAAACATCGAGGAAGTGGGCGTTTACGGGCGACAAGGGATTACTGAGCGTACGCCTAAGGAGATCGGGGTTCACACGCTTCGGGCGGGAGATATCGTCGGCGAGCATCGTGTGCTGTTTGGCGGAATGGGGGAGAACCTTGAAATTTTCCACCGCGCCCAGAGCCGGGAAACGTTTGCCCGTGGCGCCGTCAGGGCGGCTCAATGGCTCGTCAACCAGCCGGTCGGGCTGTACGATATGCAAGACGTGTTGGGTTTCCGGAAGAAGTGATTTATACTGCTTGTACGGATTAAATATTTCCCTCTGAAGGAGGGATGCATGGATTTTTCTTTCACAAAACTCAAGTTCAGCCGCAGGGCCTTTTTGAAGGTCTTTTCCCTGACCGCGCTCACCTCCCTGGTTCCCCGCAAGGCCTCCGGTATCGGGGACTATCGAAACGATAAAAACATCCCCAAGCAGTACATTCAAAACCGCGACCTGCCCGGCTTTCATATCCGCAGTGCCAATCCCTTTCTGGGGGTCGATGTGGAAAACTGGGCCCTTGTTGTGACTGGCATGGTTCAAAAAACCGTTGGCCTGACCTATGAAGACCTGTTCGGACTCAAAATGCGCTCCCAGGTTTCGCGGTTGAAATGTGTCGAGTGCTGGTCCGCCAAGGCGACGTGGGAAGGGTTCCGGATTGAAGAACTGATCGACCGGGTTCAGCCGGACCCCGCTGCGAAGTACGTTTATTTTCAATCGGCGGATTCCTACTATGAAAGTTTTTCTCTGGAAGAATTGAAACGGGACCGGGTGCTTTTTGTCATCAGAATGAATGGCAAGCCGTTGAGCAGGGATCATGGGTTTCCTCTGCGCTTGATCGCGCCCTTCAAATACGGCTACAAAAATATCAAATACATCACCCGCATGGAATTCACCGATTCCAGGAAACGCAACTACTGGTCGCAAAACGGCCCGTACTCGGTGGATGGGACCATTCAGCCGGGGATCGATCACCCCCTGGATTTCAATAAAAAACCCCTGCCGATCAACGGCGGGGAGGTGTTTCATCCCTTCGACAAACGGCCCTCATGAGGCCGGTTGCCTGTATTGTCTTTTTTTTAAGCTTCATCCTTCTTTCCTGCGACAGCCACAAAGTTGAACAGATCCCCGTTGAAATTCCGGCGGGAGTGACCGTTCCCGAGGGAATGGTTTATATTCCCGCCGGTGGATTCATCATGGGACATGCGGACGACCCTAAAACCGAAGGCGGGCAAACGGTGATGACGGACGCCTATTTTATCGACAGGTATGAGGTGAGCCGCGGCGAGTATCAGGAGTTTAAGCCAGCGGATAATTTTGATCCCAAAAGGGCGAGGCTTCCGGTGGCGTGGGTCACTCACCAGAACGCCGAGAGTTATTGCCAGTTTAGGGGAAAGCGCCTGCCGACGGAGACGGAGTGGGAAAAAGCCGCCCGTGGCGTGGATGGGCGGAAATGGCCCTGGGAACTGTATTTCGACCACCCCAATAACGGATTCTCAGGGTTGCAGGTGGAACCGGTCGATAAGCGCAGTGAATGGATCAGCCCTTACGGGGTCTTCGGGATGGGGCACAATGTTTGGGAATGGACCGAGGACTGGTATACGTATCAAGGGCAGCCGGTGTCGGAAAAGGGGATGTTCAAGGTGATCCGCGGCGGATTGACGCAGACGCATTTGACGATCAAATTTTCCCCGGCCTATTTCCGCAACTGGATTGAGCCCACGGCATCGTTCAACTTTTTGGGCTTTCGTTGTGCCATGGACGCTTGATCGGGAAGGGTGCACGAAGCCACAACCTCGAACTGTAAGCGGCTCACAAAATTTGTTTTTTAGTTCCCATCTTTTCTAAAAGATATCTATTTTTCTGATTTCGTTTGTCATCAGGATCTTGTATGGGATCAACCTCTACGATCTGGTTGATATAGTCCTCGGGAAACTGGTGAAACCTGGCGCCTCTTAACACCAATTCCTTATACCAGATGAATGGGTTTAAAGAATCAGAAATATAGTTTTCCTCTGCGACATAGGTGAACACGGTTTGAGAACCTGTGTTGTTTTCGACAATGGTCTTTTTGTCCAGGTAGCCGTTCCCCAGGCCCTCAAATTCGTCCAGTAACCCTTTATCGCTTCCATCCATCTCATAAATCACTCCCATGACATGATCCGCCGGTCTTCCCGTATAGAATGCATTGGCTTTTGCTGAGCCGTCCCGGCTTTTTTTATGAAAGCACAAGCGGTGTTCGAAAAGTTTGGCCACGGAGATGAGCCTGCAGGAGGGGGTGCGTTCCTTCAATCGGACCGGATGAAGATTGGACCCGTATGCAAAATACCTGAGAGTCATAATGTTAACAATTCCCCCCGGTTAAAAATCCCCTTTTAAATCCCGGTGATTTTTTCAGCCGCTTTTTGGGAAAACCCTTTTTTATCGGGATGCCAACCTTGAAAGGTTTGACCTGGCTAAACGTTGACAGGTTAAGATGGGAAATGATTGTATAAAAAAACCTTTTAGGGTTCAATGAGTTGTGAAGGTCTTATCGCGAAAGAAAAGGGTGCGCGAAAAAGGAGGTTACATGAAAAGGTGCAAAACCTTTTCTTCAATTTCGCTGAACCACAGTTGCAGTTCGATGGGGATCAGGCTGTTGATGTAGGTTAAATAACCCATTGCCAATGCAACACCCAGCGCGATAAGCAGAAGCCCGCTGAACAAATTGGTGGTGTGCAGAAAAATCATTCTGCCGCCGATGGCGACCTCCCAGCCCTTGCCTCGCAGTATTCTCCAGAAGAGGCCGTCTTTGGACAGGTGGCCGCAAAACGTTGCGATCATGATCAACGGCAGTCCGAGACCGACGGCATAACAAAACAATAAGGTCATTCCCTGTAAGACGGTTTTATCGGATGCGGCCAGGATCAGAATGCCCGACAGGATGGGGCCGACGCATGGGGTCCAGCCCAGTGCAAAGGCCGCGCCGAACAGAAAGAATCCAAAGAACGTGGAAGCGGGCTTTCCCTGGAAGTTTGCGCCTGAGAATCCAAACCCGAAAAGCGTCATCACGCCGAAAATGGCTACCAATATTCCTCCGATGGTGGCCAGGGAAAACATGTAGTCGCGAAGCACCTGGCCGAGCAGGCTGGCGGACGCTCCCATCAGAACAAACAGGGTGGCAAGCCCAATGAAAAATGCGATCGACATCAGGCTCAACCGTGCCCGGTCGGCCTGTGCGGTGACCGCGAAATAAGCGGGCAATATGGGCAGGGTGCAGGGAGACAGAAAGCTGAACACTCCGGCGACGAAAGCCAGAAACGTCAGAGCCAGGATTCCTGATTGCGGAAGAACGGGTTTGGCTTGAAAGGGACTGAAAGCCTTTTTTTCGCTTTGGGATGTCTGAAGTGAGGTCCCCGTTGGCGTTTGTGCGTCTGTGGCAGTTGTTCCTGGTTGGGATTTCGAAGCGTTGGTGAACGCATCTTTTGCGGAAGCGGTTTGCAGCATGGCGGCGGGTTTTTCCTGGCTCACGCAACGAAAACCGACATCCGGCGCGGGTTCGTCCGGGTCGGCGAATTGCCGGTAGCCACTGCGGGCAAATTTTTCCATGGCGGACAGATACATGGCGCCGGGAAAATGACCGATGTCGCTGGCGGAATGTCCGCGGATCACCTTGAAGCCCCGGCTGTAAGAATCGTTTTGATAGGTGCTGCCTTTATAGGGTTGATAATCGTCGTCAACCCACTCCCAGGCATTGCCGATCAAATCGTGTACGCCGTTTGGGCTGGCCCCTTCAGCGAAAGAGCCGACCGCCGAGAGTTGCAGTTTTTGCCCGGCTGTATGGGCCAAATGGGCAAATTTCAGGTCAAACGTGTTACCCCAGGGGTATCGGTTTCCTTCGTTGCCTCGCGCCACCCGCTCCCATTGTTTTTCGGAAGGCAGGCGCTTTCCGGCCCATTGGCAAAAATTCGAGGCATCGTACCAGGTCACCCAGACGACGGGATGTTTGCCCTGTCCTTTCGGATAGGTGTTATTTTCCCAGTTGCCTGGCGGGATGGCCCCGGTATCGTCCACATAAATCTTGTATCGATCGTTGGTCACTTCAAACTGGTCGATGTAGAACCCTTTGAGGAAAATTTTTACTTCCGGCGATTCATCGGCGTACCAGGGTTTGGGAATTCCCATGGAAAGCGCGTCGGCGGTTTCGTCGGTCTGGTCCGTCCCAAAAATAAAATGCCCGGCGGGAATAAGAACCATCTGGGATTCCAGGGGATTGACTCTCGCATTTTCGGCGGCGGCACGCGACCCTGTCAACAAAGCAATGAGGGTTGCTAAAAACAGGAATTGTCGGAATGTGTTCATTTTCATGATGAATTGCAATGGACCGTATAGGGTTTGGATGCAACGGGTTGGACCCGGGATCAACCTTTTTGATTGAGCAGGTGTTCGAAGTATGAAAGCGTCTCGGGTTCGGTCCAGTCTTCGGCGCCCTGCTTGGCGCCAATGATGTTGCCCTGAGGATCGATCAGGAAGGTGGTGGGCAGGCTGATCACCCCGAACTGGTAGCTCACCTTCAGTTGATTGTCGAGTAAAACAGTGAATGAGAGGTTATTCGCTTTGACATAAGGTTCCACCACCGTTTTCCCAAACATGTCGTTAGAAATGGCGAGGACATCGAAATTTTTGGTTTTGTAACGCTGGTACAACGCCTCCAGGGACGGCATTTCTACCTTGCAGGGACCGCACCAGGTCGCCCAGAAATTGATGAGCAGATACTTGCCTTTATATTGGTCGAGACTGATCGCCTCACCTTGTAAAGATTTTAAGGTGAAATTTCCTGCGCGGACATCTTCCGTGGCCGGGGCCTCTGTGCTGCCAAAAACCAGCAGGGCCGTGATCGCCAGAATCGGAAAAAAAAGATATTTTTTAGCGGAATTCGATATCAAGGGCCTTCTCACTTGGATAGAAGGGAATGTCCTCCAGGGGAGACGCATTCCATTATTATTCTACAGCTTCTATACAGCGTACCATGGGAATGGCTTTTTTCAAGGCGCGTTCGATACCCATTTTCAGGGTCATGGTCGAGCTGGAGCAGGAACTGCAGGAACCGACCAGGCGAAGCTTAACCACGCCGTCGTCAATGTCCACCAATTCCACGTTCCCGCCATCGGCCATCAGTGAGGGCCTGAGAGTCTCGAGAACAATTTCTACTTCGTCCTGCATGCCCGGATCCATAATGATCTGTTTTCCTTTCTTAAACGTCAGCCTTGCCCGTTGACCAGGGCTTCTTTTTTGGCCAGCAATTGTTCCTGGGTTTCCACGTGTTCGGGATCCTTGGGGATGCAGTCCACCGGACAGACTTCCACACATTGTGCCTCTTCATACCAGCCCACACATTCGGTGCAATGTTCCCAGTCAATGACGAAAATATCGTCCCCTTCGGAAATGGCTTCATTGGGGCATTCGGGTTCACAGACACCACAGTTGACACAATCTTCGTTGATCATCAGTGCCATGACTGTTTCTCCTAGTTAAAAAAGGTTTTGAAATGATTACTATTATAAGTTCAAGTCTTTTTGTCGTTCAAAGACTTTTTTCTCAGGCTCCCAGGCAAATAAGGCCTGGTCTTTTATCTGTTTATTATACACCGAAACGACCAGATGGTTGGCATCAGGATACCAAGGTTCGTCGCCAAATAACGCCTGTTTTTTATCCTCTTCCGAGAAATAGGCATCGTGATCCGGATGGGAATGATAAAACGTCTTGATCACCATTCCTCTGGTGCGGGCCTCATTTTCAATTTTTAACAACTCGGTAGACTCGATGTTAAACGCTGTTTTTGCATCCCTTGGGTAATTTTTGGGGTCCTTTTCGTGTAGCTGATTTTGAATATTGGTGCAAGGGAACAAAATATCGTCATGGTCATTTTCCGGTTTTCCAATCACAACACCGCAACATTCAAAGGGGTATTCCTTCAGCGCGTGTTGGTGAATCTTATTCAACAGGTTTTTTTCCATAAGCGGTTACTGATTATTTTGAAATGCCAACCCCGGATTGTCAAATGGTTTTGAACTCTTTCTAAATTTAAATTTTAAGCGGATTTTAACGAAAAACCTGGGGATTATGGCTGGGGAGAAGAGGGCCGCGCAACCGGGTAGATTGGTATGAAAAGGCCTGGGTTTCGGTTTTTCAGGGCTTTGAGGGAAAAGGAGTTTGGCGAGTTTCTACACGTGGGTGCGCACCACCAGATGGTCGTTTACAGTGACCTGGCAGGCCAGACGAATATTCGGGGCTTTTTTGCCGAGCTTTTCATTTTCAACGTCGTTTCTCGGGTCCACATTGCCGGATACGATTTCAACCTTGCAGGAAGTGCACAATCCCCGGCCTCTACAGTTCAAAATTTTGAGAATATGAGGGTAGACGCTCAATTTATTTGCTATGGCCGCTTCCCGCAGGTTGGCCCCAGGCTCGACTTTGATGGTTCTTTTCTGGTTTTCAAATTGAATTTCTAACATGCTTCGATTTCTATAAAGTGATGAAGTTTACCCTTACCCAGGTAACCGTAAAAAGCGCTGCCAACGGTGGAACAGGTGGAATTCAGGTGGACATAACGTTTTTGCCCCAGATCGCCCTTTAGAACCCCGACCTGAGTGTAGGGCGGGATCAATCCACCGCAATTTTCACAGACGGCTGAATGGTTCTTGCAAAGATCCAGCAGGCAACTTTTACAAACCACGGGATCGAACAGAAATATCTCCTGCCCTTCAAACTCCACCAGGGTGGGAAGGGTGTCTACCGGGGTTTGGCATTCCTCGCAAGAACGGTTTTTATCAGTTTCCATTTCGATCCGGGGATCGTACCGCCCCCGCAAATGAGTAAAATTGTTTCCGGTATTTTACTCCAAATGCCGTCAATTGATACAAACTTTTTTCATTTCGTAAAAATTGTCCAGAATGGCGCCGGCGCCTTTGCAGATGCTTAGAAGGGGGTCTTCGGGAATATAAACCTTGAGGGTGGTTTTTTCTTCGACCAGCTTGTCGAGGCCGCGGATGAGAGCGCCTCCGCCGGTCAGATAGATGCCGTTTGAATGGATATCGGCGGACAGCTCAGGGGGAACTTTTTCCAGGGCTTTGAGCACAACGGAAATGATGGTGGCGAGGGGTTCTTTCATGGCTTCCCGGATTTCTTCATCGTCTATGATTATCGACATGGGGACTCCCGTTTTTACATTGAGTCCTCTGACTTCGGTGGTCAGTTTTTCAACGAGGGGATAGGCGCTTCCAACCTCGATTTTTACACGTTCGCCTTCAAAAACACCGATGTTCAGGTGATGATTGAGCCGCATATAGCGCACGATGGCCTCGTCGATTTCGTCGCCTGCCAAGCGAACGGATTCTCCATAAGCGATGGCGGAAAGGGAGACCACCGCCACGTCGGTGGTGCCTCCGCCGATATCGATCACCATGTTGCCTTCAGGTTTGTGCGCCGGTATGCCTACCCCGATGGCGGCGGCCATGGGTTCTTCCACCAGATGGACTTCGCGGACGCCAGCCATGATGGAAGCGTCGATCACCGCCTTTTTTTCCACCTGGGTGATGCACGAGGGGATTCCGACCACCATCCTCGGTTTAAAAAACCG
Source organism: Nitrospinaceae bacterium (assembly GCA_021604505.1). Lineage (NCBI taxonomy): Bacteria > Pseudomonadati > Nitrospinota > Nitrospinia > Nitrospinales > Nitrospinaceae > Nitrospinaceae bacterium. The sequence goes on along the minus strand of BQJC01000003.1, from coordinate 534,049 downwards.
GTGGTTTTTTAAAACTTTTTTGATGAAATAGTTGATCATCGTATTCGTGATATCGAAGTCCGCGATCACTCCATCTTTCATGGGCCGGATGGTTTCCAGCCGGGCATGGGTTCTGCCGTACATCTCTTTGGCTTTCAAGCCAACGGCTTCCACTCCTTCTCCCCGGGTGTTGACAGCCACAATAGAAGGTTCATCCAGCACAATGCCTTTTCCCTTGGCGTAAATCAGGGTGTTGGCCGTTCCCAGGTCCATGGCCAAATCGGTTGAGAACCAGCCAAACACTTTGCTCATAAAATTTACCATTAGAGAGTCACCTTCACTTGTTGAGAGGTTCGAGCCCAAGAAAGGCTGATGAGATCGAGGAGATTTTCCCCCTCATCCGGGTAAGATGAAAGACCCCATTCGGTTTTTACCCGCAGGGACGTTCCGTTGACCGAGAGAGGTTTGTTGTCGAATATATCTTTGAGATGAGATTCGAGAGAATCCACTTCCTCGCGGTCTCTTTTCAATATCATGATCAGAAACGAGTTGTCGGAATATTTAAAAATATTTTTTGGTGACGGGATTCTCTTGGTGAATAAAGACACCATGCCCCGCAGCAGGGCATCGCCCAGTTGCACACCGTGAGTTTCGTAAATTGCGGGCAAATTGGTCAGTTGCACGGTCAGAAAAAAAACCGGAAGGTTGCCATCAAAAATTTTCTCGGAAATTGCCTGTTGGCGGTGAATCAAAAACCGGTGGTTGTAAACTCCGGTGATCGAATCCCGGTTTTTATCACTGCCAGGAGCGCTTTTTCTTTCTGCGAATACGGGAGACGTGGCGGCTGCCGCGGCGATCATGGACAATATGTCGAGTTCCGGTTGAGATAATCCGTCGGGCATTAAAGAAGCGCAAACCAATACCCCCAGAACACGATTGTTTTGCAGGATGGGCACCGCGGCTACAGATTTGAAAGGCTCCGTTTTTTCTTTTTCGGAAAACAGGGTCATCAAATTATTGTCAAAGGCTTTTGAGATGATGGGCGTGCGGCTTTGAGCGCAAGCGCCGATGATGCCGGCTCCCTGAATCACGGTGTAAAGCGACGGGTCTTCTTGAAATCCTCTATGTTCCTGAACTTTCCCCTGGCCATTGCCGCTAAACCAGACGACGGCTACGGAATCGCAAACAAGAATAGACGCGGGAATTTCGACCAGCCTTTTGGTCATCGCAGTCTGATCGGCGGATTCGGCCAGAAACCTGAGGTAAGCGTTCATTTCGCGGATGGTTGGCGTCTGATTGGGAGATGGTTTTTCCTGAAACAGATGCCAGGCCATCTGGTCTGCGAATCCGCCGACAATTTTCTGCAGCTTGGGAGAAAAACTATAGGCATCTTTTGTGGCGGTCACCAAGACCCCTTCCACGGAGTCATGAATGATCGGTACGATAAGGAAGCTCTTTAAGCTTTCGGTTTTGTTGAAAATTTTAAATTCCGCGGCCTCCGGATCAAAGTGATCGATGACCACGGGTTTTTTGCTGGTGATCGATTTATGGATGGAGCTGTGATCAAACGGGATTTCTTCTTTCGGAACGAGGTTTGGATTCAAGGAAAAATGATCTCTCAGGCGAAACGTTTTCTTGTCCGGGTTGGCCGAGTACAACACCGTTGTGTAGGCGTTGGTCACGTTGGCTGTCAGTTCGATCAGGTGAGAAAATATATTCGAAATGGCCATAAGGTTTTATATTAGAACCCTGATTCCCGCTCCGAAGAGGGTTGTGCGGAATGGGTGATGGATTGAGAAAGCCGTTTAAAATCTACCGCGATTTTTAAGCATTTCTCGATAAGCGCGAACCGCCTTTTTGTCCACTGCCTTGGCGCCGACTTCGTATTCCCAATGGGAACGCCGATGGCTTTCTTTAACGCGAACTGCCTGACAATTGATGCTTCGTTGTTCCCCGCTGGAGGGAGAACGAAATGTAACGGCTAAAATATCGTTGTTGATGACGGGGGCTTCCGTGGTGAAGAGCAAACCGTTGGTGGATAAATCGTGAATCGTGATTTTATGCTCTTTGTGAAAAAACTCCGCCTCTCTTTCTATATTGGCCGTTGCGGGTATTTTTACTCTCGCCCGTTGGCTGTTTCTTTTTCCCAATTCGGTTTTAAGTTTTTTCTCGATGATTTGATTTAAAACTTTTCTAAAATTTAAAAGGTCCTTGACGGTCAAGGTTTCCAGAAAGGATAGAATTTGTCTTCTCATGTCTGTTGTCACCGCTCTTGGAAAAGAGGGAATAAAGCCGGAAAAAAGAATTGTGATGGTGCAGAGTCGAGAAAAGAATCTCTTAAAAGCGCATCATATATTGGTGAAAAATGGGTGTCAATTCTTTATAATGTCATCCAACCATTTTCGCTCGATACTCATAGAGAATTCGGCAGTTCAATGAATTTTCTTGACAGAAAAATCACCCGTTACTATACTCCCGCATTCCGGTTACGTTTTTGGAAACCTTGCAATATGAGAAATTCCATGGCGGGCGAATAGCTCAGCTGGGAGAGCACCGGCCTTACAAGCCGGGGGTCACAGGTTCGAGCCCTGTTTCGCCCATTCTTCCGCGGAAAGCGAGTGTGTTCATGAGGTGAAACGTTTTTTTGTTTCAGTTCGAGCATTTTCGTCATTTTGATGCGGGCCAGTAAATAGTTAAAATGGGTTTTCACATTGAATAAAATAGCGGGGTCGTAGTTCAGTTGGTTAGAACGCCGGCCTGTCACGCCGGAGGTCGCGAGTTCGAGTCTCGTCGGCCCCGCCATTTTATCGAAAAAAAGGATTTGCGGTTTTTATCGTAAATCCTTTTTTGTTTTCATCATTATTTAAAAGTCCTTTTGCTCGAAAAGATTTACGAAACGACATCGAGCAGATTGCCTTTTTCTGCAGGTGAAGAAAACTGTTGCAGGTTTTTCTGAAACCGGGAACGGACTCCGGCATCGTCGTCTGCTTTCGACTTTGAAGAGACCTCCCCGGTGGATTGCGAAGTTTCGGCTGTTTGTTGGACCTCTTTTATGGCGTCGGTGGAAAAAGGGCCGGACGTCGAAGTTGTAGATTGGGATCCTCTTGCTTCTTCCTGTTTCTCGGTTCGCTCTTCTTTAATTTCCTGCCGGGCTTCGGCTTCCATTCGGGATGCCTGAGCGGCGACCTGGCGGTCCTGTGCGGACGGGTTCGCGGGCGCGGTGGCTGCGCGCTTGATGGTCTGCGCTTTGACGAGGGTGGCCTGGGGATTTCCGGAGACTTTCGAGGTGTCGATCTGAACCTCTCCGCCGACGGCATAGCGTTTGCCGTCGGGACCGGTTTGATATTCGAAAGACGGCGGGCCTTTTGCGTAAGGGCCGGCGGCGGCCAGATGCGCCTGTTCATGGGCCCGGACTTCGCGGTCGCGGGTCTTGAGTTCGGTCAGAACCTGTCTTTCTTCCTGGGAAAGGTCCGCTTCGCTGCGGGGAGCCGCTTTGTTTTCCGTTCCGTTATTTTCCTCCTCACCTTCATTGCTTAATCCGCCATTGGCGAGCCCGGAAGCGATTCTATCCGCAAGCGGCGAGCCGCCCGATAGTGAGACCCGGTCTTCGTCCGCCAGATCCTGTTCCAACTGCTTTTTTTGCGCTTCTTCCTCTTCGCACTCTTTGCAGGGTTTGCCGCCGCCGGTTTGGAGAATCCTTTGGATTTGGATGGTTTCTATTTTCATATCAGCGGCGGAATTTGCAAAAATGAAAAAATCCCTGATCTTCGGATCGGCTAAAATGGTTGAAACTTTAGACCTTGAATGATTTTAAACGGGTTTTCATCCTATAATGGTTGCGACTGTAAAAATGCAGATCTCATATTAACCTCATTCAGCGCTAACACGATTCTCACCGGAACACAGTCTGATAGAGGTATTGAGGCCCTGAAACGCATTCATAAAATCAACGGGTAAAAAAACTGGCCATGTCTAAAGAAAACATTCTGGTCGTCGAGGACGAAAAAGACATTCAAGAGCTGGTCCGCTACAATCTTGCCGGCGAATCGTTCGTCGTGACTTGCGTGGGTTCCGGAGAAGACGCCTTGAAGGCCGCCCGGTCCAGGCTCCCCGATCTGATGGTGCTCGATTTGATGCTTCCCGGAGTGGATGGGTTGGAAGTCTGTAGAAGGATGAAGCAGGATTCCGAGACGGCGCATATCCCCATCATTATGTTGACCGCCAAGGGGGATGAATCGGACATCGTGGCCGGGCTGGAACTCGGCGCGGATGACTACGTGACCAAACCTTTCAATGTGAAAGTGTTTGTGACCCGCGTGCGCGCGGTTCTCAGGAGAAGCAAAACCGGTCCTCCTCCGGAGGAAGAGGTTTTGCGATTTCCGGAACTGGAAATTCATCCCGGCCGCCATGAAGTGCTGGTGGAGGGAAAACCCATTTCCCTGACCTTCACCGAATTCAGTATTCTCAAATTCCTTGCGGGCCGTCCGGGCTGGGTATTCACCCGTTACCAGATCGTGGAAGCCGTCAGGGGCGATGATTATGCGGTCACCGAGCGTTCGGTCGATTTTCAAATTGTCGGTCTGCGCAAAAAACTGGCCTCCGCGGCGGGACGCATCGAAACCGTGCGTGGAGTGGGTTACAGGTTTAAGGAATAGCCATGGCCAGAAAACGGCTTTTATGGCAACTTTACCCGACCTATTTATTGATCACCCTGACGGCTTTAATGGCGGTCGGGTGGTATGCGCTCAGTTCTCTGCAGGAATTCTATTACGACCGCACTGCAATTGACCTGGAGGTCCGCGCCCGATTGGTGGAACGTTTGGTGGCGGACAAATTCTCCGATCAAAACTCACAGTCTCTCGATTCTTTGAGCAAGGAAATCGGTGAGAGCGCTTCCATGCGAGTGACCCTCGTTTTGCCGTCTGGCAGAATTCTCGGTGACTCCCACGAGGACCCGGCGCGGATGGACAACCATGCGGACCGTCCGGAAATTAAAGAAGCATTTTCCGGCAACCGTGGTATGTCGGCCCGTTTCAGCAACACATTGCAGAACAAAATGATGTATCTGGCCATCCCGGTTCGGCGGAACGGAGAAATACTGGGAGTGGTGCGGACCTCCCTGCCAATCACTTTCATAGACACCGCTCTCAAATCGATTGAAGTCAAGATTGTCTGGGGCGGGTTGGCCGTGGTCCTGTTCACGGCGGTCATCAGCCTGGTGGTTTCCAAACGCATCAGCAGGCCGCTGGAGGTGATGAAACGGTCGGCGGAGGAATTTGCTTCAGGAGGCGCTCCCAGCCAGATTCCCGAAACCGGTTCGCTGGAAACCGCAGGACTGGCAGAGGCTCTCAATCAAATGGCCCGGCAACTGGACTACCGCATTCGCCGCGTGACCGAAGAGCGGAACGAGCGCGAGGCGGTGCTTTTCAGTATGGTCGAAGGTGTTTTTGCGGTCGATATGGCGGAGCGATTCATCAGCATGAATCAGGCGGCGGCGCAATTGATCGGTGTCGATGCAGAGAAATCCAAGCGGAAAAGTGTTCACGAAGTGGTCAGAAATAACGACCTGCAACAGTTTGTGAAAAAGGCTCTGACCACCCCCAGCGTGGTGGAAACGGATTTTGTTTTGCAGGGCGCTGAAGAGCGCAATCTGCAGGCGCGTGGCACGGCTTTAAAGGATGCCAGCGACAATCGAATCGGAGCGCTTATTGTGTTGAACGATGTGACCCGCCTCAAACGGTTGGAAAGCATGCGCCGCGATTTTGTCGCCAACGTTTCTCATGAAATCAAGACGCCTATCACTTCGATCAAGGGATTTGTGGAAACCCTCATGAAAGGGGCGATCAATAATCAAAAAGACGCCCTCAGGTTTCTGGAAATCATTGGCCGCCAGGTCGACCGTTTGAATGCCATCATCGACGATCTTCTCAGTCTCTCCAAGCTGGAGCAGGACCCGGATCATTTTGCCATTCAAATGGAAGACGTGGGGTTGAAAGGCATCTTGCAATCGGCCATTCAAGCGTGTTCCCGCCGCGCGGTCCAGCAGAACACGACCATCGATTTGATCTGCGATGAAGGCATTGAGGCGAAAATGAACGCCCAACTCATCGAACAGGCGGTGGTCAATCTGGTGGACAACGCCGTCAAATACAGCGGGCCGGAAAAACGGGTGGAAGTTGCCGGTGAGCAGGAAAACGGCGAGACGGTGATCCGGGTGCGGGATCAGGGTTGCGGGATCGAAAAAGACCATCTGCCGCGCCTGTTCGAACGGTTTTACCGGGTCGACCAGGCCCGAAGCCGCGATCTTGGAGGGACCGGGCTGGGGCTCGCCATCGTCAAGCACATCGCCCAGGTTCATAAAGGTTCCGTCAAAGCCGACAGCACCGTCGGCAAGGGAAGCACGTTCTCCATTCACCTGCCAAAAAATTAAGGTTCTGTAGTAGTAATCTTTTTCTGCTGTTACTCTTTAGTATCTTGTCCGATTGGTATCTTTACAAAATCCCCCCTGCCCCCTTCATGGAAGGGGGAGCCTTATTATCCCCCCTTTGTAAAGGGGGTTAGGGGGATTTTTAGCGGATTGTGAATTCTTTAAAATCGACCACATAAAAAGTTTATTTGAAATAATTTATTTTGGTGAGATCAACGCATTGGGGTAACGTATTGGCAAAAGGAATTGTTATATCCAATATTTAGGAGGGTTAAATGGAAATAGCAATGGGAATAATGGCTACAATAATATCTGTGGCGGCCCTTTATTTTACTTATTATCAAATTGAAATGTCTCGGGAACATTACCGTTTATCAGTAAAACCCCACATCACATTTCATTCTTACCCCGGGAATCTTTTAAACAGACCAATGGGGGTTTTTATAGTAAATACTGGAATTGGCCCCGCCATGATAAAAAATTATAAAATCATATGGAAAGATCAGATTGTGGAGGGAAAGGGCAATGTATTAAATTTTTTTTTGGAACAGTTAGGATCTGCTACGAATCACATAGTTTGGGCAATTATCGACCCAGGAATTGGAATTGGAGTTAATGATGAAATTTGGTTGGTCAAAATTGATGAGAAAAACAAAACCAATGAAAATACAGAAATTTTAACCAAATTTCTTAAATCCTTTAATGTAGAAATAAAATATGAATCTATGTATAAGAATGAAATTTTCACAGAAAAATTTAAGAATATATCATGAAAATAAATTCATAAGGTTTTCTTCAGTGCTTCTTTCATGATCGTATCCTGGGTTGGTATGTAAAGCCAGCTTCCCCCATAAATCCTTAATCTAACCAACGCCATCTTCGGCCCACACTCCTAAACCAATTCCTCCCAAACCGATCCTTCCTTGAAATCCTCTGGTCGAATGTCTTTTTCGGCTTTTTCCATTCCAGCATGCCCTTTTTATTGACAGAGCGTTATATTTTATTGTATATAACCTTAGTATCCGTTATATTTATATGTATATAACGATGAAAGCCTTATTCATTAAGGGGGTTTGATGCGTTTTGTTTTTATCGTAATGATGTTTCTGTTTAGCGGGGTTTTTTCTTCGGCTCAGGCGGGGGAAGTCCATGTGGCGGTGGCGTCCAATTTTATCAATCCACTGAAGGATATTAAGGCACATTTTGAAAATGATACCGGACACCGGATGGTGGTGGTTCCCGGTTCGACGGGCAAACTGTACGCCCAGGTGAAAAACGGCGCGCCTTTTGACCTGCTTTTAGCGGCGGATGGTCTGCGGCCCCGGTTGTTGGAGGAGGAAGGGTTTGCGGTTGCCGGTTCGCGCTTCACCTATGCCATCGGTCAACTCACTTTGTGGAGCCCGGATTCCAGTCAGGTGCATGGGGAAGGCGCAAAAATTTTTCTAAATAAAAATTATAATTTCCTGGCGATGGCCAATCCCAAAACCGCGCCTTATGGCCGGGCGGCCAAGCAGACCCTTAAGAAACTTGGTGTCTGGGATCAGGTCCGTGGCTGGATCGTATTGGGAGAAAATATCGGGCAGGCGTTTCAATTTATCGCTACCGGCAATGCGGAATTGGGGTTTGTGTCGCTTTCCCAGGTCCTGGACCCCAAAAATAAATCCAAGGGCAGTCGCTGGGATGTGCCGCCTGAATTTTACGACCCGATATCGCAGGATCTGGTGCTTTTGAAACACGGTGAAACCAATCCCGCGGCGATCGCTTTGGCGGATTTCATACGCAATGAAACCGCCCGAAAGATCATTACAGGCTATGGGTATCGCTTGAAATAATTTTCACACTGCTTTTGATGGCCTCTAATGAAGGAAACCCGTTATGGAATTTTCAAATCTTGATCCGGGTCCGATCCTGTTGACTCTCAAGCTCGCCGGGGTAACTGTCTTTTTACTGCTGCTGGTGGGAACGCCGATCGCCTGGTGGCTGGCGCATACCCGGTCCCGGCTAAGGACTTACGTGGAAGCGGTGGTGGCTTTGCCTCTGGTGCTTCCCCCCACGGTGTTGGGGTTTTATCTTTTGATCGCGCTCGGTCCCAACGGCTGGATCGGCGGGCCGTTCAAAGCGATGACGGGTTCCGCGCTTTCGTTTTCGTTTGCGGGGCTGGTGATCGCCTCCATCCTGTACTCGCTTCCCTTTGTGGTGCAGCCGCTGCATGCAACGTTTGAATCTGTAGGGAAACTTCCGTTGGAAACCGCAGGGTCGTTACGTGCGTCCAAATGGGATGCTTTTTTAACTGTCATCTTTCCTTTGGGACTGAGAGGATTCATTACCGCTACAGTTCTTGGGTTCGCTCATACTTTGGGGGAGTTCGGCGTGGTGTTGATGGTCGGCGGCAGTATTCCTGGAAAGACCAAAGTTATTTCCATCGACATTTATGAACGTGTGGAGGTTCTGGAGTATGCCGAGGCGCATGCCCTCTCTGGAGGGTTGCTCCTGTTTTCTTTTTTGGTCTTGCTGACCGTTTACACCATCAACCGGCGGCTTCCCATTCACATTACATGAGTCATCTGTCAGCAAATTTTGAAGTGCATTTTTCCGGGTTTCACCTGCAGGCCCGGCTGGACGTCCCTGAAAGTGGTGTCACGGTTTTGCTCGGCCCTTCCGGTTCCGGAAAAACCACGTTGCTTCGCTGTCTGGCCGGGTTGGAACGCTCGAGCACCGGAACCCTGAAGTTCGGAGATGCGGTCTGGCAGGATGAAGCGCAGGGAATTTTCGTCCCTGTTCATAAACGTCCGATCGGGCTTGTATTTCAAGAGCCGCGCCTGTTCCCGCATTTGAGCGTGCGCTCCAATTTGCTTTACGGATTCAAACGAATTCCTGCTGCTGAACGCCGAATCGGCCTGGATGAAGTGGTGGATATTCTGGACATTGCCCATCTGTTGGACCGGCGGCCTGGTTTCCTTTCGGGCGGTGAAGGCCAGCGGGTGGCGATTGGCCGTGCGCTGTTGACCAGCCCCAGGCTGTTGCTCATGGATGAACCCCTGGCATCGCTGGATCATCAACGAAAACGCGAGCTGTTGCCTTATATCCGGCGTCTGCAAACGACCTGGAAGATTCCCATCGTTTACATCAGCCATTCCCTGGGAGAAATCCTGCAGTTGGTCGATACGATGGTTCTTCTGAAGGAGGGAAAGATCGTTGCCCAGGGGCCGGTCGATCAAGTGTTCTCGCAACTTGCGCTTCGCGACCATATTGATTCCAGGGCGGTGGGCGCTGTTCTCGATACCCAGGTAGCGGCGCACGAGCCGGAGTTTGGACTGACTCGTTTGCAGTTCTTGCATCACCAGTTGCACGTGCCTGAACAATCCGCCGAAGTGGGGCAAACCGTCCGGCTGCACATTCATTCCAACGATGTCAGTGTCGTGACTTCCACGCCCAATAACCAGACCAGTGTGCTCAATATACTCGAAGCCCGGGTGATGGAAGTGGGTGCCCTCAAGAAAAACCGTTATTCTGTCGATATTAAACTGGATGTAGGTCAACCCATTCTTGCCACCATCACGCTAAAATCGTTGGCTCGATTGAATATCGTTGTGGGACAGAAAGTCTATGCTCACATCAAAGCGGTCAAAACCGTGCTTGAGTGGGACGATGATTTTACGCAATAGATAAGGAAACGTTTCATTGAAACTCTTTAAACCGATTTTACTCTTTTCTCTCTTGACGCTGGGATTATTGCCTTCGAATGGCCAGGCGGATTCCAACGATACGGAGCGCCGCCTGCGTGCGATCGAAAGGCAGTTGCAGGAAAGAGACAATGAGATGCGGGTCTATTTTAGAAATGGGCTGGTGTTTGTTTCTCCCGATAAAAAATTCAAGTACATGATCGGCGGCCGCATTCAGACCGATGTGGCTTTTTACGACTCGGATCAAACCTTTAAATCCAACTTCAGTGACCCTGAAAGCGGTGCGGAATTGCGCCGTGCACGGTTTTTTGTTTCGGGATTGCTTTACGACCGGGTCAAGTTCAAGGCGCAGTTCGATTTTTCCGGTCAAACCAGCTTCAAGGATGTTTACCTGGGGCTCATCAGGCTTCCGGTTGTAGGTCATTTCAATGTCGGACATTTCAAGGAGGCGTTTTCTCTGGAAGAATTGACCAGTTCGAATTACGACACTTTCATGGAAGATTCTTTAATGAGTGCGTTTGTACCGGGCCGGAATATTGGTGCGGCGTTTTATAATTTTGCATTGAATCAGCGCGCCACCTGGGCGATTGGAGTGTTCCGCCCCACTGGGGAAAACCCGCCCCGCATTCGAAGCGACGATGGGTACAACATAACCTTGCGGCTGACAGGTGTTCCTGTGAAACTTGAAAAAGGCAGAAAACTGGTGCATGCCGGGTTTGGTTACAGTTTCAGCGATTCCGACGGAGCCACGTTTCGGTTTGATTCGAAGCCGGAATCGAATCTGACGGCAACGAACTTTGTGGATACAGGGGCTTTTTCGGCGAGACAGGCGCACCGCTTTGGCGGCGAGACCGCAGTGGTTTTTAATTCTTTCAGCGTCCAGGGAGAATACACACTTGTAAAGGTCAACCGTCCATCCGGTCTTTCGGATGTGGACTTTCATGGAGGCTATGTGATGCTCAGTTATTTTCTCACCGGCGAGCACCGAAAATATAAAAGCGGGGTGTTTTCCCGCGTAACACCGAATAAAAATTTTCTGGAAGGCCGTGGTTTGGGAGCATTAGAGGTGGCTGTAAGGTTATCCACCATTGATCTCAATGCTGGCGGCATCGCTGGCGGGCAGGAGGACAACATCACCGCCGGCCTCAACTGGTACCTGAACCCGCACGTCCGTGTTCTTTTCAATTACGTGCACGCCGACATCACCGGCGCTCCCGCTATTGATCGCGGAAATTTACATGTGTTTCAATTCCGGTTTCAGGTCAATTTTTAGATTGGTTCCATCCTGTTCGATTCCCCGTACAGCATTTTTCAAAGCCTGTTCCTCCATTTAGATTTCTCAATCACTCACTGCTAATTTTTCTCTAATCATTTCCTCATAACCTCTCTTTATTCTTTTGGAAAGTTTAAGGAAACGCAGACTCTTTCTGCGCTTTCGGAGAAGATAGAATCACTACGAGAGGAAAAACGATGAAGAGGAAAGTGAACGGTACAGGATGTGTTTTTGTGTGTTGCTGGGTTTTTTGGGCAATGGTTCTTCCCGGGAGCGCTTTGGCAGAAATGAGCCAGGACGCTTTGCGCCTGCTCGCCCTGGAAGAAAAAATGGACGCCCAGGCAAAGATGTTTGACTGGTTGAAAAAATTCAAACCGTCCGGCGATGTCCGGTTGCGGCATGAAAGCCTTTTCCGGCAGGGTTCCAACGCCAGTTCCAGTAAACGCTTTGATCGCAGCCGGCAGAGAATCCGGTTTCGAATTGGCGGCGAGTATTTTTTCACCAAGAATATAAAAGCCGGATTCCGCCTGGCTACCGGTCCCGAGGATTCCGCAAGTGGCGATTCGTCTCCCACGTCCACCAACCAGACTCTGGACAACACCTTTTCGACAAAAAATATCAATCTGGATCGAGTCTATGCGAACTGGAAAATTCCGCACGGAAATAGCAGTCTCCAGCTAAGAGGCGGAAAATTCGGCGTGCCGTTTATGAAATCGGAGCAGCTCTGGGACAGCGACCTTTCCCTGGAAGGGGCGACGGAAAAACTGTCTCACAAAATGAGGGATACCAAGTTGGAATTGATTCTGGGGCAGTTTGTGGTCGAGGAGTTTGGTAATTCGGCCACTGACGGCGGTAGCGATGACGTGCATTTGTTTGCTTATCAGGGAGTCGTCAGCCAGAAACTGGGAAGTATTGCTAAGGCAAAAATGGGTGTCGCCCTGTACGATTACCAAAACATATTGGGAAATAACCTCACCTTCGGCGCTGGAGCCAACACGGTCGATGCGGATGGAGATTTTGCCGCCAACTACGATCTTTTGAATATTCTGGCCGAATTCTCCACCGATCTGATCATGGGTGTCCCCGTCAAGGTATTCGGTGGGTACGTGAAAAACGTTTCTGACGATGCAAAGGACCTTGAAAACGAAGGCTATGAGGCCGGAGTCAAAGTTGGAAAATCGGTGAAGAAACCAGGTGACTGGCAGGCCAAGTACATCTTCCGTAACACCGGAGCCGATGCCGCCTTGGATGCAATCAACGATTCCGATTTCTTTGAAGGCGGCACGAACTCCGAAGGCAGTGAGATCGGACTGAAACTGGGTCTCTTCGATGGAATTTTACTGGGTTTGACCTATATGGATACCAAATCGATCATCGGACCGGAAACCCATCTGCAACTTTTACATGCGGACCTGGTATTAACCTTGTTCTAAGCCTGAGAGGGGTGAAGGTCTTCCTCCGAAGGTGGTTCAAAAGCCGGGAGATATTGGCCTCGGATATCTCCCGGTTTCTCCTCCAGGTTTTGATAAAGGGTCCCAATCTATCGAACTCAAAGGGTTCTAACGCGGGCCTCATATAACCCTAACACAGGGTTTGCATACTTTTAAAAATAGAAAATAAAGGACAAAAAAATGAAATTAAAACAAATGTTTCAAGCCATGACGGGATTTCTCTTAATTGCCGGTTTTTCAACAGGTTTAACCTGGGCCGAAGCGATCCAGGTCGATCCTGACCTGAAACCTTATGAAAAGTCCAGGGGAGTCACAGGCAATCTGGACAGCATCGGCTCGGACACTCTCAACAATCTCATGACCTTCTGGACCGAGAAGTTTAAGCAGTTTTATCCCAACGTGAACATTCAGGTGGAAGGCAAGGGATCTTCTACCGCTCCGCCGGCCTTGATATCCGCCACCGCGCAGTTGGGACCCATGTCCCGGAACATGAAAGGCAGGGAAATCGATGCGTTTGAAAAAAAGTTTGGCTACAAACCAACTGCGGTGCGGGTCGCCGTGGACGCTTTGGCGGTTTTTGTCAACAAAGACAATCCTATTAAAGGCCTGAATCTCGCTGAGGTCGATGCCGCATTTTCCAAATCCGGGCGCCGTGGACTGGGCGATCTTAAAACCTGGGGGGAACTCGGTTTGACCGGCGATTGGGAGAATCGTCCGGTCAGTCTGTATGGGCGTAATTCCGCCTCCGGGACTTATGGTTTCTTTAAGAAGCTTGTTCTTAAAAAAGGTGACTATAAAGATGAAGTTAAAGAACAACCGGGTTCGGCTTCGGTCGTACAGAGCGTGAGTGTTGACCGATTCTCGATGGGATACAGCGGCATTGGTTACAAAACCGCAGGAGTTCGGGTGTTGCCTTTGGCTGAAAAAGGTTCCAAATTTGTAGAGCCTAACGCCACGAATGCTCTGGCTGGGAACTACCCATTGGCGCGGTTCCTTTATGTCTATGTCAACAAAGCTCCGGGAAAACCGCTGGATCCTTTGACTCGCGAGTTTCTGAAAATGGTTCTTTCGAAAGAAGGACAAGAAGTGGTTGTTAAAGGCGGTTATTTTCCGATTGCCAACGCAGTGGCTCAAGAAGATTTGAGGGTGATCACTGAGTCGGCAAATATGACCAACTAAAATAATGACCACCAAGGAAATCACCATCGACCCCGGTCCGCTGTCAAAACCTGCGGACCGGGGTTTATTTTTGAGCCAGGGTCTCAAGAAACGTCTCTTTGCCGACCGCCTGGCAAAATATTTTGTGACGCTGGGAGGATGGACCATTATATTTTGCATCCTCGCCATCCTGTTTGTCATCGTCGCTGAATTCTTTCCCTTGTTCAAAAACCCAAGTGTTGTTTTGGAAACAACGATAGTCACACAAGAGAAATCTGTCCCCCTGGCGACAGGCCTGGATGAATACCGTGAAGTGGCCTATGTGGTGAATGAATCAGGGGTTCATTTTTATTCACTTAAAACACACAAACTGTTTCCTGTGGATTCTCTTGCTGAACTGGCCGATGCCAGAGTGACGGCGGTTTCTTCCTCGGTCGACGGATTTTTGGTTTTGGGACTTTCCGATGGCAGAGTTCTGCCTGTTAACGTGGAGTTTAAGAACATTTATTCCGGAGATTCCCGCACCGTTGAGCCCAAACTTGTACCTCAAAACTCTCTGCGGGTTAGAGAGGACAGACAAGCCATCGAGAAACTGGTGCACGCCAAATCTGAAGATGGTACCTCCATCGCGGCGGTGACGGGTCCTGGCAAAATAGCCGTGGCCCAGGTTGAGGAGCGCCGCACGCTGATGGGGACCACCAAAAGGGAAACCACCCTTGAATCTTTGACCTTTCCGGTTAAGGGAAAAATTTCCGCGATGGTGTTCCACTCGGTGGAGGAGGCTCTGTTCGTGGGGACGACCTCCGGTCAAATTCTGCGGGCCAGCCTGGAGGAAGACGCCCCCGGTGAAATCGAAACGATGGCGGCCACACGAGGGCCTGGTGTGGCGGTCACCAACATGAATTTTATTTTGGGCGATTATACTTTGATCGTAGGCGATTCCGAGGGTGGAGTCAGCTCGTTTCAATGGCTGAAGGTCAAGGGTGAAAAACCCAGGTTGCGCAAGATTTATGATTTTGTTTCCCACTCGCAACCGCCAACTTTATTCGCCTCCTCGCTTAGAACCAAAGGGTTTCTCACAGGGGCGGAAAAGGAAATCCGGGTCCATTACGGGTCCACCGGGGAAACCCAACTGACTGTGCCAGACCCGATGGGTTCCCGTTTTAAAGCGGTTTCATTGTCCCGCAAAGCGGATGGCATTTTGGCAGTGGATTCTGCGGGAAAAATATTCCACTGGACGATGAACAACCCGTTTCCACAAATCACGTTCAAGTCCGTTTTTGGAAAAGTCTGGTATGAAGGTTATGAAGGTCCCGAATATGTCTGGCAATCCACAGGAGGGACGGATGCGTTTGAATCCAAATTCAGTCTGGTTCCCTTGATTTTCGGTACGCTGAAGGGAACGCTTTACGCCATGTTGTTTGCGGTTCCCCTTGCGATTTTAGGGGCGTTCTACACTTCGCAATTCATGCACCACAGGCTTAAAGGAATCGTGAAGCCGACCATCGAGCTCATGGCGGCGCTTCCGAGTGTGGTGCTGGGTTTTTTCGCCGCCTTGTTAATCGCACCTGAAGTGGAGCGGCTGTTGCCTGGGGTTATTCTCATGCCGGTAGTGATTGCTGGAATCGTTTTAGCGGCGCTTCTTTTTTATGAGGTTTCGGACAAACTTAAAAACAATATCCGTGTCGGACGGGAAATTTCTCTGCTGGTTCCTCTAACGTTTTTAGGCGGCATGTTGTCCTTTTACATCGGTCAAATCGTAGAGGCGCAACTTCTGTTTGGCGATCATCGCACCTGGCTGAATGAATTGTTTAATGTGACCTATGACCAGAGAAACGCATTGGTGGTGGGGCTGGCGATGGGTTTTGCCGTCATCCCTATCATATTCACCATCACCGAAGATTCTCTTTCCAACGTTCCTGAGCATTTGAAAGCGTCTTCTCTGGCACTGGGAGCGACGCCCTGGCAAACGGCTTTGAGAGTTATTCTTCCAACAGCCAGCCCTGGAATTTTTTCAGCAGTGATGATTGGTTTTGGCCGTGCGGTCGGGGAAACCATGATCGTGCTCATGGCCACGGGAAATACGCCTGTCATGGAGTGGAGCATCTTCAACGGATTTCGAGCTTTGTCGGCCAATATCGCGGTGGAACTGCCGGAAGCGCCGGAGGGCGGAACGCTTTTCAGACTTCTGTTTCTGGCGGCGTTTTTGTTGTTTGTCATGACCTTTGTTATTAACACCGCGGCGGAACTGGTGCGTCTGCGCTTGCGAAAAAGGTACCGGGTGCTATGAGACATACGTTTAACAAAGTCTGGCGAAGAGGGGACGTGTTCATCTGGTTGTCCGGCGCGGGTCTGGCGTTATCCCTGATCATGATCGCGGGCTTGTTGTTTGCTATTTTCTTCAATGCCGCGCAATTCTTTTGGCCGCGCGAGACCGTCAGTTTTTTCCTGGAGGACGGACGCACTATTTTGGGAGAGGTGACCGGACGCGAGGCCATCCCCGATCCGGACAATCCGGAGGCTGTTTTAAAACACAGAATTCAAGTCAAGCAGGGAAACCGCGACATTCACGGGATCGATTTTTTGTGGATCGACGAAGAGGCGATTCGGTCCACCCAAAAACCGGCTGATTCGATGGTCGTGGAAAGAAGGGAATGGGGTAATTTTTACGGATACATTAAAGAGGTGAGAGATAAAGGCAAAGTGATTGCCAGAGGGCCGGAAATGGGATTGACAGCGGTTCATGAGCTTTTGCCAGCTTCCACGGAAACTCACGAAAAGATCAACGAAGTAGCCAGGGACGATATAGGTGCTATAAATCACTCTCTGGAAAAAACCCGTCTCGACTTAAAAGTGCTTGCCGCCAAAGGCATCATCAGTGGGCGGGAAGTCGAGAGTCTGAAAGCGAAAGATGAAGAGCTTCAAAAGCAATACCGGGAGCTGGAAGCTGCGTTAACTCAACTGCGAAAAAGTCAAACCGCCGAGGTTGTTTTCACCACTTCCGACGGTCAGGAAAAAGTCGTTCCAATATCCCTGGTCATCCGGGTTTATGCACCGAATAGCTTTGGGTGGCTCGACCGCACGAAATTTTTTATTTCCAAGGTGATCGAGTTCGTGACCGATGAGCCCAGAGAGGCAAATACCGAAGGAGGCGTGTTTCCGGCTATTTTCGGAACCGTCATGATGGTTCTGATCATGAGTTTGATGGCCACGCCGCTGGGTGTATTGGCCGCGTTTTATCTGCGTGAATACGCGAGACAAGGCCCTATGGTCAGCGCCGTTCGCATTGCCGTCAACAATCTGGCCGGGGTGCCGTCCATCGTTTTCGGTGTGTTCGGAGTCGGATTTTTTATCTACTTCGTCGGAGGGTCGATCGACAACTTTTTCTTTTCAGAAGCTTTGCCCGCACCCACCTTCGGTACGGGTGGCATTCTTTGGGCTTCTTTGACCATGGCGCTTTTAACGGTTCCCGTTGTGATCGTTTCCACGGAAGAAGGTCTGGCTTCGGTTTCCAATGGAACACGGGAAGCGTCGTTAGCCTTGGGCGCGACCAAGTTTGAAACCACCTGGCGGGTGGTGTTGCCTGCCGTCATGCCTTCGATTCTTACGGGATTGATTTTGGCCATGGCCCGCGCGGCAGGGGAGGTCGCGCCGCTCATGATCACAGGAGTCGTGAAACTGGCTCCTTCCCTTCCCGTGGATGGCATCTGGCCATTCGTTCACCTGGAGCGCAAGTTCATGCATCTGGGGTTTCATATCTACGATGTCGGGTTTCAATCGCCGAATGTCGATGCCGCCCGGCCGATGGTTTTTACCACCACGTTATTGCTGATTGTGATTATTTTAATGTTGAATTTTACGGCCATACTACTGCGCAACCGCCTGAGAAAAAAACTGGCCGTGTCCGGTGTGTGATGGGGAGATAAAAAAATCATGTCATTTATAAAACTGAAAGCGATTATGCAAACATCTAATTCGTCACCTGGAGATTTAGAAACCGCAGAAACAATGGAAAACCGGAAGCCGGAAGGGTCGGAATTGCCTGGCTTGGAAAACCCTATGGTGGAAATCGAAAATCTTAATTTCTACTATGGTGAGAAGCGGGCGCTTAATAATATTTCCATGACCATTCCAAAAAATAAGGTCACCGCATTCATTGGCCCGTCTGGGTGCGGTAAATCTACTCTTTTGCGCTGTCTCAACCGGATGAATGATCTGGTGGAAAATGCACGAATGGAGGGAAGCATCAAGATTGGCGGTGTGAACCAGCATCAACAGGCTGAAGATATAAGCGTGTTACGTAAGCGAGTGGGAATGGTTTTTCAAAAGTTCAACCCGTTTCCCAAGACCATTTTTGAAAATGTTGCCTATGGTCCAAGGATTCATGGGCTCAAGGACAAAGCCAGGCTGAGGGAAAGTGTTGAAAAAAGCTTAAAATCGGTGGCCTTGTGGGAAGAGGTGAAAGACCGTCTTTATGAAAGTGCTCTGGCGTTGTCCGGAGGACAGCAGCAGCGTTTGTGCATTGCCCGCGCCATCGCAGTCGAACCGGAAGTGCTTCTGATGGATGAACCGTGTTCGGCACTGGACCCTCTGTCGACGGGAAAGATCGAAGAATTGGTGTTTGAGCTGAAAGAAAAATATACGATTGTCATTGTGACCCACAACATGCAACAGGCGTCCAGGATCGCCGATTTTACGGGGTTTATGCTGTTAGGGGATTTGATGGAGTTTGGACTCACCCACCGCATGTTCACCAAACCGGAGAAGCAAGAAACTGAAGATTATATTACCGGTCGATTCGGATAAATAAAGAGGACGATGATTATGGCAAGACATCCCAAACATCTGGAAAAAGAAATTGCAAGTCTTAAAGAAAGGATTCTGTCCCTGGGCGCGAGTGTGGAAGCCGGCGTCCAACGGGCGGCAAGATCCTTGACGCGAAGAGACCCCGTTTTGGCTTTGAAGGTGATTGATTCTGACTTTGAAATCGATCAGATGGAAGTGGTTGTCGAAGAGGAATGCCTCAAGATTTTAGCGCTTCATCAACCGGTTGCCAACGATCTCAGGTTGATCATCGCCATCCTAAAAATCAATAACGACCTCGAACGAATCGGTGATCTGGCGGTCAACATTGCTGAGCGGGCGATGCATCTTTCCACGCATGATCGAGTGGATCTTCCCTTCGATTTTCAGAGCATGTCTGAAAAAACGCAAATCATGCTGAAGGGCAGTCTGGATGCCCTGGTCAATCAGGACGTGAACCTTGCGCGTCAGGTGTGTATGGCCGATGACGAAGTGGATGCGATGAACCGGGACGTTTTTTCCCGTGTCGAAGCCGAAATAAAAAAAGACCCGGAGAGTTTAAGTAGCCTCATCCAGCTCCTTTCAGCGTCCCGTTATCTGGAGCGGGTGGCCGATCATGCGACCAACATCGCTGAGGATGTCATCTATATGGTGGAAGGCGAGATCATCCGTCATTTCAATAAAATATCGGAAAATACGGTCCCCTTTTCTAAAAAATAAACTCCCTAAAAACGGTTCATTCATTTCGCCCAGGGATTGATTTTCACTGGACTCTGTTTTTTGGTAGAATCCCGTAAATGCGGCTCTTGAGAGTGCGTGGACTCGAGTATATTTTGATCCCCCTAAATTGAGGATGAGCGATGATGAAACCTCGCCTTTTTATTAAGATAGCTAGTTTGGGCTTTTTGATGAGTTTGATGGTTTTTGCCCAGTTGTCCTGGGCGGAGGGCTTCAAACCGGCATCTGAAGCATCGGGAATATTCCAAACGCTTCCCATTCAGAAGGCGCTCGCCGAACTGGCACAAGCCGGAGGCAATGAGGGCGCTTGTTTTCAGACAGGCTCCATGGAAAAATGCGCTGGCTGTTGCAAAGATTTGCTGGATGCCTGCATCGCCCTGGTGGTTCCGTTGTGCCACGAGGGAAGTCCCAACCGGGCGGAATTCCGGCATTGTATAAAAGGCAAGACAGACCGTTGTGAAAGTGATTTCGGAAATTGCGCCTGGTTGTGCCGCCGTACGAAATAGACTCCGTGAAGAAACTTTGAGTGCTGAGAGAGGAGATGGTTTTCGGGACGCGTTACTTTATGTCTCTCACTCCCCTGACCCCTCCTTTACTGCACATGGTGAAACGGCGTGTGTGAGCCATTCCAGTGACGAAATAAAAGGTTCTCGCGCAACAATCGGCGAGTTTTGTTTTCTGATGATCTGAAGACCAGTACCAATAAGCCGCGCCGTCCGCGAACTTTTCATCCAGGGCCAGCGGGTTTTCCGGGTCGTGGTCCATGCTTCCTAGATTTTCCTTGGTATTGTCGTAAATCCCGGCAAGTTCTGGAATGTCTGGCATTCTCCAGTTATCATATCCCCCGGTTTGGAGACTTTCGACATACTCCGCCGCCTGATTCCAGTTTAAACATTTTCCCATATGGGCGTAACTGTCTTTTTTCGTCCACATGAGGCCGGAATCAGGGTCGCTGATGGTGCCGTCGCCATTGTCGATCAAGTGAAGTTTTGATACGGGCGGTGGGGGAGGGACGTAGGCTGGAGCCTCGTAGCCGGATTTCGGTCCGATATCCGTTATGTCCGCATAAACGGGGCCGGGAGGGCTGAAGAGAGCGGAAAGAAAAATGCCGGAGGCAACTATTTTAAGCATGTTTTTTTGAAGGTATCGACTCATTTTTTCACCCACCTATTCCTGGCAAATCATCGGATGCCTTAGACGGTGCGAAATCCGCCAATCGGAGCATCCTCCCGTTTGCGTATTTTCCTGCCCGATGACAATTCAGGAAACTTTTAAAAGCCCGATAACTGTCCATTGGGGTCCACATTAACCCTGTGCTTTCACCGGTGATCGTTCCATTCGTCCAATATTTTACTCAACCCTGCGTAAATTTGGGAGAGAGTTTTTCCTGAAAATCAGCTGTCGGCTTGCCGGAGGGTCTTGAAAGGTTTGTTTTTTAAGACGTCCAGACTGCTCAGAATGCCGGTCCCGGTGGTGAGTAAAACGCTTAGGAAAAGCGTCCACAACAGGATGGAAGGGTAGAGGTGCCATTCGGATTTGACCATGTACTTCATAACTCCCCAGGCCAGGAGACAGGACAGCCCGGCGCCCATGACTCCGGATATTAAGCCTAAAATGGCGTACTCGACTCCCAGGATACTGGCCACCATTTTACGGCGGGCGCCCAATATTTTTAATATCGCCGATTCTTTCAGTCGGCGAAATTTGGTGGAGGCGATCGACCCGGACAGGATGATCAGACCGGACAAGATGCTGAACCCGGACATGAAATCCACCAGGGTTTTTAATTTCCCGACCACCGATTCCACCGTGTTGACGATGTCGCGTGTGCTAAGAGCAGTGACGTTGGGCAATTGATCGATGACCGCCTGTTGAAGAGAAAGTTCTTTTTCTTCGGGAACGTTGACCGTGGCGACATAGGTGATGGGTGCTCCCTCCAACGCCCCGGGTGAAAATATCATATAAAAATTGGTGCGCATATTGCGCCAGTTGACTTTGCGGATGCTGGTGACGGGAGCCGAGACTTGAATCCCCTGAATCTCGACGGTGAGCTCGGATCCTATCGTCAGCCCGAGTCTTCGGGCCGCGTCTTCCTCGAGAGACACCTGCGGCGTAGAAGCTTCCTCCTCGCTCCACCATTTGCCTTCGATGATTTTATTGTCCTTGGGGGGTGGACCGGCCATGTGGGTCAGCACGAAACTGCGGGTGATGAACCACTCTTCTTCACGGCGGTTCTTATATTGCCACTCCGAGGTTTTTTTCCCATCGGCACTGTACAGGCGCGAGCGGATGAGAGGAATCAGTTCACGTTCGGCTTCGGGGACGGTTTGATCTAAAATTTGCGTGAAGCGTTCGGTTTGATCCGACTGGATGTCGATGTAAAAATAATTGGGCGGATTGATTTCGGTATTGGACGATAGCATCGACAGCATGTCCATTTGCACCAGCCGAACGGTGAGCACCAGCATGATGCCAAGGCCTAAGCAGGTAATGATGGATGCCGCCTGGTTGTTGGGACGGTAGAGATTGGCCAAGCCGTAGCGTCTCGTCATTGATCCGGACGGCGGAACTTTGCGCAGGGATTTCAACAGGCCCAGCGATACGGCCCTCAGGATCAGCGTCGAGAGGATCAGCGCGAAAAGAAATATGGCGCCGCGCTTCAGCGATTCCGCCTGCCAGAAAACGATCACCGCCAATCCCGCCACCATCGTCGACCCGGCTATCCAGCGTTCCAGTCGACTGCCTTTTGAGATTTCCTCCTCTTCAAAATTGCGGCGAAACAGCCTTAAAGGCCGCGTTTTGACCGCGCGGATCAGCGGCCACGTGCAAAACAGCAGGGTGGTCAACAGCCCAAGACAGATGGACTGCAGGGCCGGCACCCAGTAAAACCCCGGCTGAAATTCGATGTTCAACAATCCGGCGAGCTTCGCGGGAAGAAGGTACAGGGCGGTGTAACCGAGGGTCACGCCCAATAAACTTCCTGTCAATCCCAGGAGCAGGGATTGCAGGAGATAGACTTTCAATATGGTTTTTGATGATGCGCCCATGCAGTTTAAGATGGCGATGGTGTCGAGTTTTTGCGCCATGAATGTGCGGATGATCATCGCCACACCGATGCCTCCCATGATCAGGGCGATGACGCCCAAGGCTCCGAGGTACTGGCCCATGCGTTCGATGGAATCGGTGAGAGACGACTGCATGTCTTTGTAGGATTTGAACCGCAGGGATTTGTCTTCAAGTCCGGCCTTTAAAATGGCGACGGCTGTTTCCGGCGGCAGGGAATCGGGAAGGCGGATCAGCGTCCGGTGTTTCACCCGGCTTCCCGGTTGGATCAACTGGGCTTCATCGAGGGTTGCCTGCGATACGAATATGCGTGGCCCGATGCTGAACGCGCGCGATATTCGGTCGGGTTCGGACAGGATCGTCCCCACAATGCGTGCCTGGGTTTTTCCGAGGCTGAAGGTGTCGCCGACTTTTAAGCGGGTGCGCATCAAAAAAGAAGGTTCGACCAATGCGCCGTGATCGGCCAGCGATTTGTCAATCGCCTGCGCGGGTGCGGTTTCTAATTCGCCGTACAAGGGGTAGTGGGGTTTTGTGAGGGGAATGGATTTCAACTCAACGATCAGTGAGCCGGAATGGGTGCCGCCTGCGTTGCCCGGTTTTTTGTAGCGGGCCATGCCGTGCAGTTCTTTGATGAATAGAAATTCCGTTTCGGGCGGCAGGGCCTGCTTCAGGAATTCGCGATCCTTTGCGGTTTGTTCCCAGCTTCCCTGGACGGCGATGTCCGCCGCCAGCAGGCTTTTCGATTCCTTGTTGACGGCATTGTTCAGAATATTGGCCAGGCTCTTGATCGTCATCACCGCGCCAACGCCGATGGCAATACAGATGATGAAAAATATAAACCGTTTCCAGGCGCCGCGAAATTCGGCGAGGACAAGGGCCGCGATTTGTGGCGGGCTGAGTTGGCCCTGTGGTTTTTCAGTGATGCTCATTGTTCGGGAGGCCGGGAAGCAGAAACAGATGGCACGGGAGTTTTAGTGTCCGTAATGAGGGTTCCGTCGGCCATGGTCAGAATGCGCTGGGTTTTCGCGGCGATGTCCGGCTCATGAGTGACCAGAACGATGGTCGCTTGTTTCACCCGGTGCAATTCCAAAAGGAGACCGAGAATATGTTCGCTGTTTTTAGAGTCCAGATTGCCGGTGGGTTCGTCCGCCAGAATGATTTCCGGTTCGTTGATAAACGCCCGCGCGAGACAAAGTCGCTGTTGCTCACCGCCGGACAACTGCGCGGGATAATGGTGCATGCGGTCTTCCAGGCCGACGGTGCCCAAAAGATCCTGTGCTTTTTTCTGGGCGCCGGAAGTCCCATTCAACTCCCCGGACAGGACCACGTTTTCGAGAGCGGTCAATGTTGGGATGAGGTGAAAATTCTGAAAGATAAAACCGAAGCGCCGGGCGCGAAGAGCGGCCAACTCATCCTCGTCGAGTTGGGTGATATCTTGACCGTCGATGACGATGGTTCCGCTGGTGGGCATGTCGAGGCCTGCTATCAGGCTGAGCAGAGTGGTTTTCCCGCTTCCGGAGGCGCCGATCACCGCGACGAATTGTCCACTGGGAATCGTCAGATCGATGCCGTTTAAAATATCTACCCGATGCCCGCCTCCGTAAAGGCTCTTTTTTAATTGACTGATTTGGATCACCGCGAGTTTCCTTGTTGGGGTCCCCGTCCGTTTGCGCGTTTCGGGCGGAGTCGTTGATTTGGGGTACTATTTATTCTAATATAAAATCATGAAGGAAAATAACCCCTGTTTTCGGTTTTATCCGGTTTCCTGGTTGTGCGGCTGGGTTGTCAGCGGCGCATTTTTTTTGATCCTTGTTTTTATCCCTTTCGTGGAAGGAGGGTCCCCTCCCGTGATTTTGGCGTTTGGTGACAGTTTGACTGCCGGCCACGGTGTCCCGGACCGGGAAAGTTATCCGTCCCGTCTGCAAACGATATTGCACGCGAAGGGATATCCGCATCGTGTGGTCAATGCCGGGGTGAGCGGCGACACCACGGCAGGCGGCGTCCGGCGCATCTCGTGGTTGCTGAAGCACAAGCCCCGGATTGTCATTCTCGCTCTCGGCGCCAATGACGGTTTGCGCGGTCTGGCTATCGATGAAATGTACGCCAATTTAAAGCGGATCATCGAAATCTGCCGTGAACACAAGGCAGAAGTGCTGTTAGCCGGAATGAAAATCCCTCCTAACTATGGAGAAAAATACTCTCAGGATTTTGTGGAGGTGTATTTTCGCCTTGCAAAAGAGTATGAACTGCCGTTGCTTCCTTTTCTTTTGGAAGGGGTGGCCGCAAAAAAGGAGTACACGCAGAACGACGGTATTCACCCGCTTGGCTCCGGGTATAAGGTCGTGACCCAGACCGTGTGGAAACATCTCGAACCCATGCTTTCCCCGGTTTCTTCAGAATAAGTCGCCAGCGTGACGCTGGACTCAATATTGATGTGCGATGAGTATAAGGGGAATCATTAGCTCCCCTTCCACGAAAGGGCCGGGGGGATTTTGAAACCCTATGCAAACAAAAATAATTTATGCAACTTTAAAAAGCCTGCATTAGAAATCCCCCTAACCCCCTTTATAAAGGGGGAACCTTTAAACTTCTTCCCTAGGCCGCTGGATCACTTGATTTCTTCAAGGAACTGCATCAATTGCGAATAACAGGTTCCGCCCTGCAATATTTGGCGGGCCGCGTCAAATCCTTCCTGTGGGCTCCTGAACATTCCTAAAAGATGACAAAGTGTCCCGGCGTGGCAGGCGATGAGAGGAGCGGCGGGACCCTGATTGTTTTTGAGAGCTTCTTCTCCCCACTTTGATAAAAACTGCAACGATGCGGTTTCGTTTTTCAATTCCTGGTAAGTTGTTTCAAGAAGCTGGGAGGTCCTGGACGAAAACATATTTTGCAGAGTCAGTTTTTTCTCCAACGGGTCTTTTTCTCTTGAATCGATAAACACCCTGGCATCCTTGTGGACTCCATAAAGTGTCGTGCCTTCCATGCCGTTTCCCAGGATGGTTTTATCGAATCCGCACAATCGCGCCACCGCCAGCATGGAGATTTCATAGCCTTTATGAAAATACCCAGAGGCCAGAAAGTTGCCTCCCGGCTTGGCTTTTACGGGCATCAATATTTTTTCCAGCGTCGCCAGCATCGGCCGCTTCACGATTTCTTCCCGCATGGCGCGGAGGGTCTCTAGAGGCGGGTTGGTATGCCGGGTGCTGAGAAACGCAAACCGGTATTTTTTCAACAAGGCCATTCGTTTTTCACGGCTGTTTTCGGATGCAACGCCATAGTGTTTGACGAGAAGGTCTTCAAAGGTGATGCCGAACTTGGGCGGCAAAGACTGAGTCGAATGCCCATAAGCCGGTAAAGCCATTGCCGCCAAAACGGGCACCGTGAAAAAACCGAAATAGGGGACACGGTCGAACCCATCGAACGGATCGGCGATTTGCAGAAGCTTTTCAAATGGAACTTCCTCTTTGACCGTGGTGCGATCGAGGGCCTGCCAATAGCCGATATTTTCTTCGACGGTTTCGAGCTTCATCCGTGCGGCGATGAGAAATATCCCCGCCCGAATTGGGGACACGGAACCGTTCAGGATCGATGTGAGAGCGTCTTCGGCCTCCTCGCGGGTCAGGTCTTTGCTCATTTTGGGCCCGGTGGCGATCTTTTGCAGGTAACCCCGCATCCTGTGCTCCGGATCTGGGTGGTGATTATCCATAAGTTTCATTATTTTAAAGGGATCGTGGCTCTATTTTAGGAACTGGGGTATTATATTTTGTACGATCCATGAAAACGAAGTAGACATCTAAAGGCGCTGATGACAGTTATCCAAACGGCTTCCCATTCTATAGAAAATAAGACGGTGGTGCGACCGATTAAGGTTCTTCTGGTTTACCCCAACACGTCGGAGGTGGCTCTGGCCAACCTGGGTTTTCAGAGGGTTCACACCCTTTTGAACCAGATCGATGGTGTGGAGTGCGATCGGTTCAGTTTGCCGGAAGTCTGGAGCCCGGAGGTCGAAAGTCTGAAGCCGCATGAATTGTTATCGCACGAATGGGGTTTAAAGCCTGAGGATTTCGATATGATCGCTTTCTCGATTTCCTTTGAGCCGGACTATCTTAATTCCGCCGCCCTGTTGAAGTATTTTAACATCCCTCTGGAGCGCGAACAAAGAGGGCCTGATTATCCCCTGATCCTGGCTGGAGGGTCCGCGGTATTTATAAATCCCGAACCGTTAGCCGATATTGTCGATGCCTTTTTTATCGGCGAGGGCGAAGGTCTGGCGGAACAATTTTTCAAACTGTTTGCAACAAGTCAATGGCAGGATTCCCGCGAACTGCTTCCTGAAGCCGCTACCCTGCCGGGAATCTATGTTCCCCGGTTTTATCAGCCGCATTACGAAAATGGTGAATTTGCCGGGTTTTCAGCCGATCCTTTGGTGCCGGCACGGATCGAGAGGCATTGGACGGAAAAAACCGCAGAGCTGTGCACGCATTCGGAAATCCACGATGAGGTCTCGACCTTCAAGGACATGGCCTTGATGGAAGTCACGCGCGGATGCATATGGGCCTGCCGCTTCTGTACGGCGGGGTTTATCTATCGTCCCCCCCGGTTGCCCGACTTGAATCTCACTTACCAATCCCTGGAAAGCGCCCTGGACAAATCGGGAAACTCGGCCTCGACGATTGGGCTTGTCGGCCCTTCGGTGACCGATCACCCGGATTTGACCGCACTGGCTAAGAGGATCACCGAGCAGGGAAAAAAGCTTTCCTTTTCGTCGCTGAGGATGGAAACCCTCAATGATGAACTGGTGGACTTGATCCTGAAAAGCGGGCAGAAAACCCTGACCGTGGCGGTCGATGGTCCGTCCGAGCGTATGCGTGACGTGATCAACAAAGCCGCCACCGACGAATTCATCATTGAAAAATGCCGGTTCCTGACCGAGAAAGGAATCCTGCATTTAAAAATTTATTCCATCATCGGTTTGCCGGGCGAGGAAGATGAAGACATCGAAGCGTTCATCACTCTGGTTCAGAACGTTATGGAAGCCTATGTGAGCGCCTGCAGCAAGCGCGGGAACATCGGCAACGTAACCATCGGTCTCAGCCCCCTGGTTCCCAAGCCGGGCACCCCGTTTCAATGGCACCCCATGGAACGGGTCGGGAGCTTGAAGAAAAAGTTTCTCAAGGTGCGCAAGGCGCTGGGGAAAATTCCTCACATTAAGATGAGCTTTGGGTCGCCTAATGAGGCGTATCTGCAAACCTATCTTTCCCGGGGCGATCGCCGCGTAAAAGATTTTTTTAAATACTATCTCGAGAACGACCACGATTCAAAATCAGCTCTCCATCAATTTCGTGACCCTGTGGATGCGGCCGTTTACCGTCAATTTGAACGGGATGACTGCCTGCCCTGGGACATCATCGATCACGGATATTTCAATAAATTCCTCTGGCAGGATTATCAAAGAGGACTCAGGCAAAAACACACGCCTCTGTGTGAAACCGCCACCTGCAAGATTTGCGGGATTTGCTAAGCCACTCCCGATAGACCATGTCTTTCAATTTAGAGAAAATGTATAAGTTGCCGCCCGGCGACCGGTTTTTCGATTTCAATGAAATCTGGTATTTTTTCAACCGCTGGGCGATCCGGGCATTGTACCCCTCACCTGTTACCGCCAATCAGATCACGTTATTGTCACTGGTGATGGGGCTTGCCGCCGCGGGCTTTTATTTGTCCGATTTTCGCGATGGACTGGTCTGGGCCGCGGTTTTTCTTTACGGTAAAATTTTTCTCGATAATGTAGACGGTAATCTGGCTAGAGTTCGCGGCGAGGTTTCCAGAGTCGGGCGGTTTTTCGATTCGCTCACCGATTTTTGGGTGACGTTTGCGGTTTATGGGGCGATCACCTGCCACCTGTTTCAGGAATCGCAAGAACCGTTGTTCTGGGTCATCGGAGGTTTCGCCCTGTTGAGCGGTTTATTTCATTGCTCGTATTTTGTGTTTTATCTGGTCAGCTACACCGCAACGGTGGGCACTTATCGAATGAACCGGGTGCGGGAAGATATTACCGAGGAGGATCAGCGGTTAAGCTCGCGGGGAGAATCTGAAGCTGGCATTTTATGGATGCAACGCCTGCATGTGTGGCTTTACGGGTGGCAGGATCGCGCCATCGAAATTTTTGACGGGTTCAGCCAAACCCTGGCGGGAGTGACAAATCGACCTGACGATCAAAAAAACTGGTATCTCGACAAGCGTTTTTTAACCTGGATCAGCCCTTTGTGCCTGTGCACCAATAATATGATCCTGGTGATTTTTTCCCTGCTGGATGACCTGGCGATGGGTTTATGGATGGTTCTGCTGGGGAATATTTATCTGCTGGGGATCCAGGCCTGGAAAATTTTTCATCACCGTTTTAATTCTGCGTGATCTTTGGCGAGTGAAATTTCAATTCAGATTCCAATCGGTATCGGGCCGCTTTTGCATCCTGGAAAGGTTCATCAGGTCGATTTTCATTTTTAAGGCCGCATGAATTTCATCGGTCCGGCGGAGGACATCGCGTTCTTCGAGTAATTTTTGCTTTTGTTCCACGGTCAGGTTCAACCGATAGGCGATCTGGTCGACCAGATGGCTCAGGGTTTGGCAGCGATTCAAATCCATTTCTCTTTGAAGCTTTTCTCCAGAAGGCAATAGACGCAGAAATTGATGGCAGTGTTCGATCAATTTGTCTTTCAGTGGATGGGAGTCGGCACTGAGAGTCTGGTCATTGATTTCCTTGAGAAGTTCAACTTTTGCGCGGCGATAAGGTTTTCCGTCAAACTCCTGGATAATTTGAATCCGGTGCAGTCCCACAAGGACCATATTGTATTTTCCATCTTCCAAACGAATGTGCTGTTCGATTTCACCCACGCACCCTACGGATGCGATTGGAGGCGCGGCAAAATAATTCGCCTCCCACCCTGGTTGCAGAAGCACCATGCCGATTTTTTGGCCGCCTTCGAGAGCATCGGCAACCATCTGACGGTACCGGGGTTCGAAAATATGAAGCGGTAAATGGGTGTTAGGATAAAATACGGTTGCCGGTAAGGGAAACAGGGGAATCTGGTCCCCGTCATTTGATGGGTTGTTTTCGGTTTCCATGGTTCGATTTTTTTCTTAGTTCATTACGGTATTAATAGTAGTATTAAAGCTTTGAGGGGTTCTGAAAAATCCCAAGTTGGGATGTTAACTGTGTGTGCTGGCGCCTACGATAAAACTTTATCGGGCGAAATGCATCTAAATTCATACAGATCACTGGTTTTGACGCGATTTTTGATTTTCCCGGATTATTTTACCTTTGAATGCGGATGACAGCCACACAAGAAGACATTTATTCTGAAATTGCGACCTCCCTCTCAGGCGCCGGCTTGTATTCGGTGGATGGCAATGGAAGCGGCGGGGAAAATACCTGGCGGATTTCTATTGAACCCTATTTTCTTTCCCCGAAAGAACTGGACTTCATTGACCAGTTGGGCCACCAGCTTCTCAAATTTTATACGGTTCTCAATCAATTTTATTTTGACAGTGCGAAGGGAAAACTGCCTGGCTGGATCGCCGAATACCTGGATGCCGGGAAACCTCCGCATCTGATAGAAAATGCGCGGATGAAGCGGTTTAAAAACGCCCTTCCAGGAATCATCCGACCCGATTTAATGGTTACGGAAGATGGGTTTGCTGTGACGGAACTCGATTCCGTTCCGGGGGGATTTGGTTTGACGGCGCAATTGATGTCGCTTTACCAAAAGGATGGAAAAAGCATCGTCGGTCAGGAAAACGGCGGTATCGCTGAGCTGTTTTATAAAATGGCCGAAGATGTGGCTGGAGTGCCAAATGCCGCTTTGGGGATCATCGTTTCCGATGAAGCGGACGACTACCGGAGTGAAATGATTTTCCTCACGGATCGACTGAAACAGCAGGGACATCCTGTCTATACGGTTCATCCACGCGAGGTTCTGTTTAGGGAAGAAGGATTATTCGTACGCGATGGAGACCGGGAGATCCGTCTGGATGTGGTCTATCGATTTTTTGAGCTGTTCGATCTCAAAAATATTCCTAAATCCGAGCTGTTTTTGTATAGCAATAAAAAAGGAGGGGTCAAGACCACGCCCCCTTACAAGCCGTTTTTGGAGGAAAAGCTAAGTTTTGCGTTGTTTCATCATCCTGCGCTGACCGCTTTGTGGAAAAATGCATTGGGACCCGAAACTTTTGTAAGTCTATCTCATCTAATTCCCAAAACATGGGTCCTCGACAATCGCGAAATGCCGCCTCATGGTGTCATCCCTGGATTGGTTGTTGGCCGAACCGCGGTTCAGGATTGGCGGGAACTATTCCCCCTCAGCCAGAAAGAAAGAGAGTTGGTGGTCAAACCCTCCGGATTTTCTCCCGATTCCTGGGGAAGCCGCGGAGTGGTTGTCGGTCACGATGTCTCCAGTGCGGAATGGCGGGAGACTTTGGAAAACAGGTTGGCGGAATTTCCGCATCATCCCTCGGTCTTGCAGGAGTTTCATAAAGGAAAAACAGTTGCGGGTTCTTATTTTCACCCTAAGAGCGGTGAAACGCTGGAAATGAAAAGCCGGGTGCGACTGACCCCGTATTATTTTGTGGTTAAGAAAACCCCGCATCTGGGTGGAATTCTTGCGACTTTATGTCCGCACGATAAAAAGAAAATTCACGGCATGTCGGACGCCATCATGGTTCCCTGTGCCGTGAAAAATTAAAGAATGGGCGATATCAGTCCAGTAAGAATAAGAAGGTTCTCATGATCAAGCTATACAATATTGACGGGTGCGGTTATTGCGCCATGGTAAGAAATGTCCTTCAGGAATTGAAATTGCAATATGAAAAAATAGATGTCCCCTGGCCGCAATTTCAGCGACAGGAAGTCTACCAGGTATCCGGTCAATACACGGTTCCCGTGCTCGTCGACGGTGAAAAAATTTTTGATGATGAGTATGAGATCATCGATTATTTGAAGCAAACCTATGCGGTCAATACATCCCAAAAATAAAGGGTCAACATGGAACAGTGGCAAAAACTTTTGAGCAATAGCGTCGTTAAAGTCGAAGACCTGCCTTTCCCGCTGGACACATCGGAGGAATACAAGGAAAAACTCAGAAAGGTGGCCAAAGTTTTTCCCATCAGGATCAATTCCTATTTTCGGGACCAGATCCGTGAGCAAAACGACCCGATGTGGAAACAGGTTGTCCCGACCTCCGAGGAGTTGGATGACTTTTTAAGCGAAGAAGAACTGTTGGAATCGGATCCGTTGAATGAAGAGGGGGATATGCCGGTCCCTGAACTGGTGCACCGTTACCCGGACCGGGTTTTGCTGATGATCAACAATCACTGCCCCATCATCTGCCGGTTTTGCACCCGCAAGCGTAAAATAGGGATTCCCGGAATCGTCACCCGAGAAACCCTGCGTCAGGGCATCGAATATATTCGCAATCACCCGGAGATTCGAGATGTGATCCTGTCAGGGGGGGATCCTTTATTGGTCCCAGACAAGGAGCTGGACCGAATTTTGGGTGAACTGCGCTCGATCCCGCATCTGGAGATCCTGCGTATTGGGACCCGGGTTCCAGGAACCTTGCCCCAGCGCATCACCGAAAACCTGTGCTCCATTCTCAAAAAATACCATCCGCTTTATTTCAACATGCATTTCAACCACCCGGCTGAGATCACTCCGGAAGTAGAAAAAGCCTGCAACATGCTGGCGGACATCGGGATTCCGCTCGGAAGCCAGACGGTTCTTCTGGAGGGCGTCAACGATAACTCCGTTGTGATGCGAGAACTCATGCTCAAATTATTAAAAATGAGGGTCAAACCTTATTACATCTACCAGGCCGATATGACGCTCGGTACGGATCATTTTCGCACTTCGGTAGAAAAGGGTTTGAACATCATAAAAGACCTTCAGGGCCACATATCGGGCATGGGCGTTCCCTATTTCGTGATCGACACTCCGGGCGGCGGTGGAAAGGTGAGATTGCTTCCCAATATGGTTTTGGAGCACAATGAAAAGGAACTGATCATTAAGAACTACGAAGGCAAGGTTTTCCGCTACCCACAGGCGGTGAAAAAGGACCCTGAAAATGGAGCGGAATCCCCCGTCTCCAAACAAACCGAATCCGCCGCCGATGTTTGCCAACTCTCCGTCTGATCCGCAGTAAATCCATAAGGCTTTTATTTACAATTGCTTGATAAAACCTTCCGAATTCCCCATTCTGGGGAGCCGGCTCAAACAGGGTCGCCAGACCCCAGCTTTTTCTTTAAGAAAGAACACCTTGGGAAAGAGCCGTTATCTCTGCAAAATCAATAATTTATTGGACTTACGTGCGGTTTCGCGTTATATTAACTTGAGATAAATTTGTAATAATTCAGGTTAAATCAATAAAATTCATGGATCCCCGATCGTATCCGGTAAATTTTAAGTATTGGATCGTTCTTTTTTCCGTGCTCATTGCTTCCTGTGTTTCTCAGGGAGAGTTGCGGGAAGAACACGCCGAACCTCGCCTGGACAATCTTGTCGAAGTTCAGCCAGCGTCACCGACTCAGCCGTTAAAAACGGATGAGGATAAGGTTTTATTGGAGTTGACGTTGCCTCAGACCGAGCTGGTTCCCAAAAAACCCCGCGATAAAGGACCACGTTTTTCTTTATCCGCTGAAGACGTGGACGTCAAATCCATCCTGTTTGCCATTTCCAGGGAAATCGATCAGAACATCATGATCGATCCTGTGATTTCCAAGAAAGTGACCCTCAACCTTAAAGAAGTGACTTTGAAGGAAATGCTGGATCATGTGCTACTTCCCCTCAATCTGCGATATGAAGTTGACGAAGCGTTTATCCAGGTGATTCCTTTGGAAATGCAAACCCGGGTGTTTCGTCTGAATTATCTGATTTCCAGACGGCAGGGATCGGGAAGTTTGCAGGCTTCTTTGCAAACCGGAGCCTATGAGCCCGGGACCGCAAGAATCGACTACGGAACCCCCGGAAGCTCAAGCCAGATCATTTCCTCGGAAGAAACGGATCTTTGGGAAGAGATAACCTTAGGCATGCGGCAAATGGTTGCTAACGAGAGTCCTTTGAAAGAGCTCCCAAACTCGCAGACGATGGACGGGAAAGCGGTGAATCATTTTTCTGAAGGGCAAGCCTGGTTTTCGGTCAACAAGCAGGCAGGGATTATCGTCGTCAAATCGTTTCCGGAGGTTTTACTGCAAATCGCGGAATTTCTGGAGGAAGTGGAAGGCTCTGTTCAGCGTCAGGTGCTCATTCATGCCCGAATCCTCCAGGTGGTTAAGAGGAGTGAATTTCCAACGAAGACCGGTGGCAAGGCATTGAATGCACTCCATTCTTCAGGTTCGAGAAAAAGCGTCGGGGTATCGAAGGCTTACGGAGGTGACCCTCAAAATCCGGATACGCGGTTGGATGAAATCATGAAAGCGCTTGCAGAACGGGGCGAGGTGAGTTCCCTTGCCAGCCCGAAAGTCATGGCGCTGAACAACCAGCGGGCGGTCATAAAAGTGGGAACGCAAGACACGGTGTTTGTCCAGGACACGTCGCACTCTCAACCCAGAGCCGAGCGGGAGTATATTCCCCAGCCGGTTTCTCTGGGTCTGGTTCTGGATGTTGTGCCGCAGATCAACATCAATGGCAATGTGATCATGAGTGTCCGTACCAGCGTCACGAAGCAAGTGGGGGAAAGGGTTGCCCCGGACGGATCGAACCGCATGCCGATTGTCGATGTCCGGGAATCGAACAATGTCGTGCTGGCCCGCAACGGGCAAACTGTTGTCGTCGGGGGATTGACGGGAGCGGAAAAGGGATCTAAGGAAGAGTCCATGGCATCCCTGGAGCAGGTCCCTATTTTGGGGAAACTGTTCAGTGAAGATGCGACGGTTTACGAAAAATCCGAACTGGTGATTCTTTTAACCCCGGAAATCATGGTGGGAGATGCCGTTGAAGACCGCTTGCGCATTGAAGAGAAACGATTGCAGCGTTTCGGGTTGCCCAGGCAATCGTATCAAATGAAAACCTCGTCTGAAGGAAAGTAGATCAGGTCATGTACGAAAACTTTTATCGATTCAGTGAAAAGCCTTTTAGTCTGACACCGGACCCGAAATTCCTCTTTTTGAGCAAGCACCACCAGGGGGCTCTGGACCATATGCTCTATGGGATCAATCAACGCGAAGGTTTTATGTCCATCGTCGGCGATGTCGGGACCGGTAAAACCACCCTCTGCCGTTGTTTGCTGGATAAACTTGATAATAACATTCAAGTGGCTCTCATTCTCAACCCGATGCTTTCCGACATGGATTTGCTGAGAACCTGCGTCCACGACCTGGAAGTTCAGCCCACTTCTGTATTCGCTGAAAATTCGGTTTCAGCAAGCCCTTCCCTGGAGGTCGATCCCAGCGAAGAAGTTAATCTGGGCTGGGTCAATCGCGCTTCCAAAAAGGAACTGCTGGATGCGTTGAACACCTTTCTTCTGGAACAGCACCGGGCTGGAGGGTCTACGGTATTGATCATCGATGAAGCGCAAAATCTTCCCATGGATGTGATGGAGCAACTCAGGATTTTGTCCAACCTGGAAACGGAAAAGGAAAAACTACTGCAAATCATTTTTGTCGGACAACTGGAGTTGAACGATAAATTAAAATCCCCTGAATTGAAGCAACTCAATCAGCGTATATCCATTCGTTATGAAATCAGCCCGTTATCACAGGAAGAGACGGTTCAATACATCAACCATCGGCTTTTAGTGGCCGGCGCCGGCGCCCGGGTATCCTTCAAGCCATCAGCGGTGAAAGAGATCTTTAAATATTCCCAGGGCTATCCCCGATTGATCAATCTCGTTTGTGACCGGGCGCTTCTCAGTGGTTACAACGACCAGGTGGAAGTCATCGACCGGCCACAGGTCAGCCAGGGGATCAAGAGTCTTCTGGGAGAAGAGGAGAACAATTATTACCGCGATTATTTTATCCGGTTTCGTTTGCCGGTTATTTTGTCGGTGTTGTTTTTCCTTGCCGGTATTGCGTTCTTCATTTTTGCCCGGGTGGACATGGATTGGAAATCTGAATTTGAGCAACTCACATCCAAATTGGGGATAGCAAAGCTTTTGGGCAAGAAGGAAACCCTGGCCGGGAATTCCTTGAAAGCGAAGCATGTTTCTTCAATGAAAGAGAAAGCTCCCCCGGCTCAACCGATTGCGATGGATGGCCAAGCGGCGCCGGAAAATAAAAAGGACGCATTAGAGTCTGAAAAAACTGCGACCGTTCAACCGGCCAGGAACGATGCGGTTGAAGTAACTCAGGGGAATTACCGCATTCAAGTTTATTCATTTCAGGAAGTGGCCCAGGCGAAGGAGGAAGTGCGAAAGCTTCTTGAGGAAGGTTTTAAGGCCTATTGGATAAAAGCGGTCACCGAAGATCAAGACTGGTACATGGTTTATGTGGGGCCTTATGAAGAAGCTCAACCGGCAAGAATTCACGTGGACGCATTAAAATTTTCAGGGCGGAATCCGATTCTATTATCGGTTGCCAAGTCCTCTTAGGAGTTCACGTGAGCCTGATCGCAGACAGCCTCAAAAAGGCCGTTCAAGAAAAATCGGTCCCCAAAAAGGACTTCGACCCGGAAATCAACCTGGTGCCGAAAAGAGATTCGTTGAAACATCCCGGTCTCTGGTCGGTTTTCAGAGTGGGTCTTTTGATCGTTCTTCCTGGCGCAATTTTGGTGTATTTGATTTCCACCGGTGCGTTTGATTTTAAAAAACCGGAAGTTGCCCAAAATCCCGAGTCGCCGGTTCCAAACCCAGTGGAGAAAGACAAGGCGCCTTCTGTTCTTGGTGTCCCTGTCGAGACTTCCAAAAAGGCGATGCCTCAAACACCGCCGCCGGAGTCTTCATCGACACCTGAAGAGAAAAAATCTTCGGCTTTGGAAATGCAGGCGACCCCTCAGGAAGTTGTTCCCTCTCCTGGAAAAGAAGAAGGCACTGCTAAAAAGCGTCTTCCATCCTATCCCCCGAAGAAAAAAGACGGAAAAAAACCGGAATCGGCTTCATTGCCTGCTACAGCATTGAAACCTGAGCCTTCTATGATCCCGAAAACGCTTGCAAAAGGTTCAGGGGACGAATCCCTGAAGCGTGTGCCTGAGAACGCAATTCCCGCACAACCGGCGGTCGAAAAGGCAAAGGTTGTGGATTCAAATAAACCGTCCTCTACCGTGCGGCCGGTTGAGGAGAAAAAACCTGAGGCGCAAACTGCTAAGAATGCAGAAATTCCGGCGAAACTCTCCGGGAAAGAGGTTTTAAACATTGTGCCTGCGGAGGAGGCCTCCAAAACATCACCGGTCGAGAAAGCGGGTGAGTTAGAAAAAAGGGCCGATCCTCCTGAAGTCCCTTCAGCGGTGGAACCTGCTGAGGAGAAAGCCCCTGAACCGGAAACCGCGGCACTCGTGGAAACCCCAAGCCTTATCGGAGAGCCGCCCATTGAGAGCGCTCAACCGCGGTCTTCGGATTCTGTTCCTTCAGATGTTTCTGATGGAACAGGTGAAAAATCACCGAGGCCGGTCATTGAAGTCCAAAAAGAAGATCGGAAAGTCGCTTCCTTACCGTCTCCTGTTTTGAAACCAAAAATATCCCGGACCGACCCGGCAACTCAAGAGAACGTATTTCAAAACAGCGATTTTTATTTCAACCGGGCTATCTTTTTCCAGCAGGCCAGGGATTGGGAAAAGGCTCTGGAGAACTACGTCAAAGCAGAAAAACTGGACCCTAACAACCCTGATACCTACAATAACAAAGGGGTGATTTTCAAAGAGCAGGGAAAATACGATAAGGCGCTGGATGAATTTCTCCGGGCGATCTTCCTCGACCCTGAGTATGCGAAGGCTTACAACAATATTGGCGTCGTTTACTTCATGCAAAAAAATTATGCGGAAGGAATCCGGAATTATCTGAAGGCCATTGACCTCAATCCCAGCAACTTAGAAGCGTTCAACAATCTTGCGATTATCTATAAAAAACAGAACGATCTTGAACAGGCCCGGGCGGTGTTAAACCGGGCTCTCGCGATGGACCCCGATCATCCCGGCACCAATTATAATCTGGCGGTGCTCTATGAGGAAAACCGGGAAATCACACCCGCCCTGCATTACTACCGCA
The DNA here is from genome assembly GCA_021604505.1 of Nitrospinaceae bacterium. NCBI lineage: Bacteria > Pseudomonadati > Nitrospinota > Nitrospinia > Nitrospinales > Nitrospinaceae > Nitrospinaceae bacterium. Next base: position 496,289 of record BQJC01000003.1, on the reverse strand, counting down.
GGTTTATTGAGCTTGGGACCATCGGCTACCCTTCCCTCGTGAACCAGGTCAAAACACACATTAAAACCCTGAAGCCTCAGTAGAGGTATTTTCAGTTTTTGCAAGCACGTCACGCCCCTCCCAGGATTTTTCCGGAGATCAATCTTACGCGTTACCGTTGACCGGGATTGAGGTATCATAGGGGAAAGTAATATTTTGAGAGCGGCCTGAATCTTTTTAGGAAGGTGGATCGAATGAATCGCCGGTCATCGTCAACAGAATTATGAAAAAACTAAGAAAAGCGATCAAGAAGAATATCATAGCCGGCCTGTTGGTGACCGTTCCCGCTGCTCTGACCTATCTGGTTCTGGCTTTTGTGATACGAAATGTGGACCGGGCGATGGATCCTGTGATCACCCGGGTATTTGGTCCAACCGGGCTTAAGTGGATGCAGGAGTATCATATTCCGGGAACGGGTTTTGTCTTACTGGTTTTGTTCATTGTCATGGTGGGTTTGTTTGGCACCAACTTTTTTGGCAAAATGATTCTGGATCTCAGCGAACGGGTTTTAAACAATATTCCGTTTGTCCGGGTGATTTATACCAGCATAAAAAAAGTGGTGAATACCCTTTCCGAGACCGAGACGCCCTCCTTTCAAAATATGGTTTTACTGACTTATCCGCGCCCGCCCTTAAAGGCCCTGGGAATCGTATGCGGTGACACCAAAGGAGATATTAATCAGAAAACCCATGACGAGTCGATCAATGTTTTCGTTCCCACCTCGCCAAACCCCACCACGGGATTTCTCTTGATGGTTCCCAAGAAAGATCTGGTGTTTCTGGAAATGTCGGTAGAGGAGGGATTGAAAATGATCATTTCCTTTGGCATGGTGAGTTCCGGCCCGAACAAGGAACCGGTGGAGGCGAAGGATAAAACTGGAGAGGGTGGATAGCCGGCGGATAATTTATCGGTCGGGTCATTTTTGGGATGAGGGTTTCTTCTGCCCGGCTAGTTTTTCGCTGATATTTTTGGCCACTTTGACGTCCAGTTTGCTGAAAACCTTACCGGCCACTTTGCTTTTCATTCCAGACAGGATCTGAATGGCCAGGTCTTCATTGAGGGCTTCCAGGAGGTTGGCGGCTTCCTGGGGCTTCATGGCGGAATAAGCTTTGATGAGCCCCTCCACGTTTTTCTTGATCAAATCCTTCTGAATGCCAATTTGTTCCTGGCTTCTGGCGATCGCATCCTCGATTTTCTTAAGGTCCTGGCCAATTTTCTGTTCGAGTGTTTGAAGCCGCTTTTCCTTCAATGCGATTTCTGCTTCCCGCCGTTTCAAATCGCGGTTTTTCTTTTCGATCATTTCTATCATGCGGAAGGTTTCAGGGCTGACCCCTGGAACGGGGCCTGGCAGGGTGACTTTCTCCTGGATTTCCTCTTCCTCAGTGGTCTCTCCTGAAGAGGACGTTGCTCCGGAATCCGGTGCCGACTCTTGAGCGAACGCTGGGGTTGTCAGATACTGGGGAACAAGGCTAACCGTCGCGGCTTGAAAACCACAGATCAAGCCTGAAATGACACATGCGATTTTTAAGTTTAGAGCGCGGGTTCTCATGAATTGATTCGCCATTGATTGGAGCCGGTTTCGTCGTTCAGGGCTATCTCGGTTTTATTTTGTTTCTTTTTAAAAGCCGTCTGCTCCCGTTCCTTGAGAATTTCCATGGTGCGCCTTTTCATCATGGATTGAACCAGGTCTTTTTTCTTCAGATTTAACTTTTCGTTAACTTCGGCGATGACTTTTTCCTGTTTTTCTTTTTCCTGCTTCACTCCGGTGAAAAAGTTGTTGTACAGAACCAATCGGTCGATATTCATACCTTGATCCAGGATCTGGTTCAGTTCCTTTTTTCTTTCAACGGCGATCCCTTCCATGAACCGCAAGCGGTCCATCTGATTCTGCATGTGGGTGTTGATCATTCCCAATTCTTTTTTTATTAGATTTTCCTGTTCTTTGTGAACTTTAAGAACGGTTTCAAATCTGAATTTCAAGTTCAGCCCTCCACAATCGCTTTTAATTGATCCGTGCTATGAGCCAGATCCACCTTTTCATCGATTCCCTGGCGAAGGAACTGGTTCATTCGATCGATTTTGGAAATCGCCAGGTCAATTTTTGCGTTGCTCCCGCGTGCATACGCACCGATATTGATGAGGTCCGCGGCTTCACGGTACGTTGCGAGAATGTCGTTGAACTGCATTGAAAGGTCATGGTGCTCCTCGGAAACGACTTCTATCATCAAGCGGCTGATGCTGCTCAAGATGTCCACAGCCGGGTAATGGTTATGTGCCGCCAGTTCGCGGCTGAGAACAATATGCCCATCGAGAATAGCCCGTACCGCATCGGAAATCGGCTCGTTCAAGTCATCTCCTTCCACGAGAACCGTGTAAAGGCCGGTGATGGTCCCGCTTCCCGAACTGGTCCCGGCTCTTTCCAGAAGTTTAGGGAGCATGGAAAAAACGGAAGGGGTGTAGCCCCGTGTGGTGGGAGGTTCTCCCACGGAAAGCCCTATCTCCCGCTGGGCCATGGCAAACCGGGTCACGGAATCCATCATCAGGATCACGTCTTTGTCCTGATCCCGGAAAAACTCAGCAATGGTTGTCGCAATAAAGGCTCCCCGGAGCCGCACCAACGGAGGCTGGTCGGAGGTGGCGGCCACGACCACGGATTTTTTCAATCCCTCCGGTCCCAGGCTTTCTTCGATGAACTCTTTCACTTCGCGTCCGCGTTCTCCAATCAAGGCGATGACATTGACGTCGGCATTGGTATTGCGGGCAATCATTCCCATCAACATGGATTTCCCCACTCCGGTGCCTGCCAAAACGCCGACTCTTTGTCCTTTGGCGCAGGTGAGCAGTCCGTTGATCGAGCGGACGCCTACATCCAGGGGTTCCTGAACACGGCTCCTGTCCAGAGGATTTATCGGCGTTCCCATCAAGGGGTATTCCATATTGGGGGGGACGGGGCCTTTGCCGTCCAAAGGACGCCCATTGCCGTCAATGATCCGTCCGATCAGCCTGGGGCTCACATTGACGGTGGGGTATTCATCCGCGGATTCGATCACACTGCCTGGCTGCACCCCAATGAGGTCACCGAGCGGCATGAGCAGTGTGTGATTTTCGCGAAATCCCACAACTTGCGCTTCCACGGGAGGCCGGTTGTTTCCAGGATAAATGGTGCATATGCTCCCGACAGATGCTGCGGGACCGTTGCCTTCGAGGATGAGGCCTATGATCCGATTCACCCTCCCGGTTTTTCGGACGAAAGAGGTGTTCTCGATGTAGGACTGATATTTTTTCAGATCAATAATATCTTCCATAGGCTTTTTCTAGGACGCGGAATCTGGTGGCGTTTCTTCCTCGGGAGGGGGGGGCGCGAGATGCAGTATTTTATCGATTTGTTCTCCGAGCTTGTCCATTCTCGCGTCCACCGTGCCAAAGTTGGTTTCGATAATACAGCCCCCTCGCTCGATCCCGGTGCTAGGTTCGAAGGAAATGTTTTTGATTTCGCCGAACAAATGCTGCAACTCGGGGCGGAAGTTTTCAGCGTGTTCTATATCCGCAGGGTTTATCTTGATGGTCATCGATTCTTTGTCTAACACCGACTGAACCGCAAGACGGATCATCTCCTGAATGCTGTCGTCCCGGGTGGAGAGCTCAAAGTGTATGACTTTCTTGACCAAGGAAATCACCATTTCGATCATTTCCCGTTCCACCTTGGAGTACATTTTTTTGCGGAAACCGCTCAACTCCCGAATGGCATTCTCGGTGGTTTCCAGAAAGGGTTGAAATTCCTCCTTGGCTTCCAGCTCGCCTTTTTTGAACCCTTCGGCGTACCCTGTTTCACGGGCTTCCTTGTCCGCTGTTTCGCGGATTTGGGCGGCTTGAGTTTTTGCTTTAGTGAGGGCGTCCCGCATGATTTCGATCACACCCTGTTTGGCTCGATTGATGTTGTGACTGTCAAAATTGGTGGCTTCTTCTGAATCGTAAATAAATTCCCTTTGATTTTTTTTATTGCCAGGAATCAGTTCGTGAAGTTTGAAGTCATTGGTTGCATTTGGTGGAGAGTCAGAAGAGCCTTCGTTTTCCTCTGGAGGAAGGTAACTGCGGACAAAATATTTAGAATCTTTAGACAAGCTCTTCTCCTGCCCCTCCACCGATGGATATTTTACCTTCTTCTTCCATTTTCTTGCACACGGCGACGATCTTCGCCTGAGTCTTTTCCACATCGCTGATTTTGGTCGGCCCCATGGATTCCAGATCTTCTTTTATCATCATGGCCGCCCGTTCGGACATATTGCTCAACCATTTCTCCTTGAGCGCGTCGCTGGCGGTTTTTAATGAAATGAGCAGGTCTTCCTGGTTCACGTCCTTCAAGATCAATTGGATGCCGTGGTCATCGATTTTTTGAATGTCCTCATAGGTGAACCTGAGGTTGCGGATTTCGTTGGCCAGATCCGGGTCGACTTCATCCATGGCGGACAAGATTGAAGTTTCGGTTGCCCGGTCCAGAGCTCCCATGACGTGCGCCGCGCTTTCCACGCCTCCCAGTTTGCTTCCCGACACCGCGCCGGAAGCTCGAAATTCATTTTGCAGAGCTTCATCCAGTTCGCGGAGGATCGTGGGAGAGACTCGCTCGAGCGTGGCCATGCGATGGACGATTTCCATGCGGTTTTCTTCCGGCAGTTCGCGGATGGTCTGGCTTGCCATAGGTACGTCCAAGTGGGCCATGATGATCGCTGCGGTCTGAGGGTGCTCGTTGATCAAAAAAGCGGCAATGGTTCTGGGCTCCAGCATGCGGACCGTTTCCAGGCCGCCTCCCATTTCTTCGCCGGGGGTGGTGATATTGTTGAGAATTTCCGTTGCCTTCGCCGGGTCGAGCGCTTTCATCAGTGCGGATTTCAAAAAATCCATGCCGGCGATTCCCAATCCTCCCGTGCCGGTTTCGACGCTGTCATAAAACTCCTTGGTGATGGCATCCATGGACGGCATGTCCACGTCGCCAAGGGAAGACATGTAATTGCCGATACTCTGGATTTCACGTTCATCCATGTTTTCCAGAATGGGGATGGCGTTCTCTTCGCCCAGAGACATCAGAAGAATGGCGGCTTTTTCGGGGCCGGTGAATTGTCTAGCCATAGGATTTGCCTCAACAAATTAAGTTGGTGGTCCTTTATCTTTGAGCCATTTGCGAATCACGCCGGCTGTAAATTTGGGATCGTTACTGACGAACTCGGTAACCGCCTGCCGGATTTCCGCCGCTTCGTTTAAGGCATCTCCGAGGCTTTTCTTCTCCTCTTCGATGGCGGCCATCTCATTTGTCGTCAATTGACCCTGCGCATCCGGGACCACTTCCAGAGAAGTTGTCATCCAGTTGATGATCGGGCGGATCACCCGTGTGAAGAACAGCAGAACGAAAAGCGCTCCCAATACGTATTTGGCGATTTTGAAGGCCAGCTCCATGGTTTCTGATTTGGCAAGCCGACTTTCCTCATCGAGTTCAAAGGACCGGTCGAACTGAACGTTTTCCAGCTGGATCTGGTCCCCGCGTTTTTCATCGTAGCCGATGGCTGATTTAACAATGGTCAGGTACTTGGCCATATCTTCTTCACTTCGCGGCTGGTATTCCAGGGGGTCGCCTGTGAGGTTGCCGTCAATGAGAACTGCCACGGATAACTTTTTTATGGTGCCGATGGGCTTGGAAATCTGCCGGACGATTTTGTTGATTTCATAGTTAAAGGTCTGGTTTTCCTTGTCGCGTTTTGCCGGTTGGCCTCCCGGTGTGCTTCCGCCTCCGCCACCAGGAACCAGGCTCTGGGCTCCAGGGATGCCTCCTGGAGGAAGAGCTCCTAACGTAGCTTCGGTAACGATTTGTTCGCTTCGCACCACCTGAGAATCCGGATCGAAAATTTCCTCGGTTCGTTCTACCATTTCAAAGTCAAGATCGGCGTTGACGCGGGCGATGACCTTGCCTTCCCCCAATGCGTTTTCCAGCATGCGGACCAGGTTGCCCTGGATTTGTTTTTCAACCAGCATCTTGTGCTGATAATTGGTGGAGGTGCGGATCGCTCCGCTGGAACCTTCCTGGTCTCCTGAAAGAAGGTTTCCCTTTAAATCGACAACCACGACATCTTGTGCGTTGATTCCCTCTACACTGGCGGCGACGAGATGCACGATTCCCTGCGCCTGGTCCCGGCTAACGGTCTTTCCAGGTTTGATTTTTATGGTGACGGAGGCTTTTCCCCGCGGTTTCTCTTTGAGGAACAAGGTGTCTTTGGGAATCACCAGGTGGACGCGCGCCTGGTCTACGGCATCCAGGGTTTTGATGGTGCGGCTCAATTCTCCCTGGATAGCGCGTTGGTAATTGAGTTTTTGCATGAATTCCGTCATTCCCAGCGAGCTGTCTTCGAATATTTCCATTCCCACTTCCCCTCCTTCCGGCAGGCCTTCTCCGGCCAGTTGGAGGCGGATTTCGTGCATCTCCTTGGCGGGAACCCGGATGGTTTGTCCGCCCTGGGAAAGCTCGTAGGGAATTTTTTCGGATTTTAACCGCTCAACGATTTTAGCGGCGTCCTCGGGAGTCAGCTTTGCGTACAGAAGTTGGTAGTCCGGGGTCTTCACCCACAGGGACATGGCGAACAAGGAGGCGAAACCAGCAGCGACCAGAGCCAAAACGGCAAACTTCTGCCCTTGAGGCAGAGAGGCGAAGCGCTCTGAAAGCTGTTTGACGAATGTGGCTAATTTTTCCATGAATATTTTGGATTAGGGTTCGACTCTCAAGGCTATGCAGTTATCTTCCAAGCTCTATGGCGCGAAGGGCCATGGATTTCGCGGCGTTCATGGCGGTGACGTTGGCCTCGAAAGAACGTGTGGTGGTAACCATGTCCACAATTTCACTGATCACATCGATGTTCGGCATCGCCACGTAACCTTCTTTATTGGCGTCCGGGTGATTTGGATTGAAAACCGTCCGGGGCTCGGTTTGGTCGCGCACCACCTGGGTGACAAGGGCTTGGTTCAGGGTATCCCCCAATTCATTTTTTAGAACTGCGGCAAATTCGTTCTCCAATGGCAGAGCGCTGACCACCACGCTTTTTTTACGATACGGTCCGCCTTCCGGGGTGCGTGTGGTTTCCACGTTGGCCAGGTTGCTGGAAATGGCCTCCATGCGTTGTCGTTGAACGCTCAGTCCAGAAGAGCTGATCTGCATTGCTGTCAAAAAATCCATTGCGGCTACCTTTTAGAAAGTTAATGAGGGATCCATTCGAAAAATTTTCGCCCGGCGCATAAATCTTGTAAAAATAGTGAGCAATTTTCGTACCAAGCGAGGGTATATCGGGCCTTAAAAAAAAAGTTGAGGAATAAAAATAAGTTCAAATTTATCAATGAGTTTTTTTGGGTCCTGCGAATTCTGCACAACGGATTGCACAGAATTTTTCGTGCTCTAGGAAAAAACTGTCATGGATTTGACGATATGGGTAAATTTGTAACCTATTGGAGTCAATCAATTGCTTTTTTGATATTCGGTCAGTTTGTTGCGCAGGGTTCGAATGCTGATGCCGAGAGATTCTGCTGCGCGGGTTTTATTGCCATTCACTTCTTCCAGAGTTTGCAGGATCAACTCTTTTTCCATATCGTAAATGGTTCCCCGGAAATTGGAGAGGGGTTTCGATCCGGTTTCTCCATCGAGGTCAGAACCTTCCTCGAAAAACAGGTGGCCTGGCAATAACCTTTCCTCTTTGCACATGAGTGTGGCCCGCTCCATGATGTTTCCCAGTTCGCGGATATTGCCCGGCCAGTGGTATTTTTTCAAAAGGGCCATGGTGGTTTGGTCGATCTCTGGAGCGGTTTTTTGCATTTCCTTGCAATGTTGCTGAAGAAAGTGTTCCGCCAGCAAGGGAATGTCTTCCTTGCGCTCCCGCAAGGGAATCAGTTTGATGGGAATGACGTTTAACCGGTAGTAGAGATCTTCGCGGAACTGGTTTTCCGCGATCCGCTTTTTGACGTCCCGATTGGTGGTGGCGATCACCCGGACATCGACTGGAATGGCTTCCTTCCCTCCGACTTTATCGATTTCATGTTCCTGCAGGACCCGAAGCAGTTTAGCCTGCAGGGGCAGGGGCATCTCGGTCACTTCATCGAGGAGCAAGGTTCCTTTGCTGGCCATTTCAAATTTACCTTCTTTACGGGAGTCGGCTCCGGTGAAGGCGCCTTTTTCATGACCGAACATTTCTGTCTCCAGAAGACCCTCGGGAAGGGCAGCGCAATTGATCGGCATGAACGGTTTGTCTGCTCTCGGACTGCATTGGTGGATCAGCCGGGCAAACAGCTCCTTGCCGGTGCCGGTCTCTCCGATGATCAGTACGGTGGATTTACTGTAGGCGATGTTTTCAGCAAATTTCAGGAGCTTTTTCATGGCCTCGTTGTTGGTGATGATTTTTCGTTCGGGAACGTTTTTTTCTCCCGGAGAGGCCATCGCGGGCATCGGCTGGACAGGGGTTTCCGGTTCCTGCAGGAAAGCCCGGTTCACGGTTGCAATCAGGATTTCCGCAGAGAAGGGTTTTAAAAGGTAATCGAAAGCCCCCACCTTCATGGTTTCCACGGCGTTGTCGATATCTCCATAAGCGGTCATCATGATAACAATGGTTTTCGGAGCATGTTGTTTGATGGCGCGCAAAAGTTCCACGCCGTCCATTTTTGGCATTTTAACGTCGGACAGGACCAGGTCGAACGATTCGTTTTGAATCCGGTTCCACGCCTCTTTCCCGTCCTGGATAGAGACGGGCTGGTAGCCTTCGCGCTTTAAGGCGGTTTCAAGGGCGACCCGCATTTCACTTTCATCGTCAACCACGAGAATCTTTTTTTCAAAATTATTTTCCATCAAATTCATTGTCCCAACTTGGTAGTTTTACGATAAAAGTTGTTCCCTTGTTTTTTTCACTCTCGGCATCGATGGTTCCTTGATGGGCTTTAATAATATTGTGAGAAATGGATAAACCCAATCCGGTCCCTTTATCTTTTGTTGAAAAAAATGGGTTGAAGATTTTTGCCAGGGTGTCTGAAGGGATGCCTTTTCCTGTGTCGGACACGGTGATGGTGATGAATTGACGATGGTCGCGGTCGGATGAAGCGCTGACTTTTTGAGTCGTCAAACTGAGCTCCCCTCCGTCGGGCATGGCCTGGACGGCGTTTCTGATGAGGTTGATAAAAACCTGTTTTAGTAACTCCTGGTCGCCGTTGGCCAACATGTCGCCATTTCCAAATGTCCTGATGATTTTAATGGTTTCGGGAATGATCAGGTCGGGCGTGCCTTCCAGCAGGTTGGAAAGTAATTGGCTGATATTGCATTTTTGCTGTGAGGGGCGCGGTGATTTTGCGAAGAGTAAAAGCGTGGAAATGATTCGGTCCATGTTTTTCACGCCGGAGCGAATATGTTCCACCAGTTTGCTTTTTTCTTCATCGGGTTCTACGTCTTTTTTCAACATGGAAGCGAAGAGTTCAATGCTTCCGAGAGGATTTCTGATTTCATGGGCGATCCCGGCGGCCATTTCCCCCATGGCTCGCAGTCGCTGGTTTCGTTGCGCCTCGATTTCCAATTGCCGCACCTGGGTCATGTCCTGAACGATCAGCACGGTCCCAATTTGCTCTTCCTCGGGGTCCAGCACGGGCGATGCGGAAGCACGTATATGAATTTTGCGTCCGTTTGCGGCTTCGATTTCCCGGTCCACGCTTAGCGGAATGCCTCCCGTTTTGGTCAAACGGGACACTATATTTTCAAACAAGTCGTCGTGGAACAGGTCGGGAAGGGGTTTGCCGAAACAGGATTCAGGGGTGAGCCCGGTGATCCAGCCGGCGGTTTTGTTGAAGGTGGTGATGTTTCCTTCTTTGTCGACAACGATGACGCCTGTGGTCAGGCTTTCCAGAATGTTGTTCAGGTAGTTTTTGACTTCCTCTTTTTCAGTGAGGTTTTTTTCAAGCTCTTCGTTCTTTTTCGCCAGTTCCAAATCGAGCAGCTTAACTCGTTCCTTCAGGTCATCGTAGGAGTCCTGAAGTTGCTGGGTGGCTTCATTGAAGGCTTGAAACGCCTGGTTGAGGATTTCGAATTCTTCTTTTGGGGTTTTTCCCTGGAGGGATTTACTCATGAACTATTTGGACCACGGGTGAGGGTTGAATCGAATCACTTAATCATTATAAAGGATTAAAGAGGTTCTTTAAATTCTTTTTCCCAATCCAGGAATTTAAGTTTCGATTCTGCCGCCTGCTTCAAAAGAGTGTCCGTGTTTTTTGATTCGATCAAGGTGTTCAAAGTCGCGGTGGCTTTGGAAGGATCTTTCAAATGGTTGTAACTTTCAACCAACAGGTAATCCGCCCAATCGGTGTGCGGCTGTTCCGGGAATAACCGCCTGGCCGACTCCAGGGCTTTAGCGGCCTGGGCGTATTTTTTATTCTGAAACAGGGCAAACCCCAGGCTGTAATAGGCTTTGCGTATGGTGTTGGGGATGATCCTGGCGGTGCGGTCAAAGGTTTTGATGGCCTTGCGGTATTCGCCAATGGCGGAAGGAAGATCGCCCAGGTTTTGATAGGTTTCGGCCATCAGGGAGTGGGTTTCGGAAACATCTTCCTTGTGTTGCCTCAAGAGTTTTTTATACACACGCAATGCTTCTTTGTATTGCTTTCTGCCGGTGTGGGAACTGGCTAAGAGCTTGAGGGCATCGGGGACCTGAGGGCTTTGCGGAAAATTGCTTAAAAATGACCGGGCCACCAGTTCCGCTTCCTTAAAATTGTTCTGTTCCAGGTGGATTTGTCCCAGATTGAGGAAGATGCGGTCGCGGTAAACGTTTTTTGCATCCAATTTTTTGACCCGTTCATAAAATCTGAGAGCCTGCGGGAACATTCCGATGGATTGATAGGCTTCCCCGATTTGCATGACAGTTCTTAAATTTTTTACTTCGCCTAAAGATAAACTGGCAAAATCGCTGTAGGAGTATAGGATTGGCAGAACTCCTCCCTGGCGGGCGTATTTGTCCACGGAGAAAACAAGCGCCTGTTGGATGTATCTCTGGGATTTATCATGGAATCGGGAATCGGGGCCGAGGGGAAGCAGTTTTTTGAACTCTTCGATGGCCCGCAAATAATTTTGCTCTTTTAGAAATGCAATGCCCCGGCTCAACGTGACCTCAGCAAGGATTTCGACATCCTTGGCTTCTTTTAAAACCTCATCGTAGGCTTTGTAGGGCTGGTAATACGGATCGGTGTTAAAAATAACATCTTTAACTTTTAATTTTGAATTGATGACGCCGATATCTGCCAGGCGGATTTTTCCGTACAAAGATTCACTGCTTCCGGAGTTTCTTCTGGCGGACTCGTCGAAGACGGCGAGGGCATCCTTATGTCGGTCTTCCAGCAAATAGGAATCTCCGATCATGTTGAGGGCGCGGTGTGCTTTGGAATGGTCGGGAGCCAGGTTGATCAGATCGAAAAAGTGATTTCTGGCCTCGGAGTATTGTTTTTGACGAAAATAGATGTCCCCCATGTTGAAATTGATTTCCGGTTCTTCGTTGAGCTGGCTGGGCCAGCGGACGGCGCCATCTTTATAAACTTCCAGCGATCGTTTGAAGTCTTTTTGCTGATAAAATTTATTGGCAATTTCAAATAGGGCGGGCCGGGCCGCGATATTCTTCGGGTTATTTTTCAAAAGCCTTTGAAATGAGGAATAAGCTTTTTCGTACTTGCCTTCCTTCAGCATCATGAGGGCCACATTATTTTTTCGCGCAAACACGTAGGGACTTTCAGGCTCCGCTCGCAGGCTTTCTTCATACATGGTTTTCGCTTCCAGGATGTATCCCATTTCGGAATAAATGAACGCGATTTTGTCACGGGCATGTTCGGCAAACCTGGAGTTTGGAAAACGCCGGGATGCATTTTTATACGCCGTCAGGGCTTTTTCAAAAATCGGATGCGGGTCGCGAAAGGCGATTTGAAAATGCGCTTCGGCACGGAGGTAGTAAATATGATCCAGGTATTTACTGTTGGGAAAGCCCTGAACAAATTTTTCAAAGAGTTCTATTGCCTCAGGGTAGTTTTTTTCCTGGAACTCTTTTAGCGCCGCCTGGTATTCATCCCAGCCGTTTTTTAATTTGTTTTCGATATCCTGACGGTTGATTTGCTGAATTTTTTTTGCATTCAGCCCCGCGATCCGGACTTTTCTGGGTGGTCTGGAACGTTGATTCGTTCGCGAAGTTTTTCCCTTTCCGGGAAGGAGAACTTCACTCTTGGGCTCGATGACCCTGGGTTTGGAGGCAGGGGGACTTTTTCCTATCTGGGTTTGCAGGAAGGGTTTTTTTACTCCGTTTAAGTCTATGACGATTTGCGACTTGGCCTTGTCAAAATAATGGAAAAACCGGGTGTTCGATTTCCTGAGATGCAGAACAATTTCCAGGGTTTCCTGCTCCGGATGGATCCCTATTTTTTCCAAGTTCCGGTCTTTGATCGGACGGGTTTTAACTCTGGAATTCAACCGAACGTTTTTTAGTGTCAGAGTGACCTTTTTCCCAACAAAATTGGCGCTCACTTTGTAGTCCGCGGGCCGGCTCAAATCGATGATGATGCGCGTGTATTTCGGGTGCGGTCCCATGCGCACTTTTTTGACCACCGGCATCGTTTGATTGTTCGAAAAGGTGCCTTTGGCAAAAGCCGGACCAACCAGGACGAAACTAAGAAGGAAGGCCAAAAGAGTGGCTTGAAATCGAAGATAAAATGTAGCGGTTGGGTTCATGGCATCGGGGCGCGTAGTGCGCGTTCCCCATTATAGAGCAAAATCCGTACCACTCTAGCTCGACTTTTTATGCGTCTGGTAACTGGTTGAAAATGCAAAATTTAAAATTTTCTATTCTTGTTAAAAGCTTTGTTTTATTGAATAATAATGGAGCTTTTTGTGAGTTTTTGAACTTTTGGAAAAAACTGAAGAACCGGGATCGTTCTTAAACCTCCGTCATTTTTTTGACTCACCTTCTGTGAAAGTTGTGTTAAAAGAAATTTTTTTGACCGGGTAATCGTCAACCGTTTCATTTTCCAATAATATGGACAACAGCCAGTTTGAAAAACTGAAAAAGCAAGAATCGAATGTGATTCGCAGTTTGTTGAAAAAGCAAAATGGAATGCTGGGGCAGTCGTTATTGCATACGGATCATCTGATTTATTTGCAGAAAAGCATCAGCTTGATGAGTCTGGAAGCAATCAATAAAGTTTTAGCGGATAAACTGCCTTTCATTCTTTTCATACGTTATTTTTCATTGTTTCTTTTTGACAAAAATAAAAGAATCCTGACTCTGGCCTGTCACAACCACCCCGATTTAAAAGAAATCCTGAATTTACGCCAAAAAGATTCGGAAATAATGAGTGAGGCGATCAATTCAGGAACTTACGTTTTAGAGCAGAACTACGATAAGTCCAGGTTCTTCAAAGGCGTTCGCAACCCCTTATTCCAGTACAATTTTTTTATCACCATTCCGCTGATGATTGAGAATGAAATCATCGGCGTCCTCAATCTGAACGATAATGAAAAGGGCAACCTCAACGTTACGGATCTCGATTATTTTCTGAACGTCTCGGAAGTGGTTTCGGTGTCGATCAGCAATGCGCAGTCTTATGAAAAAGCGGAACGGTTGTCGGTCACTGACGGGCTCACGGGTTTGACCAATCGTCAGCAATTTCAAACGTTGTTGCAAAACGAAATTCTCAGATGCCGGCGATACGATTCTCCGCTTTCCCTGGTCATGATGGATGTCGATTATTTTAAGGGCGTCAATGATACTTTCGGACATCAGGAGGGGGATGACGTTTTGATGGGGATCGCTGGAATCATAAAAAGCCTGTGCCGTGCCCATGATGTGGCGGGCCGTTATGGAGGCGAAGAGTTTGTGTTGATTCTTCCTGAAACCAATGGCGAAGGGGCGCGGATGATTGCTGAACGGATTCGGGAAGAAGTCGAAAAATGCCGATTCAAACACGAAGAAAGTGTGCATTCCGTGACGATCAGTTGCGGAATCGCAGAGTTTCAAAAGGAGAAAATTCGTGACCTTGCGCATTTGATCGGTGTGGCAGATGATGCGCTTTACCAGGCAAAAGAATCTGGAAGAAACAGAACGGTGATGGGGACCGCGGATGACATCTTCAAAGATCGATGAGTTCATAACCCGGGAAGGTCTGCCTTCACTTCCAGGCCAGATCCTTAGTTTGCTGGATGAATTGGGCAACACCTCGGCGATGGATTACACGATTCTGCAAAAAATCCAATACGATCCGGCGATTGCCTTCCAGGTTTTAAAAGTGGCCAACACGCCTCTTTATGGGTATGCAGGAAAAATTTCATCCCTGCAACAGGCGGCAGGGCTCCTGGGACCGGGAGCCATTAGAAATATTATTCTCACGACTCCTATTCTGGAACGCTATCAGGACGATATTTTTCCTCCCCCATTCGATCATTCCAGACTTTGGTTGCATATGTCTGTGACAGCCGCGCTGGCGGGAAGCCTGGGTCTTCGATTGGGAAAGATAGAGACCGATGTCTGTTTCACGGCCGGATTGATTCATGGAATCGGGAAAATCTCTTTGGCCGCCTGCCACCCGGAACTGTTGAAGGGGTGGGTTGAATTGGCTGAGAGCGAACAGACCGAATTGATGGAGATAGAAAAGCGGGACCTGGGGTTCACTCATGCGGATCTTGGAGTTGAGATGGTCGAAGCCTTTGGTTTTCCTGAAGAGTTGATTCGCGCTCAAAGGTTTTGTTATGCGTCTAAAGAGGACGAGGTCCTGGATCCTTTGGGGGGGACAGTATGCGTGGCTCGAAATCTGGCAAACCGGTGGGGGTATTCGGACGGCATTGGGAATGAGACTCCCGTGGAAATGGACAAACTTTTTTTATTGCTGAATTTTACTGAAGCAGAATTGGAGGAGTGGATTCCTCAATTGCTGGAAAATGTGGACCTTGTGGTTCAGACGCAGGAGGAATGATTTCATCTATAACGAATCCCTGGGGCCCTAATGAAGACGTTTGTGAAATAAATTTGTGCTCAACGGCAACAGGCGGGGGGAATGCCGTCAAAAAACTTTTGAGAAACAGGAATTAAAGGTCGGGACCCATATATTTTATAAAGTTCCCCAAAATCTCAAGATCGAACTCATTTTTCATCTGCTGGCCCATAACGGTCAGGGCATCAAATGGCGCCAAGGCTTTTTTATAGGATCGGCGGGTAGTCAGCGCGTCGTAGACGTCCGCAACCTTGCAGATGCGGGCGTAATATGAGATTTCATCTCCCACCAGGCCACCGGGATAACCGTTCCCACTATATTTTTCGTGATGCTGGCCGGCCATTAAAACCACGTTGGCTCCGTAGCACTTCATATTGGTAAGCATTGCCTGGCCAAGCCGGGAATGACTTTTGACAGTTTCAAATTCTTCCTCGGTCAGCTTGCCATTTTTGTTGATGATGGCATTGTCTATGTGGCTTTTCCCGACATCGTGGAGCATGCCGCCCAGGCCCAGATCCCGGATGTCGTCGGACCCCATATTGGTTTTGACGCCATAGCCGAGACAGTAGAGCCCGACGTTCACGCTGTGGGTGTAGGTGTAATAATCTTTGCTGGTGATCGTGAACAGGGCATGAAAATCCGCGTCGGCGGTGGACAAACACTCGTCCATCATTTCCACCACTTGTTCGGATGATTCTAAAATCTTGGGTGAAGCGTTGAAATCAAAAAAATCCTTCATGATTTCCTTTGAAACATCATAAATTTTTTGAGTTTTTTCTTTGAGAGACAGGTCGGGGTCGGAGATCATTTCTCTCAATTGGACGGTGGCTTGATTGTAATATTTCATCAAATCATCCGCCTGAATGTAAAATTCTTCAGTGCCTTCTTTTTCCTCGATCAGTTTTCTGACTTTGTCCTGATGTTGAGGATTGGCACTGGCGAATTTGAC
Source organism: Nitrospinaceae bacterium (assembly GCA_021604505.1). Taxonomy (NCBI): domain Bacteria; kingdom Pseudomonadati; phylum Nitrospinota; class Nitrospinia; order Nitrospinales; family Nitrospinaceae; species Nitrospinaceae bacterium. The sequence goes on along the minus strand of BQJC01000003.1, from coordinate 480,286 downwards.
AAATTTGGTGGAACCGAAGGCTTCGGTTTTATAAAAAATGTCGAAACTTTCTTTGATTTCTCCCATAAGAAACTTGAGATTGATGGGCCGAAAATTACCATCTCCTGAATCCATCGCTGTTTTCACTTTTCTCCGTCCTTTTAAAATTCCTTCTCTACTTTAAAAGTATAATGCAAGATCAAAATTCTTTCAACTAATTGTAATTGTTGGTTTTTTTGTTTTCTCGATTCTCTGGATCAATGATGGGTTCAATGAGAAACAAAGCTCATCAACCTTTTTAAGTAGGAAGTTATGGGGTAAAGGGGAAGGGCCTACAGACCAGGGCCCATAAATTTGACGAAGTTATCGAGGATTTGGAGATCAAACTCATCTTCCATTTCTTTTTTCATGATGGTGAGGGCTTGAATCGGAGCCAAGGCTTTTTTATAGGTTCTGCGGGTGGTCAAGGCGTCGTAAACGTCCATGACCTTGCAGATTCGGGCGAAATAAGCTATTTCTTCACCCACCAGGCCATCGGGGTATCCGCCGCCGTTGAACCTCTCGTGATGCTCGCCCGCCATGCGGATGACATTGCTTTCGTAGCACCGCATTGATTCCAATATTTCCCGGCCATGCATGGAATGGCCTTGAATGACCCGAAACTCCTCGGGGGTCAGTTTCCCGTTTTTATTGATGACGGCAGAGTCGATTTTTACCTTCCCAACGTCATGCAACATTCCGCCAAGGCCAAGATTCCGCGTGTCGTTTTGGCCCATTTTGGTCTTGATTCCGTAGGTCATGCAGAACAATCCGACATTTACGCTGTGGGTGTAGGTGTAGTAATCCTTGCTGGTGATCAGGGAAATGGAATGAAACCCCGCCCCGTTTTCTGTTAAGCATTGATCCATGACGCTCATGACTTCCTCTGAAGACCTGAGAATTTTTTCTGAAGCATGCTTGTTAAAAAACTCTTTCATGACTTCTTTGGAAAGGTCGTAGATTTTTTGGGTTTTTTTCTTGAGGGGGATTTGCGGATTGGAAATCATAGTGCGCAGGGACTGGGTCGCCTGCTGATGGTATTTGATCAAATCTTCTTCGTGAATGTAAAATTCTTCGGTGCTCTCTCCGGATGCGATGACCTTGAGGACTTTTTCGTGGTGGGAGGGATGATTGCTGGCGAATTTGACAAACTTTGGGCTTCCAAAGACCTGGGTTCTGTAAAAAACGTCGTACAATTCCGTGGATTCGGCCTTTAAAAACCCGATGTCGATTTTTCGAAATCCTTGCTCTGCTTGATCTTTATCAATCGCTGACTTCACTTGCCCACCGCTAAAAGAGAATAGCACCCATGTTCCTGTTATTATCATTATAGGGCAATTCTTTGTAAATGTGCAAGTTATTGAAAAATCTAATTTATGCGGGGGGAGTTCTAGGGGTTGTCCTGATAAGGCCGGGAGGCGGTGGCAGAGTAGGCCTGGGCCGCGTGCGCGACAAAATAAATAATCGAACGGGTACATCCCAGCAGATCCACCATGGAGAGACTCTCTCCTGGCTCGTGCATGCGGGAGTCGGAGTCGTAGGCTCCCAGACAAAGGGGTTGAACGTCTCCCAGGGCATCCAGAAGTTTTGCCACAAAAGGAATGGACCCTCCGCAACCGTAAAGGCAACTTTTTTGTCCAAATCCCTTTTCCAATGATTCTAAAATCAGCGGAAACACAGGGTGACTGCATTCGGTCATCCAGGGGGACGCGCCTTTGTCGATTGTTAAATTCAGCTCGAATCCGGCAGGGATGTTTTCTTTGAGATGGCTTTTCAGGTGTTCTGTCGCCTGGGTCTCATGGTTGCCTGCAGCCAAACGGATTTCGATGACCGCCTTGGCGGCCGGGTTTTCAAAAAGCCGCGCGGCGCCGTCATGCTCCACCCATAGAGATTGAGTGTTCATGTTTTTTTCGCCTTTCGCAAGACAAGCGGCGATATCCGGGTGGAGCGTTCCGTTGTTGTCTATGAGCTGGTTGATCATGGTGGCCAGCTGCAGTTCGGGCACGGGAAACGGGCCGCCATGCATTCCTGAGTGCGGGTCTTTGGTGGACGAAATGAGGATGAGATCGAAGACGGCGGTGCCCGGTTCTGATGCAAGTTGTTTGAGGACTATTTTTAGATTGAACGGGTTCCATTGCGGCAACCATCGCTCCAGGGTGGTTTTCAGTTCCCTGGCATCTTCGCAGGAATGGAAGGTCAGCCGAGCCCCTGCCGCACCGAAGATAATGGAGCCTGCGATACGGTGGCCGGGCCGGACGTTGACATAGGATTTTCGCAATTGCGCCAGAATGAGGGCTTCCTTCTTATCCGGAACGGTCAGTTTGGTTTCCGGCAACAAGCCGGCGGCATCTCTCAGCATCTTTACGGAAGTTGGAACGTTCGCGTAGCCTTCTATTTCGTCCTCTGTTTCCGGAATGTCGGAACGGGCGATTTTTTTTACCGCCAGAGAATGGTCATCGTTAATCAGGGTTGTCAAAAGTTTGTACAGCGCGGTTTGTTCATCCATGCCGTTTGGTCGGTCTTTTGCTGTGAGCGTGGCTTCCAGCTGGATGATCCCGCGCAGCGAGGTGGTCAGCCCCGGGATGCCGGTGGCGGGGTTGACGACATCGGTGATGATCACGCAATCGACGTTTGAGAAAAAATCCTGATTCTGCCGGATCTGTTCGGCTAGAGAATGGGACCCGCACTCCTCTTCGGTTTCGTAAATCACCTTGATGTTGCAAGGGAGGGCATCCTGCGTGGACTTTAACAGCGCATCGACCGACATTCCGATGGACACCACCCCGCTGAGATCGTCTGCCGCGCCTCGTCCATATGCCCGCGTCCGGTTTTCGTTCCAACGCAATTCGGTGGGGGGAACGCCTTCCCATTTCTGGAACCGGCCGTCATCCATATAGGGCTGCTTGTCCAAATGAGCGTAAAAAAGAATGGTCGGCTTATCTTCTGATACCGGTAGCTCGGCCAGTAAAATCGGGGTTGCATCCTTGCATTGGGAAGGCGGCTGGTTGATTTTGATCCAGTTGAATCCGATCTGACGTAAATAGTCTTCGGCGCAGGCGAGAATTTCTTTCATATCGGTGGGCGTGGTCCGGTCTCCTTCAAATTCGTTGACGTTGAAACTTCTGCTGTCGATGCCCACCATTTTCTGTAAAAATTCCATGTGCCAATGGACCAGATCGGAATCCGGTTGAATTTGTTTGCTGGCTGTTTCGTAAAGTTCGTTTGCATTCATCGTTCCGTCATTAATCCTTTCGAGGCCAAGGCGTTGGTGATGATTTTGCGCCGCTTCTTTGCTTCTTTCTGGCGAATGTTATATTATAAGCCGTTCGGGCCCTTAATTTAGCTGATTTTAAGGGACGAATCATCCTTTTCCTGAAGATTTTCATATGCGAAACTTTCCATGGTAAACAGGCTCATCAATTTATTCAAACTGATTGAAATATTCAAAGAACGGGGAAATTGGCAGCTCATTCGACATTCCCGCGAGCAATTGAAAGATTTTATTTTTTGCCGGAGCGGGATGAATCGCAAATCCCTTGTCGGAGCCGCTTTCTACTGGTTGTACATGTTGAAAGGCTTGGACGTTCTGGTCTGGCGTCTGGAAACTTTCGGCTTCCTTTTTTTAACGGATCAACGCGAAGAAGACAAACAACGCTTGAATATCTATCTCTAGAATTTTCCTTCCTGACTTTTTAGGCTTCCTGAACAAGAGAAACCTTTGGCCTCTTTATTAAAAAATAAAACGTTTCAAATCGTATTTCTGCTTTATTCGTCGGCATTGATTTTTTGGGGCCGTCAACTGGAAATGGGCTTGCCCAATTTTGACGACACCTATTACGCCCAAAAGGCCAAGGAGATGATTGCCTCCGGCAATCTGTGGGTGGTGACATTCAACGGGCTTCCGGATTTTGCCAACCCGCCCTTTCCGTTCTGGATGATGTCCCTGGCTTTTAAAATTTTTGGGGTGTCGGGATACGCGGCGGTTTTTTTCACTGCTGTGTTCGGAATGACGGCCATTCTTTTTACTTATTTATTATGTCTGCGTTTATTCCAGAACCAGTGGATCGCCTTTTTTTCCGCATTTGTGTTGCTTTTCCCGGGAATGTTTGTCGATTCCTCACGCCGTGCGATGGTCGATATCGCACTGGCTTTTTGCGTGACCGGGGCGATGTATTTTTTCGTCCGGGGATGGGAAAATAAAAGGTATTATCTCTTGTTTGGATTCATGTCCGCTCTGGCCATTCTGACCAAAAGCGTTCTTGGCGGTTTTCCTCTGGCCATCGCAGTGGTCACGCTGGTTCTGGCCGGACGCTGGAAGGAGATGTTCGGCGGCTATTTTTTGTCTGCAACGGCTTTGGCTTTGCTGCTGGGTTTTAGCTGGCATCTCACCAACTGGTTTATCTTTGACCGATCTTTTCTGGACACGCACTTTGGCTTATTGATATTCAACCGCGGTTTTGGTGAAGGCGGCTCCTTTTTTGATTTCCTGGGATACGCCCGCGATTTTCTTAAAAATTACTGGCCCTGGCTTCCCATTGCACTTATCGGCCTGTTTCAGTTTGGCAGGCGGGGTTTTCTGGAAAAAGATATCCGCTTTCAACTGATCTTTATCTGGATCGTATTTATTTTCCTGGTGATGAGCACCAGCAGGAACCAGACGCTTCGCTATCTCTTCATGATATTTCCTGCGCTGGCGATTGTGACGGCTAAAACCGTGTCGGATTGGATGAATGAAAAAATCAAAGAAAAATCACTGCCTTATATGGTTGGAATTGTTATGGCCACGGTTTTATTTGTAAACGCCACTCCTTTTCAGGTGAAGGTCACCTTATCGCCGAACAGCGTGGATGTCCGGCAACTGGCGGCGGTGGTGAATTTAAACGCTCCTGCGGATCAAAAACTCGGAAACTACCGACTTTCCATTCATAATCCTAGAAACGCTTTTTTGTTTTACTCGGACCGCTACATGGACGACCCGGTTGTGGACCCTCTGAAACTATTGAGCCGCATGGAAATCCAGCCGCAGTCGACCTGGCTGACTTCGATCCACGAGTTTAACAATCTTGAGGGGGATCATCCCGGTCAATTTTATTTGATTCACGCCACCCGCCGGTATGCCTATTTTACTTCCGCCAGCAATGCGAAAAATATCCGCTATGATTTTTCCGGAATGAACGTGCCGCTGATTCGATGAACCCTGGTTATCGGGGAGTCAACAAAACGATGGTTTCGAGATGATCTGACGGGTTCAAGTGAAGCCCTTCGTGCCATAACTTCCTGAGAAAATCCTTGTCGATCCGCCTTTTTTTCCAGATGGTGTCTGACGATCGCAATACAAGGTCGAGGTCATTGAATTTCTCTTTCCATTCCGATTCCTTCATGATCAGATAAAACTTTTCATTATCATTTACAAAGTCTCGCACCCACTCGGGTAGGAAAATGAATTTCGCCGTTTGCCCGGTGAGCACCCCAACCCGGGCCTGATGGCTGCCCAGTTGGAAGACCCCGACGATTTCATTGCCGGTTCTTGTTTGGATGATTTCCTGAGCAAATTTCTTCATGGGATAGCGGTTGAAAAAAGGAATGGCGTCGCCATGAATGAAAGAAAGGCTGAGCGTCTGGAATGCCGCCAGGGTAACGATCAAGGCGATTCGCCGCCGCGCAATGAACATTAGAATCATGATCGACGGACCGGCGGCAAGAAATAAAGGAAGAAACATGATGCGAAAAGGGACGCTGGTGTCGGATTGCATGAGGATGACCCCGGCGGCAACGGCGAGGGTCAACAGGAAAAAAATAAAGAGAGTCAGGTAAAAGGGGATCTTAAACACAGGTCTTTTAAACCCCCGGTCGGATATTGCGAGCCTGGTGAAATAATGACCCAAGATCAAAGCCATGGCCGGTGAGGTGGGAAGAAGATAACGGCTGTGTTCGATTCGAAAGGCCGTGAAAAGCAGGATAGGAATAAAAATCCAGAGAAAACAGAATAATAAGGCGTAATTTTCTTTATCGAAAAAATTCAAAATCCGGGTTTTGAAGTTGGCGGTCAGTGTTGCAATTGAAAAAACCAGAAACAAAGACCAGGGCAGGTAATAACGAATCAGAACTCCCAGGTAATAGAAACTGAAAGGGGTTTCGTGCACAATACGGTCGCGCAGTTCGGCACCCAGCAGGTGATTTGTAAATTCCTCGCCATGCAAAACATACATTGCGGCAAACCACGGAATATCCACCGCCATAAGGATCAGGAGACCGGCGGGCAATCGCATTTCGACGATTCTTTTCCAATCTCCGCGAATGAAAAGAAAAGTCGCGATCGTTAAAGCCGGGATGAGGATCGCCGGTGGACCTTTGGTGAGAAATCCCATCGCCATTGAAAGGTAAAACAGGACATAATTTCGCGTTCGATGGCTTTCCTCCTGGAATCCTTTGATGAAAAAGTAAAACGCGCAAAGGATGAAAAAACTCAACGTCATGTCCGTTGTGGCCCAACGGGAAATTTGAAAATGCAGGTAAATCGAAGGAAGAATCAAAGCGCCCAGCATGGCGGCTTGAGACGAAAACAAGCGCCGTCCTAAAAAAAACACCAGCACCGCGGATGACGTTCCCAGCACCACGGACCAAAGGCGGGCGGAGACCAGGCTGATCCCGAAAACTTTGTAGGACAGGGCCACTTGCCAGTAAAACAAAATGGGTTTGGCAAATCGTTTTTTTTCGTGAAACACGGGTGTCAGGTAATCCCCGGACTGCAACATGTTTTTTGCGGATAAAACGTAAAAATTTTCGTCGGTGTGGTAAGGCGGAACTTCTCCCAATTGATAGGAAAAACAGAAGAAGCAGAATGCCGTCAGTAACACCAGAAAAGAATATTCCTTAAATTTTGCTGTCAATGAAAATGGAAGGGATCGCATGGGAAAGTTGGGAATCGATTTATCTCAGAAGATTGGGTGACCTTAAAAGCGATCTAATGATTGGGCTTGCGCAAAAGGTTTTAAGATGAAAAATAAAGGCATGTGAATTATAATCCTTTTCAACCGGATCGAGAAATGCAATTAAAACCCTTTTCATGAGGGTTCCTTCCCCTGTGGTCAAAGGGAAAGCTCTTTCCCATCTTATTTTATAAGAGAGAGATAAAAACAATCATTATTATGGATCGCTCGACACCCACCGAAATTTTAGATGAAAACAGGCCGCATTTCAACGCCGCGCACGAATCCTTGCCACAGGATAGGGGGTCTTCAGGTTTTCCATCGCATTATTTTATTCTTCTGGCGTTTATTCTTTGGACGTTGGGATGCAATCAAATCTGGGTCCTTCTGGACACCCGCCCGCCGTCCTGGGATCCCGCCGCCCATCTGCGCATTGCTTTTTGGTATTGGGACGCTTTCACCTCGGGGTCGGAGAGGATGTGGCTGGACCTGTTGAGTGTCGAATCCTTTTATCCGCCGTTTTATCATCTTTCGCTGTTGCCGGTTTTTGCCGGGATGGGATTTTCGACCGATAACGCGGTGCTGGTCAATTCTTTTTATTTGGCGGTTGCTATTCTTTCGACGTATGGAATCGGTCAAAGATTGTACGATCGCAATACGGGGCTGTTGGCGGCTTTTCTGATGTCCTGTTATCCTTTTCTGGCTTATATTTCCCGGCAAATGTCGATAGGAACCGCACTCACGGCATCGGTCGCGCTTTCCTATTACCTGTTTCTGCGCTCGAACAATTTTGAAGACCGCAAATTTTCATTTTTATTCAGCTGTTCATTTGCCGTGGGTTTGATGTTCAAGTGGACATTTTTGTTCTATCTGCTGCCAGCCCTGATTATCGGTTTGTATCGAACGGAGGGTGACCGACCGGCTAAAATTTTTAGCAAAACGGCGTATTTTCTGGGAATGATTTTTGCCCTCATGATCCTTCCTTTGCTGGTCTTCATCCTTCACAAGGGGCAGGAAGGCATCCTGCTATTGGAGTTTGCGTTAATATTCGCTTTGGTAAAGTATTTCCCAGCGGTTCATATTTCTCCAAAAAAAATTATCAATATTTTAACCCTCACCTTTGTTTCTCTATTGGTTTGTTTTCCCTGGTACGCCCACAACCTCGCGAAAATGGGGCGGGGGATTGCCAAGTTCGGCCTTCCCGACATCGTGCTAAAAGGGCACATGGAATGGAACCTTCCCATTTGGGGCTATTATCTGGAAGCTTCCGGCCGCCAAATGGGACTGCCTCTACTGCTTTTATTTGTGGTTGGGTTCATTATTTTTCTGTCAAAACGAAAAAATTTTAACTGGCTTTTATTTGGATGGATCGTTTTGCCTTTTCTGGTATTTACGTTTATCAACAACAAGGGAGTGCGGTACACGATGCCCTGCCTGCCGGCGATCGCAGTGATATCAGCGCTTTGTGTCGTCCAGATTGCCAGTGATAAATTTCGCAAATGGGCCGTTAGCCTCGTTGTGGCTGTCAGCTTGTTCACTTATGTTTATGCAGGGTTTCTTCCGGGAAATATGCAGACCCCCGGGTTGGGAGGCCCGACCTTCGGGTTCAAAGAACTTCCGGTTAAAGAAGAATGGCATATCAATTCCATTCTTGACGATATCGTAGAAGAGTCCAACCCTCCTCCAGGGAAAATGGTCACCGTGCGCACCCTCACCAATCACCCCTGGTTTCACCGGGGCGCCTTTCGCGACGCCGCCATGATCCGGGGATTGCCGGTCATTGTGAAGAGTGTGAAGCGCAACCAGGGTGAGTTGACGGATTTTTTCATTACCAAGGACAGCAGTCAGGAAGGGGAATCGGGAGTCCGGCAGATCAACCCTAAAAGGGACCGTCTGTTCGATGACCCCTCGCTCAATAAAACCTTTTCTCTATTTAAAACCTATCCTCTGCCCAACGGAGCAAGAGGGCTGGTCTTTAAGAGAGATGTCTCCCCGGCAACGGATATGGAAGACGCTGTCGATCTTCGGCAGGTGGGGAAAAAACTTCTCGAATCCCTTCCGCATTACCCGATCTACGGGATCAAGCAGATGGAAAACCCCAGGGTCAGCATCACTCCCACAGACAACCCGGAGGATTTATTGCTGGGACGTTATAAAAATATCACCGTGACCGCCGATTCCGCGGTATCGAATAAAATTCGTTTGGATGATCTGCAGTTGACCTTTCACGAGGTGCAAATCAATCTGCGCGAATTGTTTTTATATGACAAGTTGATCCTGTTTGAAATCGGGCGCCTGTTTCCCAGGGCAACGATCCGGTTTGAGCCTCTGGAGCAATTGGCATTGAAGGAAATGAAAGGAAAAGGGCAGGCCCGTCTGGAAGGAGAGAACGGCCGTTTGCGTTTGACCGCTCAATATCAGCTTCCTGCACCCTGGGGGAGGGTTGACGGAAACGCCAGCGTCAAACTTTTGTTTGAACCGGAAAAGAGTATTCGTGGTGAGGTGGAAACGGTGACCGTTGGGCCGTTGGCGGCGCGCGAGATTTTTTACCGGCTGGTTTTGGATCAAACCCTGGTTCTCACTCCGACTGCCGGTTGGCCGTTGTTCACGGATATCCGTAGGGTCAACATTTTTCCCCGCCGGTTGGAAATCAACCAGACATCCAACGGATCTTCGTGAAGATATCCTTTTTATGTTTCGACCTTTCAAATAACTCCCTGGGGCGTGCGGCGCTTTTGGCGCGGGCTTTGGCCCGCCACCATCAGGTGGAGATCATTGGCCCCGCAAAGCAGGGCAAGATCTGGTTTCCTCTGCAGAACCTGGACATTCCGATAAAATCCTTTCCCTGGAAACGCTATCCCGCTTTTCTCCCGACCCTTCGCCAAATGATGCGGGCGATCGACGGGGATGTGGTGTTTGCGAGCAAACCGCGGCCAACCAGCTTTGGTGTGGGATTGCTAAAAAAATGGACTTCGGGAAAACCTTTACTGGTCGATATTGATGATTGGGAATTAGGGTTTTTCTATCGCGCTCATTTTTGGGGCAAGGTGGGACGGTTTTTAAATTTTTCAAACCCCAATGGATTGCCCTACACGTGGCTCATGGAAAAGTTGGTGAGTTTTGCGGATGCGATTACGGTGAGCAATGGGTTTCTTAAAAATCGCTTTTCCGGGACCCTGGTGTATCATTGTCGTGACACCGGTTTTCTGGATCCGGAGCGATTCGACTCTGACCGTGCCAAGGAAAAACTGGGTATCCGGAATAAAAAGGTGGTGATGTTTCTCGGGACTCCGAGAACCCATAAAGGGCTGGAGGACTTAATGGCCGCGGTGAAAAGGATCAACGATCCCGATTTGTGTCTGGTCATCATCGGCGCCGATGAAAATTTTGAAAAATCGAATGAGCGGAGGTCTGAGGGGCTCCTCATCTTACCGATGATTCCTTTTCAGGAACTTCCCGAACATCTTGCCGCCGGCGATGTGGTGGTCATTCCTCAACGGAAAACCAGCGACAGCGTGGGCCAAATGCCGGCAAAAATTTTTGATGCGATGGCGATGGCAAAACCCATTGTTTCCACCCGGGTTTCCGATATCCCGGAGGTGCTGGGCGATTGTGGCTACCTGGTAGAGCCGGGAAATGTTGAGCAGTTGGCGGAGTCGATTGAACACCTTTTCAACCATCCTGAAGAAGCTCGGGCAAAAGGGAAAAAAGCCAGGGAGCGGTGCATTGCTCACTATGATATTAAAGTTATGGAAAACCAGTTGTTAGATTTGTTGCAGGAATTGATACCCAAAAAAGGAAACTCGTGATCTCTTTTAACAAAGAACAGCTTCCTCAAAAGCCGAGAATCCTGCTGATAAAACTCAGGTCCATCGGAGATGTGATATACAACACTTCCGTTTACACGCCCCTGAAGCAGTGTTTCCCGGATTCGCATTTGACGGTCCTGGTCGAACGGCCTTCCTACGATATTGTGCGAAACCACCCGGATGTGGATGAGGTCCTTTGTTTTCAAAAAGGCTCCACCTGGGAGCAGATGCGGTTTTATTGGAAACTATATTTCAATAATTATGATATGGCGATCGACATGCATGAGGGAACCCGCGGGGCGATCATGTGTTTTTTGACACGGGCTCCGTTTCGAGTTGGCCACAAGCATGCAAAGCGGGCTTTTTTATACAATGTGAAATTGGAATTCAGTGATCTCAATCCAAAGTTTCCGCTGGATTATCAGGTGGCTTTGATTAAAAAACTGGGAGCTTCCTTTGACCGGATCGCTCCTGCTGTTTATCTGTCAGAAAACAGCCGAAAGAACGCCCGGCGTCTTCTCGATGAAAAGGGGATTCGTCCCGAAGATCCTTACTGCATCATCCATCCGGGAACGCGGAAAATTTACAACCAGTGGCAATATGAAAAGTTTGCCCGTTTGGCGGATATATTGTTTTCCCGTTACGGGCTTAAAATCGTGATCACTTGCGGTCCCGGGGAAGAGGATCAGGCTCAGGCGGTCATCGAAAGAATCGACAACACTCCCTTCACATTTATCTTGGCGGAACTCCAGGAGTTGGCCGTCATCACGGAAGGCGCAGAATTTGCCGTTTGCCATAACGGCGGCTACATGCACCTTTCCTCGGTTTTGGGAACTCCTGTTATTGCTTTATTCGGTTCGGTTCATCCGCGGGTTTGGAGACCCCTGGGAGCGCAGGATGTAGTCGTTTATAAACAGGTGGAGTGCAGCCCCTGCAATCATAAGACCCGTAAAAAGGAATGCTACGGAGGAGACGCAGAATGTAAGGTTATCATTACGGTTGAAGATGTGCTCCAGGGAGTCGATCAAATTCTTGCCGATAATTTGGGGGCGAAGATTTAAGACATTTCCTGAGGGCGTTGGACCATTCATGCATTTAACGCTTCTTGTACTTTTTCCCATACCATTGAAACGTGGATGTTTTTTAAATCCCCCGTTTGATAATCCGCGTCTGCGGAAAATTCCTGTTGTCCTGATGGATGGACCATGTAGCAGCGACCCTTTTCAAGGTCAAACGGTCCGGTTCCGCGCGGGTCGTAAGGGCCAAACAGGGACACGGCAGGAACCTTCAATGCGAACCCAATATGCATGGGTCCGGTGTCGCAGGTGATGAGCAACTTTGCCTGACCGATAAGGTAACTGTCAAGCTTTAACGGAATTCCGAGGGAATGGCTGCATCGGTCTGTGCCCAGTTCTTCCCTCATGGCTTGAATTTTTTCTTTTTCTTCCGGCCCCCCTCCGAGAATCATTTTAAAGTCCGTTTGTTGCAGGATTTGTTCTGCCAAAGCCAGGAAACGATCTTCCGGCCATCGCCGATGAGGACCGGAAGCTCCGATGTTGATGTAAATATAACTCTGGGGCGACAACGATTTTTTTTTCATGAACGTGTTGGCATTCTGGCGTTCCTTGTCATTGAAAAATATTTCCATTTGTCCGCCGTCCGGATGAGCCCCAATTTTTGAAATTAAAACCAATCGTCTCTGGATTCCATGAACAACTCCCTCGATCACAACCCGGTTTTTTTCAGGAATCCAGGAAGAGGTTTGATGTGCTAAAAAGGATCCGAATCTTAACCAGGGTAACAGCCGGGTGATGTCTTTGTTGGCATGGAAAAGGAGCACGTGGTCATATCTGGTGCGTAATAACTTTAAACCGGTCAGCGGTTGCTGGTACCATTTCGGGGAATACCTGATTATCCTGTCTATATGTGGATTCCCCGCGAAAAGATTTTCCCAGCGGGTATTCACAAGGAGGTGCAATTCCATATCTGGGAATGTTTTTTTTAAAGCCCTCAGCGCCGGGGTGCCCCATAAACTGTCACCCATTCCAGTTGTGCTGATGACCAGTATGTTCTTCATAGAGAAGAAACTTCCCGGGCTGGCTCGGTGTCTTTGGCGGTTTTTTTTGCGATGACATACAGATTGAACCCGTAACCGGAAAAATCCAATAGAGGACTGATATAATTAATCGGATTGAGGAGGTTTCTAAAATCCCTTTTTAATCCCCAAACCAATTTTTCCATTCTATTTAGAGGTTTTTCAGGTTTTTTATAAGGAGCATTTTGTGGAGAGGTGAAAAATCCTTTCTTCGCCCGGTTGGTATTCTTGTAAACAGGGTAAAATCCAGTCGATTGTAGAATTTTATTCAATGTTGCGGGCGAAAAAAAATACAGGTGCTGCAATGGTTTGTAGCCATACCAGTTTTCTTTTAACCAGGCGGCATTCTTGGCGTTGGGGGTCCAGATCACCAGGAGCCCGTCTGGACGCATGATTTGATTGATGGTTTTTAAGAAACTCGCCGGATGAGGTAGATGCTCGATTAAATCCCAAAGGACAATGACATCGAAAAAGCGGTCTTCATATTGGGACTCTTCCAGGGAACCGCAATGGATGTTTTTTAATTGCAATTCATTGCGAGCAAATTTGACAAAATCGGGAACGATGTCTATCCCATGAGGATCCCAACCACGCTCCTGGGCGGCCTTTAGGAAAAAACCTCCTCCGCAACCGATGTCCAGCAACCGGCCTTTTTTGCTTGAATATTTTTCGATCAGCTTCAAACGGCGGTGGTATTGTTTGTTATACGAACTTCTTCTGTTCGTTCGTTCCAGGATATAATCGCGGTAATAGTGGTTTTTCTGGCCGTCTTGCAAATACAATTGGGCCAGGTATTCTTTGTTGGGTATCGGGTTGACAAACTGCAACTCACAGCGACCACATTGGACCACCTGGGACAAATTATTCCACTCACAGAGAGTGGAAAACTCAGTTGATCCGCAATTTTCACAGGGAATGAGATCGAAATGTTCGGTCACTGGATGGGACATATAAGAATAGCTTGAAAAAGAGGGTTCCTTTTTCCAGCTTCTGCAAATGGCGGACAAAAAAGGAATTACTTTCATGTGGATATCGACACTTTTGTGGGGATATGTTAAATTATTCGCCGTCCACTTGCAACCGATCTACGATTCTTGATAACGGGTTCCTGCCTTGAAATCCCTCCATATTTTGCATTCTGAAGCGGCAATTGGCTGGGGCGGGCAGGAAATAAGAGTGATTCAGGAGACCCGGATGCTTCTGGACCGGGGACACCGTGTCACCGTCGTCTGCCAACCGGGAAGTCCTCTGGAAAAACGTTGCCAGTCTATTGAGCACCCGCAGTTTAAATTTTTTTCCGTATCCATGCCGCGACCCCTAAGCCCTGGGGCTTTCAGGATTTTGTGTCGGCTGATAAAAAACAGCAAACCGGATGTTTTACACACCCACAGTTCTATAGACAGTTGGCTGGTGTCTTTCATTGGCAAATGCCTCCATATTCCCATCGTTCGCAGTCGGCACGTTTCCATTCCGGTAAAAAATCATTTCCCGAATAACTGGCTGTACGCCCGATTTCCAAAGAGAATTCTCACCAGCGGCGAAACCATCCGTGAGCTCATGATCCAACTCAAAGGGGTGACGCCAGAGCAGGTGGTGTCCATTCCCGCCGGAGTCGATATGCGCCGATTTCATTTGAATGTTTCGGGAGAAAAAATCCGCACCGAGTTGGGTTTAAAACTGGATCAACCGCTGATTGGTAAAGTCGGGGTGATTCGCGGTTGGAAAGGGCATAATTATTTTTTAGAAGCAGTTCCCCTTGTTTTGGAGAAATTTCCCGAGGCACGATTTGTCATTGTGGGAGCAGGGCCGGGCTATGAAGAAATCAAGGAAAGATCGCGAGCGCCTGAAATGCAGGGTGCGGTCACGGTCATGGGGCATCGGGAGGACGTTCCCGAAATCATAGCGGCGATGAATGTCATGGTTCTGGCATCTTACGCAGGAGAAGGAACGTCTCAGGTGATCCCTCAGGCCTTTGCGATGAAAACGCCTGTCGTGGCTACCCGTGGAGGTTCCATTGCCGAGTTATTCCGAGATGGGGAACGGGGAGTGCTGGCAGAAATTAAAAGCGGAAAAAGTCTGGCGGACGGGATTGTGAAGATATTACAAAACCCGGGTTGGGCCAGGGAGATGGCTGAAAATGCCTATGACTATTGCCGTAAAGAATTGACCTGGGACCGAAAAATGGACCAGACCCTTGAAGTATACTATGACGTGCTGGACGCATCCTTGAAATAAACAGTTTGTGGTGTGGATTAAATGGACCCTCCGATGAAGATTGCAGTCATCCGATATAAATATGTGAACTATGGCGGCGCCGAAGGATTTGTGGATCAGTACACGCATCAGCTTGCTGACGAGGGGCACGAGGTCCATATATTTGCCCATCAATGGGATAGAGGAGATCATCCCAAACTGCAGGTGCATCCGGTGCCTGCCTGGAAATTTAATTCTTTCCTTCGTTCTTTGTCTTTTTCATGGTTTGCCGTTCGAGAAGTGCGAAAGCAAAGCTTTGATATCATTCAAAGTCACGAGCGAATATTTTTTCAGGACATCTACCGGGCCGGAGACGGCTGTCATAGAGAATGGCTGGAACAACGTAAAAAATTTCTTTCACCGCTTAAAAAACTTTTTCTCCCGTTTAATCCTTTTCACGGACTGATTCTTTTCATGGAAAAGAAGTTGTTTGAAACCGGAGCGTGTAAAAAAATTGTAGCCATCTCCGAAATGGTTAAAAAGGATATCCAGAAACATTACCGCGTTGCCGACGATAAAATAGCGGTGGTTTACAATGGGATATCTTTGAAACGGTTTCATCCGGACAATAAAAAGCGTTATCGCGTGACAGTGCGCAAAGAACTCAATATTCCGGAGAATGAGGTTTTGGTCCTGTTTGTTGGGTCTGGATTTGAGCGAAAAGGACTGAAGTTTTTAATTCAATCTCTAAAATTTTTATCGTCGGACGATTGGCGCCTTTTGTTGATTGGTAAAGGAAACTGGGACCGCTATCTGAGTTTTGCCTCACAGGAAAAACGGGAAAAAATAAATTGTCTGGAACCTGTCAATGATCTTGAAAAATATTATGCCGCCGCAGATATTTTCGTGCTGCCATCTATTTATGAGCCGTTTGGAAACGCCAACATTGAGGCGCTGGCATCTGGGTTGCCCGTCGTTGCAAGCGGCCACAGTGGCGCCGGGGAAATCATTGAAGCTGGGAAAAACGGAATGGTTTTGAAAAACCCCGGCGATCCTAAAGAAATCGCAGAGCATATCAACTATTTGATGGATTCCTCAGTTCGGGAAAGAATGGGAGAAATGGCTCGGCGTCTGGCCGAAAAATTTACTCAGGAGAGAAACCTGAATCATATGACAAAGGTATACCAGGAAGTGATCCGTGTTCGCATAATTTGACAACGGAAAATGAATTTTACTTAAAGTGAAAATGGATATTCGACCCGAATTGGATGGAAAAAAAATTCGTTTGGATGTGGGTGGTGGAAAACTCGATCAAAATAAAATCGATCGCTATAAACGGTATGTCGGAGAGGATTATGATTCTTCCGACTATGTTGGTGTCGATATAACGCCTCTGCCTGGGGTAAATCTAGTTTGCGATATCACCCGGTGCCTGCCATTTAAGAGCGGTTCGGTGGATGCGATTTTTTGCATTCACGTGCTTGAACATGTTCCGGACTTGAAAGGCATCATGGGAGAAATCTACAGAGTTCTCAAGCCGGGAGGTATTCTGAAAATTTGGGTACCCCACTGCTTCAGTCCTATAGCATTTGGAGACAGCACCCATGTCCGATTTTTCACGTTTGAAACTTTCTCTCAATTCGACAAAAAGAGCCCCGGTTCCTATTATTACAATTTTCATTTTGAGTTGCTTCAATCCAGGATGCAGATATTTCGGCGTTGGTACAAAGTGAATTGGTTTGACAAAACCTTGGAAAAAATAATCAACCGGAAGCAAAGGAAGGGAGAGAGAATTCTTAAAGTTCTGCCTTATAAAGAATGGGAAGTGTATACAGAGTTGAGGAAAGAAAAATAAAGGAATGAAGATAGAGCTTTTAACTCTCTTTTAAGGAATGAATGGGCAAAGCAACGATATCTCCATTAATTTCTTTTTTGGAATTGAGATTTAATTGTTCCAGGAACCTATGAGGACGGAAATCATTTTTTGAACGGATAAGATAAAGCTCGTAACCGAAGGGCATGAGAAGCTCCTCTACTTTATTTCTCAGTTCCTTCGGGTTGGAATAATAACTTTCAAAATGTTCATAGATAATTACGGGTTGGTCTCTTGCAATCAAGGAGGTCGCACCTTCCAGAACCTTGGTTTCATAGCCCTGGACGTCAATTTTTATGAGGGAGACCCGCATGTTTTCCTTAACGTGTTCGTCCAGCGTTATGATGTCGATGGTTTCCTTTACAAATGTATTGTCCAGATCGTAATTGGAATCAATCGAAGCCAGGCCTTTGTTGTAGGTTTCCTTTGTTGCAGAATGAATTTCCACACTTCCACTTTTCTCCCCAACCCCCAGTTTGAAAACCTTTAAGTTATTTAGGCTGTTGATATCTTTGGAATTTCTCAAGCATTCATAAGCGATACCTGTGGGTTCATAGCTGTAGACCAGATTGGTCGGGTATTTTCTGGCAAAATACAGACTCTCAAAACCAATATTTGCCCCCACATCGATGATGATGGTTTTCTCTTTTATAAAATGATCGGCAATATTTAATAGATCTCCCTCATAAGAGCCTTCTTTGAGGATTAATTCTTCAATGATCCCCTTGCTTTCAAAATAAATTAAAAATTCGACACCGTTAAACCGGATTGAATCAATGATCGGGTATTTAATATTTAAGGCTTTGATACTGCGTTTTCGAATATATTTATTATAGGCTTTCCAGGGAACTTCAAATCCATAGTAGGAAAGTAAAAACAAAAGGCTTTTAAGGTTATGAATTAATTTTAATGCCTTTCGATTTAATTTCGTTGATTCCATAGAAAAGTGAAACGCAGTTTAACCAGCCATCAATAAATAGTTGCGTGGAGGTTTTGCGGCTGTAAAAGTGGACCCAAAGGGATATTTATAACTTCGAGTGAGATCCGTCGCAGAACGGAGAATTTCCAGTATGGCCGCAGTCGCAGATCGCCACCCGTTTGGCTTCTGTCATGACATATTCCTTGGGAGATTTCCCCGTTCCTTTGGTTTCATGTGAACCGTCACAATACGGCTTATTGGCGGACTCGCCGCAGGTACAGTAATATTTTACCCCTTCCGTTTCATCGACAACATGGGGTGAATTCTCGTAAGCCATCTTTTCTCCTTCTTGGATCGAGTGATTGAATGATAAACAAAAAATTGCAGATATGAGCTCAGATGTCAATATAAAAGCATAATTCCTAAGTCGGGTTTTGTTTTATATCCAGCCTCGAATCCAGCTCCAGTAGGTGTCAAGAATTGGACTCAGGAAATTTTCAATCAATGAATCATTCATTCCGGCAATGGCCAGTTTACCTTTATAAAGCCGGATGATATCTCTATCAGGAATTTTTCGGGCGTCCTGGATCTTTTCTCTTTTTTGAAGAATTCGAGGAAGAAGCGCAAACAACTCTAAATAACTTTTTGCTTTCAAATGCAGCCAGCCATGCAGAATCGCATGGATCCATTGGGCAAATTCGATAAGCAACAGGGCGGGTAAAATCAGGCCAAGCGTTTTCCATTCAAGATTTTTCAGCAGAATGTGCAGCCGGTTTTTTTCGGAATAGTAAAATTTTTTGATGCCTTTGTTAAACTTGTAATGGTGATAAAGAACCGCTTTTGGAGTTGCTATTATCTTCCAACCGTTAAGCCGTATGCGCCAGGATAGATCGTGGTCTTCGTGGTAAAGAAAAAGATCTTCGTCGAACCCGCCGGTAGTTTCGTAGACCTTACGCGGTAACATGAAGATGCCGCCACAAGCAGTTTCTATAAGGTTCAGATTCAGATCGTCTGCTTGATCAATTTTATTGGGGCAGGCGATTCCGGTGAAATGAATCAGAACCCCGAATGAATTAATGATTTCCCGCTTTTCATAGTAAAGGATTTTGGGAACAGCCGCACCCATGTCATCATTGGATTGTAGAAGCTGCACCAGTTCAACGATGCTGTCAGGCGCAAGCACAAGATCGTTGTTTAAAAAGATGAGATAGTCTCCTCTGGCCGCTTCCAGGCCGCGGTTGACTGCCGCGCCAAACCCGAGATTACTGCCATTTTGCAACAGACGGATCGATGAGGAAAACTGTTTTTGTAGAATTTCAATAGACCCGTCGGTCGATCCGTTGTCGCTTACGATGATTTCGAGATTCGAATAACTCTGATCCAACAGCGACTGAATACAGTCCGCGGTTTCATTTTTCCCATTCCAGTTGACAATGATGGCGGAAACTTTTTTCATCACAGCATTGCTTGAAATCGCTTTTTAGATTTACCAAAAGAATACTTAATTGGTTTTTAACAAGTCCATCAATTGCCCGCAATTTTTTTCCCAGTCGAATTTCTGGATCGTTCTGTGTCCATTTTCAGAAAGCCGCTTCATCAAGTTTGGGTCGTCAAGGATAGTGATTAAATTATCCACCAGCCCTTGGACATCTTTAGGCGCCGACACAAGTGCGGTTTTTTTGTCAAAGGCATAATCTCTGGAACCGCCGGTGTCCGTCGTGACAAGAGCGCATCTGCAGGCCATGGCCTCCATAGCTGGCATTCCCAATCCTTCATGCCAGCTTGGGCAGAGATAGATGTCGCAAGAAGAAAAAATTCGGGCGACCTGGTTTCCGGTGGGTCGGTAATGGTATTCAAACTCGAACCCCGCTTCCTGGAATAAAGGGTGAGGATCTTTCAACTTTTCTCCAAAAACCACCAAATCCATCTTTCTATTTTCCGCCCGTACCTTTTTAATTGCGGCGATTCCTTCTTTATACCCTTTCCAGTCGTAATCATGATGAAGCAGACATATTCTAGGCGGGGTGTTCCAGCCTTTGTCATCACAAGAAAACAGGTTTCTGTCGACCGGGGTCACGAGTACGTCTGCGTCCTGTTGATAGTTTTTCTGCAATATTTCCTTGAGCCAGTGAGAAATAACGACTTTTTGAAAAGGGAGACGATAGGTTTTTTCGGCTCTTTCCTTTTCACGGGTCCACAAGGTTTCATAATGCTGGATAAAATAAAATTTCCTGCCCGTTTCTTCTGGAAGCTTCGCGGCGAACTCGGCAGTTTGCCATGCCGTGGCGATCAGTGCATCAGCTGGGGGAAAAAAAGCCGCCTGATTGCTCGGAAGGAGGGTGATCGGGATTTTATTGTCGAACCAGTCGACGGATTCGGCATTTAAAAAAGTCGCATTCTTTCCCAGCGCACTTAACTTTTTATCCAGTCGGTACCACTTGTATTGTTGAGCGGGAAGGATAATTTGCACTTCATGGCCCATCGCATGAATCCGGTTGGCATATTCCAGCAAGGCCTTAACACCACCACTGAGCCGGACGTGCGGGAGCAGGAAAGTTATTTTCATGAGTGGGGCATGGCCGTGATCCTTTCGGGATCACTGCAGTATTTTCTGGTAAAACGTATCTGGATCGGCGGGGTCAAAGGTTTCGTCGGTATAGACAATGAGAACCATATCACCGGCTCCATTGTTCTTGATGGCGTGGACGATGCCGGGAGTGATTTTTACCGTCTTTAATGCATTTTCTCCCATGAGGATTCTTTCTTCCTCACCGGTGGCCAGGTCCTTGAGCAGGAGCAGTCCATTTCCGCTGGGGACGGAAAACCATTCGGTTTTTCGTTTGTGGTAATGGTTGCCGCGGACTTTCCCCGGATAGGCTACGGACACGTGGATCTGTCCAAAGGGTTTACACTCCTTGTGCAATGCATCCCCGAGCACTTCGATGAGCCAGCCTCTCTCATCGGACTTTTTGTCCAGATCCTGCATCTGGATGTCTTTCATGAACCCAGCCCTTTTTTCAATCCCTGAAGGATGTTTCGTATTCCCGCTGATAGAGGTGTTTTGGGTTTCCATCCGTATTTCCTTTGGAAGCGCGAAGAATCGCAGACGTAAGAATACCCGTCATCTGAATTCTTATATTCTACGTTGACTTCTTTCCGGGATCGTTTGATATGTCCGATCACTTGCCGCAGGGTCGATAGCCGTCCCGAACTTATATTGTAAACGGTCTGCTTTTGCGGCTGTTTTCTAGTTCCCGCCAGCACCATGGCCTGAATCACATCGTCGATGTAGATGAAATCTCTTCCCTGCTTACCGGTGCCGTCGATGTTTAATGGCCGGTTGTTCACCGCCCGGTCGCAAAAGGTGGCAATGACTGAATTGTAATTAGGGCGGCATCCGGGACCGTAGACATTGGATAGTCTCAGGATGATATTATCAAGACCCGACAGTCGAATCAAATCCTCCGCCGTTTTCTTGCTGACACCATACAGCGATTGCGGTTCCGTTGCACGCGATTCTTTGATCCCGCTTCCCACCTTTCCGAGTTTATACACTTGCGATGAGGAGGCAAAAACGATCCGGGTTAGCGGGGAGCCAAATGTTTTGATGGCCACCAGAAGATGCAGGGTTCCCAAAACGTTTCCTTGCAGAATTTCTTCGTCGGACCCCCGGTTGATACCGGCCAGGTGATAGATCAAATCTTTTTTTTGGACGAAGGTTTTAAGCTCCGTGAGAGTAGGGTTTTGGCGCTTGCGGGAGAGGGGGGCCACCGAAACCTCAGG
The DNA here is from genome assembly GCA_021604505.1 of Nitrospinaceae bacterium. Taxonomy (NCBI): domain Bacteria; kingdom Pseudomonadati; phylum Nitrospinota; class Nitrospinia; order Nitrospinales; family Nitrospinaceae; species Nitrospinaceae bacterium. The sequence continues at coordinate 458,667 of BQJC01000003.1, read as the reverse complement.
GACGTTTTTAAGAGCGTCCATCAAATGGCTGCCGATGAAGCCGGAGGCGCCGGTTACGCCAATACGCATATTTCCTGAAGTTGCTCTTTTAACTTTTGGATTCCCGATTTCAGATCGACTTTCGGTTCCCATCCCAGAAGAGAGCGGGCCTTGGAATAATCGCACAGCAGTTTGGGGATTTCCGACTGGGGATGGCGATGGTCCACCAAACGAATTTTGTCTTCGTCCGGGCAGATCATACGCGCCAGATCCAAGATCGAGATGTCGGTTCCCGAACCGGCGTTGATCACCTGCCCCAATGCTTCTTCACAACGCGAGGCGGAATAAACGAAGTCGACACAATCTTCTACATAAAGAAGGTCGCGGGTTTGCGTGCCATCGCCAAAGATGTCCAGGCCTTCGCCATTTAAAACCTGGCGGACGAAAATCGAAACCACCCCGCCTTCCAGATTGTATTTCTGATACGGCCCATAGGTGTTGAAAGGACGGCAGGTCACGACCGGCAGTCCGTAGCTGTAGTAATAGGACTGCGCGAGAATCTCCGCCGACAGTTTGGACGCGGCGTAGGGAGAAGTCGGTTTTAAGGGGTGATCTTCGTTGATCGGTTTGTGACTGCCCGCCATGTCGTAGACCATGCAGGTTCCCATGAGCATGACCTTGGTCCCCAGCGCGCGGCATTCTTCCAGAACGTTGTAGGTTCCCTTGATGTTTATTTCGTACGCCTTACTGGGAACTTCCAGGCTTTCGTGGACGTTGATCTGGGCGGCAAGATGGTAAACGATGTCGGGTTTGAATTGAAACACCGAATGCAGGGCTTTCTGGTTGAGGATGTCCTCGTAAACGATGCCTTTTAGCAACGGGTGATTGTGGAATTCGGCGAGATTGCTTTCCAGTCCGTTTTCCAGGTTGTCGATGACCCAGACTTCGAAGTTTTCATCCAGCAGTTTTTTGACCAGCCATCTGCCGATGAACCCGGCGCCGCCGGTAACGAGAGCTTTCATATCAGTTGTCTGTACCATTGAATGGTGCGCTTGAGGCCGTCTTCTAAAGTGACCTTTGGCTCCCATCCGGTTTTTTGGTGAATGATGGAATAATCGGCCTCGAGGGACATTAAATCCGCCGAGCGGCCCGGTTGATTGTCGATCGAAGACTTCGACCCCGTGAGGTCCTTGATCATATGAGCCAGATTTTTGATCGAAGTCTGCTTGTTGGTTCCGATGTTGAACACCTCGCCGGAAAACCGTTTGTCTTTGGTGAGGACCAGCGAATAGGCGCGCACCGCATCCTGGACGTATTGAAAATCCCGCGTCTGATCGCCACTGTCGTGGATGACGATGGGACGGTTGCCGAGAGCATCGCGAATGAATTTGGAGATGACTCCGGAATGATCGGAGATGTCCTGGTTTTCACCGAATGTGTTGAAGTTGCGAATCACTACGACGGGGTATTTATACCATTCGTGCATGGCTTTGCAATGTTTTTCCGCCGCAAGTTTGGTGACTGCATAAATACTGCGCGGCAGCATGGGGTGGTTGATATCCATCGGTGTGTAGATGGGGTTGCCGTAGACTTCCGGAGAAGATGCGTAAACCATCAGCGGCCAGTTTTTGGTGCGGACCAGGGTTTGCATAAGGCGGAAGGTGCCCCATTCGTTGTTCTTGAAATATTCGTTGGCCTGTTCCATCGACTCAGGAATGGAGATGTGAGCCGCAAGGTGCACGATCACATCGAGATCCATTTTGTCGAGTTCCTGGATCGTCAGGTTGTAGAACTTTTTGCGGATGAGCTTGAATTTTTTACGGAATCCTTCCGATTTGATGAACGGATCTTTCTGGAAAAACTGGCGCGAAAAATCGTCGACTCCAATGATGTGGGAAATATCCGGACGGCGGACCAGTTCGTCGACCAGATGAATGCCGTACAATCCGGCGGCGCCTGTTACCATGACTCTCATAGCTCATTCCCTCTAAAAGTGGGTCCCAACATTTGCTTTAATGAATCAGCTCTGATACTTTTTTCAGTCCTTGTCTTAATTATTGACGGCATTCTTTGCATTTAGCTTGAGTGGTTTTATGCGGCAACGGCAAAATACAATGGGGATTATTGCTATCTTTTGGGTTTTATTGGTTTTCCCCGTGTTTTCCATGGCCCAAACCCCGGGACCTCCGGAGTTTCGACCGGCCTTGCCCGGTTATCCATATCAATTTCCGCGCGACCATTTTTCCCACGACGATTTCCGCATCGAATGGTGGTATTACACCGGAAACCTGGAAGATGCGGAGGGGAGGCGCTTTGGCTACCAGGTCACATTTTTCCGGGTCGGTCTGGAGGGGACGAAAAAAATCGTCAACCCTTCCGAGTGGAAAGTAGATCAGGTCTATTTTGCGCACATGACCGTCTCCGACATTGCCGGGAAGAAATTTCATTTCTTCGAGCGCATCAATCGCAAGGGATTGATCAACGCCGGGGCCAGGTCGGACCGCTTCCTGGTGTGGAACGAAGACTGGGTGCTCACCGACCGGGGCGGGGGGCACAGGGTCAAAGCCATCGAATCGGGAACCGGGGTCGACTTAAAACTGGTTCCCGTCAAGCCGATGGTGTTTCACGGCGAGGGGGGTGTCAGTAGAAAGGGCGAACAGGAGGGTAACGCCTCACATTATTTTTCCTATACGAGAATGCAGACCACTGGAAAAGTTTTCATCAAAGATAAGGAATATAACATCACAGGGACGAGCTGGATGGACCGCGAATTCTCCAGCGATCAGTTAAACCCCAAACTGGTGGGATGGGACTGGTTCTCGCTGAAACTCGAAAACAACACCGAGATCATGCTGTACCAATTACGCCGGAAGGACGGCGGGGTCGATCCGTTTTCCAGCGGGACGCTGGTTTCATCCAACGGCGCGGCCCGTCACCTGAAAAAAGAGAAATTTACAGTTGAGATCGCAGATAACTGGACCAGCAAGAAAACTCAAACGACCTATCCCGCTGGCTGGGTTATCACTCTGGCCGATTCCAAAACGCGGCTCACCGTCCAGCCGGATCTAGCCGATCAGGAGCTTTTCAATTTACGGTCCATTTCGGGGTCGTATTGGGAGGGCAGCGTGTCCATCGAAGGAACGTTCGAAGGCCAGCCTGTTCAGGGCAAAGGCTATGTCGAGCTTGTGGGCTATCAAACGCCGCTCAAGCAGGAATTGCCGGAATAAATTTGACAGGGTGAACCAAATCCCTTTTCACCGCAGAGGGCGCAAAGGACGCTGAGAAACCATAGAACTCATCTGTTCTCCTTCTTTCGGGCGGGAGTAAGAAAATTAGGGTTTTGGGCCACTGAGAATTCCCCTTTACTTTGCGGTCGAGCAGCCTTATCTGGGAACCTGGAATAGGAGCCGATTTTTCTGCACATTGTCTTAAAGACAGGGCCTGCCGGTTGGTTTCCAGGCAGGAAATATGATCAAAACCGGAAAATTTTTCTTGTATTTTTATTGTAAAGGAATAACATTATTTGGTTAGCGTAGAACCTTATTTTGCTCAAATCATGCTTTGAGTTTCTATGTTTCAAACCTCTAAGTCGATGTTTCTCGCCAAGCTAAGGAGGGGGTTTCATTCCTCCCGCAAGCCTTTAAACCGGCATGTACTCCGCATGTCCGTTACCGACAAATTAGAACAGTCCTATTTTTCTAAAGGATTCATGTAATCTAATTTGCGCCTGTTTTTTCTCTAAAATATTTCTTCGTACAGCAAATTGTGTGCTCTTGTGCCTTCAATGGTGCATGAAGTTTGTAGGATAAGAATATTAAACGGCTCTGAAAGGGGGAAAAGCAAGACTGCCTAATTGGCGCATCCAGGCAGGGGATTTCTCTATGTTTAACGTATTCTATTATCAACAAACAATTTTTAAGGAACGATGAAATTATGAAAAAGTCGATTTTTGTTTTGACAACCTTCTTATTGGCTTTCTCGTTTTATATTTTTTCTCCAGCTAACCTGGTATTGGCTGACAAGGGCCATGGGGTTTCCGATGTTGAATTGATTCAAGATGATCAAATCCCAACCGATACCAACCACTCGGAGATTTATCCTGAAGACGATGTTGCGTCAAGGCTTCCTGATGAGATCCGAGATGACACTCTGGATGACATTACAGACGATACCGATGACGCGTTAAATCAGGAAGACGATCTGCTGAATTCTCTTTCTTTTGAAGGGAGTGATGACGAGAAAGAGGAAGGTGTTGAAAGTATGAATTGACAGGCTTATTTAAAATTAATGGTGAAATCCAGGGGGAGTGCGTCCCCTGGATTTCTATTTACCACATAATCCGTTTCACAAAATAATACTGAGACAGGTGACGCCGCCATCGGCTTTCTCGAACTCGCTCATTTTCAGTTCCAGGGTTTGGAATCCGTGACTGCGGATTTGGTCCGCCACTCGGGGGAATCCGGCGGGCATCAACACGAATTTCCCCAGGGTCAGGCAATTGGCCGCGTAACGTTCGTTTTCTTCTACCTCGATCCACTCGAAACTTTGGAAGAGGGAAGCATCGATGCTGGCAGGGTCGATGACCAGAAGATTCCCGCCTAAATAACTTGCCGCACTTTTAAGGTGCAATCCGCGTTTCACAGCGACGGGAAGGCAGGGTTTAGTGCAAGACCTCTGAAGGGCCTCGACAGCCTCCCGGTTGGTGCGAGTGGATTGTCCGACAAACACCGCATCACTCGTCATGAGAACATCGCCGCCGTCCAGTGTGGCCGGTGGCTTGAGCTGTTTGATCGCCCGGTAATTTTTGATCACTTCCGCAACGGATTTTGTTTCTCCCTGCCGGCTCTCTGCTTTCATCGAACAGATCCAGGCTTCCTGCCCGAAAATGACGGCTGTGTCTTCGACGAAGGGACTGTCGGGAAAATCGTTCAGCGGTTCGAGAGTGACCACTTGGGCTCCCGCTTGTTGTAACGCATCGATATACTGCTGGTGTTGTTCGCAGGCCAGTTGATAATCGATTTGGTGTTTTTGCGGATGGCAGGATATAGCGTTGACGAAAGCCGGTGAGGGTTTTCTAACCAGAGCGGTGGGTGAGGACATGGGAAGAATATAGAATTTAGAATATAGGAGTCAGAACGTGGATTTTAACCCTTCTCTGTTCTGAATTTTATATTCCAAATTCTATGGTTTGATTTTCAATCCAGGGTCGGCGTCGTCATGAGCCGGGAAAAGTACAGCATAGGCATCGCCTTTTTCGCTTTTTTCAGGATTTTCATCGTGGCTTTATCGGGCTTGAGTCCTTTTTTGGTTTTTTCCGGACGCGCCACGTAAACCAAGGCATTGGTCATGTTAAAATCGTGTTTGGTGAACCGCATGACTTTTCGCTGATACTCCTGTGGCGCTTGATGGACCGCATCCAGTTTTGGGAGAAAGCTCTCGTCCACTTCGTATAAGATCCCGAACGTCATTCCGGCGTTGTCGGGGCTGGGTTCGATATTGGCGAGTCCCAGTCCCTCTGGAGCATTTTCATCGGTGGGGATTTTATTGAACACCACACGCCAGGACGAAAGGGTGACCGCCGATTTGGCGACATACTCCAACCCCTGTTCCTTAAAATAATCTTCATTCATCAATTCCCCGTAAGCAAAAAAATGCACTATGTCTGTCATCGATCACTCCACCGTAATACATTCGTCATATTCATTGTTTTTACGCCCTGTGTGAAATAATTAGCCTGGCTATTTAAGTTGGTGATATGGATGCCCTATGTTATAATGAACGTCGTTTTCCACTTAAAGATTTCAATTGAGTCCGATTCAAATTGTAAAGCAATTGATCTGCGGAGGTGTCTTGAAAATTGCTTTAATCTATTCTGGCTCCAAATACCTGACTCGATGTGAGCGGGCTGCAAGCAATCTATATTTTCATTTTAACAACAACAGGAGAATTATATGTCAGCCGGTAAAGTCGTTGCCGTATCCGATGCTGAGTTTGAAGCGTCAGTGATTCAAAATGGCAAACCCGTCATTGTGGATTTCTGGGCCGAATGGTGTCAGCCTTGTAAGATGCTGGCTCCCACCGTCGAAGAAATCGCCAATGAATATGAAGATCAAATTCTAGTGACTAAATTAAACGTTGACGATAACCCATCAACGGCTACTAAATATGGAATTCGCGGTATTCCGACGCTGTTATTTTTCAAAGACGGAAAAGTGGCCCAGCAAATCGTGGGCGTCAAAAGCAAGGCGGAGATCAAAAAAATCGTCGAAGAAAGTTTGCTGTCTCCCGCTTGACCGGTCTTTTCGATAGTCCTGAATTATCCCGCCTTATGTCTCTTTGGGCTCGCACGGTCGGTATCTGCCGGCGGGCGGGCCTGGATCTTCCCATTGTTTATTTAAAAAGGTCTATACCGATTCGTAAACCGGGTGCAGACCCAGGCTTTCAATCATCTCAATATCTTTTTTAGGGTCCTGGCCTTTAGTGGTGAGATAGTTCCCCCCCAGGATTCCGTTGGCGCCTGCCGCGAACAATTTTTCCTGCTGGTCGCTGAACACCTCTTCCCGTCCCCCGCAGACAAACAAATCCATTTGCGGCAGGACCAGCCGCAAGAGAGCGATGGTTCTTAGAGCTTCGTAATGGTCCATGACGCCTAAGTGATCGAGGCCTGTTCCCTCGATCGGTTTGAGAAAATTGATCGGAAACGATTGCGTTCCCAACGACTTGATGTCGAATGCCAGCTCGACCCGTTGGGCGTGCGTCTCCCCCATTCCGAAAACGCCGCCCACGCAAACCTGAAGGCCGGCTTCCTTGGCGTTCTCGACGGCCTTTACTTCATCTTCATAGGTGTGGGTGGTCACGATCTTTTCGAAATGGCTGGCGGCGGTTTCCAGATTGTGATGGCAGCGGTCCAACCCCGCGGCTTTCAATTCCTTTAAATGCTCGAGGCTCATGAGGCCCATGGAACAGCAAGTTTCCAGGTTGGTCTCGGCTTTGATGCGTTTCACGGCTTCGATGATTTTATCGAGCTCTTTTCTGTCATCCATTGCGGTGCCAGACGTGACGATGGAAAATTCGTTCGAGCCAAACGCTTCCGCTTCCTTGGCGGCGGCGACGATTTCATCCACGTCCATCAGTTCGTATTCCGGGGAATCCGTCTCAAAGCGGCTCGATTGTGCGCAAAAGGAGCAATCCTCCACACAGCGTCCCGATTTGGCGTTGACGATGGAGCATATTTTTACGTCCTGCCCTTTAAAGGCTTCGCGGATTTTATTGGTGCCCTCAAACAGGATGTCCAGTTCTTCGCGGGTCAGGGTTTCCATTTTCAAAGCATCGGCCTGGGAGATGCCCTGCCCATCAAGGGCGCTGTTGATCAGTCTGTCTATAAAGTCTTTTCTCATGGTTTTAAATCATCCATGTTGGGTTGTTCGGTCCAAAAGATTTGGAAAATCCGGAGATGGTAGATAGTACCACAACTTTTATTCCCACCAGTGGGTTTTATACCGCATCGCTTTTTACGGCTTTTAAACAAAAACCTTTGTCGGATATCACCTTCTTTTTGCAGCAGGGTTGTTTATTCGTAATTCAGCAGTTTGATCAAATTCTCAACGGAAGTCACGGGAGCGAGGCAGGTCCCCTGCCGGCAGACATAGGCCGTGGCTTTATCGTCCACCACCTTGCGTCCGGCAAGAAGTGGAACCTCTTTTGCGGCCCGGTCCACTTCATCGGCATAGGAAAAGGCGAACACTGCGTTCGGATAAAATCCTCCGCGTACGGTTTTCAGCATTTCTTCGGTCGACGGATGGTTGCGCGGGCCGACGATGGCGACTTCTTTCAATCCGCCCAGGTACAGGTGCAGGGCCTGCATCATGAAAGCGGAGTTCAACCCGTATTCCATGACGTCTTCGTGAAAGGCAGTGAATATTTTTTCGGCGCTGGCGGCCAGCGCCGGATCGGCAAGATAAGCGGACAGCTTCAAGAAGGCCAGCGCCGCGTTGCTGTTGCCGGAAGGCTCGACCCCGTCGTAGCCGGAGATTTGCCGGACGATCAGATTTTCCGCATCGCTGGCGGTTTCATAATAGGCGCCTTCGGATGAAAATTTTTCTTCCACCCGTTGCATCAACGCGCGGGCATGACGGATGTAATCGCCGTTATAAGTCGCCTCGTAGAGTTCCAGGCAGGCAACGGCTATGGATGTGTAGTCGAACAGATAACCGTCGTAGCGTCCCTCGCCGTCCCGGTAACGGCGCAGGAGTTTGCCATCGGTTTGCCGCATTTCGCTGAGAATGAAACTCATGGCTTTTACGGCTTTCTGGATGCGCGAAGCGTCGCCCAGCACGCGCCCGGTTTTAGCCATGGCAGAGATCATCAACCCATTCCAGGAGGTGAGGATTTTGTCATCCAGTAAGGGGCGGATGCGTTTGTTGCGAGTTTCGAGAAGCAGTTCGCGCGCGCGTTTGAGCTCTTCCTGCACAGTGGATTCTTGAATGCCCAATTCTTTGGCCAACTCGGTAACGGATTTGGTGACATTGAGAATATTATTCCCTTCGAAATTTCCTGCGTCTGTCACGTTGTAATAGGGGATGGCGATGCTCGCGGTTTTGCGCCCCAGAATCTTTTCTATTTCTTCTTTTGTCCAGACGTAAAATTTTCCTTCCACCCCTTCGCTGTCGGCGTCCTCTGCGCTGTAAAACGCTCCCTGATCCGAGGTCATGTCGCGGTCGATGTATTGGAGTACGTCATTGGCGTATTCGGCGAATTCCGCTTGGCCGGATACCTGACAGGTTTCGATCAACGCGGTGACGAACAGGGAGTTGTCGTAGAGCATTTTTTCAAAATGCGGGACCAGCCATTTGTAGTCGGTGCTGTAGCGCGACAGGCCGCCGCCGATCTGGTCGTAGATGCCGCCGTTTTTCATGGCCCGGAGGGTATTTTCCGTCATTGACAGGCTGTGTGCATCTTTTGTGCGGTGGTGATGGCGCAACAGCAGAGACAGCCCCATCGACGGTGGGAATTTGTTCTGCTGTTGAAAGGCGAAACCGTGATTTAAAGAATCGTAGTGGCGGCCAAAGAGTTCCGCGGCTTTGTCCTCGCCGTCGAAATCCAGTGTGTCGAGCGGTCCGGTTTTGGTTTCCTTGGCTGAGGAATTGCGGATCGCCTGAATCAAAGCCGCTCCCTGTTTCTCTACCTTTTCATATTCGTTCTGCCAGGTGTTGTTGAGAAAGACCAGGACATCGCCGAAAGAGGGCAGGTTGTGCCTTCTTTCGGGGGGAAAATAAGTTCCACCGTAAAAGGGAACTCCGTCCGGTGTGATGAAGACGTTCAACGGCCAGCCGCCCTGCTGTCCGAGGTTCTGCACCGCCTGCATGTAGATGCTGTCGATGTCCGGGCGCTCTTCGCGGTCCACCTTGATGCTGATGAAATGGCTGTTCAGCACCTTCGCCAGATTCGGGTCTTCAAACGACTCCCGTTCCATGACGTGACACCAGTGACAGGTGGCGTAACCGATGCTGACCAGCACCGGGATATTTTTTTCTTTGGCGATTCGAAACGGTTCCTCCCCCCACGCGTACCAGTTCACCGGGTTGTGGGCGTGTTGCAGGAGGTAAGGACTCTTTTCGTGTACGAGCTGATTGGTGTAGGGGTGTTCCATGGATAAAACCTGTCTGCCTCGGCGGCTATTTAGTTAAGGTTTGAAAGCGTTCGAAAAAATCGGGGAAGGATTTTTCCACGCATTTAGGATTCTTGATTTTAAGGCCGGGAATTTTGAGACCGGCTATGGCAAAGCTCATGGCCATGCGGTGATCGTCATAGGTTTCCACCTCAGTTGCCTTATAGGTTTCTCCAGGGTCGACGGCCAGGAAATCATCGCCGCTTTTTACACGGGCGCCCAGCCTGGAAAGCTCCGTTGCCAGAGCCTGAATGCGGTCGGTTTCCTTGATCCTAAGGTTGCCGATTCCGTTGATGACGGTTTCGCCCTCGGCGAACAGGGCGGTGACTGCGAGGGTCTGCACCGCATCCGGCATACTATTCATATTGATGGTGATTCCTTTTAAGGGGTTTCCTTTTAAACGGATATTTTTTGCTGATTTTACGATCTGACAACCCATTTGTTGCAGCACATTGAGAAAGCCTGCATCTCCCTGGACGCTGTCCGGATTCAGTCCGGTGAGGGTGATCTCTCCGCCGGTAACTGCCGCCACCGCAAGGAAATAAGAGGCGCTCGACCAGTCGCCTTCCACTCGGTAATCCTGCGCCCGGTAACGCTGGCCTGAAGCGACATGAAAACGCAGGTAATTCTCATTTTCTACACGGATCCCGAAAGCCCTCATGATGTCGAGAGTGATGTCGGCGTAGGATTTGGAGGTGAGATCCCCCTGGATCTCGATGATGGTGTCGTTTTTAAAGTACGGGGCGGAAAGCAGGATCGAGGTCAGGTATTGACTGCTTTTGTCGCCTGCCAGACGAACCTTACCGCCAGGCACCTCACCGCCGCAGATTTCCAAAGGCGGGCATTGATTGTTTTTTACCGACACCGCTCGCACCCGCATCTGATGAAGACAGGCGAGCAGATCGCCGATAGGCCGCTCTTTCATACGCTTATCGCCTGTCAGAAGTACCCTCCCCTGGGCTAAAGTGGAGAAGGTGGTCAGAAAGCGCATGGTGGTTCCGGCGTTGCCGACGAAAATTTCCTTTTGAGGGGCCGTAATTTTCCCGCCTGTGCCGGAAACGACGAAGGCTTGTTCCTCCCTTTCCACCGGGATGCCGAACCTGATCAGCGCCTCGCTCATGTAATGCGTGTCGTCGCTGAATAGAGGATTTTCAAGCCGGCTCTCTCCATCGGCCAAAGCGGCAATCAACAGCGCCCGGTTGGTGTAGCTTTTCGACGCGGGAATCTCAACGGTGGCTGAAATGTGCTTTGCGGGCCGGATCTCGATCAAAGGAACCCCCCTTTTGGGAATAGTTCTAATCACTTATATAACGGGTAAACTGGATAATATAACAATAAAGTCATTAATTTCATAGGGGACAGGCTCTTGGAAACCGGGTTCTCAGGGAATGTCGAATGTGCGGGGATCAGGGTTTTACGATCAGTTGGAACGAATATCCTCGGTCTTGTTTCCCTATCTATATTTTGATAGGATGGCCTGTTGCCGATAGACGCGTTTTTATGGATATATTCATGAATTTTAAGGCCCAGCGGGGAAAGCACCGTGAGTGATAAAAAAGACTCTTTATGGTACCGGTTGTGGGACCATAAGTCGGAAACCGAAAAGAAACGGGTCAAGTCATTCATTCCCCTGATCCTGTATACGGTTGCCTTTGTTTACGGGGTGATTTATCTATCCATTCTCAATACGGTGAATCGCTATAATCCGGGCCCTGCGGTCAAGTCCTGGTTTGGCGGCGACCGTCCGGAAATCATCGAAGCCCGGATCAAGGAAAAAACCGATATCGAAAAAAGTTTCAAGGGTCTGCGTAAACGTGTCGCGGGCGGCCGTTAGCGGGCCACGCCCACAGGAAGAGTAACCGTGTGATGGATTTTCCGGCGGCGGTGCATTACCGTTGATTATGAATTTTTACTGGGAGGGGCTCCCTGAAAAAGCTGATCTACATTTTTAACTGGTTTTATTTATTCTCGCTTTCTTTGTGGGTGGCGGGAATGTTTCTTTTGGGCATCCTGGTCGAGATCATGGTCCGCATCAGCCTCAAGGATCAACCGCTGGTGGGAAGCGTTATCATGAATAAGGTCATGGATGTTTACAACGTTGATATTATTTACACTTGTATCGCGTTGATGTTGTCAGCCGAGGTCATCAAATTTTTAGTGAAGAAATACAGCAAGGTCGGATTGCAGCATGTCGTGGTCACCAAACGGGCTTATACCAAAGAGGTGGTGCTGGGGGTCATGATTGTTCTGGCCATCTATATGGGAAGTTTTTTGCGCCCCGAAATGCACAGGGTCGACCAACTCAAAAAGGCCAACCCGGCGGATCAGAAATTGCAGATCCAATTCGACCGGTTCCATTCAAAGTTTACGTGGATCTATTCCGTCAACATGATCCTTGGATTGTCCTTGTTTTATATCCATGGCAAGGAGATGGTCCGGTTCAGGGAAGACTCCGAGGATGGGTCTTAGTTTTCCTGCTGCCAGCTTACCGGAGCCAGAATCGAATCGATAATGTTAATCCGTCTCCCGTCTTTTTTTTTCATTCAAATACTTTATTTTGTATTGACACTTCTGGTTTGCCAGCGAGTTTATGCTGAACCCGCAAGTGACGCTCCCGCTTCGCAAGACTTTTCCTTGATGGTCAAAATCGAGGCCGGGACCTTCAAACGGGGTTCCACGTTTGAGGAAACCAAAGATTACCTTGAAATGTGCCGGGAGTGGGACAAGGCCTGCCAACTATGGTGGTTTCAGGATGAATTCCCGGACAAGCGAATCACTCTTGACAGTTACTGGATCGACATGTTTGAGGTCAGTAACGCGCAATACCTGAAATTTGTGAAAGCCACTGGCCATCGGCCGGCTTTGGACGACTCCTGTCTGACTAAAAAGTGTTGGAAGGGTAACCTTTGGAAGGGAGCATCCTTTCCACAAAATATTCGCAATCAGCCGGTGACGCAGGTCAACTGGTACGATGCCGACGCCTATTGCCGCTGGCGGGGCAAGCGTCTGCCTTCAGAAGCTGAATGGGAAAAGGCCGCGCGCGGACCTCAAGGCAATGTTTATCCCTGGGGCTCTGCGTCGCCCAAGGGCCGGGCTACCTTTCAGAGAAAATGGCGCGGCGTTTTTACGATGACCGATGTAGGCAGTTACCCTCAGGGTGCTTCGTTTTACGGGGTGTTCGACATGGCCGGGAATGCCTGGGAATGGGTGGACGATTGGTACCACTTCAAGTATTACAGTCTGGGACGCAAATCAAATCCACGCGGCCCAGCGAACGGAGAGTTTAAAGTGGTCCGGGGCGGGTCCTGGGTCAATTACCCCAACTCTCTGCGCAGTGCCTTCAGGCGTTGGAGCCGGCCTGAGGTCCGCTTCAACGATACTGGATTTCGTTGCGCCAAGGACGCCGTTGATGAAACCGAAAAGAACCGATGAACTGACCGATCGCGAGAAAGAAATTCTCGCGCCCTATGTTTCCGATGTTGAAGCCAAGGTTTTTGCACTCAAAAACCTCAACCCGGAAGTCATCGGTGCGGCTCTTGCGCGTTACAGCCGTGCGCCCACGGGCTTGAAGGAAACGATCGCGCGTGAGTTTCTTAATGCCGACGGTTCTCCCAATGAAGTCAAGGGCAGTGAACTGATCGACCGGGTGGTGAACAAATTCGGCGATGAGTCCGTCGCCGAACTCGCAGTCGCGCCTCTCTGTCTGGAAGACGTTTCCAACCTGATGACCAAGATCATCGAAGACTGCCGTATCGGCGGCTCCCCCATCGAAGAGTCGACGCGCTATGTTTTATACGATCAGAAAAAAAACGGCGAGTGGCGTTATGTTCGACCGCAAAGTATCCTTGAATCCGGACTGGGAAACAAGTTTCTTGAGACGATGGAGTTTCTTTTCGAAACTTATGCCAGTCTGGTGGAACCCATGCAGGATCTTTTCAGGAAACGCCTCACTCAGAACCAGTTTCAAATCGAAGTGGAACGTAAAGGGACCATCCAGAAAGCCGGATGGGACGCGCTGGAAAGCGATGGCGAGCGCAAGGCGCACCGCATTGCTTACGGGTTCACCATTAGAAGCGCTGCCTGCGATGTGATTCGATGCATCCTTCCGGCCTGCACGAAAGCCAATATGGGCCTGGTCGGCAACGGCCGGTTTTACACCGGGCTGATCTCCAAATTGCTCACCCAGGGGCTTGGAGAAGGTCACTCCCTGGCGGCGGCCATCCAAACCGCGCTCAATACTCAGATCCCTACATTTATCAAACGGGCGTCTAAAAACACCTATCAGGCGGACACTCATAAAAATATGAGACGGCTTTGCGCCCGGTTGTTTGAAGGGATTCCGATTGAGAAAAGCGCCGAGGTGGTTTTGTTGGAAGAGGGTTCGGAAGAACCGTCGACTCATCTTCTTGCCAGTATGATTTTCCCTCACGTCCAGCATTCGACGAAACAGATACGCCAGATCGTACGCACGATGGGAGAAGACCAGCGCAAGGAAATATTTCAGAATTATCTTGGTGAGCGTAAATCCAAACGGGACCGGCCTGGCCGGGCGTTGGAGACAGGCTACCCTATCAATTTCGATATCGTTGCAGGGTTTGCAGAATACCGGGATCTGCAACGCCACCGGATGCTGACCCAGCAAAGACAGGATCTGGGAGTGATGCTGGGGTATTCCATCCCGCAGGAAATCGCGGAAATCGGCAAAGAGGAAATCGTTCAGCAGTGTTTTGAGCGCAGTGAAACGCTTCACGGCGACTTCAAGCGCGCCGGCATGGAGGAGGAAGCCCAGTATGTCACGCTGTTCAATCACTTCATACGCTGGAATGTGGGAATGAACTTAAGAGAGTTGGGACACTTCGCTGAACTCAGGACGCAAAAAGCCGGGCACCCTAAATACCGGAGAACGACTCAATTGATGGCCAAACTCTATTTGAAGCGGTTTCCGGAAATGGAACCTGTGCTGAAGTTTGTGGATTATGCCGATTATGACCAGGGGATCACACGCGCCGAACAGGAGGCACGGACTGCAAGAAAAAGCCTGGCCGCAGGTGTATTTGACGATATGGATTGATTTTTAGTGAAGTCAGGGGAAAACTCACACGATCATGAGCGAAGGGACCTAAAACTGAGGGTGTTTATTTGGAGGGGAGTGAACCCCCGGCCCCGAAGGACCGGGAATTCGATGAAGAAAGCGATTGATAGAATTATAGTTCGGAACTCCTAAGTTTTCAACAAAAAATTCGGAAATATAAATATTTTCTAAAAATTAATCTTAAATTACCGTATTTATTATTATTTTATTAAAATTTCGTCCTGCATTTTATCGCAAATCGGATTATTTCTTTAGTTTTGCCTCCATTCCTTCCTTCTTAATCCAGATTTGATTGATCCCCCGTCCGATTTTCCCTGGCTTTTAAATCTGTAGGCTCTGTGTTTCAGCGGCGATCTTTTTTGATATCTAAGACCGGAGCCGCCTTTTTAATTTGGAGAGCCCATCGGTCTTCTGTTCTTTCCCTGTTGCATTTCTGCCTGGACAGGCACTCAAGAAATTTTGCCAGGCTTTCAATGGTTTCACCCGGTTAAAATTTCGACGTTCGTTCCACCGGGACATCGGGAGGGTGAGAATACGGGCTTAAAAAAATGCAAGTTTCTTGAAAAAATTATGCGTTCAAATAGTGAAACAATTGACCATTATATGTTAGTCTTATGCCCTTTGATATTCCCCTAACCCATTCTTTACTGAGAGAGAAAAGTGATGAAGATTGGTATTCCTAAAGAAGTTCATGCTGGCGAAAAACGGGTGGCGACCACCCCGGAGGTCGCAAAACAGCTTATCAAACTGGGTTTTGAAGTTGCCATTGAGGCGGGCGCGGGTTCCGCCGCCAACTATTCAGATGCCTCTTTTGTTGAAGCGGGAGTCACGGTTATAAAAAATACCAAGGATCTCTGGAGCGACAGCGACATCATTTTAAAAGTTCGCGGCCCCGAGCCAAATGAGGTGAAATTGCTTAAAGAAGGCCAGATTTATATTTCGTTTCTTTGGCCGGCGCAAAATCCCGAACTGCTCAAAAAATTAGCCGATAAAAAAGTGACTGCTCTGGCAATGGACATGGTGCCGCGGATTTCCCGCGCTCAAAAAATGGATGCGCTCAGCTCCATGGCGAATATTGCCGGATACCGGGCCGTAGTTGAAGCCGCCCAGCATTTTGGCAGGTTCTTTACCGGGCAGATCACGGCGGCAGGAAAAGTTCCTCCCGCAAAGGTCATGGTTATTGGCGCAGGAGTTGCGGGTTTGGCGGCCATCGGCGCGGCTAAAAGTATGGGCGCCATTGTACGGGCTTTCGATACCCGGCCGGAAGTGAAAGAACAGATCGAGAGCATGGACGCGGAGTTCCTGGAACTTGATTTTGAAGAGGAGGGTTCCGGTGCTGGCGGATATGCGAAGGTGATGAGTAAAGAGTTTATCGAAGCGGAAATGGCCCTCTTCAGGGAGCAGGCCAAGGAAGTGGATATTATCATCACGACCGCGTTGATTCCCGGTAAACCGGCTCCGGAACTGATTATGGAAGATATGGTGGCTTCCATGAAAGACGGTAGCGTGATCGTTGATCTCGCCGCTGAACAGGGGGGCAACTGCAAGCTGACGAAAGCGGGGAAAGTGATTCAGGTTCACGGGGTTACCATTATTGGATACACCGATCTGCCGAGTCGTCTGGCGGCAACATCGAGCCAGTTGTATGGAACGAATTTGCGCCACCTGCTCACGGACATGTGCAAGGAAAAAGACGGGGTCGCAAAAATAGATTTTGATGACGAAGTGGTGCGTGGAGCGACAGCCGTCAAGGACGGTGAGATCACCTTTCCACCGCCTGCGCCTAAACTTTCAGCGGCGCCGGCCCAACCCGCGGAACCCGCTAAACCTCCTGAAGTGCCCAAGCAAGAAAAACCTTCATGGGTAGGACCGGCGGTCACTTTTGGGGTCGGGGCTTTGGCCTTGTTGGGGTTGGGGGCTGTAGCGCCTGCATCTTTTATGGCCCACTTCACGGTATTTGTTCTGGCCTGCTTTGTCGGCTACATGGTGATCTGGAATGTGACAGCGGCTTTGCATACTCCTCTAATGAGTGTGACCAACGCCATCAGCAGTATTATTATTGTGGGCGCTATTTTGCAGATCAGTTCGGGAGAAACTCTTCTTATGGGGGTGGCGGTGTTTGCAACGTTGATCACTGCAATTAATATCGTGGGCGGGTTTGCGGTAACGCGCCGCATGCTTGACATGTTTCGCAAATAGGAGGCGATTAAATGAGCGAAGGTATTGTAACCGCCTCTTATGTTGGGGCAACGGTTCTTTTTATTCTTGCGTTGGGGGGATTGAGCCATCCGGAAACTTCCCGGCGCGGCAACCTGTATGGCATTTTGGGCATGTCCATTGCCCTGATAGCCACTATCTCAGGGGTCACCGCTAATTTAGGGATTTTGATCGTAGCGTTGCTGGCAGGCGGCAGCATTGGTCTGGTTCTGGCGCGCCGCGTGCAAATGACGGAAATGCCCGAACTGGTGGCCATTCTGCATAGTTTGGTCGGGCTGGCCGCCGTTCTGGTTGGTTTCGCCAATTTCATGGATCCCGATGTGCATTTCACCGGAGTGGAACTCACCATCCATGATATCGAAACCTATCTGGGAATTCTTATCGGGGCGGTCACGTTTTCAGGGTCCGTCATTGCATTCGGAAAACTCAGCGGAAAAATCACCGGGAACCCCATGTTATTGCCGGCCCGGCATTGGCTCAATCTGGGTCTGCTGATTGGTTCCATATACCTGTGCATCCTGTTTGTCGATCAGTCCGCCGCGGGCGGTGGGATGATGCCTCTGTTGATCATGACAGGAATCGCCTTGTTGTTCGGGATTCATATGGTCATGGCGATTGGCGGGGCGGATATGCCGGTGGTGGTTTCCATGCTCAACAGCTATTCCGGCTGGGCGGCTGCCGCAACGGGTTTCATGCTCAGTAACGACCTGCTGATTGTGACGGGTGCCCTGGTGGGCAGTAGTGGCGCTATCCTCAGTTACATCATGTGCCGTGCCATGAACCGCAAGTTCCTGGCCGTTATTGCCGGAGGCTTTGGCACAACAACCGGCGGTGGTTCCTCGGCATCCGTTGAAGAACAGGGCGAAGTGGTTGCGTTGCAAGCCCCTGAGGTGGCAAGCCTGTTGACGGAAGCCAAGGAAGTCATGATCATTCCGGGATATGGCATGGCGGTTGCCCAGGCTCAGCACATCGTGTGTGAAATCACCAAAGCGCTTCGCGCCAAGAAAGTGAACGTGCGGTTTGCCATTCATCCCGTTGCCGGGCGTATGCCGGGACACATGAATGTTTTACTGGCAGAAGCCAAGGTTCCCTACGACATCGTTTTTGAAATGGATGAAATCAATGACGATTTCCCGGATGTGGACGTTTCGATCGTCATTGGAGCCAACGACATAGTTAACCCTTCAGCGCAGACAGACCCGGACAGCCCGATTGCGGGCATGCCGGTATTGGAATGCTGGAAGGCGGGGACGACCGTTGTTCTGAAACGCGGTATGGCGACAGGCTACGCGGGAGTGCAGAACCCGTTGTTCTTCAAAGAGAACACCCGCATGTTGTTCGGCGATGCCCGAACCAGCCTGGACGAGGTTTTCAAAAACCTTTGACGGTTGTTTTTCTCATATCCGGCCTGCCCATTTATTTGGGCGGGCCGGTTATTTTACCGGGAGGGTAAATACCAGGTTGCCCTTGAAAGACGGGACCAACACCTGGCGGTTCCTGAAATCGCAGGAAATCCCCGCCGGCGTGACCATGTTTTTTCGTATCACTTCCACCGTAGAGTATTTCTTGATCCGGTAAATTTCTCCCGCCCTGGAACTGGACAGAATGATATTTCCTTCCCGGTCCAGACAGATTCCATTCAGACCCTTGAACCGTTTTCTGTGTAACGCAATGACGTCGCCCCGCATATTGACAGCGATCAGTTTTCCGAACCCGGTTGCCACCAGCAGGCGGCGATGCGGCGCTTCATAAACCAGCGCTTTAGGGTGGCCGAGCCCCGGTCCTTTGACCAGAAGAGTGACCTGGAAATTATTTGCCGGGTCGATCCGGTAGATCGCGTTGCCAGGGGGGTCGGAGACAAACAGATTCCCATTCGAATCGATGGCAAGATCGTGTAAACTTTTCGCGCCTAAAATGGAAAAATCGACCGTTCCCAACGGCAATCCCGATTCCACATCGAAACGACGGACCACATCGATATCGGTCACATAGAGATTTTGGCCTGAAAGGGCCATTCCTTTTGGCGCATCCAAATGCACGCCGTTTTTCCCGGAACGGATGAAATCGCGGTCCACGTGTTTGCCTGCAGGGTCGATTTTGGCGATGAAGCCGTTATTGTCTTTTGCGTCAGGGGAGCCAAAAACGTTGGAAACGTAGTACACTCCAGTGGAAGGGTCGACGATGAAACTGTGAGGCTCATCCATTGCCTTGATTTGAAAGGCATGGCTTGGGGAGAAAAACAGGATGAAAAACAGAAAGGTTAGAGGTAACGTCAAGGGGCGTATGAATGATGTTTTCATTAGATCAATCGCCTTTCCCTTCATTTTTTTGAAGAGAGCTTTGCATAACCCGTCATTGCGAGGAGCCAACGGCGACGAAGCAATCCAGAATATCTGGATTTACCCCTCCGGGGCACGATAGCTTCGGAATAATATAACGGCCGCGCCGCTTTGCGGCTCGCGATGACGTATAGAATAGGCTCAAGGTGAATTCCAAGAAGATTCTTGCCTTACGCAAAGGTCTCTCCCTTTCAGGGAAAGAGTTGGGATGAGGATTTTTTTTATCAATATTTAAATTTACACAAAACCAGCCTACAGCAGAACTCATTGAATGAAAATTAAAAATAAAAACAACCTGGTGTTCGGAATTTTATTGATGGGCGCAACGGGGCTTTCAATGGGCTGGGTGGTGGACAGCCCCATGCTGATGGCGGTGGCCGGTGGGCTTGGAGCCATCATCGGCGGGTTTGTCGGCTGGCTGGGAGGAAGGCTGTATCTGGTGATCATCTGCTTTGGCGTGCTCCTGGGCGCGTATCTCGGCAACCTGTCGGGCGACCGGGACATTTTGATCATGGCCGCCGGAACCGGGGGCGCTATGGCGGGTTTCCTTGGCAATTTCATTACGTTGTTTATGAGGAAAAAAGGATAATTCACACTCGTTTTAATTTCTGCCTGATCGGTGAGGAATGTTTCCATGAGCCAATACGAGATTTTCTATAACCTTGCAATCCTGAGTTTGTTGCTGTTCTGGGTCCCCATCGTTCGGTCTTCCATCCGCCCCCACCGTCTTTGCTACATCCCCGCTGTCTTTGGCACCCTGACGTTTGGTTATGAGATGTACATTCGGTTTGTCGTGGCGCCGACTGCGGTGGGCGCGATGATTCGCGTCGATATATTTTTGATCTCGTTACTTGTATTGATCGCCTACGCGCTGGGGGCGGCCGGGCTGATTCGTTCCCGCCAGCAGGGGCTGGCCAATATAAATTTTTTCACGGTCCTGCTCATTCCTTTGATTGCGATAACGGGCTTAGGGTTTCAGGCGTTAAACATCGGGAAAGAGACCGCCGCGTTGGGCAAATTGCTGGACACCAAAAACAAACTTCTCTTTGAAGCCATGTTTCGCGATGAAGAAACGACGCGCCGTTATTTCGGCAACCTGGTTTCTGAAACGAAATCCATCGTAGGTCATTGGCGTTTGATTGAGGGAAGGCTTCCCAGCCGACTCGTGATCAACGATGATGAAAAAGCCTGGGCTTTTTATCGATGTGCAGACACCGAATGCCTGCTGGGAGCGGCGCCTCTGGAAGGAACCCGCCTGACCTTCACTCACCGGGTGATTCCTGTGAAACATTTTGAAGTGAAGGAAGTTTCGTCCGGACAATTGATCCTGGTGAAAATCAGCGAAGAGGCGCAACCCGCGGCGAACCCGCCAGAGACAATGACCTTCGTCAAAGAAGCGCCTCCGGCCTATCAATCAAAAGGGCCGGCTGACGCCATCAAATATCTCGGAAGTTTCAGCCATTTGAAAGAACACAAACAACACATCACCGTCACGCAATTGTGGATGTGGCAGGGGCCAAACGGTCCGCTGGCGGTGATGGTCTACAACACGCCGGTGAAAGGACGCAAAGCGGAGTTCATCATTCCCTGGAACCTGGGTGAAGGACGGCCGGCGGAAAAACCGGGGGAGTATGAGTTCGCACCGACAGAAAGGTTTAAGCAGGTGAGGGCGGGTCTGCCGGTGGATTCCAAAGTCGAATTGTCGCTGGAAAATAAATCCGGAAAAATGGAAACGTTAATACTGGTGCAAAAAGAGCACTTGTTTGACGACACCATCTCATTAGCGCCGACCGTTTCGGTGCCACGCTGGAGAGAATGGTTCCAAACCGTTTTTACCGGCCACTTCTTTTCCTGGAACGTTCCGGAAGTTTTGCCGGATTAGAATTGGCCGCCGGAGACGGATGCGCCATGGCCG
Source organism: Nitrospinaceae bacterium (assembly GCA_021604505.1). NCBI lineage: Bacteria > Pseudomonadati > Nitrospinota > Nitrospinia > Nitrospinales > Nitrospinaceae > Nitrospinaceae bacterium. Next base: position 437,458 of record BQJC01000003.1, on the reverse strand, counting down.
GTTTTCTTGGCAATTTTATTACGTTGTTTGTGGGGAAGAAATGAATAATATTTTCATGGGCCGGTTTTTTAGAAGTGTCCGTATTTGTAATTCTGTATTTTAGTGCATAAATGAAACCATGATTTTTTCCAAGAGAGTCTGCCCTTTTTTATCATGTATTTTTAGAAAAAATTAAGCTTACCTGGATATGTGCCGATAACCAAGCTTTTTCAAAGAGCCAGGTTTCCTGCTTCTCCAAAAATATCCACGAATCGGGTAGCAAGTTTTGGTTTTGTTAGTTCAAGGTACAAAGGATCTGCTAACATTATTGCCGCTTGCCTTGTTTTTGATCTTTCTCTTTCAATAAACTTAACTGTATGCCAGAGCGAAAGAAGACCAGGTAAAAAATTTCCATAAGCCGCACATATTGATGGAAATAAAAAACCACCTATTAAAGTCTCAATATCTTCCTTACGACCAAGTTCCCTTCCACCAAGGATATCTAAAATATCGTTAATACATTTTTTTCGATCGCTTTCACTTTCAAGAGCACAAAATAATTTCATTCCGCTCTTAATATTTCTTATGTGCATACTTTCCTGAGAAGATATTAGGGACATCCGCAATAGATCCAAAGGAGTTTTTATTTCCATATCGTTATCATTCCCTAATAGGAAATAAAGAGCTAATGGGGTAATTATTTGGCTTTTTACATAGGTTTTACCCTCTTTTGGCAGAGCTTCAGACAAATAGCCATCAAGATTGATCAATTGTTCATAATTTCGTCCTGCAAAAATTTTACTTCCAATTTGTTGGAAGATCCTTCTACGCTCAGGGGTTGGATAATAGTGAGTTGCTGGGGAATTGGGTTGATTCATTCTTTCGGTGCATCTTTCACTGGAAAAATTAACGCGAAATATAGTGAATAGAATTTTCAGTTCCTCATAGTTTAATTGCCCCGAATTGTAGCTTTTCCGTAGCCTAAAATATTTATCATCGGACTGACAAAGTAAGGATCTAAAAAATCGATAACCTGTTATTTTATGATTGTATTTATCTTGTACATTTTCATAGCTTAAAGGGTCATTATTATTTTTCAGGTAATTAAAAAAATCGTTTTCATTAGGGTCATCCAATCCCCTTCCGCCTTGGTACATATCAAATTTTTTAATTATTTTTAACAGGTTCTCTTTTTCTGAAAAAACTATAGGCATAAGATCAATGGTTTGATCTCCTGATTCTATAACCGCTTTTTTTTCATCATCCAACCCTAGTGGTTGGAATTTTTCGTCAAATAATTTATTTAATTCATTATCAGCGAATTTCTTTTTAATCATTTCCTTTAAGGTTCCAATTGTATCCTTTCGATCTTTATTGGGATTTGCATCATAAAAAACTTTATTACCCAAAAGGAGATTGTTGCAAAACTCGAGAGTGGAAATAACATATTCCTTGCTGTCTTTTTTTTCAGTTAAACTTTTAAAAGTATCTTTTGGATTAGTAAACACTTTTAAAGCCAATTCTATTGGCCTAGTATCCATTTGAAGATCCCACATGAGATACCCTCCTAAGAATAATCTGAAAAACTTCTTATTTTGAAATACAGAAAGTCAGGCCACATCTTACCTCAACTCTATTTAAAATGAATTTATATATTGGACCAAGAAAGAGCAGCTTATGAATTATCTTACTCCCTCATCATCCCTTCCTTTTCCTCCTTCGGCATTTTCTTAACAGCGGCCTCGGCTTTTAATGCCTCCGACCGAGTGCCGATTTTTTGCTGGAACACCAGTTTTAGCGGGCCGCGTCCTCGAAGGTATTTGGCAGCCTTTTTTCCGCCCGCCTCATGTTCGGCGAATCGCCGTTCCACATCCTGGGTGATGCCGGTGTAAAGTGCGCCGCTTTTGGTGCGGATCATGTAGAGGTGCCAGTCAGACATTCAAAATCCCCCCGACCCCCTTCGCGGAAGGGGGCGTGTTGGGTTTCTCCCTCTCCTTCTGGGAGAGGGCTGGGGTGAGGGTTTCAAAAAATAGTCTCAGATTATTTTAATTCAATAGGTGAGATATACGGACCGAAGGTATTCGTGAGGTGAAAATTTAATACCTGCCGAAAGGCGGGCCGGATTCGGACATGAGGTTGCCGAAGTCCCACTGGCCGGCGTGAACTTTGCCCTGGGCGGTGACGAACACACCTTCACCGTGAAACTGGTCCTGAAAAAAACTTCCCATATACTTACTGCCGTCGGCGAAAATCATTTGTCCGCGACCGTGGAACTGATTATTCATGAAGCCTCCGGTGTAAACGTCGCCGTTGGCAAAATTGTATTTGCCTTGCCCTTCCATATTACCGGATCGGAATTGCCCGGTGTACACACTGCCGTTGGCAAAAGTGAAAATGCCCTGGCCGTGCATCATTTCGTCGATGCCCATGCCTTCGTATTTGTCGCCGTTTCTCCAGGTGCGGGTGATGAATTGCGGCACGTTGGGCGTGGCATAGTCCTCCCATTTACCTTCGTCGCCCATCGGTGCGCTACCGCGGGAAGAATAATCCGGTTGCTGGTCGGCGTATTGGCCGTTTTTCCGCTTGCTGTGCAAGGTTTCAAGGCGGGTGTAGGCTTCGGTGATCTGATGAAATTTTCTGGTGGCCTGCTTTTGCTGTTTTTCATTGTCGGCTGGAAAGCGGTCGGGATGCCATTCCATCGCCTGCTTTTTGTACGCCCGTTTGATCTCATCAAACGTTGCGCCGGGTTTGAGATTGAGGGTTTCGTAATCGCGTTGCATTTTTTAAGGTCTTTAAAAATTTAATCAGTGACAGCTTCCCATGCCGCGTTTTTCGAGATATTTTTGATGGTAATCTTCGGCCCGGTAAAACTGCGTGGCAGGGACGATCTCGGTGACAATATTTTTCGAAAATTGTCCGGACTGCTGGAGTTTTTTCACGGATTCTCTGGCGGCGGTTTCCTGCGCCGGGTTGTGAAAAAAGATGGCGGAACGGTATTGCGTGCCGATGTCCGGCCCTTGCCGGTTGAGGGTGGTCGGATCGTGAACTTTCCACAATGTATCCAGAAGTTTCTCATAGGATACGCGGGAAGGGTCGAATTCCACCTGCACGACTTCCGCGTGGCCGGATTGGCCGGTGCACACCATCTCGTAAGTGGGGTTGGGTACGCTGCCTCCTGTGTATCCCACGGCGGTGGCGGTGACCCCGTCGATTTTACTGAAGGCCAGTTCCACGCCCCAGAAACATCCCGCGCCGAAAGTGGCTGTTTCCATGATGATTTTGCTCCTCAAGAATAGAACGGTTGCGTGAATAAATCATGGTATGCGAGTTAATGCCAAAATGCAAAATTTAAGGGGATTATTCGCATGCCTAATTCGGTCAGGTGTACAGGTGGGCGACGTGTGCGCCGTAACCGTTGTAAGGCAGGGTGGGGCGCACTTCGCTGGTGCCGATCATTTTTTCCTTGGACTGCGGCCAGCGGGGATGCGGAATTTTGGGATCGACGTTGGCGGTGAAACTGTATTCCAGGCCTTGCAAGGTGTTCCAGAAGGTTGCGGGACGGTAATCGACCAGTTCGATTTTGATCACGGATTTGATGCTCTTGAATCCGTATTTCCACGGCACCACCAGCCTGAGGGGGGCACCGTGCTGTTTCGGCAGGGGGTGCCCGTAGATGCCGACGGCCATGAAGGTGAGATCGTTCATGGCCTCTTGAACGGTCAACCCTTCGATGTAGGGCCACGGTTCCCAGAAGGCCAACTGCCCCTGCGCGGTGAACGGTTTGTAAAACGTGGTCATCTTCACGTGGGTGGCTTTGGACAGAGGTTCCACTTGATCGAGCAGGGATTTCAGCGGAAAACCGGTCCACGGCACCGCCATCGCCCAGGCTTCGACGCAACGCAGGCGGTACAGCCGCTCTTCCATCGGCATGGTTTTTAACAGGTCGTCGATATCGAAGGTTTTTGGATTTCGGACGAGACCCGAAATTTCGACGGTCCACGGACGTTTCGCCAAAGCCTGCGCGTGGACGACGACGTCTTCCTTGACGCTGGTGAATTCGTAAAAATTATTGTAGGAGGCGGCGATGGTTTCGGAGGTCAGTGGCCGGTCGAGTTGGAAGGCTTCATTGCGTTTGGCGGGGTAGATTTGTTTCTCGATCTCGCTGAGGGCAATTTCTGCATCGGGTTCGTGTGGGCGTGTCGTGCATCCGGTGAGTAGAGCCGCGGTTGCAAGGGAAGTCAGGGCGGTGCCTTTTAAAAATTCACGGCGGCGCATATAGATGGACTCCGGTGTTGCCAGGTTGCCGGAGATTTCCCAGCCTTTGGAAATTTTTATGTGGCTCATCGGCGCGGCCCTGTGAGTGGATGAATCCCCTTATTTAATCAGGATACTTGTTTGCCGCGAACGGTTCAATGAAAAGTGAACGGTCAGGAAACCCAGTCGTCAATGCTTTTGAGATAGGGCTCTGATCCCTTGATGATGGGGATGGCGATGACTTCGGGAACGGAGTAGCTGTGATTTTTGCGCACCCAGGCTTCCAGCGCCTCGAACTTTTCGGACCGGGTTTTGATGATGAGAAGAATTTCTTCGTCGACGCAGAGTTTATCTTCCCAGTAATACGTGGACTTGATTCTCGGCAGGGCGTTGACGCAGAAAGCCAGTTTTGCTTCGACCAGGCCGCGGCTGAGTTTCCCGGCTTCTTCCGCCGACCCGGCGGTGACAAAGATTACGATGTGTTGTTCCATGTGCGAACCCTCCCGCTCTCAAAGTACAAACTTTAACAGATAAAATCCAAGAAAAAGTGAAATGAAAAAAAACAGACTGAACCAGCCAAAATATTTTTCGATCCATTCTTTGACGGTGGGTCCAAATTTATAGATCAGATAACCGACCAGGAAAAACCGGGCCGCTCGTCCGATTGCCGATGCCAATACGAACGTCGGTAAATCAATTTTAAATGCACCCGCGGCCAGGGTGAACAGTTTGTAGGGAATCGGTGTGAAACCAGAGCCAGCAACCGCCCAGGCTTCATACTCCTGATATACCACTCCAATTTTATCGAACTTATTCTGCAAGTGGTAAAAGTCCAGAATTTGGTAACCAATGACGTCCATGAACTTCCAGCCAATAATGTATCCAAATATGCCGCCCAGTACTGAAGCGGAGGTGCATAATAAAGCATAGCGAAACCACAGTGCAGGAACAGCAACGGTCATGGCGATGAGTAAAACGTCCGGAGGAATTGGGAAGAACGAAGATTCGATGAACGAAACGGCAAACAGGGCCGGAACGGCGTAGGGCGTTGCGGCCAAGTGCAGGACCCAGTCGTAGAGCGATCGTAACAGTTTCATTTTCAGCTTTCTAAATAAGTTTTAATATAGGAGTTTTATAGAAGGTTCACTGGGTCCACATCAATGGAGAATTTCACCTTGTTCATAAAAGGGGACTTTAATTCTTTGAGATCCCGCAATTGATGAAGGATGGATTGCAGGGTCTGGGCTTTTTTTGATTTCAGAAGAATGTGCCAGCGGTATTTATTTTTGATCTGGTAAAGGGCGGCAGGCGAAGCGCCCATCAATTCGATATCCGGGATGCGCGCGATGATCCGCATTAAACACGATTTTAATTTGCCCGCCGCCGCTTCCGCCGTTTTTTCTGATTCGCTTTCAATTTCAAGCGCCGCCAGGCGGGTGAAAGGAGGATAATTTAACTGTCTCCGGGATACCATCTCTTTTTCAGAGAATTTTTTGAAATCGTGGGCTTTCACAAAATCGAACACGTAGTGCCTGGGATTGTGGGTTTGAATGAGCACCTGCCCCGGAATCTGACCCCTTCCGGCCCGGCCCGCCACCTGGGTCATGAGCTGGAAGGACCTCTCACAGGAACGGAAATCGGGGATGTTCAATGAAAGATCGGCATGCACCACGCCGACCAGGGTGACGTGGGGAAAGTCGTGGCCTTTGGTGATCATCTGGGTGCCGATCAGGATATCGATTTCCCCGGCGGACATGAGCCGGTGCATGGATGCGAATGCGGAACGGCCCCGGGTGGTGTCCCGGTCGAGACGGACGGTGCGTGCCTCGGGGTACAGCCGGTGGATTTCGTCCTCCAGGCGTTGCGTTCCGAACCCGCTGAACTTGATCACTTCGCCTTTACAATCGGCGCAGGTGGTTGGGACGCGGGCGGTGTAATTGCAGTAATGGCATCGAATGCGGTTTTCCCGGCCATGGAACGTCAGTGTTACGCTACAGTGGTGGCAGTCAAACACAAACCCGCACTCTTTGCAGAACACGTAGTTGGCGGTTCCCCGCCGGTTTAAAAACAGAAACACCTGTTCCTTGCGGTCGAGCCGGCTGCGAATGGCGGTTTTGAGTTTTCCGGAAAGGATGGAGAAGTTTTTGTTCTCATCTTTTTCCTTTTGCATGTCGACGAGTTGGACCACCGGCAGGAGACGGTCCTGAACCCGTTTGTCGAGCGACAGGTAGCGGTATTTCCCCGACTCGGTGTTGGCCAGGGATTCCAGGGAGGGGGTCGCCGAGCCTAAAATCACGACGGCCTTTTCCGAGCGGGCGCGGACGATGGCGGTGTCCCGGGCGTGGTAGCGCGGTGTGGAATCCTGCTTGTATGAGGTATCGTGTTCTTCGTCGATAACGATCACGCCGAGGTTTTTGAGCGGTGCGAAAATAGAAGAACGCGCGCCCACCACGATGGAAACCTGGCCTTCTCGAATTTTTTTCCATTCCTGATAGCGTTCCCTTTGCGACAATCCGCTGTGTAAAATGGCGACGTTTTTGCCGAACCGTTTGAGAAACCGGGTCACGGTTTGCGGCGTCAGGGAAATTTCAGGAACCATCATGACCGCTTTCTTATTTAAATCAAGCGCCGTCTGGATGCAACGCATGTAAACCTCGGTTTTTCCGCTTCCGGTGACTCCATGCAACAAATAGGTTTGAAACTCGGAACGATCAAGCGAGTGTTTTATTTCTTCATAGGTCTGCTTCTGATCGGGGGTTAGGGGCAATGGGCTTTCGATCTCTTCAGTGGACCTGGGCTCGTCCCCGGTGTTTTGCCGGTGAGTTTTGATTGTCACCACTTCCACCAGTTCTTTTTCCCGAAGTTTCCTGAAGGGCGCGGCATAGGCCGGGATTTTTGCGGCGAGTTCTTTTAAAGTCTTTTCTCCTTCCAAAAGGGAGGCGTAAACCGCTTGTTGTTTGGGACTGCGATGAAGAATTTTTTCAACCTCTTGTTCGTCAGGCGTCGGGCTGACAACCCGCGCCAGCTTTTCGTATTGGTAACCCACCGTGCTGCGTTTGATTTGCAATTGCGATTGCAGCCATCCTTTTTGTTTGAGCCGGGCCAATGTGTGGGCGCTGAATTTTTTCTGCAGGTGACGCTGGATTTGTTTGGGTGTGATTTCGCCCCGTTTCTTAACCGCACTCAGGATGAGAGACATCGATTCCTTCAATCCTTGCTGGGTCAGGGTTTTTTCGCCAGATGGTGTCAGGGTCAGGATTTCATGACTTTCGTCTTCCAGCCCGGCGGGCAGTGCGGCCTTGACCGCTTCTCCCCAGGATGCCTGGTAATAGTCGGCGATCCAGCGGGTCAAAGCCAGGATTTCCCTGGAGAGCACGGGTTCGGTGTCGAGGACATCTTCGATATTTTTGAGGGTGAATGACGAGTCACAGCGATCGGACAGCGAGACAACGTACCCGGTGAGTTTGCGCCTGCCGAAAGGAACAAACACGCGGATTCCCGGTTGTAAATACGGGATGAATTGCGGGGGGACGGAGTAGGTGAACGACTCTCTCACCGGAAGATTCAGCACGACTTCGGCAAAGATCTTTGGGTCCTGGGGCGCGGGTTTTTTGAGAGGAGGGTCGATTGTGGAAGTCAGGTTCATTTTATAGAATTAAAATCATTTTTGGGAAAGTTTACCAGAGAACCGGTTTGATAAGAACCCAACCGTGGACCTTATTTAAAGAAAAAATTGACTCGCAAAATAATTTCCTCTAGTCTTCATTCTTCCAAAGAGCCAAGAGATGCTGCGGTTTCACCCTTTAAGGTATGGGAGGAGGACAAATCATGAAAGTAGGAGATACGGTTAAATTAGATTTTGCCGGCAAAAAAAAAGAAGGCGTTGTGTGCAAGGTATTTCCCAATTCGGTGCATCTGAAAATGGATTTTGACCGGGACAAAGGGAAAATTGTGAAGCGGAAACTCAATGAGATCAATAAGGGAAAACCCGCAAAGAAAAAAGAGAAAGCCAAGCCTGAGAAAAAATAACTCTCACTCCAAGGAACACTTACTATATGCCGGGTAAAATCGAACAACTGCTGGAGACAGTCATTTTCAGAAGCCGGTGGTTATTAGCGCCTTTCTTTTTGGGATTGATCCTCAGCATCCTGCTTTTGCTAATAAAATTCGGGCAGGAAATTTTTCATCTGTCGCTTCATGTCCTTTCAATCTCAGAGAGTGATGCCATCATTGGAATTTTGACCCTCGTGGACATGGCCCTGGTGGGATCGTTACTGCTGATGATCATTTTCTCCGGATATGAAATCTTTGTTTCAAAAATTGATGTCGGCGAGCATGCCGACCGGCCCGACTGGATGGGAAAGGTCGATTTTGGCGGGCTCAAGTTAAAGGTCATTGGCGCCATCGTCGCCATTTCCGCAATCGACCTTCTTAAAACCTTTGTGGAAATCCCCGCGGAACCCACCGAAGCCAACACCTACATGTTTATGTGGAAGGTGGCGATCCACATGGCATTTGTTTTAAGCGGCGTGTTTTTTGCCCTTATGGATAAAATCGCCTCGGAGACCTCCCACCACTAAGAAAAAAGTATTCGCTTGGAAGAAAAAAGGCCTGATCTATTTTCCTAGAAATAGGTTTTCAGGTCAGCCTGCTTTTTAAGCGTTTGCACATAAGCCTGGGTGGCTTGTGCGCTTTTCCTTTCTATCAGTGTTTGCCGGATGCTTTCCTTGACCTTTTTAAAGGGGCGTTCCACACCGGGTTTTTTGTCCGTCACCTTCAACAGGTGAAACCCGTGCTGGGTCTTGAAAATTTCGCTCACTTCGCCCACCTTTAGTTTGAAGGCCCTTTCGCTGAAGGCGGGAAGCATCTGTTTTTTTGCAAAGAATCCGAGATCGCCGCCTTTAGGAGCCAAACTGTCCTGCGAGAATTTCTTCGCCAATCCTGAAAAATCTGTTCCAGCTTCGACCTGCTTTAAAATGGATTCTATTTTTTTCCGGGCGTTTCGTTCTTTTTCAGAACTGCTGTTGGGTGCCAGCTTGATCAGGATGACACTGGCGCGGGCCTTTTCCGGGGTGCGGTATTGGTTTATATTCTGGTCGTAATAATCTTTCAGGTCTTTTTCGTTGACTTTGATTTTTGATTCCACTTCTTTTTTAATAACCTGATCCATAATCAGATCGGTCCGCAATTCGTCTTGATACTGATCGAGGCTCATCCCCTGGTCCGCCAGTTTATGCTCGAATACTGCATCGGACTTAAACGTCCCTTTGATTTGATTCAATTTGGTTTTCACCATTTCGGGAGTTACCGAGACACCGATTTTTTCTCCTCTTTGCAATAACAGCGTCCGTCCGATTTCATCGTCGATCAGTTTTTTCGCCGCCGTTTTCAACTGGTCCGGTTTGAGGGTCATTCCCCTGTCTTTGTAATTGCGAATGGTTTTTTTTAGTTCCCGTAAAATAACTTCCCGTTTGATGTCGGTGTCATTGACTCTGGCGGTCACCTCCGGCAGGCTGATGGGCGGTTTATCGTCGTGTTTGTGTCCGGAATGGGCGAAAAGCTGTGGCGCGGCACCGGCAATCAGACACAACGCCGAGCTTGCAACCACCCACTGTTTAATAAAGCGATAGCGGAACATTTCAACCTCTCATATAAAGTGAACTTTGGGGTTGCCGTTAAAATATTGGAATCAATTCAAGCCTAAACATTCGATTCCCGGTTGTCAACCGATTTCGTTTTAACCGCGAAGGGGGCCATCAGGCAAAATTTTAGTCCATCAAAAAAACGCAATCACTTGACTTTATTGAGCCAGTTGTCTGCGTAGCGACCGAAAGAGAAACAGGGTTCCTATCGTGATGATGAGCAGGGATGTCAGGGCGGCGCGGTATTTGAAGGTTTGCGTGTCTTGAAAAATCCAGACGACGGTTCCCCATAAGAGAGGCCCCAGGATCGAGGCGGCTTTTCCAGCCAGTCCGTACAGTCCAAAAAACTCCCCCAGTTTTTCCGGCGGGGAGAGTTCCACAATATACGCGCGGCTGACCACCCAGACTCCTCCCATTCCCATACCAGCCAAGGGACCCACCAGCCAGAAAATGGTTTGGCTTTGACTCAAAATCGCGATCGAAAGGGCGGCAACCCACAACCACAGTACCAATCCGTAGGACCAGCCGGTTCCTTTGTGTTTGACCAGCCAGCCGATGACATAGGATCCGATCATGGCGGCGGCGGTGGAGGAGATTAAAAAAGTGGTGATTTCAGCGTCGGTGAATTGCATCACTTTGTTGGCATACACGGACATGAACGCTATTACTGTATTCACGACATCGAGAATGAGAAAGTGGATGAGGATAAATTTCAGCAGGAGTTTGTACTCACTGGCGTTTGCTACCGTTTGTTTAAGGGTTCGGAATGCCTGGCCGATGTGGACCTTCTTCCGGGCTTGGGTTTCCGGGTCTTGGACGAAGAGAAAGCAGGGAATCGAAAAAATCAGAAACATGGCGGCGGTGGGAAGAAAAGCCGCTGACCGGCCTCCGGCTTCGACAAACGGTTTCACCAGCAATAAGCCGGCAATCGACCCAAGATATCCGAGGCTCACCCCATATCCTGAGACGAGACCGATATGCGACCCCCGTGCTACGGAAGGCAGCATGCCGTTATAAAACACTAAAGCCGATTGATAACAGTAATTGGCGATGATGAAAAAAAATATTCCGGTCAACAGGTGGCCGGTTTGACCGATGAAAAATGTTCCAGCCACGGATAGCAGGGTCAGTAGCGTTAAGGGGATGCGTCTTTTCCCGGTTTGATCGGAGATGGCGCCAAAGACCGGGACGCTGAGAGCCACCGCCAGCATGGACCCCGAAAGTGCAACGCTGTACAAAATGTCCGGTCCGCCGTGGTCCACCGTCACCCAAAGGGCGAAGTAGAGGGAGATGACGTTCATCGAAAAGATGGTGTTGGCGAAGTCGTACAGCGCCCAGGAACCGATGGCGAGTTTGTTGGAAGCCTGGTTTTCGGGAGGCGGGGGGACGTTGTCAGGGTTCACGCCGGGTGTGTTCACTGAACGGGAAGAACCGTCCGGAACCCATAGATTTTATTCTTAATGTTGGGGAAATTGCGCGCGCGGTGGACCACCTGAACGCCGTCAATGTCATTGATCCAGGAACCGCCGCGCAGGACTTTCATCGTTCCAGGGTCTTTGGGGCCTTCGGGATTGATCTCTGGACTCATGCGGTAATATTCTTCATCGTACCAATCGAGGCACCATTCCCAAACGTTTCCCGCGGTGTTGAACAGTCCGAAGGGGCTGGCGCCGGACTGATAATAGTTGACGGGCGCGGTGGTGGGGTAATTGTCCTGATCGCCAAATATGTTGACGAAGTAAAAGAAAAATCCTTTGTCCCAGACGCTTCCCCAGGGCCAGAGGCGGCCGTCATTACCGCGGGCGGCTTTTTCCCATTCGGCTTCCGTGGGCAGACGCCCGCCCTTCCATTTGGCATAGGCCATGGCGTCGTACCAGCTGATTCCAACCACCGGGAAATCGGGATGGTTGAAGTTTTCATCCGCCCAGTGCAGGGGTTTTTCGTGGCCGGTGGCCAAAACGAATTCCATGTACTTGGCATTGCTGACTTCATACTTATCGATGAAGTAAGCGGGGGTGAACACGAAATGCATGGGTTTTTCGTCATCTCTTCCAGACGCGGTTCCCATTTGGAAATACCCTTCGGGAATGTAAACCATTTCCGGTGGCGGCGTCGGAGGAACGGGTTTGGGAGCGGCCGCCAGGTTATGGGGAATTAAAAGAAGAAGGAGGATGCAAAGTTGTTTTACAAAATGTTGAACGCCGGGGCCGTTCATGGGACGGAAAAAAAGCCGATGTGAGTCACCAGGTCTTCTTTGGTTTCGACGGGAAGATCTTCCGCAAGATTTTCAATGTTGATCCACTGGTAATGGCCGTTCCAGCAGTTGAGTGTCACAATGTCGTTTCCATAAACGTCATCGGTCCGATTGAGAAATATCGGCGCCTGGCATTTGTGGCAGTACCCGCGAATAGCAATCATTATCAAACTACCTTCCGTCATCATTGGCATTGGAAAACCTGAACGAACCCTTTGAAAATTAAAAGGCCGGTAAAGATATACAAATTTTAGGCTGATGAATCAATGATTCGCAAGGAATATTTCCACTCCCCTGGTTTTTAGTTTTTGAATTGGTTTTAAAAAGTCAAGAATATTTTCTATGGCCATCGTTTGAATCTGGGAGCATAAAGTATCAGCCGAATGCGTATCCGGATTGTTCCAGCAAGGCTTTAACCGTATCCAGGGGCAAGCCAACGATATTGGAATAGGAGCCAGAATAAGAAGCGACCAGAGCCGCACCTTCGCCTTGAATGGCATAGGCTCCGGCTTTGTCCAACGGTTCTCCGGTTGCTACATAGCGGGCGATTTCTTCATCATTCAGAAGGCGGATATCTATTTTTGAAACTGCCGCGTCCTCGGCCCGGCCGGAGTTTATGATGACGACTCCGGTGATCACCTGATGGCTTCTGCCGCTCAGGCGTTTTAAAATTTTCCGGGCATCGGCGGGGTCATTTGGTTTGCCGATAATTTCATCGTCGAGCACGACAATGGTGTCTGCGCCGATCACATAATGGCCGGGATGGCGCCGGGAGACATCCTGCGCCTTCTGGCGCGCGAGGGCGATGGCGTTTTCTATGGGACTGAGACCGGGCTGTAAAATTTCCTCCACCGAACTCGGGACGATCTCAAAGTCTGCTACCAGTTTTTTTAATAGTTCCTTGCGGCGTGGGGATTGAGACGCCAGAATGACCGGCTTTTGTGAATGTGTCATGCTTGGGGGATTCAATTTTGTTTATAATGGGGACGCCGGTGATCCGGCATGGAAATTTATTCGAAACTCATTTATTATAGAAAAATCTCCAATAGATCAAGTGGGTTCATAAAAATCGGACTGGCTCATGCGGGCTTGATTTCAGTTAAAGCGTTTCAAAGGATTTAATAATATGGCAGGTGCATCGTTTCAAATTCAGGTAAGACATATTCTGGTGGACGATAAAGAAGTGGCGGAACTCTTAAAAGAAACCATCAATTCCGCAAAGTCGGGGACCGGGCGGGTTAAAATGTTGATGAAACTGGCGGAGAAATACAGCAAATGCAAATCCAAAGAAGACGGCGGCAACCTGGGATGGCTGGAGATGGGCTGGAACATCGCCGACCCGAGGGTGCCTCGAGGGGGTTTTAAAAAGCTGGAAAATCTGGAGCTTTACGACATCATCAGTGATGGGTTGGATAAGAGAACTCTCGATAGTAAAATCGCTAACGGTCCTGTAAAAACCCACGAGGGCTATCATCTATTCATGATTGCAAACGAATTTCATACGAATCGGATCCTTTGACACCGGATTCCACTTCCTTCGTCATTTTGGCGCTGCCGTCATCTGGATCGACAAAATTGTAGGCGAAACAGCCGCTGGAGCACCGCACCATGTGATGCGGACAGGACCGGCAGGGTTCTTTCACCTCGGTGCTTTCAAACACCGTGGTCAGAAATTTGGAACCCATTTTGGCGAGGGCGATGGAGTTCACCTCTTTAAAGTTTTCAACATTTCCCAGTTTGAGGTTGTGGAAGGGAAAACAGTTGAAACAGTTCCCCTGCCCGTCGATATCCATCGGGCTGCCATCGGCGCAACCGAAGTAAAGGTCCTGATCTTTCCAGGTTGTCATCTCAGGAAGCTGTTTACTACCGTGGAAGAAAATCCGTTCCACCAGGGGATATTCCTCCTCCGCGATTTCATCGAGAAAACACGGCGGGAACGAACAGTCGAAACGAAAACAGAGTTGCGGAAAATCTTTTAAAATTTTCAGCATGTTCCTTCCCACTTTTGGGAAATCCCGGATTGGCAGGTAAACGTTATTGGCTTCCCCCACAATGGGGAAGGCGGGACTGACCCGGATTTTGTAGGTCTGATCTTTTGGCAGGCCCACTTTTTGGTAAATCGCATCGATCTCGGCGCACTGGGTGTATAAATCCTGAGTTTTTGAGTACACGTTGATGCTGAAGATCACGCTGTAGCCGTTGGTCCGCATCAGTTGCTCGGCAACTTGTCCACAGCGTTGATGGTTTTTTTCGCTGATGTTCTCCAGGGTCTGCCAGTTCAAAAGGATGGCGAAATAGACATTCCGCTTGACCGAGCCTTCGATGCTGGCGGTTCTCACCATGCGGTCGAGGACTTTTTCCGGCATCAGCCCGTTGGTGAAAACGTTGAGAGAAGTGAAAGGGTTGACCGCATCCAGCGTATGCTGAAACATATCATTGAACTTCGGATGGAGCGTCGGCTCACCCCCTAAAAAATTGATGACCGGGTGCGATCTGATTTTGGGCAGGAGTTGATCGATAAAATAGTCGTATTCCATGGATTTTCCCGGAGTTCTCACGGTCTCTTCCATGTATTCGTCCGCAAAACAGTAATTGCATTTTAAATTGCAATAGCTGTTCAATATGATGTTCATAAACTGGCCCCCGAAGCGAATGATAAAACCCCTTGCTGACCCATAGCCTGCTATAATTTAAAGGTTATCCCGGCCTTTTGGGGAAAATTCCCAATTTTTGTAGGAACTGTTCTTATATCATAGCACTCGGTGGTGGGAATGGTCACTTTTTCTAATCAGGACTCAAATTTTTTCTTCCTTCTGAGGATCTGGGAAGTTCCTGCGTGAACCACCATTTTGAGCTCAAACGGGTGGGTTCGGCAGACATTGGTCATGCTTTGAATGGCTTTATCCTTGGCGTCGGTTTCATCTTCGGCCTCGCATTTCATTTCCCAGACGTTGGCCACGGTGGGGATTTTCTCAAAGCCGTGTTCCTCCAAACGCAACAAAACATCCTTCTGATCTCCTTCCTGAATGTCGTGAAACTCCGCAACAATCAATACATTGAAAACCGGCATCCGTACTGTCCTCCTTTCGCAATTCGGGGATGGGTGATATCAGGGGCTTTAGTGTATAATACACGCGGTGAAATGGGAACTGGAGGTCTCAAGTTTCCTTCTGCATTTACAGGGGTGAACCTTAAGGGAGATCCGAAACGTTAGTTCGGGCTTTCCATATCTTTTTAACCCCTCCCGTTGTCCAACCGGCTCGTGGGTTCTCTTGTCCTCCATTCAGCGATTCATCACAAATATTTTCTGGACCGTTTTCGGCAAAGGCTGTGTTCAGATCATTCTCTTTGCGGTCTCCATTCTGATCACGCGCTATCTGGGAAAGGAACAGCTGGGGGTATACGCAAGCTTGCTGGTTATCCCTGCGTTTGTGCGTTTGCTGAATCAATTTGGCCTGGAAACCCTGATCAATAAAAAACTGCCCGAACTCAACGTTCAGGACCCGAGCGGGTCCCAGGGAAGGTTTCTGGTAAGGCGTCTCTTGATATTTCGTATGGCCTCTGCTTTGGCGCTGGGTGTCCTGGTTTATTTTTTTCTGCCCAATTATTTTAAATTTATTCACATGCCGGAGCTTCTGGATTACCGGACGGTCCTCATTCTGTATTTTGCGGTCATCACGGTGGAATCTTTTCTCAGCACCCTGTTCATGACCCGCTTGAAGTATAAAACCGTGTCCTTTGTGGAGACGGGAAGCGCCTTGCTCAATCTGACTCTCCTTGGAATTTTTATTTATTTCGATCACGGTATTGCGGGGGTGTTGTACGCCTACATTTTGTCGGTTTGCTTGAGTATTTTTGTGTATTTATTTTTGTCCATTGCGTTTTTGAAAGGCGAGACCCGGGCTCCCAAGTGGCAGGAGATGAAGCACTTGGCCTGGGCTTCGTACTGGATCAGTTTGCTGAGCTTTGGATTGATGACGCAAAGCGACGTTCTCTTGATGAATTATTTTCATATCGATCCGGCGGGCATTGGGTATTATCATCTGGTCACCGGTCTTGGCGGAATGGCGGCCTTTGTTTTGGCCGGTGTCGGTCCTTTGGCGTTGTCGCTGTTTTCGGAGGCTCATGCCCGCGAGTCGCAAAATGGGCTGTCTCGTTCCTGGTGCGAAATTGTCGGGTTTTCTGCGTTTCTGACCGTTCCCATTTACGTGTTCGTTTTTTTCAATGCCGAAGCGTTGATCACTTTTATTTACGGGGACCCGTTTGTTGAAGCCGCTCCTTTGCTTTCATTTTATATTGTATTGCTGGGGATCAGCGTGGTTCTGGGAACCAATTTCACCGTGTCCACGCTTTTTGTTCTTCACCGCAGGGACACGGCGATACGGTCTACCGTGGAAGGCAGTGTTCTCAATGTCGGTTTGAATCTGGTTTTTATTCCCATCTATGGGGTGATGGGGGCGGTCGCGGCGACCGGATCGGTCATGGTGTACATGGTGCTTCGTCAGCTGATGGTGATTCAAAAGGCGATGGATATCCGGCCCGTGTTTCCCGTCATCGGAAAGTGTTTTTTGTTTTCTATTGCGGCGATTGTTCCGACATTGGTTCTTACGCAATTTGCAGGACCGCATTTGATTTGGAATGCCATCCTCTATTTGATTGCGTTTTTGCTTCTTTTAGGTTGGCTGAAACCTTTTACTGAGGATCACCGTCATCTGATCGCAAGTATTTATCCCCGCCTGGACCCGTGGGTCCGCGGTTTTGTGAGTTGACCTTCGACAGAGACCGAAAAATTGAACAACAGAATTAAGTTTTAATTGGAGTTATTAGCGCCATGGATGGGTTTGAGTTTTGTGGTCGATCGATTGGATCGGGTCATCCGCCTTTTATCGTTGCGGAGATCGGGTTCAATCACAATGGAGATGCTGCCTTATGCCGGCAAATGATCGAGGCCGCCGCCGAAAACGGCGCCGATGCGGTCAAACTGCAAACGTTCACAGCCGAAGAGCTCTATTCCAAACGGTTCATGGCGAATGATCCGGCGGACCCGAAACAGGAAATTCCACTGTATGAATTTTTCAAGCGCTCGGAATTGAAACCTGCGGAATACAAAGAACTGTTTGAATACGCCGGGGAGCTGGGAATTCCGTTATTCTCGACGCCGTTTGATGAAGGTTCTCTGGATATGCTGGTGAACCTTGGGATGCCGGCGGTCAAGGTGGCTTCGCCCGATTTGACGTATCTTGATTTTATCAGGCGGGTGGCGAAAAAAAACCTTCCCGTGGTGTTGTCCACGGGGATGGGCGATGTGGATGAGATTGGACAGGCTGTCAAGGCCGTTCGTGAGGAAGGAAACGACCGCATTGTTCTTCTGCACTGCGTTTCCAACTACCCTTCACGCTATGAAGAAATGAATATGCGCTGTCTTACGGAACTAAAAACCCGTTTTAAAGTTCCTGTGGGATTGTCGGATCACACGACCGACAATTTGTCGGCGGTTGTTGCGGCTTCGCTGGGCGCGGTGATGATTGAAAAACACTTCACCCTCGATAGAAATCTTCCGGGAGCCGACAACGCCATGTCGATGGAACCGCACGAACTTCGGCAATTGAAACAGGCGGCGGTGGATGTTGGTAAAATTTTAGGGGACGAAGAAAGAAAACTCCAGCCGTCGGAAGAGCCGGTGAAGAAATCTGCGCGCAGAAGTCTGGTCGCCCGTCTGGACATCGAACCGGGCACCGTTGTCACCGCTGATATGGTGTCGGTGAAGCGGCCCGGAACGGGAATTCCGCCGGAAGGGTTGGCGCGCATCGTCGGTAAAAAGGCCAAATCAAAAATATCCGCCGAGCAGATCATTACCTGGGAAATGGTTTGAGGGCATGGACAATAAGTTCCAGCAAATCGCTTCCTTCATTGCGCCGGAAAGCCATGTGTTGGATATCGGGTGCGGCGAAGGGCAGTTGGCTCCGATCCTGACTGAAAAAAGATGCTGCGTGGATGGAATGGACATCAACATCCGCCGGATGACAGAGTGTCGCTCGCACTATAAAAATTTATACGAGGTGAATATCGAATCCTTTGCATTCGATCAACACGACCGCCAATACGATGTGGTGGTCCTCTCCGACGTCTTAGAGCATCTCAATGCCCCTGATAAGGTCCTGGAGAAATCCAGCCTGCTCCTGAAAGAGGGCGGGAAAATTTTAATTTCCCTTCCCAATGTGGCCTATTTTTCGAACCGGCTGGGTCTGCTCTTTGGGCGTTGGGACTATCAGGACGAAGGCATCCTCGACCGCACGCATGTTCGGTTCTTTACTTTCAGCACCGGCAGAGAGTTCGTCGAAGCCGGGGGGTATCTGGTGAGCGAGATGGCGCCGGAAATGCCGGTGATTGCGTCAAAGTGGAAGCGGTCCATTTTTTCTTTTGCCTGCCATCGTTGGCCTTCCTTATTTGCCATTGGCTGGGTCATCGAAGCACGGCCCGAAAAAAGTCATTCCCTGTCCTCATTGTAATTACACGGTTCGGTTTTCCCCGCTTTGATCCGGCACAGGCCTGCGGCGATGCTTCCCAGGACACAATGGGTCAACGCCGAGATGGCTCCTGGAACGGTGGCCAGTGCATAGCCTGGGAAATTGCTGCGCGCCAGCTCTGTGGCCAATCCTGAATTCTGCATGCCCACCTCAATGGAAACCGTCTCGGCATCTTTTTTCCTAAATTTCAGCAGCCGGGACAACAGATAACCTAACAAAAATCCCAGCGTGTGCAGGATGAGGATCGCGGTCAGCAAACGAAATCCGGTTTCCAGAATGGCGGTTTTTTTTGCCGCAAGGATGTAGTCCACGATGAACACGATGGAAAGCACCGCCAGGAGCGGTGTGTAAGGATTTATTTTTTTAACGGCTCCGTGGAAATAGTGATTCAGGAAAACTCCGGCCAGGACCGGGAGGATCACGATTTTAAGGGTGTTGATTAAAAGACCCATGGTGTCCACTCGAATGGCGGTTCCCAGTAAATCTTTGGATAAGGACTCGATCAGCAGGGTGGTCAAAACGGGCGTGAAAAACACGGCCAGTAAGGTGGAAAATGTGGTCAGGCTGACGGACAAGGCAACGTTGGTGCGGGCGATGAAACAAACCACATTGGATGCGGTGCCTCCCGGACAACAGGCCACCAGCACGAGGCCGATCATATAGTCGATCGGCAGGTGGAACGCTTTGGAAAGCCCATAACCCAGTGCCGGCATGATGATGTATTGCAGGCTCACTCCGAGAAGAATGGACTTGGGGATTTTGAATACCTGAAGAAAATCTTTAAAGTCGAGGGTCAATCCCATGCTCAGCATGATGACGCCCAGGAACAACGGTATCCAACCGGGTTCAAACCACATGGCGGTGGCCGGCTGCCACAGTGCCAGCGAAGCGCCTGTCAAAACCCAAGCGGGAAAGGCATTGGCCAGGGTGAGAAAAATCTTCTCAACAGAATTCACTTACGTAGAGATCAGGGTTTCTGAATGAGAATGCTGGAATACGCGATTTTGCCGTCGTCGAACGCCTGGTAGCGGATGACTTTGAAATCTTTAAAGATTTCCAAAAGCTCGTTGGTGTTGAGAAGCCACTTGGGGTTGAAACGCGAGTACTTCAGATAGTCCATATTATAGGTTTCCACCAGGGCCATGCCGCCGGGTTTGAGGGCGTCCTTAAACTGGGGAAACAGGTCGCGTTGCATGTAGTAGGTGCAGATGATCAGGTCGTAAGTGTTTTTTTCGAGCGTGTGGGTTTCCAGGTCGACCACGCGGGTTTCGATTTCCACGTTTTGCGCTTTGGCCAGTTGGTGGGCTTTCTGGAGTCCTTTCTCCGAGATATCCAACCCCAGAACGTCGAATCCTTTGGTGGCGAGATAAACGCCGTTTCTTCCTTCCCCCATGGCGATATCGAGGGTTTTCCCCTTGGGTAAAAGATCAAGATTCTCTACCAGGAACGCGATGGGGGTTTTCCCGAAAATATAAGTTTCGGTATCGTATTTACGGTCCCATCGGGATTTGTCTTTTTCTTTGGAAAGCCCCTGGGCCGGGACGAGAAAGAGGAAGATCAGAATCCAAATCCCCTTTTGAATCAGAGAAAAGAAAGGGTCACGGCGTGATATCATCGGAATTTTCCTTACAGGGAATTTTTAAAGGGCGTTTCAAAAAAACCAACTTGGACAATGAGCCAACTCCACTAAAAGTGGGGGGGTGGCGATTGCCCAAGCCAAAAAATATCAAATTTTTGAGGTCCTCCTGATAATTCTACCGAATGGCCGGGGGCTGTCAAGACGATTTGCCAATTTGATTCGCATGGGGTTAATATTGTAAAATAATTTTATTCCAACCCATTATCTGGAAACTTTGTCAAAGTGTGTGTAAGGAGGCGGACATGCGACCTATCTCAAGGGTCCTGATCATCAAGTTGCTTGCAATGGTTTGTATCGTTCTGATGTGCGTTGGGTCGGCTTTGGCCGTTGGGTTGAAAGATAAAAAACCCGTCGCCCAGTCTGTCGACCAAAGGTACAAGGACTTTGGAGATGGCACCATTCTGGACAGTAAAACGGGATTGATGTGGATGAAGGAAGATTACTGGCAACGAGAAGGTAAATGGGTTAATTGGTACAACGCAAAAAATTACGTGCAAAGAATGAACAACAAAAATTTTGCCGGGTATTCCGACTGGCGTCTACCCACGCCTGAAGAAGCCCAGACTCTTTATGAGCGCCGCAAACGGAACCTGGACAAAGATGGCGATAAGATCTACATGGACCGCATGTTTCCTGCAGGCGCCGGATGGAGCACCTGGACCAACAAGGAAAAAAGCAACAAGGCCGTCGTCGTTTCATGGAAGGATGAAGGCGGTGAGCATTTCCAGGACAAGATCAGCGGCATCGACGCTTTTCTGCGTCTCATCCGCGGTCCGGTTTCCTGAATTTTTGACGGCCCTTTCCAGCGGCGCAATTTTTAAATTTAATAGAATTCCGGCCTTTCGGGCCAGGGGTTTGTTCGCTGCAGTTTCCTTCTCCTTGAAGTAAAAACACCACAACCGAATCGCAGATCAGCGACCTCAAAAGGGTTGAATGGCGCTTTTTAATTTCCCCCGACGCCTCCATAATCCTCTTAATAACGGTGAAGAGTTGATGAAGGTCAATCATCCAACCTTTGTAAGAGGTGAGCCATGTATGAAGTCAGAGTTTACCATTCGATCGGAAAACGGACCCGGATTATTACGAAAAGGGATCTGAAAAAAGGGTCAAAAGCAATTATCAACTCCCTTTTTACGACGAAAGATAGAATCAAAATCAGGGATTGCAAGTGGGACGCCCCTGGAAATGACACGAGCGTTTCCCTTATTCCCTTTCCCGAAAGCGGTGGTTTTGATCTGCGATGAGAAGGATGCCAGAGGCTTCTAAATTAGTAAATTTAGGGGGTGGTCAAGAGGGTTTTGGCGGTTTATTATTTTATTATAGGGTTATTCTCCAAGAAGAGGGATGGGTTGGCAGTGGAAGGGCCATTCCCGGACTAACTTTTGATGACTCCGATAAACAGGTCGTGAGTGGATAAACGCTGGAAGCGGACGGCGAAATTCTATAATATGAAAAAACTGGCCAAATATATTTGGATCCTACTGATTCTTCTTGCTCCCCTGGGGTTAAAAAACGCGCTGGCGATTCATGCGAGCGTTTACGAGCCCAGAGTTCCCAAGGAGGTTTTGGAACAGGTCCAGGAAATCGAGAATCCTTATCCGGCAAACCCTGAGCGAATTGAAGCCGGAAGAAAAATATATTTTGGCAAGGGACTGTGCGTGACCTGCCACAACAAAGAAGGGACCGGAACGAAGATTCCCGGACATTCTCCACGTGATTTTACAGATAAGCAATGGCAGGAAGTGCGCACCGATGGAGAACTGATGTGGGTTTTGAGGAATGGAAGCCCTGGAACACAAATGCCCATTCGCATCGGGAAAGTGATCACAGAAGAAGAGGGCTGGAACGTGATTCATTTCATTCGAACGTTGGGGAAGAATTAAATACTTCTACTTTAGGAATGGTGCAATATGATGCGCAAAGTTGTAAGACAAAAGTTGAGGGTTTTTACATTTCTTTTAACGGTTTTTTTAATTCTCGTTTCGCTGGTAAACGAAGTGTTTTCAGTAGAACCTGAAAGTATGGATCTCCTTGCGGAAAAACCGCCCGGTATTTGTCCGCAAGAGCGAAACACTCCGCAGGCCCCTGAGGCTTTTTATAAGATGACCAATCCTCTGGAACCCACTCCGGACAATTTACAAGCGGGCAAGGCGTTGTTTAAAATCGATGCGCGGCCCACGGCCTGCAAGGTGTGTCATGGATACGGCGGGGATGGAATGGGCATTATTTTTGAACAATTGATTCCCAGGCCAAGAAATTTTACCTGTTACTACACGATGGACGAAATCCCTGATGGGCAAATCTACTGGATCATTAAAAAAGGATCGCCAGGCACTAAAATGCCGGCGTTTAGGGATTTGAGTGATAAAGAGGTTTGGCAACTGGTGCTTTTTATCAGACAATTTTCCAAAAAAACCAAATGATGAGAAATGGATTGAGACTCATGAACACTTTAAAAAGATCCTTTGTTGTGTCTGGTGCATTACTTTTTATGTTTACCGCGGTGGAAACGTCTTTTGCGGGTCCGATGATGATGCGGCATGGCAAAGGGCCGGGAATGCATCCCCATAGTATGGGATTTCAAGGAAAGGGGGTTTGTCCGCAACTCAGGGTGACGGCTCAGGCGCCAGAAGATATCTATCGCCAAAAAAATCCCCTGGAACCCACGCAAGAAAATCTCGATGCCGGGCAATCTTTGTTTCGCATAGATTCCCAGCCCACGGCCTGTAAAATCTGTCATGGAGTGAAGGGCAATGGATTTGGGATGATGGCTCCGGGAATGAATCCCCCGCCCCGGAACTTCACCTGCGCTGAAACCATGAAGGACATCCCCGACGGTCAGTTGTTCTGGGTCATCCGAAACGGATCTCCGGGAACCGGAATGCCCGCGTACCCGGAATTGAATGAGAAACAGATCTGGCAGATTGTCCTCCATTTGAGGAGTTTTACCAGATAAAGCGCATGGGTTGATTGCGGAGTGATTTGTGCATCGAAAGAGAATTGCAGTATTTTTTCTGGGATTATTTTTTCTCTCTCTTCCCGAGAACACTTTTGCAGGGTTTCGCGGAACTTTGGCAGAAAGTTTTTCCCAGGGTCCGGTTGAAAAATATATTCGCATTGCTTCCGGAATTTGCCCGCAGAAGAGAAATACCCGACGCGCACCGAAAAAATATTTTACGAAAAAAAATCCCCTGCCGGAATCTTCCGACAATATTCGAAAGGGCGAACAGCTTTACTACAAAGACGCCAAGCCGACCGCTTGCGGACTGTGTCATGGGATTCGCGGCAACGGCAATGGCAAGCTGGCGAAGGGGTTGGAGCCTCCGCCGAGAAACTTCACTTGTGCTGAAATTATGGATATAATACCGGACGGCCAGTTATTCTGGGTCATCCAAAATGGGTCGAAAGGGACGGCGATGCCGATGCATAAGTCAACATTAAGTGAAACTGAAACATGGCAGTTGATTCATTTTATCCGGCGGTTTTCTAAATAGTGGATACGCAGTAACGTTGGATCTTTCGATCATTAAAATTAGCCGCACTTATAAAATGTGAAGGAATCATGAGCGCTATTTCCGGCAGGCAGTTGTTCTGGCTCATCCAAAAGAGTTCCTTCGAACGGGTGTGCCTGCGTTTTCGGATTTAAAAGACGGGAAGTTTTGGCAGCGAATTCATTTATCCTGGGGAACTGTTAAACTACCCTGAGCGGGATGAGACCTACCGTTTTGCTTTTTAATAATTTCTTCCAGAACCCCTCAGAGAAAGGTAAGTCATCATGGCAATCAGAAAAGATTTCCCAGTGAGCTTCCGCTTTTGGTTTTTAATGCTACTTTCCGCAATAGGAACTGGGTCCATGCATACCTCTGCGTTTGCTGGAGATTGCTCCCAGCCCAGGAAAACACAGCAGGCGCCGGCCAATATATATAACCAGGCAAATCCCCTTCCACCCACACCTGAAAATATCAGCGTGGGCGAATTGCTTTATCAGAAAGATGCCAAGCCTCTTGCCTGTGCGCAATGCCACGGACCGCAGGGAGATGGCAAAGGTGTCATGGGAAGCGCAATGAATCCCAAACCGAGAGATTTTACCTGTTCTCAAATGATGAAGGATTTGGCAGACGGTCAACTTTTTTGGATCATCAAAAACGGTTCCTCCGGAACGGGAATGATGGCTTTTAAAGGATTAAAAGACGAACAGGTTTGGCAAATAGTCCATTATCTGCGTTTATTGGCAAAATGATCGCTTAACAAAGGATAAATCCATGAATACAATCAAGACAATCTTCATCACGGTATTCCTTATCTCTTTTTCAATGAATCTTGAAGCCGGTGAATTTGAAGACCTGAAGGGATTTTATGAACCGTTGCCGAAAATGAAACATCCCGCAGACAATCCCTGGTCCAAGGAAAAGGAAGAACTTGGCGCAATGCTGTACTTCGATTTGCGTTTATCCGGGAGCAACTGGATCAGTTGCATGACCTGTCACCATCCGGGACTGGGGTGGGGCGACGGGTTGCCCCGGGCATTTGGTCATGGTCATAAGGAACTGGACCGGCATTCCCCCACGATCATCAACAGCGGTTATTTTGAAACTCAGTTCTGGGATGGCCGCGCCAAAACTCTTGAGGAACAGGCTTTAGGGCCTATTGAATCCCAGGTTGAAATGAAACAGGATCTTGACGAACTGGTTAAGGAGCTTAAGGCTATCCCAGGATATGTCCGAAAGTTCAAGAAAGTGTTCCCCAAAGAAGGGATTAAAAAGACGACGATAGCTAAAGCCCTTGCGACCTACGAGCGCTCGGTGGTTTCAAATAATGCCCCTTATGATAAATACTTTGCCGGGGATAAATCGGCGATGTCAGCGTCGGCTCTAAACGGCATGAAGCTGTTTTTTGGCAAGGCGAAATGTTCCATCTGTCATAACGGACCGGCTTTCACGGACAGCAAGTTTCATAATATCGGAGTCAAACAGCACGGTCCCTTAAAGGAGGATTTTGGCCGCTATATGATTACCAAAGAAGATTTCGACAAGGGCGCTTTTAAAACCCCAGGGCTCAGGCATATCAATCGCAGCGCCCCATACATGCACGATGGCAGTGAAGCAACGTTGGAAGAAGTGGTTGATTTCTACGACCGTGGCGGTGATGTGGAAGAAAACCGCAGTCCCTTCATCACCCCGTTAGGATTGAACAAAAAAGAGAAAAAGGATCTTGTGGAATTCATGAAGGCGTTGGAAGGTGAGCCCATTATTGTTGCAATTCCGGAACTTCCACCCTCACATGAATAAATTTTCTTAATTTTGGTGAATTGACGGAACCCACCTAACAGACAAATAAGCAGGGCATTGCGTCCGTTATCTTCGCTCGTTGGTGAAACGATCGTCAGGAAAATTGAGGAAATTCCACACATGGAATGGTTTTTGGCATCAACCCCTCCCTCTCCGGGAGGGGAAAGCCACTCATTGATTTTTCACTGATCCCCCCTCCCTTCAAAGCTCATTTGACCTTGTAGTAATTCCCCTACAATCGATTCAACAATCCACTAACTTGTAATAGCCTTTCCTGGGATTTTTTTAAACTCCCGTATGGTTAATAATTACCAAATAGATTTTATTAAGAAAGGTAGTAAATAATGGCCAGTAAAAAGATAGGGGTTTTTATGGGTTGGCCATATCGTCCGGGAAAAAGACCCTTATGTATTTTAATCATTTAATTTTTCACAAGGAGGGCACGATGCCAAAATCAATCAAATCCATTTTAATGATGAGCGTGATGAGCTTTCTGTCGTTGGGGTTGCTGGCGACTCCGGCGATGAGTGCGGGACCTGCGGATGGTTATGATATCCATGTCCAGGCACCTCATATGATGGATGACGGGACCGTGGGTGGACCCTTCCATCACTACTGTAAGGGAATATCCGACCAGATTTTGCAATGTCTGTTATTTGAGACAACCGATCCGAAAGCTCCCTTAATGGCGATCGAGTATTTTGTGGCCAAGGATCTTGCCCGGACGCTTCCCAGAATCCGGTGGCACAGGTATTTTCACGATCATCAGGTTGAGATCGCTACGGGTCGCGTTCAGGTTTTGGATGTGCCAGCGGATGAAGCGAAAGCCATCGCTGAAGCCGCCGCTAAAACAGACGGGGTGATTTACCACCTTTGGCAGAAGGGTCAGAAGTTCCCCGATGGAACGGTGACCTTTCCGCAATCCCTGGGGCACTCCTTTCCACAGTCTGAATAACCAACACTCTTAAAGGGAGGCATGTGCCTCCCTTTATTTTGCCTGGAGGGGCACCATGTCAAAGTTGGGCTTAAAATTTTGTTGGCAAATTTTCATGGGTTTCACCATTTGTCTGTTGTTGACGGATTTGAGTGGAGCTTCCGATCCTGAGGTTATACAACCCCGCGTTCCCCAGGATCAGATGGAAGAAGCAAGAACATGGAAGAATCCATTTTCTCCCACTGGGGAAAATATTGCGAAGGGCCGGGATATTTTTCACGGTAAGGGGTTCTGTGTCACCTGCCATGGCAAAGACGGTCGAGGACTCGTCGGTATTGAGGGACTGCGAGGCAAACTGCCGCGAAACTTTACCGATAAATCCTGGCAAGCGGCGCGGACCGATGGAGAATTGTTGTGGATTTTGAAAAATGGAAGTTCCGGGACGGCGATGGCTTCGTTTATTCCGCGCGTATTTAGTGAGGAGGAAGCCTGGCATGTCATTTTGTACGTCCGATCGTTTGGGAAGTAGAAAATTGTATTTTGAGGCCAATAATGAATTTGGAGATCTTTGCTTTTTTGAAGGGGCGTTGTTAACCTATTGACTTTAAATGCTTTTTTTGATCTAAAGCCGACGCGCATTTTCCTGTTAGGGGTATTCGTTTTATGGAGGGGTTTTGATGATGGCTTTCAAGGATTTGCAGGATAATATAATTTGGAATATTCTACTTTAAAATGGAAATTATTGTGAATTGATGACTTTTCGAAAATACCGGAGGGTTTTAATGAAGAAAGGCATATCCAGGCTGATAAAGAATTTTTTTCTCTTGTCCGTAGTTTGTCCTTTTGCTTTTCATTCGTTGATTACAGGAACGGTTTCGGCAGATACCGTGCAAGCCGTGGATGTTTCCTCCGCTTGTCCGCAAAAAAGAAAGACTCCTAAAGCTCCCGTTAAGGAATACTCCCGCGTCAACCCCTTACCGGGAACGCCGGAAAACATTAAGGCGGGAGAGCAAATTTTTTTGAAGAAAGCCACTCCCATTGCGTGCCAATTTTGTCATGGGGTCAAGGGCGACTCCAAAGGAGATCCGGATTTTGAAAGTAAGCCTGCGGCGAGGAATTTCACCTGTTCGGAAATGATGGAAGCGATTCCCGACGGTCAATTGTTCTGGGTCATCAAAAACGGGTCTCCAAACACTGCCATGCCAGCGTTCAGTGATCTTTCTGAAGAATCGGTCTGGCAGGTGATTCACTACATCCGTCAGTTTGCCAATTAGAACGTGGCTCCCTCCTCCCTTGGATTCAGGGGTGGGGGAAATCAATGAATCGTTAGTTTTTTGTATTTTGACCGGCGGTTCTCTTCTTTTCCTCCCAGTTCCTGTTTGTGTTTCTCCAAATATTCATCGAAATTTCCCTCGAACCAGCGCACTTGGCTGTTGCCCTCAAACACCAGAAGATGCGTGCAGATGCGGTCGAGAAAACAGCGGTCATGGCTGATCACCAGGACACAGCCATTGAAATCCAAAATAGCGTTTTCCAGATTGCTGAGAGTGGTGACGTCCAGATCGTTGGTGGGTTCGTCGAGCAGGAGAACGTTTCCTCCGCGGCGCAGCAGTTTGGCAAGATGCACGCGGTTGCGTTCGCCTCCGGACAAATCGGCGACTTTTTTCTGCTGGTCCGTCCCCTTGAAATTAAAGCGGCCCACATAGGACCGGGAGTTGATCGTTTTTCCCGAGATTTCTATGTGGTCGGTGCCGTCGGTGATTTCCTCAAAGACGGTTTTGCCCGCTTCCAGTTCGTGGCGGTGCTGGTCGACGTAGGATAACTTCACCGTCGGCCCAAGTTCCACGGTTCCCTTATCGGCCTGGTCTTCGCCGACGATCATGCGAAACAGCGTGGTCTTCCCGGTTCCGTTGGGCCCGATCAGGCCGACGATGGCGCCTCTTGGGATCGACAGGGAAAGATCGTCAATCAGAAGGTTGTCGCCAAACCCTTTGGTCACGCCGGCAACCTCGATGACTTTTTCGCCCAACGGCGGGCCGGGAGCGATTTGAATTTCCAGGGAATTTTCCTGAACATCCAGTTTCTTGGAAGCCAGGCTTTCGTAATTCTGAACGCGCGCTTTGTTTAATTTTCTGCGTGCGCCGGGTGTGGTGTGCAGCCAGTCCAGTTCCTTTTGCAGGCGTTTGTGCAGATTGGATGCGTTTTTTTCCTGATGCTTAATCCGCGCGGCCTTTTGTTCCAGCCAGGAGGTATAGTTCCCTTCAAAGGGAATGCCTTTGCCGTGATCGAGTTCAAGAATCCATTTGGTGATGTTGTCGAGAAAATAACGGTCGTGGGTGGAGACGATCACGTTGCCGGGGTAATTGGCCAGTGTTTCTTCCAGCCATTGGACGGTTTCGGCGTCCAGATGGTTGGTGGGTTCATCGAGCAAAATCATGTCCGGTTTTTGGAGAAGCAATTTACAGAGCGCGACCCGCCGGGCCTCGCCGCCGGATAAGGTTTCGGCTTTTTGGTCGTCAGCGGGAAGAACCAGCGCGTCCATGGCGATATTGACCTGCCGGTCCAGCTCCCAGCCGTCCACGGCGTCAATTTCGTCCTGCAGGCGGCCCATTTTATCGAGGGCTTTTTGCATGTCGTCATCGTCCATCGGTTCGGCCAGTCGGGCGCTTATGTCGTTGAACTCCTGAATCAGAGTCTGAATATGAGCAAACGCTTCTTCCACGTTTTCGCGCACGGTTCTTTCCCGGTTCAATACCGGTTCCTGGGGCAGGTAGCCGATTCGCGTGCCTTTTAAAGGCTGGGCCTTTCCCTCGAATTCCTTATCCTCTCCCGCCATGATCCCGAGCAGGGTGGATTTGCCGGCGCCGTTTTCCCCCACGATGCCGATCTTGGCGCCGTGATAAAACGAAAGATGAATGTCTTTAAAGACGGCTTTGGAACCATAGGTTTTGCAAAGCCCCTGCATCGTAAAAATATATTCTCCTGCCATGAGTCCTCTTTATTGATTAATGAGTGGGGGTGATCGAAATGAAATATTAATGACGGGGTTTAAACCTGGGCTCCATCAGAATTCATTTGTAGCACAACGAAGTCTTTTTCGTTGTTAAAAACGATTTGCATTCCGAAAGTATGGGCCATCCATGCAAACGTTTCACTGGAATAAAAGGCGATGTGCGTCGGATCTCTTTTATAGTACCAGTTGTCGAAAGATTCAAGGGAAGGCGGGTTATTTTTTTTGGGAACCAACCGGGTCATGACGGCAAGATAGCCTCCGGGATTGAGAAGCGGAATCAAACTCCTGATTTCCTTGCCGGGATGCTGGAAATGTTCAAACGTTTCGGTGGAGATGATCAGATCAAAAGGCTTGCTCAAATCGGCATCCGGGAAAAAATGCGGATCGTATCCTTCGACCTCGCAGCCTTCACGTATCAGCAGGGTTTTCAAAACGGGTTCGTAGCCGCATCCATAATCCAACACGCTGTGAATGTTCGGGCATATGTTTTGGATGACCTGAATTTTTTCCTGAAACATCTGGACGTAGCCTTGGTTTTCAAGACTGTTCTCATGTTTGAGATAATGCTCGACTTCTTCTTTTTCCGGGAGGAAGTGGTTTTCAGGAACAAAGATCAACCGGCACACGGAGCAGACCCAGTATTCCCGTTTATCTCCTGCCAGCAAGAACCTGGAATTTGAATTGCATAAGGGGCAGATCATCTGTTTCAATGAGGAAAAAAGATCACCGGGTTGATTTGCGGATTTTTATTTTACTTGATTCCAGAAGATGCGCGGATATAATCAGCGAAATTTAATCCAATAAATGGTTTGATCTTTGTTTTTTACAGCGGGTCAGGCATTGAAATGAAGGGTGAGCGGCATGGCGGTTTACGTGAGTGGCAATGGGATTCGTCCCGGATATATTATCAAATACAACGACAATCTGTACCGGGTGATGACGGCGGAGCACCGAACCCCTGGAAATAAGAGGGCGTTCATGCAGGCGAAGCTCCGCAAGATCAAGGATGGGACTCAAACTGAGATCAAGTTCCGCGCCGATGAGCAGATCGAACGTGCGGTTCTCGAGCAAACGGAGATGGAATATTTGTATAGCGATGCTTCCGGCTATTGTTTCATGAACTGTGAGACCTATGAGCAAATGTTTTTTGAAGAGACGTTTGTCGAGGACGCCAAAAAGTTTTTACTGCCCAATACCCGTGTACAGATCGAGTTTTGCGATGGCGAGCCGATAGGCGTTTCATTTCAGGAGACCGTCGATCTCGAAGTGACCGACACGGAGCCTCCTATGAAAGGCGCCACCGCTTCCGGGTCCGGCAAACCGGCGACTCTGGAAACCGGATTGGTGGTCACCGTTCCGCAATTCATTCAAATAGGAGAGCTGGTGCGGGTCTCCACAACCTCCGGGGAATACCTTGAACGGGTAAAAAAATAAAGTCCCTCCCTTTAGATAGTAAAACTTTGTCCGCTAAATTATGTAGTCGGGTTTATTTACTTCAGCAAAGTACGACCTTCTTTTATTTGCTTCCCAATCTGGTTCAGCCCGAACGAAACCAAAGCGCGAGAAAATTAAATTTGCCCGATGCGCTCTCTTTGTCAGGCGGGGTGGAGTATGTTGAGTAAAGAATATTGATTTTATTGGTTTAATTTGGGCCTGGAAAAACTGTGAGATAAATCGCGTTTGCGTGGAGAAACCGAAAATTGCTGAGCAGAGGTTTGAAAGTTTATGGGTTAGTCATTTCGGGGATTTCAGTAAGGGTTGGTTGCCGCGTTTTTGGGACTTCATTTCATTTGACAATGAAAAGGGTTTAAATTATATTTAAAATTCTATAATATTCTGTTGAATTATAATGATTTATAGATTGATTCTCCCTCCTTGAATCCAGCCAGAGGTACCTCGTGGAAAACTCAGTAACTGACAATTCTTTAAGCATCGTCGATTTGGTGATGCAATCCAGTGCCATGGCAAAAGGAGTATTGCTGATCCTTTTGATTTTTTCGATTGTTTCCTGGGCCATCATTCTCAGTAAATTTTTTGTATTTAATTTGGCGAAGAAAGAGGACAAGCGGTTTCTATCCAATTTTTCAAAATCTGAAAATCTGACCCATATCTACAATTTTTCACGCGAGCTCCGGTACAGTCCTATTGCCAGGGTCTTCTTAACCGGCTACCGCGAGCTGTTCCTTTTTCAGGATTTGGCCAAAAAAGAACGGGATCGAAGGGGAGAATCTCCCTCGACTCATGGCGAGCCGCTTTCAGCCAAGGACATTAAAGGCATCAGCCTGGTGCTCAATAAAGCCATCAACCGGGAAATCACACGGTTAGGACATGGATTGGATTTTCTTGCGACAACCGGCAGCACCACCCCGTTCATTGGTTTATTTGGAACGGTCTGGGGCATTATGCACTCCTTTCGTGCGATAGGGATGCAGGGCTCGGCAAGTATTGGCGGGGTGGCTCCGGGAATCGCGGAAGCGCTGATCGCCACCGCGGCAGGCCTGGCGGCGGCCATCCCTGCGGTTATTTTCTATAATTATCTCAGCGATAAAATACGGCTGTTCACAAGCCTGATGGATGATTTTTCGCACGACTATATTTACATGGTGGAAAAAAACTTCATGCGGGAAAAAAACCGCGAGAGAAGCTTTGATTTCTCCTGATTGAGGTTTGAAATCTTAAAAATACTTCCAGAGGTGCAAGGATGTTAAACAGGCGGCGGCCCTTGATGGCGGAAATCAACGTCACTCCTTTTGTGGACGTTATGCTGGTGCTCCTTGTGATATTCATGATCGCGGCGCCCTTGCTGCAACATGGAGTGGACCTTAAACTGCCGGAAGAATCGATTGCTCCCGTGAAAACCAAGGACATTCCAACGGTGTCCTTGCAAAGCAATAAAAAGATATTCTGGAACAAAGACGAGTTGGGCAATCTCGTGGACTTGACTCAGAATATCAGCCAGTACCTGCAGCAAAATAAAGACGGCGGCGTTTATTTGCGGGCGGATAAAATGCTCGATTATGGATTTGTCATGCAAGTGATGGCAACGATCAAACGAGCGGGTATAAAGAATATCGGTATGGTCACAGACCCTTCGGGATCATGAGGCTTCAAGTCGCCAAATCGTGGGATTTTAACCAAATGCTGGTGGCGTCGGTCTTCTGCCATTTGTTGTTCATGACGGTGGTCATCTTTCTTCCGCCATCCACCTACGAGGAAATCGTCATCACACCCGCCTTTGTGGTTGAATTGGTCGATAACTCCAATAGTCAGAAAAAAGCGGTTCAAAAGCCCGCAAGGAAAAACAAGTTTCAAAAAAAAACGAAGCCTCCTAAACCCCCTGCGCCTAAAGCCTCTAAGGCGCCGCCCCCGCCTGACGCATCGGCAAAAATGCTGGAAAGGCTGAATCAACTGGATGATAAAGCTCCAGGGGGACTGGTGGAAGAATTGGACCAGCTCGCCAAGCTGGTGCCTAAGGCACCGCCTCCAAAACCGGTGGTTAAAAAAGCTCAACCCATCCAGGAAAAAACGTTTGATGAAACGAATGCGTTCAAGAATAAACCGATGGATTTCAAACCGGAGCCTCTGCCTCAAGAAGACCCGTTGGATCAATTTGAAAATTTGAAGATGGAGGAAAAGCTGGCCGTCGACCCTCTGGAGCCGGAAAGTCCGGTCAATCAGAAAATGGATAGCAGTCTCAAAGAACTGGAGTTTGCGTCTCTTTCACGGACGACGAGGGAGTTGGAAAAAAAACAGGATGAAAGATCGGCGGTGGATCTTTTGCAGGAACTGACGAAACGAGACCCCAAACCTCTCTCTATTGATGAACCTGCTGAAATTCCAAACTATGAAATCGCGACCCCGTCCACCCGTCCACCGGAAGAATCCCAGGCGTTTGACCCTATCATCAAGAAACTCGAAGCTCTCAATTACAATCAACCAGAGGACATCGAGACGGATATTGTGTCTACCAAGTCGTTTAATCAGGAGTTTCAAAGCGACATAAGGAAAGTAAACGTCCCCAAGCAGGTGACGGTAGAAGTTGTTGCCTCACCGGCCAGCGAGGCCTACGTCAAATCACTCACTGAAGGAGACCCCGGCGCTGACGTTCTTTCTCAATATGTAGGGTTGATTCACGAAAAGGTTTACAAAAACTGGCGTGAACCGCTTGCAGAAAAACATAATAAAGAAGTCGTTTTTTCTTTTTATATTTATCCCAAAGGGAATATCGACCGGCCTGAACTCAAACGAAGCTCCAGGGTTGAGTTGCTGGATAATCTTGCGCTCAGGGCCATTCTAGAATCCGAACCTTTTCCCCCGTTTCCTAAAGAAATTGATTCTTCAAATCTCAATATCAGCATCCACTTTAAATATATTCCGGAAAAAGGCAGAACATGATTCCTAAACTGATCCTTGCAGTAGCTATTTGGTTGCAATTGTTTTCTGTGGCCGCCCTGGCCGAACCAAAAATTCGTATTGATTTGCAGAGAGAAACGCGGAAGAAAGTGAATATCGCTATCCCTGAATTTGTTTTGCAGGAAAAGCATGAAGACCCGGAAGGCCTGGGGAAAACCTCCCGGGGCATTCTGGAGAACGATTTAAAGCTTTCAGAATATTTTGTCCTGATCGACCGGAATGCTTATAAGGAAATTGCGCTTGCGGAACAAAAAGTAAAAACCGTGGATTATGCCAGTTGGAGCGCATTGGGCGCCCAATGGCTGTTAAAGACCCAGTACAAGATCAATCCCCTGGATAAATCGTTCAATGTCACTTTTAGACTTTATGACACTGCCACCGAACGGTTTCTTTTGGGGAAGCGCTACACAACCACCCGAAAATTTCTGAGGAAGATAATTCACCGGTTCGCCGATGAGGTCGTGATGCAATTGACCGGGAAACGGGGCATTGCGGAAACCAAAATTGCATTTTTAACCCAATCGAACGGCAGTAAAGAAGTCTATACCATCGACTTTGACGGGCATGGTTTGCAAAAGATCACCGATGAGAAGAGTATTATTCTGACGCCGGCCTGGTCTCCGGATGGAGGATGGATTGTTTACACGTCCTATGCCGCACGCAATCCGGATCTGGTGATGATTTCGGCATCGGGCCAGAAAAGAAGAACTCTATTGAAATTGCCGGGTCTCAATGCCGCTCCGGCATGGTCGCCCAACGGTCAGCGTATCGCGATGGTTCTGAGCAAGGACCGGAACTCTGAGATTTATGTTTTGGAAAAAAACTTTGGACTCAAGCGCTTGACCCGTCATTTTAACATCGACACGTCTCCGACCTGGTCTCCGGACGGCAAGCAAATCGCATTTACATCCGACCGCTCCGGGACAGGGGCCCCGCAAATTTATATTATGTCCGTGAAATCCGGGGATGAAGCGGGAGTCAAACGGATTTCCTTTGGCTCCGGCTATAATGACGATCCGGCATGGTCTCCCGATGGTGAAAAAATCGCCTTCACATCAAGGGTGGGTAAAAAATTTCAAATCAAAATTTACGATCTCAAGACCAAAAAAAATGAGCAATTCACTTTTGGTCCGGGAAGCAGTGAACAACCCGCCTGGTCTCCGGACGGCCGGTTTATCGTCTATCGGCATAAGGAAAAGGGGCAATTACAGATCTTTATAAAGTCTCTTACGGACAAAAAGCCCAGGCAATTGACTTTCGTCAAGGGAGGTGGGTACAGTCCTGCATGGTCCCCGCACTCCCGAAGGTAGGGTGGCCCGCGGAAAAACAGGCGGGTAATTCTATAAAATTACATTAGTCGTTTATTTGACAGTAGGTCCTAAGTTATGGGGGCTTACGGGCTTTTCTGCCGGCAGAAATTGGATATTGTGATATAAATCAAATGCTTTGAGGTTGCTAAGAGTTTCAAAATTTTGTACAATTAATGTAATTCTTATTTTGAAAATTTGTATCCGCTAAAACATCGGTGATAATGGAATTCTAAAGGTGAGGATTTGAGTTGGTTTATTCAGTGAGAAGCCGAATAAATTACTGAATTATATATTAAAATGGTGACTATCCAATGAACACGAGGGGAATTATGAAAGGAAATAAACTTTTAATCAAAGTTTTAGGAATGGTTCTGGTCATGGCCTTTGTCGCATCCTGTTCCAAAAAACTCATGCCTCCGGAAATTGAATCGACCGGTTCGGTGGCGGAAAGTGAGTTGGAGGAAGTTGCTGAAGGCATTGACGCAACGCAAGGGTTTGCCCCGGAAGATGATTTTTCCAATGACGGAACCGGATCGGAAGAGTCGGGGTTTGTTGGATCCGATTTTGTTCGTGAAGAAAACCTGACTGAATCAGGTGACGTTCTTTCTCAGAATGACGGTTTTTCAAATTCCGGTTCAGCGGGAAATAACGGATCATACAATCCTTTCGCCAAAGGCGGTTCGGAGCAAGAGGGAATTCAGGAGGGCATTCAGGAAGCCAGACTGTATTCTTTTCGTCCCACGTCTGAGTTGAAGGACATTCATTTTCAGTTCGATAAATACGATCTGGACTCCCGGTCCAAGGGCGTTTTGAAGCAGAATGCGGATTTCCTCAAACAGCATCCCAGCGTTAAAGTAGAAATTCAGGGGCATTGCGATGAAAGAGGTACCAATAACTATAACCTCGCTCTCGGCCAGCGCCGCGCGGCTTCCACGAAGCGGTATCTGGCTTCTCTGGGGATTCCGGAAAACCGGCTTCACGTTATAAGCTACGGCGAAGAGAAACCCTTTTGTCCGGAAAGCAATGAGGGTTGCTGGTGGCGGAACCGAAGGGCGCACTTTATGGTTGCTGAGTAAGTCCTTCCTCTGGTAGCATAGACTCATCTAAGTAGTTTGGATAGCATGGGATCGCAACGGGGCTCCGTTGCGATCTTATCTATTTCTTCCCCGATACAAGGAGTGGATTCCCGCGATTTTTGGGATTAAACTATAACCATCCTTTTTTACTCTTTGAGATCATTCCCGATGAAAGCTTTAAAACCTGCAGGTATTGGCGTTGTTATTCTCAGTTTGATGTTTGTATCGACCACCGTTGACGCAGGCGTCTTTGACAACGACGAGGAAAACTGGAGAAGGATTTTCAGGGACATCAAGAAAATCAACTCCCGGCTGGTGACTCTGGAAACGGGCAAAATGCAGGCTCTTGAAAATGCTCAAAGAGACCTCTTCCGCCAAATCGAAGAAATTAAAAATCTGGTTCCCAATTTGCAGGGAACGGTAGAGCAAAGCCAATCGGAAGTCACCGGACACTTCCAGACCACCAACCGGAAATTGGCGGATATCGAAAATCAGATCAAGCTGGACAT
The DNA here is from genome assembly GCA_021604505.1 of Nitrospinaceae bacterium. NCBI lineage: Bacteria > Pseudomonadati > Nitrospinota > Nitrospinia > Nitrospinales > Nitrospinaceae > Nitrospinaceae bacterium. The sequence continues at coordinate 400,620 of BQJC01000003.1, read as the reverse complement.
TGTCAAGACCATCGACCAGCAAAAGATAGCCAACGAAAGGTTCCAGGCCAACCTCGCGACTCAGTTCGCTCAGCTGCAAAGTCACATGGCCGGTGACATGGAAAAATTCGCCAATGTCAATAAGGAGTTTTTTCAGGGGTTGGCCCAGTCCAACAGTCAGTCATTCAATAAAGTGGTTGAGCGGATGAAGGCGCAGGAGCAGACCCTCGATAGGTACAAAGAGGTTATCAAGTCGGATCTGATCCCCACGATTGTCCAGCAAAACGAAAAAACCAGCAGTCAGCTCCTTCAGGGAATGTCTAAAACAAGTAACGAACTGCTGGCCGGGATGTCCAAGTCCAATAAAGAAAATAAGGATAGGCTGTTTAATATAGAACTCACCAATCAGAAATTGCTCGAGGTGCTTCAAAAAAGCCTCAAGGAAGGTGAGATGACAAGGACAAATATCGAGCTTCTTTCGCAAAATATGAAGTTGACTGACGAAAATGTCGGCCGTACCCACGAAAATATGGTGCGGTTGAAAGATGTCCTGATCCAGCAAGTTGAAGCCATGTCCAAAGCGCAGGAAAACCTCGCAATGCAAATCAATAGCGGATCGCAAAAAACGGGACAGTTGGTTGAGGGAGTTAACAGGAATTTGCAAGTGGCTGATGAGAAAATAAATAAACTGGCCGAGAGTCTCAAGGGCATGCAGACACAGAGCCAGGCATCGGGAGCCAGCCTGGCCTCTCTTCAACAGAATGTTGTTAAAATTCAGGCCGATAATGCCTTGAGCGGCGAAAAACTAAACAAATTGATCGGTTCATCCAATCAACTTGCGACTCAGAGCAATGGCATGAGCCAATCGTTGCAAGCGATGGGGCAGTCGATGCAAAATCTTGAAGGCGGCCTGGCAGGCGTCGAGGCCTCCAATCAAAAGCTGACCAAGTTGATTGATATTTTAAAAGCCATGGCGGCGGAGCAGGGAAAACTGGCTCAAATTGTCGCCAACCAGAATGAAATCAGGCAGTCCCAGGGCCAGATTCTCAAGGCTCAGGGGCAAATAAATAAAAACCAGGACGCTATGAACCCGGCTCAGATTTTGAAAGCTCAGCAGGATCTCAAGCAGGCTCAGGATCAGCTGGTTAAGATTCAGAACCAGATTTTGCAGTCCCAGAAACAGTCGCTTAAGGACCAGGCGGAAGCTAAGAAAAAGTTGGCGGAATTGTCGCGCAAAGCCAATGTGAATATCTCCAGAAACGATGCCATCCGAAAAACACTGTCTAATATCGGAAAGACCCCCCCGCGCTAAAGGCACTCCCACTCTGCCGTTAAAAAGGTTCCAAATAACCCTTGCTAGCTCGGCTTATTTTCTTCCAAAAGCATTCGAGCTGAAGCGAGGGCTTTTTCGATATTCGGCAGGCCTCCTCCCGGGACAAAATCAACGTAGCGTATGATGTTATTCTCATCGACGACGATCACCGTTCGTTTTAAATATCCAAAACTACTGTTTAGCAGGCCGGTCGCTTTTCCAAAATCATATTCAGGAGCGTCGGAAAGAAAGATCAGGTTGTTGATTTTTGCTTTTTGGGCGAACTTCTTCTGACCTTCCGCGGAGTTTGTGCTCAGCGTGATGATGTCTACAAACTGATCCAACCCGCCGTTTTTTTCACTGAATCGGTGGGTTTGCTCATCGCAGACCGGCGTGTTGAGTTGCGGGACGATGCTGATGATTTTAATCTTTCCTTTGAGTTGGTCCAGTTGGATGGCTTCTCCTGCAAACCGTTTCAAAGTCACGTTGGGCAGGGCCTTGCCGACTTTCAAAATATCTTCGCTAATAATTTTTTGCTGTCCCCAGGCCATGGTTCCAGTCGACAGTGAAACGATGAAGGTGAATAAGGTCACAAAGTTTCTTAAGGATGGCATGGTACCTCCGATTTATAGAAGTTTCTGTTTTAACCTTGGATTCCTGTTGGTGGCAAAGAGTTTTAAAAATATGATCCGAAAAAGCATTTCTGATGGTTTAGTAGGCTAACCTGCCTCATGGATCGCCTTTCCAATCGCCTCTGAAATGCCTCTGGGGTGAATTCCAGGAAAGACTCGTGACGCTTTGTCATTCTTTACAACGGTTGGGTTTTTGATGCTCTCAACCAGTTTTCTTCCAACCCTTGCATAAATGGGGGTGACCAGTTCCAGCCACAAACTCGACAACCACGGAGTGAGGACGGGAACCGGGATCAACAATCGTTGCAATTTTCGTTGACGGCAGTATTCCGATATCAGATCTTTGTAAGAAACCTGCTCCGGCCCGCCAATTTCGATGATTTCATTATGTTGCATTTTGATATCGATTCCCTGCATTAAAAATTCCAGGACATCAGCCACGCCGATGGGTTGTGCTTTAACGAAGACCCACTTGGGCATGAGCATTGCGGGCAATCGCTCAGACAGGGTTCTTATCATTTCAAATGACAAGCTACCGGACCCCAAAATGATGGATGCTTGAAACTCCAGGACCGGGACGCCGGAGCTTCTTAAGATATTTCCCACCTCTTTCCGGCTTTGGAGATGTGGGGAAAGGGGGCCCTCCTCTTCGTTTCCCAATGCTCCAAGGTAGATGATCCGCTTAATATTGGCGCTTTTTGCGGCATTGGCAAAGTTTGTCGCCGCCTTTTGTTCTTGTTTTTCAAAATCCCTTTTAACATCCAGGCTGTGGACTAAATAAAATGCCGTATCGATTCCGGTGAAAGCGTTTTTGATGCTTTCGAAATCAATTAGATCCCCTTGCTGAATTTGAATTTGTTGCGATGGATTTTCCTTGAATGAACGGGGATTTCGCACCAGGCAGCGAATAGGGTTGCCTGTCTCCTTTAATCGCTGAATTAATTTTTGGCCGATGTAGCCGGTTGCTCCCACAATCAGTATATTTTTATCTTTGGATTCTTTCATCGCCGTCGGCGGAATTATTGATGAGGTTGGAGTTTGCATGATGGGCACCCTGTAATTTTACCACCCCGAATTTTCGAGGTGCGGATTAAAAAATTTTTTCTCTAACGGTACAAGAGAATCCGGCTATCCAGTCGTCAAAGCTCCGCCAGAAGCCTATCTGGAAGGCCACCAGGCTTTTCACCGGATTCCCTTGAGTTGCGATCAAAAGGACCTGGCGTGTATTTACGCGCATTTTCCGATACTGGAACGTTGTTTGCGCCGCGATTTTTCGTCGCGGGCAGGATTCAATTTAATATAGAAATCGTTCCAATATCGCTTGCTCAATTGTGAAGGGGAAACAACTTTCTTTACTTTTCCCTTTGGGTTTAATATTTTCACCTCATAGAACATGGTGCCTCCTTATTAAAGTTTGTTCTTGAATGGTTCCTTTTTCTTCAGGTAATAATTTCTTTTCTGGCATTCATGCGAACAGTACTTTCCTGAAGGATGTCTGCAATGAAACTGCTTTTCGCAAACCACACAGACCTTTGCATAAAACCTTTGTGACGAAACTTTTTCCTGTTTTCCATAGTGGAAGTTTTTTATAAAACCCCTCGATCTTTGCGTGGATTTCTGTGACAAAATTTTTTGTGTAGATTGGTTCAAACTTTCTTTTTTGTGGATTGTTTTTTTTAATTTGCCCTTGGAATCGTAAATTCTGCACTCGTATGCCATCAAGGCACCTGATCCTTTCTTCCTCCCCGTAAAATGCTATGGGCCCGCCTCGGGTCTTCATTTTATTTTCCTTGTTGTCAACCAGTCGTAGTATTCAGAGAAATCGTTGAGCCGGATGATTCCGGGCAGTTCTTGTGGAACTCCTGTTCCTCCAACCACCAGCTCGATTTTTTGCTTTAAATTTATCCTCATCGTTTGCAGATGGTTTACGACTTCGACGGGGTCCATGGTTGGCGAAACGCTGATGCACAAGACGTCTGTCTGGCATTGTTCGACCGCCCAGAGGATTTCTTCGCAAGGGGTGTCCGGCCCCAGGTAAATCACCCTCGCTTCGGTGATGGCGGTGACTGCGGCGCACATCTGTATGCCCAGCCGATGCGGATCTTTGGGAAGCGTCGTCAATAAAACCACCGGCCCTTGTTTTCTTTCGTTCATGCGCCTCCACATGCCGCTCAGAAAGTGCTCGAGTTTCTCTGATGCAAAATGTTCCTGAGACACGGTCAATTCACCGGTCTCCCAGCCTTGGCCGACCTGATAAACGAAGGGGACGGCAAAATTCAGAGTGAAGTCCAAGGGACCGTTTTTGCCCCACTCGTCATGGAACCCCCGGGTCAGGGTAAATTCATCGAACCGGTGCACGGCTTCCAACCACCGCTCAATCTTGACCTGAGTTTCTATAAACGATTCGTCCGTATCTTTCGAGAGCCCCTTTGAAGAAGGAAGTGGAAGCTGTGAGCCGAGCAGTTTGTGCAATTCCTCCAGGGTGCCGCAGACCACCTTGCTGGCCCGGTAGCCGGAATCCAGAGCTTTGGCGATCGCCCTTAAGCGGGGAACTTCGTCTTTCGGGTACCTTCTGTGTCCAGACGGAAGGCGTTGCGACTTTGGCGCCCCGTACCGCTTCTCCCACATTCGCAAGGAGAACGTCGTGATGCCGGTCAACCTGGAAAGCTCGCCGATGGTGAGAAGGTCCTTTTTGTTCGCGGCTGGATTCATTAGACTGCCCTCGGGTTGATGTTGGGTGCTTCCTTGCCCCGTAGCTTTTTCTGGAAACCATGTCCGGGTTGCGGCTCAAAAGTTCCCAGGCCCAATTCGATTTGAATCTTATCGTGTTCCTCGGACAGGGATGTGAATGCAAAACCCGATTCTAAATCGCTCATCCAACCTTGCGGCAGTGTTGATGAAGGCTCGTTTGCCGCAGGTTGGAAGTTGTTCCCGGGGGACTCTGGTTTGGCCGGATTAAAGCTGGAGGTAAAGAGCGTCAACCAAAAGCCTGCTGTTACCAGTGTCAGTATCGAAATCGTTTTCATGACGAACTTCCTGTTTAGAGGTTAATAAATGTTTTCCAGTTACATGTTTGATGTTTCCATGTTGGAAGCTACAGACAGGCCGCCATTGGAGTCGAGGGTACGGATTCCACCAGAGGTTCTTTCGACAATCACTTTTTGTCCATCAACGACGGAATGGACCCTGTTTCCCACTTTGATTCCATAGCGGTCCAGCAGTTTTTGTTCGAACCGCGTCAACCCGACAAAGCCTGCCTTTTCGCTTGAGGCCATGCGTTTTTGAATTTTGTTCTCCGTGGACCTGGAAAACTGCCATTCGTAAGGAAGTTGTGAATGGTCGTGACCACCATGCTGGTGAGCTCCCGTGGAAGCCAAAGAAACGGTATGGTTCTTTCTTAAGGGAATCTGCCAGGTGGAAGGGAGGTTCACAGGACCGATTTTTTCGATTTCGATACCGAGGGTGGTCCTTTTAACCTGCACCGGTTCGCTTGCGCTCAACGATTTGAAGGTATTTCCGACTTTGATTCCATAGTGATCGAGCATTTTCTGTTCAAACTTAGACAAACCTTTAATTTTTGTCCCATGTTGAGAATCCAGGGCCATGGCCACTTTTTGCGCCGTTCCATTAGCAAATGTCCAGTTGAGAGGAAGGCTGGAATGATCGTGCCCTGTGTGTGCAAGGCTCGAAACAGCACTGCCGAGGCTTAATGTAAGGGCGGTTGCCGATGCGATGATGATTTTTTTTGTTTTCATTTTGGTTTCTCCTGAGTTTGAATTTGTATGATCAGTGAGTGAATAATTGACTAACTGTATAGGATCAATATTAGACAATTGTGTGGAATTGTCAAGGTTTTATTTATACAAAATCAAACTTTTTGTATAGGTTTTTTAGTTTGTTGATTTTGAATGACTTAAAACCCCCTTGCTGGGCCGTCGAAGGAAGAAAACCTAAATATTTGAATAGAAAATTGCTCGAAAATGGCTAAAATGTGCCTGCAAAAGTTATTCGACCCATCTCTGTCCACCCGGTTTTTTTACCCCCATGGCCAAACCCGTATCTGAATACGTTTGTCAAAACTGCGGTCACCGCGTTTCCAAGTGGCTGGGGAAATGCCCCGGATGCGAAGAGTGGAATTCGTTCTCCGAGGAGGCGATTCGCGGGCGCCGCAGTGCGTCTAAATCATTGGCCTCACCCGGAGGGAACAAAGACAGCGGTGTGCAACCGATCACCGACGTCGAACCCCTGAACAAAAAACGCTGGAGCACGGGGATCAGCGAGTTCGACCGCACTTTAGGCGGTGGAATGGTGGAGGGTTCGTTGACTCTTGTGGGTGGCAACCCCGGGATCGGCAAGTCCACGCTACTGCTACAAAGCATGGGCTGTATCGCCCGCTCTGGAAGAAAGGTCTTATATATTTCCGGCGAAGAATCCCCCGCGCAGATCAAGCTCCGGGCCGAACGGCTGGACGCCCTTTCGGACAACCTTCTCATCAGTCCTGAAATCTGCATCGAGGAAGTCGAGCGGTTGATCGACCGTGTGGATCCTGCGGTTCTGGTGCTGGATTCCATTCAAACTTTTTATACTTCGGAGTTGCCCTCAGCCCCCGGCAGTATCGGGCAGGTCCGCGAAGTGGCTTTCAAGATATTCCAGGATGTCAAAAAGCGTTCCCTGGCGGCTTTGTTGATCGGCCATATCACCAAGGACGGGGCTCTTGCCGGGCCAAAAGCCCTGGAACATATCGTGGACACGGTGATCTATTTCGAAGGCGAAAGAGGCCATTCCTACCGCCTGTTGCGGACGATCAAAAACCGGTTCGGGTCCACTCCGGAAATTGGTGTCTTCGAGATGCGGCCGGAAGGCCTGGTCACCGTGGAAAATCCGTCGGAAATTTTTCTGTCCGAGCGGCCTAAGAATTGCCCCGGTTCCGTCATCGTCTCCAGTCTTGAAGGCAGTCGCACGTTGCTGGTGGAGGTTCAGGCGCTGGTCAGCGCCTCTTCCTCGATTGGAATGCCCAGGCGCATGGCGACCGGTTTCGACCAGAACCGCATGACTCTTATGATTGCCATCATGGAAAAACGGCTGGGTCTGCAATTCCAGGGGGAAGATATCTTTGTCAACATCGCCGGCGGCATCAAGGTGAATGAACCTGCGATCGACTTAGGAATTGCGGCGGCTATCGCCAGCAGTTTAAAAAACCAGATGATCGACTTGCAGACCGTCATGATCGGCGAGGTCGGTCTGACGGGGGAAGTGCGCTCTGTCATGCAGTTGGAGCCGAGGATCGTGGAAGCCGAACGGCTGGGATTTGAGCGTTGCATCGTTCCCGCCACAGCGAAGAAAAGCAAGTCCCTTCCTAAAAGCCGTATGGAGCTTTGTTTTGTCGAAGATTTAACCCAGGCGTTTGAAATTATTTTTCCTTAAGAAACTGTATGTTTGAAACAAAACGTCCTTCACGGTATGATTTCAAGCCATGAAAGTTTCCGTCATCATTCCCGCCGCCGGTCAGGGAACCCGCATGGGTTCCACCATCCCCAAACAATTTCTACTATTAAACGGCAGGCCCATTCTTCACCATACGCTAAAAGCGTTTGAATCATCGGGAGCGGTGGATTCGGTGACACTCGTTGTGCCGGAAAAGGATTTCGAAGACGCTAAAAACAAATGGTCGCAGGATTATAGGATTGTAAAGAACATCGTCGTCGGTGGAAAAGAGCGGCAAGATTCGGTCTACAACGGCTTTCGCGTCCTGGACCGGGATACTGATGTTGTCCTCGTTCACGATGGTGTGCGTCCGTTTGTTGACAAGAACATGATTGAACGGGCTGTCGATGCGGCGCAGAAATACGGTGCTGCCGTCACTGCGATTCCGGTGAGTGACACCATCAAGCAGTCGGATGCCCAAGGGTTTGTGACGAGGACCGTGGATCGAAGCGGTCTGTGGCGCATTCAAACGCCGCAGGCCTTTCAATACGCGGTTCTTCATGAAGCGTTTCAAAAGGCGGTGAAGGATTCCTATTATGGAACCGATGAAGGATCACTGTTGGAGTATGCCGGTAAAATGGTAAAAGTTGTCGAAGGGTCGGAGATGAACATCAAGATCACCCGCAAGGAAGATCTCATTCTGGGGGAAGCCATTTTGAGGAGTGGCACAAGGGAAGGGTGAAGAGGCCTGTTTGTTGTGGATGAAATTTTTGCTTCCATCCTTATTTCTCTGCATCTAACCTGTAAATCAATTGCAAAAATTTTTTCATGTTAAAAAAATTATTCGGATTCATAGAATTATTCCTAAGGAGACCGACCATGCTGGAAGTGGGAACTCAGGCGCCGGATTTTTCAGTTCAGGATCATCACGGCAAACAAGTCAGTTTAAAAGATTTTCGCGGTAAAAAAGTGGTGCTTTGGTTTTACCCGAAAGCCGATACGCCCGGTTGCACGATGGAAGGGCAGGGGTTTCGCGACGATTACCAAAAGTTTGAGGGGAAGAACACCGTCATTCTGGGGGTCAGTCTCGACGGCGTGGCGGATAACAAGGCGTTCGCGGAAAAATATTCCTTTCCGTTTCAACTGCTTTGCGATGTCAACCGCGAGATCGCGTTAGCCTATCATGCGGTGCAAAACGCAGGCGATCAGTACGCCTCCCGTATTTCCTACGTCATTGGTGAAGACGGAAAAATTAAGGAAGCGGTTGAAAAGGTCGACACCAAAACTCACTCTTCGGATCTGTGCTCGCGAATGTGATTTGAAGACCTTCGGTTTTCTGCTTAAGATCACTTTGAGTAAGTAACCATTGCAAAGCATGTAAAAGAAATAACATCCCCCCTCACCTGAATCCTCTCCCCCAAGGGGGAGAGGACAAATTGCCCTTTCCCATCCCACTAAACTAGTGCAACTTGATCTTTTAGGGGCGGGAAGCTATCATAGCGGCTTCAAACCCCCTCCCACAATTGGAGAAAGATATGGCTTATAAGGACTTCCTCGTCCGTAAAACGATGGATGAAAAGGAGAAACAACAAAAACAGGATCTTCTCCACACACGCGTGGCCCCGGTGGATTATGAAAAGGTCGAAACTGTGGCGGATCTTGTGGAGTCTTTCAGCGGAACTTCCATTCAGGCGCGCAACGTCGGTCTCTGCGCCAATGTGTTTAAAAAAATGCTGACCGATCCCGAACGGCCCACCATTATGCTGGGGCTGGCCGGACCCTTGATCGCCGCCGGATTGAGAAAAGTGATCCGCGATATGGTGCACAACAATATGGTGGACGTGATCGTTTCGACGGGCGCCGTTCTTTATCAGGATTTCTATGCGGCCCTGGGAGGGGGCCATTATTACGGCAGTCCCAATGCCGACGATAACCAGTTGCGGGAACTGTTCATCAACCGGATCTATGACACCTATGTCGATGAGGAACTGTTCGCCGAGTATGATTCTCTGATCGGGCGGTTTGCGGGAACTTTGGAACCCAGGCAATACTCCAGCCGCGAGTTCATCGGCAAGCTGTCGGAAACCGTCGACGATGAGGACTCTATTCTGGTCACCGCGAGAAAAAACGGCGTTCCCATTTTTTGCCCGGCGATCAGCGATTCCAGTATCGGCATTGGTCTGACCGAGCATTATTATTTGTCCCGAAAAGAAGGGAAGACCCCGATCACCATCGATACCATTCGGGATAATTATGAACTGACGCAGCTGGTGGTGAAGTCGCCAGGAACCGCGGCGTTTTACGTAGCCGGCGGCGTTCCCAAAAACTACATCAACGACTCCATCGTCATGTCCTACATTTTTGACGAGTACACCGGCGGGCACAAATATGCGCTTCAGGTGACCACCGATTCTCCACACTGGGGAGGCTTGAGCGGCAGTACGCTTGCGGAAGCGCAGTCGTGGGGCAAGGTCAACAAGGAAGCCAATTTCGCCATGGCGTTTGTCGAGCCCAGCGTCTCCCTGCCGTTGATCTTCGGGCACGCCTACCAGAAAGGATTTTACAAGGACCGCAAAAAACTTCACTTAAAATGGTCCGGTGATGTTTTGCAGGAATTGAAGATCGTTAAATGACCCGCCGGAACTTTTACGATGGACCCTAAAAAACAAGTGGTTTTTCTTGATCCGGAGGAAGCGTCTTCCTTTGAACTCAAGGGCATTCGCATTGACCAGCTATTGCCCAAAAAGGCCTGCAATCAATTTTCCGCCTATCGGGTGAAGATGAAACCGCATCAGGTGAAAAAAACCAGCTACCACAAGGTGGGCGAGGAGCTTTATTACGTTCTGGAAGGCTCTGGCGTGGCGTTGCTTGGCGATGAGGAATATATTTTGAAGAAAGGCTGTTTTTTCCGCGTTCCCCCCAATACTCTGCACCAGTTCACCACTCACAACGACGCCCTCGATCTATTAAATTTCCACAGCCCGCCGGTTTTTTCCGACCACGATACGTATTTCAAAGAGTGAGCAGGTTTTAGCCAGCCTTGAAAGCCGCCGCATACAAATGTGAAGGCTCGCCTGGAAATGGTAACCTGCTGGAGATAATGGCAGGCGGGAAGAGCTGAAGGAAAATCTGGATTGGCAAAAGGGTAAACCAGGGGGAGTGTGAGGATGTTAAAAAGGAAGGTGCTCCTTAAATGCTGAGGAGCTGGGCCACTTCCATGAATCCTTCCTTTTCGGCGCATCGGACGATCTCATTCAGGGGATCGTCCCGGTCGATGGCGACCGCCGTTTTAGAAGAGCTGTCGAGAACTTTTCGAAAACGTCTCAGCAGATTCTCGACGTCCTCACGATTGCCTTGCTTTTCTGGATGTCTGTAGCGGTCGCTCCAGAACTGGTCCAGTAAATCCTGCGGGTCCAATAATTCCTGTGTAAACATTTTTAACTCCTGATTTGAATTCTTCACTCTGTTTTATCGTTAATCATTTAATAAAATTGGTGTTAGGAAAAAATTAGGGGCGAGTTATATTTTGTTTAGTTTGAGAAAAAAAGAAAACCAGAAGTTTTTGGCAACATACTGGATTCATTGTGGTTGCGTGGGTGTGTGGGTTGCCGGGGGGCATCGAAGGAACCTGATACAACTCAAAATAGGGATTTTTAAGGGTTGAAACCAAAATGGAGACATCCTTCCATGGTTCTTTATTTCAACCGGAATTTTCTCGCTAATTAGTTGACAGTAAAGAAATTAAATAGAATCGACCCCGGCAATATATCCTGGCGGCGCGAAACGCCTCCGCGTTCTATCCAGGTTTTTAAATGCCAAATAAGTCACATTAAATTGTGATTCTACTCCTTATGAATTGGGAAAATCTGCAATATTTTAATATCAACCCTTAAGGTTGAAGGTTTTTTATAAGGATTTTTCCTTTACTTAAAAAGGGAGAAAAGAAATGTTTATGACAGAGTATTTAGATTCACAGGATTTACTGGACCAGTTCTGGAGCGACCGCTACAGGCACCCGGAAAAAGCGCAAGACCATGAGCGGGTCGAAAATTTGCTGATGTGTTTTAGACAGGTTCTCGACAGCTCTTCTAAAACGGCGGTTGCCATCGACCGGGACGATCCCCTGAATGAGATCGTCCGATGCGCTGAAAAGGAAGGGTATGTTGAAATGGCTCAGCTCCTCAGTGTGTAGGAGAAGGCCAGATTGTCGGAATACGGTTTCTTATACTTAAAAAAAGCGGCCGTCAATTTATACTTGATTGGGTGGTAATGAAATGATCGGATATCGACTTTGTTCAATGGTTCTCCTTCTGATTTTTTCATCGACCAGCGTCCATGCCGATTCCCTGGACGCTGGAAGCGTTCCCCAGGAAAAGAATTTAAAGCCATCCGCCTGCCTTGAAACTGAAAAACTCCAAAAAAATTTCCGACCGGAAATTGCAAACGACCTTCCGTTTCCCCCTGACGCTTTTATTGAAATCAAAAAATGCAATGATGCGGGAGGCTCTGAAATCACGGATTTCCCGAAGGAACAATTGCAGCGGGAAGATATCGAGAAGCAAAAATCCATTCAGAAATTGAGCTTGTTGTTGACTTACATTTATAACCAACGAAAAAATCTTGCCGGAAGCTACCTGGAAACGGATCAAGCCTACGATGAGCTATTGAAAAAAAGTCTGCCGAATCTGCAGGCGTATGACCAGACGGTTGCAAATTATGAAGAGGCGTTAAAAAATTATGGCGAGTATGAGGCTTATTTATCCGCGCTTCCCCGGGCCGTTTCCGACTACGAGAAGAGGATGGGGGCCTCCTTCCAGGATTTTGTCTTTCAAAAGGCCGATGGCGCCATCCGTCTGGTGAAGACGCCTGCTGCGATCGATCCGTCAGAACCCGCCTACGAATCGAAAGCTAAAATGGGGGAGTCCGGTAACCTTCAAGGGACACTCGGCGAGATAAAAGCGGAACTTGAAGCGGCCAGGGAAAAAGAAGAAAAACGCCGATTAAAATCCTGTGTCTTTGGGGGAGCGGTGACCGGAGTCACGGCGGCGGAAAGCGTCCTTCTGGCGGCCTTGTCCAATCCCATGGGAGCTTTGCTGGGCGCTTCCCTGGGAGCCACCCTGTGTTCGAAAAGGCTTCACGAAAAAATATCCGGATGGCAAACAAAGTTGGAAGACGGTTTGGTGGAGATGGGCTCCTATGTCAAGGCGGGGTTGAGCAAAATCGGCAGCGGTCTTTACAATATTGGCAGAGCGTACTGGTATAATACGCCGTCCAGCACAGGTACTAAAATCGCTGAACATTATGAGAGCACCAAAATGTGGCTGAATAAAAAACTGGGCTGGCAGTGATTCAGGGAATTTTTTTCATACAGCGTTTTTTGCCACCGCATCAATCGGCATTGATATCTACAAAAATTCGGACATCGTCAACTTCCGGGGCGGATTTTAACTGGCGTTTGATGTCTTCCAGGAGGGAACTGATCTCATCGATGGTTTTTTTAGGGTCGACCTGAACATATAACTCGATGACGTTGGTGCCGGTGAGATGATGAACCCGCATGCGGGTCCTTTTCACATTCACGTTTGAAGCGGCAATGACCGGGTCGACGATTTTTTCGAAGTCCTTGCGGGTGACGGTGTAGAGGGGAAGCAGTTTATGGTCTTCTTCTCCATCGACGTGGACCAGAACATCCGTCACCTTATCGAAGGCGCTGATCAGTTTTCTTCGCACTTTTTCCGCCGCCGCATGTCCCTCGGTCACGGTCAAATCGTTGTCCACCAAAATATGAACATCCATGAAGACCTCGCCTCCGAGCTTGCGTGTTCTCAGATCGTGAAACTTGATGACATCGGGAATGCCGTCAATGATTTTTTGAATTTTTTGGGTTTTTTCTTTGCTCACACTGGCGTCCATCAGATCACGCATTCCGTCCGAAAGAATGTCGTAACCTACCTTGCAGATCATGAAGGCGACCACTCCACCGGCGATTGGGTCCATGATGGGGTAACCAAAATGAGCGCCCAGGATTCCGATCAATGCCGCCGCTGAAGAGATGGCGTCGGAACGGTGGTGCCAGGCGTTAGCGATCACCGCCGGGCTTTTGGCGTGTTCACCCATCACGCGCGTGTAGTGAAACAGAGATTCCTTGACGATGATGGAAAAAAGGGCGGCGCCTGCGGCCAGCCAGGTGGGAACGAGTTGAGCGCCGCTTTTCAGGATCCGCCAGACGTCGTACCCGATCCAAATCCCAGCCAGTATGATCACCACTCCTACGATTGTCGCGCCGATGGTTTCCGCACGTCCGTGACCGTAGGGATGATTGGAATCCGCCGGGATTTTACCAATTTTATGAGTCGCGAGAACGATCACATCCGTTAGCAAATCCGATAAAGAATGCACGGCATCCGCGATCAGCGCAGTGCTGTGGCCCATCATCCCGCCGATATATTTCACTCCCGAAAGCATGAGGTTGGCGGCCATGCCGACCAAAGTGGCCTTGACGCCTGGTGAAAATTTTTTGGAGTCTGACATTAACATTATGGATAAAGGGGTAACGGGTTAAAACTCACGGACGTAAAACTTATTATATAAGACTGGGATCAGCTTTGCCGGGTTTCCTTTTTTCCTCCGCGGTGGGCAAGAGTCACCTCATGACCATTGAGGCCATTATTTTTAAGGTGCTGTAATATTTTTACGTTGGCGGCTGGGAAAGGGTATTTATCTATATTTTGAGGAGAAACCCATTTCCATTGCTCGCAACTGGTAGCGTGGATTTTTCCTGATAAAAGAGCGCAGGTGAAAACATGCAGGGTGACTCTAAACTGCGTGTAACTGTGCTTGATGGTCATGATCTTTTCTTTGATCTTTATTTGAACGCCCAGCTCCTCAGCAATTTCCCGTATCAGGCATTCTTCGGGGTTTTCGCCTTTTTCCATTTTGCCGCCGGGAAATTCCCAAAGCCCTCCCATGAGACCTTTTTGCGGCCTTTGCTGAATGTAGGTCTTTCCATTGCGATGGATGACCGCCGCGCTGACTTCGATCTTTTTAGCGGCTGATTTTACCTTGGCAGGTGGAAAATGCTCCTGAACGCCGTTGCGTTTTGCCATGCAGGATTTATTGAGCGGACATAAAAGACACAAAGGTTTTTTGGGCAGGCAGATCGTGGCGCCGAGTTCCATGAGCGCCTGGTTAAAATCCCCTGATCTTTTAGACGGGAGCATTTTTTCCGCAACTTCCCACAAGCGGGTTTCTGATGCGGACGAACTTCCGTTTTCCTTGAGACAAAATAAACGCGACAGCACCCGTTTGACATTGCCGTCGAGAACCGGCATTTTTTGATCGAACGCAATGCTTAAGACGGCGCCGGCGGTGTAGCGTCCGACCCCTGGCAGTTTCAGGATTTCATCCAATGTACCGGGGACTTTTCCTCTGAATTCTTTCATCATCAACTTTGCGGAGCGGTGAAGATTGCGTGCCCGGGAATAGTAACCCAGCCCTTCCCAGTGTTTTAAAACTCGCGGTTCACGGGCTCTGGCAAGGGCATCGGCGGTGGGGAAAGATTTCAGCCAGCGTTGGTAATAGGGGATCACTGTTTTGACCTGAGTTTGCTGGAGCATGAACTCGGAAACCAGGATGTGATAGGGGTCCTCGGTGTTGCGCCAGGGCAGATCGCGCTTCTCAGTCCGGTACCAATTCAAAAGAGATGTCTGGATGAATTTCAAGGTTTTAAAAGACGACATGGTGATGAAGTTTGCCAAAAATCAGGAACTGGCCGCAAACGTTTTCGAACGAATTGATTGGCCGTAGGGCCGGCTTAGACACCGATGGCGTCCTTGCTCCAGATTACTTTGTGAAGCTGGGTTTGCAGACGGACGGAAAGGTTGTCTTCCAGGACCCACTCTGCAAGGGCTTTGAGGTTGAGTTTGTCATAGACTGGGGAAAACAAAACCTGCGCCTTTTTGTGTATTGAATAGTCCTGTAGAACTTTCTTACTCCAGTCATAGTCCGCACGGTCGAGGATCACGAATTTCACTTCGTCCCTTAAGGTCAGATAATTCAGGTTGTCGTAATTATTTTTGTCGGCTTCCCCGCTGCCGGGACATTTCAGGTCCATGATTTTAATGACCTGTTCCGGGACTTCCTTCACGGGGAGTGAGCCTCCCGTTTCCAGCATGACGGTGTAATTTTTTTCCAACAAAGTTTGCATTAAAGGAATGGCTTCCTTTTGCATCAGGGGTTCTCCCCCGGTGATCTCCACCAGAGAAATTCCGCAACGCTCCACCGCATTGACCACCTCTTTCAGGCTCATTTCTTTTCCTTCATAAAACGCGTATTCCGTATCGCACCAGGTGCAACGCAGATTGCATCCGGTGAGGCGTATAAAAACACAGGGAAGCCCGGTGTGAGAAGATTCTCCTTGAATGCTTTTATAGATTTCGTTGATTTTTAACATAAGGCATGTGGGATGAAACTCGGGGCGACGATTTTATTGACTGATTCTACAACAAGTTTTCAGGAGGATCATCATCAAACATCCGACCTGCCGCTACGGAGGACAAATCAATGGTTTGTGGGAAGAACAGGGGGCAGAGACGGGTTCTTCCAGCGAGTTCGTGGTTCTTGAGAAGCAATTCTGGGCCGGCAGGATTTGCATTTACATTCTATTATTTCCCGTTTCATCGTTTTCGGTGATGCGCCACTTCGCTAAAAGCCCAACCCAGGAGAATTCCGATGGCGAGGACCAAAAAAATCATGATTGCCCGCGAAATGGAAAGTTCCCAGAGAAGGAATTTAATAGTCACCACTTCCACGTTTTGCAGGGTGAAGATCACAATAAAAAACGATAAAGCCAGCCCGATATAGAGTTTTACTATCATAAAAATCAGCTACCAAAATAAATAATTCAAGGATATTTATTTAAACTTGAAGGGGCTTAATATTTTGAAAATACAAACTAAATATCGGCTATATTTTATGGCTCTGCAACCCTTAAACTTGATCTCTCAATTTTCAACCTACATATAGGAAAAGCATGTCATTAGAGTATATCGAAGCGGGCTGATTGTGTAAAAGACCCCAGGCGGGGTTAATTTGTATTTTTTTTAATGTATAGTGGTGTGTCTGATCGTGGTTCCTTTCCAACCGAATGCAATTAAATCAAAAAGAGAAACCCTATGGATGAAATCGTTGCCTGGGTTACAGTTTTAGAACAAACCGCTTCACGCTTGTTGGATCAATTGATTGAATATGCCCCCAATCTGGTTGGCGCGGCCTTGATAGTTTTTGCGGGGTGGATCATCGCACGGCTTTTGCGTGCGGGAACCAAACGTCTGGCGACAGGTATTAACAGTTCGTTGGACCGTCTTTGGAAAAAAAGCAAGACGGCGCGGTTTCGTTTGTCTGATACGTTTATATCGCTCACCAGTAAAATCGTGTTTTGGGCGGTGTTTCTTTTTTTCGCGGCGTTTGCCACGCGGGTTCTTGGGCTGCATGCTTTTTCGGACTGGCTCGACGAAGTGGTCGCTTATCTGCCGACGTTTGTCGCGGGTGCGCTCATCATCGTGGCCGGTTTTCTGTTCAGCGCGCTGGTCCGGGATTTGACCATCACGGCGGTGTCTTCGGCGGGAATCCGGCAGAGCCGTTTGTTTGGAGGCATTGCTCAGGGAGCGACTCTGGCAACGGCGGTGGTCATCGGTCTCAGTCAGGTCGGCATCGACGTTTCTTTTCTAGTGACCATACTCTCTATTGTTGTCGCGGCGGTGTTGGGAAGTTTGTCCCTTTCTGTAGCGCTGGGATCAAAAGCCTTGGTCAAAAACCTTATCGGGTCTCATTATCTCAAACAGCAATTCCAGCCTGGTCAGAAGGCCAAGTTTGGAGATACCGAGGGGGTCATCATCGAATTTACATCCACGTCGGTCATTTTGGCGACGGAAGAGGGCCGAACCATCATCCCGGCAAAAATTTTTAATGAAGAGTCTGCCATTCTAATTTTACCGAAGGACACGGATGAGTAACGAATTTGGCTTGTCGCTGGCTTTTCTTGGATCGTACCCTGAAGAGTCGGCAAGCGAGCTGGAAAAATTAGATCCTCAGGACGTGGCGGCGTTTTTTGAAAATGTCGCTCCGGGATTGGCGGCGGGTGTTTTGGAAAAAATGCTGCCCTGGCCCGCTTCCCAGTGTCTGGTAAACTTAAAGCCGGAAACGGCGGCAAGCCTGGTACAAACGATCACCGCGCCGCAATCCACCATATTTCTCCGGTTGATTCCAAAGGAACCCAGAGAATCAATTTTTGCCGGACTCCCCGAATCCAAGAGAAAAACGTTTAATAAACTTCTTTCGTTTCCCGAAGAAATGATCGGTGCCTGGATGGACCCATTGGTTGTGTCGGTTCCTTCCAGTTTTAGCGCCGAAGAGGCTCTAAAAATTTCCGGGCGCTTTAAAAACTCGCTGGGTAATTATCTGTTTGTGACCCATCGTGAAGGAGCCTATGCAGGGATTGTTTTTCTAAGGGATATTTTATTTGCCAAGAAGAAAGCTTTGATTTCCGAAATTTTAAAAAATGACGTCAAATCCATCCAGGATCGGGCTTCGCTGGAATCGGCAAAATTTGCGCCGGAATGGAAGGAATTTAACAAACTGCCTGTCGTGGACCGAAAAAAACGCCTGGTTGGGGAATTGCATTACGCCGGTTTGTGTAAAGGGCTGTCATTGAATCCGGAGGAACACATTCCAGAGAATATTGGATCGTTAGTGGCGGAGTGGGGTGAGGTCTATTTTAACAGTTTGTCGGAATTGGTGAGTCTGGTAACCAAAGTGGATTTATCCTCTGCTCAAAAAAAGGGCCAAAAAAATGAGCGGTAATGCGGCAGTTATTGTTGAGGCTTTAAACCGGCGTTTTTTATCGGATCATCCGGCAGAGGCGGCCTTGGAGATTGAGGCGATGAGTCCGGAAGAAGCCGCTCATCAATTGGTTCACTTTCCGGTTAAAACGCTTTTCCCGGTCATAGAAAATTTGACGCCTGGTTTTTCCGCCAACCTGTTCTCCCATATTCCCGAAGACAAGCTCAAAAAACTGCTGCCTGAGATGAATCCAACTTTTCTGGTGACGGTTCTTGGGCAAATGGATAGCGATCGTAGAAAGAAATACATTTCTCTGGTGGGTACTGCGGTGCAAAGGGAATTGCTCAGTTTGATGGATTATCCGGAAAACAGCGCCGGGCGCCTGATGGATACCCAAATGGGTTTGTTTCGCGAATCCATGACCGTGGCTCAGGGCTTGAAGTGGCTTCGTCAAATGAAAAAAAGTAAATCTCGTGACTTGTTTCTCATCGATTCGGACAACCGGCTTAGTGGGATCGTGGATCTTCAGGATCTGATCTTTGCTGATTATCATAAGGTATTGAAAGAATTTTCGCGGCCCATCACCGCGGTGGTGAACCCTCTGACCCCGCGGGAAGAGGTCGTCGCGATGCTGGAAGAATTAAAACTGACCAATTTACCGGTAACGGACTTGAATGGCCGGATGGTCGGCGCCATTCAGCCCGCCGGTTTGGTGAAAGCCATTGAGGAAAAAGCGACAGCAAGTATGCAGACCATGGTGGGCGCGAGCAAAGATGAACGCGCCCTTTCCAAAGTCAGTTTTGCTGTTTCCAAACGCCTTCCCTGGCTTGAAGTCAACCTGTTAACCGCTTTTCTGGCGGCTTCCGTGGTGGGTATCTTTGAGGAGACCATCAGCCGAAATACCGCTCTGGCGGTTTTACTGCCCGTCGTTGCCGGCCAGTCCGGCAATACCGGTGCCCAGGCGCTGGCCGTCACCATGCGTGGTTTGGCTTTGCACGAGATCACGGTGCGCCAATGGCTGCCTGTGGTGTTTAAAGAAGTCTGCGTGGGGTTTGTCAACGGCATCGCGGTGGCTTTGACGACCGCTTTAGGCGTGTTTTTCTGGAGTCGATCCCTGGGTCTTTCGCTGGTCATTGGCGTGTCCATGGTGCTCTCCATGGTCGCCGCTGGTTTTGCAGGAGCCATCGTTCCCATTGGCCTGGCGAGAATAGGGCAGGATCCGGCCACATCTTCTTCCATCATCCTCACGACGGTGACCGATATCGCGGGGTTCTTTTCCTTCCTTGGAATCGCCACATTATTATCCAGTATGTTATGACCCATCAGAGGGCTCCTTTCTTCTTTCCTTTTCTCGCAATTCGCTATGCATGAAATAACCGCATCCATCGAATTTCAAATGAGCCTGTTGCTGTTCATTGCCCTTTCAGGCTATTTAATCGCGTCCCGATTGGGGCAGCCCGCCGTTGTCGGAGAAATTTTAGTGGGGATGGTCATCGGACCCAGTGTTTTGGGATGGATCACCTACACCAATTTCGTCAGCAGTGTGGCTCATCTCGGTGCGGTCATTTTATTGTTTGTGATCGGCCTTGAATTCAAACTCAAGGACATCGCCAAAATAAAATACGGAGTCATTGCTTTATCCGGGATCATCTTCCCCTGGATGGGGGGGTATTTCCTGGCCCTTTGGTTCGGGTTTGATACGCCACGCGCCATGTTGATCGGTGTCGCTCTTTGCGCCACCAGCATCGCGGTCACCGCGGATACCTTGAAGGAAATCGGCAAGCTTCAGACGGAAGCGGCAAGGGCCATCATCGGCGCGGCGGTGATCGACGACGTGCTGGCTTTGATGGCGCTGTCCGTCACCAACCAGATGTCAGTGGGGACCTTATCCTTAGAATCGACCTCCCTGGCGCTCTTGAAATCATTCGGGTTTCTGATTGCGGGAGCGATGTTGGGTCATTTCGTTTTGACGCGTTTTATCAACCGCCTGGATGGTTTGCCGATCGCGAAGAAATATCCGGAATTCGTTTTCATTTTTGCCATGATGATCGCTTTTTTTTATGGATTGATGGCGGAACTTGCGGGGCTGTCGGCGATCGTCGGGTCTTTCATTGCCGGGGTTTCTCTGGAAGGCGTGGGGCTTAAGTTCAGCCGCAGTTTTAAGGAGGGCTCGGAATATTTGCGCGTCATATTTGCGTCTGTTTTTTTTGTTTCTTTAGGAATCATTGCGGATGTGAAAGCGCTGACTCCGAGCATTCTTGGGTATTTAGCGCTTTTAACCGTGGTTGCGATTCTCACAAAAGTTTTAGCATGCGGTCTTCCGGCAAGGCTGTACGGTCTCAGCGCCCGCGACTCTCTGGTGGTTGGGTTCGGCATGGCTCCGCGCGGGGAAGTGGCGATGATCATCGCGCTTCTTGCCTTGAACCAGGGAATCATCGACCAGCCCAACTATGTTGCCCTGGTGCTGATGAGTTTGTTGACGACCCTGATTACGCCTCTGGTGTTACGTTTCTGGCTTTACAAAGGAGAGGTGTCCTGACGGGGCAAAAGCGGGCAGAGGTTAACCAAAACTGAGGCGGCTGGTCAGGATTTTGGTTCCCATGCGGACTTTGGCGGAAAAATCTTCCCAGGACCGCACCCTGGCCATTTGTTTCATGATGTAGGTCGGTTGCCGGTAAAACCGGGAGTGGCATTCGTCCTGGATTTCCCGGAGACTCGCTTCGGTGAAATGCGGGTTCCAAAACTGGATTTTAAAGTCGGGAGTCGGGTTTTCCGCGAATGCCTGCCAATAATCGTCAGGAATGATCCCCTCTTTCAGCATCTGAAAATACAGTTCGGTTTTGGGGTAGGGGGTGCAGATGGAAAATTGCGCGTAATCCGGCTTCAAGCGTTTCGCCAGATCCACCGTTTCAAACATTTCCCTGCGGGTTTCGTGCGGAATGCCGATCATCATGTAGGCGAAGAATCCGATACCGGCCTTTCGTGTCATCTGGCAGGCGCGTTCGACTTTTTCAGGAGTCTGGCCTTTTTGCAGGTATTTCAGGTGACGCGGAGTGGCCGATTCGATTCCGTAATGAATCCGGTAGCACCCGGAACGCTTGAGGGCGCGAAGCAATTCTTCATTGACGGTGTCCACCCGGGCGGAGATTTTGTAGTTGATCTTGACCCCGCGTTTGACGATGAGATCGCAGAAATGCAGCAGGTTATGTTTGTTGATGGTGATGGTGTCGTCCACGAAAAACAGGTCGTCCACCCCTTGCGCCGCCAGCTCCTCCACTTCGGCGACCACGTTTTCCGCCGACCGGAACCTGAACGTGGTCTTGCGGATATCGCAGAACGAGCAAGCCGCCGGGCAGCCTCTAGTGGCCTGAATGGTGAAAAACTGCCGTCCCTCGCCGATGATGTGCTCGTATTTACTGACATCCACGAGATGACGGGCCGGGTTCGGCAGGGTGTCGAGATTGAGGAGTTCTGTTTCCACCGGGTTGACCTGGGGGACACCGTCCTTTTTCCACCCCAGTCCGTTGATTTTTTTGAGAGCCCCCGGCTTCGGACCTTTAGCCTCCAGGGTCATGGCCAGTTTGGCAAAGATCGGTTCGCCTTCTCCGAAAACCACGTAATCGATGTCCGGCAGATTGAGGGTTTCCGCAGGATACAGATTGACGTGCGGGCCGCCTAAACAGATTTTTATGCCCGGATTATCCTTTTTTAAGACTTTGGCCGCATAAAGAGCGTCGAGCAGGTTGAAGGTCATGATGCTCATGGCCACCATGTCCGGCTTGATTTCTCTGACTTGACGGCGAAGATCGGACACCGATACTTTTTCCGGCGGGCAATCGACAAAGGCAGGCTTTTTTCCTGTGGCCCGCTCGTAGTAAGCGGCGACGTAAAGCAGTCCCAGTTTGGGGTAATAACCCTTTCCGCCTTCCAACGCCTTGGGGATGGAAGATTCAATGGTGTGGGTTTCGGGCGGAACGAGGAATAAAATTTTCATAGGATTACGAAGGTTTTTCTTTTAAGATCGAAGTCTTTAATCAAAATAACTTTTCACGAAAGGCCCGGATTGCATTGAAACCCATCGTTACCGTCAGCAATATATTTCCTGAAATTGCACTGGAAAAACTGTCTTCCCATTGCGAACTGAAAATCAATAATACGGAAACGCCTCCCACTCAGGAGGATCTAAAACGGTCCGCCGGTGAAAGCGCGGCACTGATCACTTACTTATCGGATAAAATCGGGCCGGACATTATCGGTCTGGGAAAGAATTTGAAAATAATCGCCAATTACGGAGCGGGTTTCAACAATATCGATGTGGCCTCGGCCCGTGAAAAAAGCGTCTGGGTGACCAACACTCCCGGGGTTTTGCATGAGACGACGGCGGACTTGACCTGGGCGATGATTTTGGGTATTGCCCGGCAAATCGTTCCTTCCGACCGCTACACCCGCGAGGGAAAGTTCAAAGGCTGGCAGGCCCAACTGTTTCTGGGCGGGGATGTGTATGGAAAAACCCTCGGTGTCATCGGATGCGGAGAAATCGGCAAGGCGGTGGCCCGGCGCGCGCTCGGGTTCAACATGCGGGTTTTGTATCACCAGAGAAACCGTCTGCCGGAAAATGTGGAGAAGCAGCTCAATGCGGAATTCGTCTCTCTCGACGATTTGCTAAAGCAGTCCGACTTTGTCACCCCGCATGTTCCGCTGACGGACGCAACCAAATACATGATCGGCAAGGGGCAATTTGAGATGATGAAACCGTCCGCCTATCTGATCCACACGGCACGGGGAAAAGTGGTCGACGACCGGGCGCTGGTGGATGCGCTCAAGGCCGGGAAGTTGGCCGGCGCCGCTTTGGATGTCTATGAAAACGAACCGGAGTTGACCGAAGGCATGACCGAACTCGACAATTTGATGCTCCTTCCGCATATCGGAAGTGCCAGTACCGATACCAGAAACCGTATGGCTCTCCTGGTCGCCGACAACGTCCTCGACGCTCTCGCAGGGAAACAACCGCGGTCGCTTATTCCAGGGTGGTAAAAGAAAGGATCAATCAGATATTCTTTTCCCGTTGTTTTTCAGGAAGAGTGATATGAAAAGTCACTCCATTTTCAGCATGTCTTTTTACGGAAATTTCGCCTCCGTGGCGGGTGACGATTTTATTGCAAATGGTCAACCCTATCCCGGTTCCTTCGAAAGTGCTGCGGTTGTGTAATCGTTCAAAGGGTTTGAAAATGCGGTCCGCATGTTTTTCATCGATCCCAATGCCGTTGTCTTCTACTGTGATTTCCCATACTCCATTTTTAATGCAGACACCATCCAGGTTGAGGATGGGCGGCACTTCTTTTCTATGAAATTTAAGCCCATTGCCTATCAAGTTTTGAAATAACTGCCGCATTTGAAAGGGATCGGCTTCAACGACGGGTAAATTATTTATATTTACTGTGCCTTTGGTCTCTTCAATCCGGTGTTCGAACTCGTGCATTGTTTCCGTGGCGATTTCCTTAAGGTCGACAGGTTCGAAGCGCTGCGCTTTCATTTCCACCTTGGTATAGTTGAGGAGGTCGTCGATGAAACTTTTCATTCTTGTGGCTGAGTTTTGCATGCGGTAGATATAATCCAGCTCCTGTTCTTTTGGGTTTTGGACGGTGGATTGCAAACGGTCTCCGAAGGTAATGATTTTTC
This sequence comes from Nitrospinaceae bacterium, assembly GCA_021604505.1. Lineage (NCBI taxonomy): Bacteria > Pseudomonadati > Nitrospinota > Nitrospinia > Nitrospinales > Nitrospinaceae > Nitrospinaceae bacterium. Next base: position 376,755 of record BQJC01000003.1, on the reverse strand, counting down.
TAAGAGGTTCCTGTAGGTCATGAGAGGCGATGTAAGCGAAGTCCTGCAGTTCTTTGTTGGCCCGTTCTAATGCGATGACATTTTTTGATAATTTTCCGTCGGTCCGCATTCTTTGCAATTCAGCTTCCCCGCGCGACGCAAATATCGATAGAATGGATTCGACGGTTTTAACGTCCTCTATCGGCTTATCATCCATGACCCCAAATAATCCAATGGCTTCCCCCCTCGCGTTTAAGAGGGGAAAGCCCATATAAGCTTCAACCTTCCATTCCTTTAAATAGGGATCATCGGGAAACCGTTCCTGCACTTTTTCTGGAAAAACTACGGTTTGCCCTTCATTCACTAATTCGCAAGGCCCGCCTTTTGCGTCATACTCCAGGTTCTCAACAATGTTTCCTTTGATGCAAAAAGCCAATGTTTTATAAATCGTTTCGCCTTTATTGGTTTTTTCGGAAATAAAAGCATAGTCGACTTTGAGAGCGGATGCTAAGTGATACACAAGGGATTGGAAAAATAGTTCACCGGAAGTGGCGGGAGCAGTTCCCAGCACTATGGAACTCAGCTGGTTAAATAAGGTTCGATTGCGTTCTTCACTTTCCAGCAGTGCTTTTTCCATTGCCGCTTTTTGTTTTAAATTTCGCGAAGCCAAGGTGATGGGTATAATCAATGCAATTCCTGAGAAAAAAGTGGCTGAAAAAACGAATTTCCATTTTTCTTCAAGGGTCTCAGTGGCATGATCTGTAGGAATCCAGCCCGTAACCCACCTTTCAATGAAAAACTCCCAAGCCCCGGACAGGATGAAAACACCAAGTAAAGTGGATCCGAAAAAAATGTACAGGTTTTTTTTCATATTTCCATGTAATCGGCAATAGATAAGGGCTTTTTGCCAAATTGGATTCTACAATTGATTTTTCGATCGTCCCATCCGATTGCAGTGCATGGGCAGGATAGGTTCCTATGCATAGTAGGAAAAAATATGATAAAGTTCAATGACGTTCCGACTGGCCGATTTTTTTAAAATTTTTAAATAATTCGGAATTTAATGTTTGCTGTTCGGAATTAAACTTCCAGATCGCGAGTGGGAGAACCACTGACCGCGATCGAGGACATGATTTGCCAGAAGGTGGTTCCTGGCTTTTTAAACATTGAACCGGAAGTGAGCGATGTCGCCGTCTTCGACGATGTAATCTTTTCCTTCGATGCGCAATTTTCCAGCTTCCTTAACTGCGTGTTCGGATTTGAATTCGACGAGGTCGTCGTAGTTATAAATCTCAGCGCGGATGAATCCCTTTTCAAAGTCAGAATGGATCACCCCTGCCGCCTGCGGCGCGGTGGAATTTTTTCTCAAGGTCCAGGCGCGGTTTTCTTTGCCGCCTACGGTGAAGAAGGTGACGAGATCGAGCAGGTTGTACCCGGCGTGGATCATGCGGTCCAATCCGGTTTCCTGAAAACCCAGTTCTTCGAGAAACATTTTCTGTTCCTCCGGGTCGTCCATCTCCATGATTTCCTGCTCCAATTTGCCGACCAGCACGACGACGCCTGCGTCTTCCTCTGCCGCGTGCCGTTTGACGGTGGCGACGTGCTCATTTTCCAATTCGGACGGGTCGGCGATATTGCAGACGTAGAGCACCGGTTTTGCGGTGATCAGGTTGAGCGATTTGACGAACCGGGTCTCTTCTTCATTGTGAAGCGCAAGCGTCCGGGCCGATTGACCGGCGTTTAGAATCTCCAACAGTTTTTCGATCATGGCGATTTCAAACCGGGCCTCCTTGTTGCCGCTTTTGGCCAGTTTGCCTTGCTTGAGCTTGCGGCGTTCGAGGGTTTCCATGTCGGCGATCATCAATTCGGTGTGAATGACCTCGATGTCGGAATGGGGATCGACCTTGTTGCTGACGTGGGGAATGTTGTCGTCGACAAAACAGCGGACGATGTGCGCGACGGCGTCCACCTCGCGGATGTGACCGAGAAACTTGTTACCGAGTCCCTCTCCCTTGGATGCGCCCTTGACGAGGCCGGCGATGTCGACGAATTGCAGTGTGGTGCGGACGGTTTTTTCCGCTTTGATGAGTTTGTCGATCGCATCCAGCCTGGGGTCGGGAACGGCCACCATGCCGTTGTTGGGTTCGATGGTGGTGAAAGCGTAGTTGCCCGATTCCGCACCGGCGTGGGTGAGGGCGTTGAAGATCGTCGATTTACCGACGTTGGGCAGGCCGACCAGGCCGCAGGTGAATCCCATAAGTTCCTCTAATAAATAATTCAGGTTGTCGATTCCGGCTCAAACGGGGCGGGATCTTGTTAAAATCCCTTGGACCATCCAATTTGGGGGGATAAACGGATCTATACTATATAAGGTTAGATTCAGGTACAACTATTTTTCATCGTCAGGGGAATGATGAGTGCCGAAGACTGCTCATTGAAATCGAAGCCCGTGGTCTCAAATTGGAAGGCGATGTGGAAGGCTGGGCATTGATAGAACGAAATCCCATCAAGGAAAAGTGAATTTTCCGACTAAACCTTTCGCCGGACCCGGATATATTTAACCAGACCGAAAACCGCGATCGCCGCGATAAGATGCTTTAAAGTGTGTCCGCTCATCAGGTGATGGGTCAAAGCGTAAATCTGCCCGTCCAGCAACTCGCAAACCTTTGCCAGTCCGTAGCCGATAATCACGGCAACCAGATGGCGGCCTTCTGTGTACCGGGGGGCAAAGAGGATGAGAATTGCGGGAATGATCAGCACGGGTAAAAATTGAACCAGTGCGTAGGGCCGAAGATCGCCGTGGCCTTGGGATTCGGTGACGCTCCAGTAGATAACGCTGCCGATTCCCACCGCCAATAAAATCGGCAGAAAGATCAATCCGAATTTCAGGTGAATTCGTTCCGTTATTATGGTTGAAAAAAAAGCCATGAAGACGAGGGTCATCGGCAGTCGATCCCAGACCAGGGTTTCATTGGAAGGCGCCCAGTGAAAATAAGCGGAGCATGGGGCTAAAAGTATGAGGCCCACAAACGCGACGAAGAAAGGAAGAGCTTCGAGTGGATGGATGAACCGGGAACTGTCTTTGCAGTATTTCCCGAGAGCGAGTAACCCAGGAGCGCCGACTAACAGGAAGGGAATATTGGACATGACATCGCCAAAGTTCGGAATGCCCCACAGGGACCGGTTGTCTGCAAAGTGAAAATAGTCCTGATCCTGCGGAACCGGCGGGAAGGTGAAGGTGATGAAAATCCCGGCCACGGCTATAAAAAGTATGATGCCTGTTTTGACACGTCTGTTCACGCGAGAGTGTCTTTCAATTATTAGCCAAGGGGGAAACTTTAATCGTCGCTCCCGCTATGGCGAATGTCCTTTAATTGCAGTTCGACCTTGTTTTGACCGTTCCAGGTGTTGAGGTGAATTTCGTAGGCGATGTCGACCGAGTCGGTGACGGTGTCAATGGAGGCGGCGGCCTCCGCCATGCCAAACCCGATCACGTCGATTTTGCCTTTGTCCTGGACTGCGCGAAAGCGGATGTGGTTTTCTTCTTTTCCCATGGTGCGGAGATTCTGTATGCGCACCCCCCTTGCCATGAAGACCGGCATGGGATTTTCCGCGCCAAACGGCTCCAGCCGCTGAATGCCGCGCAATAAATTGCGGTCGATGGCGTCCAGGTTCAGGCAGGCGTCGATCCTTAACTCCGGAATCAAATCGTCTTTCTTCAAAAACCGGTGGCCAACGGCGTTGATGGCTTGCCGGAAGGGTTCGATATGGTTCTCTTCGATGTGGAGGCCGGCGGCGTAGGCGTGGCCGCCGAATTGAATGAAATGTTCCGAGCAATCTGAAAACGCTTTGAACAAATTGAATTTCGGGATGCTCCTTCCGGAACCCTTGCCGGCGCCGTCCGCCAGCGCGATGAGAACGGTGGGGCGGAAATATTTTTCCACGATGCGCGAGGCGACGATGCCGATCACGCCGGCATGAAAATTATCGGAAGCTAAAACGATGACCCGGTCGTTGTCCAGGTCGATTTCGCGGTCGATCAGGTACTCGGCTTCTTCCAGGGTCCATTGTTGAATCTTTTTGCGCTCGGTATTAATATCGTCGATGTCTTTCGCCATGGCCATCGCTTCCTCCAGTTTGGTGGAAGTTAAAAGATGAAGCCCGGCGTCGGCCTTGCCCAATCTGCCGGCGGCGTTTAGTCGGGGGCCGAGAGCGAACCCGACGGTTCGGGCATTGATTGTTTCATCGGCCCCGGCAACCGATTTGAGCGCCACCATTCCCGGTTTGAGGGATGTGGCCATGACCTCCAGTCCGTGCGAACACAAAATATGATTTTCGCCGGTCAGGGGCGCGACATCGGCGATGGTGCCGAGCGTGAACAGGTCGAGATGTTTTTTCAAATTGGGAAGTCGGGTTTTCTCCCACCCCGATTGATGATGCAACGCCGAGCGAACCGCCGTGGCCAGTTTGAACACGATGCCCACCCCGCTCAAAAAACGAAACGGATATTTGCAGTCGGGTTGATGCGGATTCAATACCGCGACGCTGTCCGGCAGACCATCGGCGCCGACTTGATGGTGATCGGTCACGATCACATCCAATCCTATTTCGTTGGCGGTTTTCACTTCCAGGTTGCCGGTGATGCCGCAGTCGGCGGTGATCATCAGTGCACTGCCGCCGGCGCGGATTTTCCTTACGGCCTCTTCGTTGAGTCCATAGCCTTCGGCCATGCGTTCTGGAAGGTAATAGTCGACGGTGACATTGAGGTCGCGAAAAAAGTGGATCAAAAAAGCGGCGGAGGAGACACCGTCCACATCGTAATCGCAAAAGACGGTGATTTTTTCATGAGCCTCGATGGCTTTTACAACTCGGTCGACGGCTTTTTGCATTCCGGTCATTAAAAACGGGTCGTGCAATTGGCTGAGATTGGCATCCACAAAGGACCGGGCCTCATTCAGGGTGGTCACTTTGCGGTTGACGAGGAGTGCGGCGAGGACTTCCGGTATCTTGAGGTCTTTTGCCAGGGCTTTGACGAGGTCTTGTTCCGGGGTTTGAAGGTGCCAGGTTTTATGGAGCAGGGAAATCATGATGGACCGGATTAGGAATGAGGCGTGATGGATTAAAAGGAGTTTGCCAATATTTTATTCTTTAGCGATAAAAATTCTTTCACTCCTTTAAAAGTTTTACGATGGATGGGACACGGGCCGAATTCCTGAATTTTTTCCCGATGCCGTTTGGTGCCATATCCTTTGTGACGGTCGAATTCATAGTGCGGGTAATCCCGGTGATAATCCTGCATGAGGCGGTCTCGGGTTACTTTCGCCAAGACAGACGCCGCGGCGATGGATTGACTTTTCCCGTCCCCTCCGACGATGGTCCATTGATCGGCTTGATGATCGATGCGCTGGTTGCCGTCGATGAGAAGAAGATCGGCAGGTGCGTTGCACTTTAGGACGGCCTCTTTCATTGCCCAAAGAGACGCTTGTAGAATATTGATTCGGTCAATTTCTTCTACGGAGACGACTCCCAGGCCGTAGCTTAAAGCGATTTCAATGATCTGGGAATAAAATGTCTCCCTGGACCGGGGAGAAAGTTTTTTGCTGTCGTCCAGACCGTCGAGTGAAACCTGAGGAGGAAAGAGCACCGCCGCCGCTACTACCGGGCCTGCAAGCGGTCCGCGCCCCGCCTCATCGACACCCAGTACGAAGCGATAGCCTTGATTCGCGGCTTCGGTTTCATATTTCAACATCCTTAAGTCTCCTTCCTGGGAAATCATATTTCATCCCGAACCATCAGGCAACTTAAAAATACCGTGGGTGATTTTTGGGTGATTATAATTGTCGTTGCAAAACAAGGACGATCAAACATATAATTTAAAACTATGAAAACAAAAATTAAAGCACTCGTATTTGTCTTACTTGTTCTGGTTGCGGCCTGCGTCACCACCCCTGAATCCGGGAAGCAGGCGTTCATCATGATTCCTTTGTCTCAGGAAGCGACCCTGGGAAAACAGGCTTTTGGGGAAATCCTGCAAAAGGAAAAGGAATCTACGGATGCGCGGTTGGTGGGAATCACCCGGCGCGTGGGGGAACGCCTGGCGAAGGAAACCACCATGCCGGATCTGGAATGGGAGTTTAAATTGTTTGAGTCGGAGCAGATGAATGCGTTTGCCTTGCCGGGCGGTAAAACGGCGGCCTATACGGGACTCTTGAAGGTCTGTGAAAATGAAGCGGCTCTGGCGGCGGTGATGGGACACGAAATCGCGCATGTGACCGCCCGTCACGGGGCGCAACGCATGACGCAACAAATAGTGGTGTCGACTGCGATTTCAGCGGCCAGTATCTCGCTTGCGAATAAAGACAATCGTGCTTTGATTCTTGGAGCTTTGGGACTCGGGGTGCAGTATGGCATTCAACTGCCTTTCAGCAGAGACAACGAGGCCGAAGCGGATCAGATCGGTTTGGTCTACATGGCAAGGGCGGGGTACGATCCTAACGAGGCGGTTCGATTCTGGACCCGGTTCAGCCAGATGAAACAGGGCGCGCAGCCTCCGGAGTTTCTTTCCACCCATCCTGCGGACGCCACCCGAATCGCCAATTTAAAAAGATTCATGCCGAGAGCGCTTGCCGAATACAAAATGGCGAAGACTAAATATGGACTTGGGGAAACGTTTTAACAAAAATAAAGCCAACTCCCAAATCGGGGGCCGGCTTTAATCTCCATTGCAGAGCATTATTGAATGCCCTGCAATTTTTTTAGGATTTGGCGGTTTTTGCTTTGCTCTTTTTAGCCTTTGGCTTGGACGCTTTCCCGGTTTTTTTGGGCCGGACTTCTTTCAACCGGGCGGCCTTACCTCGCAGTTCCCGCAAATAATACAGTTTCGCCTGCCGGACCTTGGCGCGTTTGACGATTTCAATTTTTTCCACACGCGGGGAATGCACCGGGAAGATGCGTTCGACACCGACGCCGAAAGAAATCTTCCGGACCGTGAGTGTTTTGCGCGCGCCGCCGCCGTGCATCTTGATCACGACTCCTTCGATCACCTGGATGCGTTCTTTTTCTCCCTCGACGATCCGCATGTGCACTTTTACCGTGTCGCCGATGTGAACATCGGCGACTTCCTTTTTTAATTCCTTGGCTTCAATTTGATCAATCAGGTTCATCGACCCCACTCCTCTTTGCGAAATGATCTATGTTTAAGAAAAATACGTTTTTTTATTTAGAACAATCCATTTAGTTTTTGATAAAAAATTCAGTCCATCGTCAGCGGCGAACTCCAAGCAGGCGGTCGAGAATAACGGCAATGGCCGCCCGTACCGGTAAATGGTTGTATTCTTCCGGTCCTTCGACGGGGCTCAATACAAAATCCGCGTTTTCAATGATATTCTTTTCCAGCCCCCATCCGGTCCCAAAAACCAAAAGGGTTGGTTCGCCTTTTTTAAATTCTTCCCGCATTTGGTCGTAGCCGATGTTTTTTGGAAATTTCCTGGCATCGGTGACGACGATCCGGGGCTTTTGCCGGGAACGCCCGGTGATGTCTAAAACGACATCCTTCAAAGAATTTTTGACCTGGGTCTTGAGCAACGCTTCCTTGCGCGTCGGGTTGTACGTCGCTCCAAAACCCGTTTTCCAGTGGTCGATCATCCGGTCCACCAGTTCCTGCTGGGTTTTCAGGGGAGTGACGATGTACAACCTCCCGATCCCGTAAGTGCGGCAGATTCGCGATGAATCGTGCACGTCCAGCGTGGTGACCGATGAAACCACAATTTCCCCGGCTTTGTTGTAGACGGGAAAATGCACCAGCGCCAGATGAATATTTGAATCGACCCCCTCAGCCAATGTTCAGTTCTTTCAGGGTGGCCCGTTCTTCATCCGAAAGCGCAAGTTTGTCCAGCAGATCCGGTCTCACTTCGGCGGTTTTTTTCAAAGCTTCCTTCCGTTGCCAGTCCCTTATTTCTTTATGGTTGCCGGAGACGAGCACTTCGGGAACCTGATGTCCCTGAAAATCCCTGGGCCGAGTGTATTGTGGATATTCCAGAAGCGCCTCCGAAAAGGACTCCTCCACGACGGAATTTTCATCGCCCAGAACACCCGGAACCAATCGGGCGACCGCATCGACGACCGCCATCGCCGGAATTTCGCCTCCGGATAATACGTAATCACCGATGGATATCTCTTCATCGACGTAATGCAGGCGGACTCTTTCATCCACCCCTTCATAACGACCGCACACCAGAATCAAATTTTGCCCGGCGGATAGCTCTCTGGCCTTTTCCTGCGTGAACGGCGCACCGCTGGGCGACATCAAAATCGTCCGGGAATCGGAGTTTGTTTTTTTGATCTCTTCAATGGCCCGGGAGATCGGTTCCACGTTCATCACCAGTCCCACCCCGCCACCGAAAGGATAGTCATCCACCTTTTTATGTTTGTTCAGAGAATAGTCCCGCAAATTATGAATGCGGAGATCCAGCAATCCCTGGTCCCGCGCCCGTTTGAGAATGCTCTCGTTGAAAGGAGACTCAAACATCTCGGGGAAAATCGTGATGATGTCAAACCGGAGAGTCCTCAATCAAGCCCTCCACATTATCGAATACAAGTTTATTCTCATTCATGTCGATGCTCTTTACCACCCAATCGATCATGGGGATCAAAATTTCTTTTTTCCCATCGCGGACCACGTAGACATCGTTGCTGCCCGTCTCGATGATGTCCTCTACCTGGCCGTAATAACGGCCTTCCCGGTCGTAGGCTTTCAAGCCTTTAATCTGGAAACGGTAATATTCACCCTCCGGGAGCCTGGGAAATTCATCCTCAAGCGCAAACACATTCCGCCCGGTCAGGGCTTTTGCGTCGTCAACGGAGTCGATGCCCTTCAATTTAATGATGAGGCTGGAGGAATGGCCGCGAAGCGATTCAAATTCCAGCTCGCTTTTCTGTCCCCCGGTGCCTTTTAGGAGCAAGCGGTGCAGGCTCTTTAAGGACTCGGAGTCGGGGAAGAAGGACTGAAACTTAAGTTCTCCTTTTAACCCGTGCGTCCGGGAAAGTTTTCCGACCGGAACCCATTTCATTGAGTCACTCGACTATTTCCAATACCGCCCTTTTTTTCAGCTTGGTCGCGGTCGCGTTCAAAATAATGCGGATGGCGCGGGCGGTTTTTCCTTGCTTGCCAATCACTTTCCCGAGATCTTCCTTTGCAACATGAAGTTCAAATACCGTGGTCTTATCGCCCTCCACTTCCCTTAAAATGACTTCCTCAGGTTTATCCACTAAAGACTTGGCGATGATCATAATCAGCTCTTTCATAACGCCCTCCTGGAACAGTAACGCAAATGCAACTGCATGCGGGAGAATTTCTTTGCGCTCTCAATCAACTAAGAAGTAAAGCTGAAAAATGCTCTGATTAAAGCAAACTGATTATTGCCCGACGCCTGCTTTTTTCAAAAGAGTTGCCACCGTTTTGCTGGGCCGGGCCCCTTTGGCGATCCAAGCGGAAGCTTTTTCCGTATCGAGTTTGCATTGGTCTTCTTCCTTCAGTGGATCGAAGGTTCCCAGAATTTCCAGAAACCGGCCATCACGGGGAAATCTTGAGTCCGCCGCAACAATTCGGTAAAAGGGCCTCTTTTTGGCGCCCCGCCGGGTCAATCGAATAACAACAGCCAATCTGGCCTCCTTTCATGAACAATATAGGTTTGTGTTGAAATATATGAAACAGTAAATAATCAGGGGGGTTTCGTCATCCGAAACTTAAAAAGGCATCCGGCCCCGTCCGCCCATGAGACTTCCGAGATTGAGTCCGCCTTTCATTTTCCCCATATTGAATTTTTTCATCATTTTTTGCATTTGCGCGAACTGTTTTAACAGTTTGTTGATCTCGTTCACGTTGGTGCCGCTTCCTTGAGCGATGCGCCGTTTGCGGCTGCTGTTGATGATATTGTGCTTCGCCCGCTCCCCCGGCGTCATCGAGTTGATAATCGCCTCAACGCGGGTGAAGGCTTTTTCATCGATCTTGAGTCCCTTGAGTTTGTTGCCGCCGGGAATCATGCCGATGAGTTGCTGGATCGATCCCATCTTCTGCATTTGCTGAAGTTGATCCCTGAAGTCTTCCAGCGTGAAGGCATTTTTGCGGAGCTTTTTTTCCAGCGCCTCCTGCTCTTCGGTATCATACGCCTGTTCGGCCTTTTCCACCAGCGACATCACATCGCCCATGCCCAGAATGCGGGACACGATGCGATCCGGGTAAAACGGCTCCAGAGCATCGAGTTTTTCCCCGGTTCCGATGAAGCGGATGGGCTTGCCGGTCACGCCCTTTACCGAGAGCGCGGCGCCGCCACGGGTGTCACCGTCCATTTTGCTGAGAATCACCCCGTCGATGCCCACGGTTTCGTGAAAGGTCCCGGCGACGCTGGCGGCCTGTTGGCCCATCATGGCGTCGGCGACGAACAGCACTTCATGCGGCTCGACTTTTTCCTTGATGCGCTTAAGCTCGTCCATCAAATCGTCGTCGATCTGCGTGCGTCCCGCGGTGTCGAGAATCACGACCTGCGTCAGGTTGCGCGCGGCTTCCTCGACCGCGCCGGAGCAGATTTTTACCGGGTCATTTTCTTCCCCTGCCTGGTAGACGTCGATCTCCAGATCGCGTCCTAAAATATTCAATTGCTCGATCGCCGCCGGACGGTAAACGTCCGCAGGCACCAGCAGACATCTTTTGCCCTTTTCTTTGAAGCGTTTAGCCAGTTTGCCGACGGTGGTGGTTTTTCCTGACCCCTGCAGTCCAGCCATCAAAATGATGGTCGGCGGTTTCGAGGCGAACTCGATATCGGTGAAATCGTCGCCCAGAAGCTGGGTGAGATGGTCGTTGACCACCTTGACCATCTGGTGACCGGGGGTCAGACTTTTCAACACTTCCTGGCCGATGGCTTTTTCGCGGATCTCTTCCAGGAAACCCTTAATGACGGGCAGACTGACATCCGCTTCGATCAGGGCGATGCGGATTTCGCGCAGGGCGGCATCGACATCGGCCTCTTTTAGAAGCCCACGGCCTTTCAGGTTTTTATAGATCGCCTCCAGGCGATTGGACAGGCTTTCGAACATGTCTGGGGTGTAAAAAGGGTTTAATTTTTCAGGAAATGTGGGTCATTTGAAAATTGGCTAGTATATAATAACCCCTTGTAATGTCAAGAATCTTCCCCAAAACTTCATGACCCCCAAAGCCATTGTTTTATTGAGCGGCGGATTGGACTCGGCCACCACCCTGGCGATCGCCCAAGATCAGGGATTTCAGACCTTTACCCTGAGTTTCGACTACGGGCAACGGCACCGCATCGAACTCGACCGGGCGAAGGGCCTTGCCGAGCGCCTGGGCGCTTCGGGGCACCGGGTGGTGGATATCGATTTAAAGCAGTTCGGCGGATCGGCCTTGACCGATCAGATCGACGTCCCTAAAAACCGCGAGGATGCCGAGATGGCCTCCGGGATTCCCGTCACCTACGTTCCGGCGCGCAACACGATTTTTCTGTCCTACGCTCTGGCTTTTGCCGAGGTGCAGGGAGCCTGTGACATTTTCATCGGCGTCAACGCCATAGATTACAGCGGTTACCCCGACTGCCGGACTGAATATATTGCGGCATTCGAGAAAATGGCGAATCTCGCCACCAAAGCCGGAGTTGACGGAGAATCGTTAAAAATCCACACGCCGCTGATCGACCTCACCAAAGCCCAGATCATTCTAAAAGGGCTGGAACTGGGTGTGGACTATGGATTGACCCATTCCTGTTACGACCCGGATGATGAGGCCAGAGCCTGCGGCGTCTGCGACAGTTGTCAACTACGGCTCAAGGGATTCAAGGAAGCGGGCGTCAAAGACCCGGTGAAGTATCGGCCCTTGTAACCCTTCCGGATAATTTTTTACTCAATAATTTCTCCCCTATATTGGGTTTTTCATCGTTTTTACCCTCAGGCGGTTGAACTCCCCATTTCCTTCCTCTTGAAAGTTTTAAAAAGCACCCTATATTGAAAATACACATACGCTCTAATGGGCCTATTTTCTGAACCGAAGGGGTTGGCGTTGAATGAAACCCCCGAGTGGAGGAGGGCATCGAAATGCTGTTTATCACGAACCGGACCATCAATGAAGTTCCAAAAAGCAAAATAAAAACCGCTCGAAAAATCAGTTTTGATCTGAACGATAACCAGGCCGGTCATTCCGTCTATTTTTGCGAACGAACGGGCAAGGAATCCTATCAGGAGATCGGAAGTGATCAATTTTTAAACGAATTGAGAGAATGTAAGGCCGAACATATATTATTTTTTATTCACGGTTTCTCGAATCTTCCCGAGCCGGACATTTTTCCGAGAGCGCAAGCCCTGCAAAAGATGTTTAAAAAAAACTTTGTGCAAGTCGTTCCGCTCATCTGGCCCTGCGATAACGACAAAGGCATTATCAAGGATTATTGGGACGACCAGAAAACTGCCGATGCCAGTTCTTTTGCCTTCGCGCGAGTTCTCGAGATGTATATGACATGGCGGGATAAACACCCGGCGGACGAGCCGCCCTGTATGAAACGGATCAACGTTCTGGCGCATTCCATGGGCAACCGGGTATTCCGCGAAACGCTTGGCAACTGGGCCAAGTACGACCGCCATTGGAAGGTTCCGCTCATTTTCAGGAACTCTTTTCTGGTAGCGGCGGACATCGTCAACGAGTCTTTGGAGCGGGGCAAGCCAGGAACTTTTATTTGTGAGGCATCGAGAAACGTTTCGGTGTATTACGCCAGCGACGATCTCGCACTTAGGGCCAGTAAAGCCTCCAACCTTAAAAACAAAGTGGCCTCAAGGCGTTTGGGTCATTCCGGACCGGAGAACCTCGAGCTGATCCCCAGAAATGTTTTTTCCATCGACTGCGACGATGTGAATACGAAATACGACCGGCTCAAAGGACATTCCTATTTTCTGGACGACGGAAAAGATAAACCGGGGAAGGTGTTCAACCACATCTATCATTCCATCAAAACAGGCCGTGTGGAAGTCGAGAACCCGGTCAAGAGAACGCATATTAGCTAGGTTTAAATTTGAGGACGCCGTGGGGTATCGGGTGAAGTAAAGAAAAACATTGGACACGATGAAAAGAAAATCCCCCTTCCGTGAAGTACCCCTTTGGGGCATGAATTTTAAAGAAGGAATACCACATACCCGTGCCGGGCATAAAACAAAGGTAAAATATCACAAGGGCGGGGGGATTTTACCGCAAAGACGCAAAGGACGCAGAGAAAAACTTGAAAACTCTTCAAGAATAAAAATGAAGGAACGAATGGATTGCTTGAAAGGAGTGTTCTGCTGGGAATGAAGTGGTGAAGTCAAAGAATGGTTAGGACCACAGCTTTGACCCTACGGAGCATAATCAATCAAAGGAGCTTAGAAAAACCTTTTAGCAAACTAAGGTGGCTGGCAAAAACCAACTGCCTCGGACGCTCAACTTTGGGTTTTCTCGGGTGGAGAGAGGGAAGGGGTGCCGAGTTTATTGCCTGTACTTAGTTCCCTTGCTATAAATGATAATGTTGTACCTGGCAAAATTTCATTTATAACTTGATCATCGTTTATAAATTGTAATTTTGGATATAAAGTCGCAGGTTTTGGAATAGAAATACCAAATACAAAAGAAAAAACCAATATCTTTTTTGGCTTTTGTTCCAATTGCTCCTCTATATTTCCCTCGAGTCTTATCGCCACTTCTTTATTATTATCGCTAAATATGATAACAACTTTTTCAAAATTAAAATCTGATTTTTCTCCTACAAGCCTACAATAAACACCAATTTGTTTATTTTGGGGCCATTTTACTTCTTCCGGTGTAAGGGGTATAAATTCCACTTTATCATTATAAACTCCAACAAGGGTGAACTTGCCCCCTTCCTCTCGACGGATATCATCGCAAACAATAAAATCTAATAATTTCATTCTTCATGCACCAGCTGGAACTACACGATCATATTTGAACAATTGGGATGTTTGATCAGTTTCCATTTGGAGTTCCTCTGAATTACTAGGTCCGTGAAAGTCCCCAATAACCGTTACTTTGTTTGCAGATTGTATAACTTGTGTCTCGATCGTTATATTATTTTCTTGGGCACATCTAGTGAGTACCTTAGCTGCTTGTGAAACTAGTTCTTTGTTCGCAAATTGTTCATCAAAATTTTCATCAGCCACATTTAGTATCCACGGGTAAGTACGAATAATTCTCATTAAAGCCATACCAGAAGCAGAGACACCCTGTGTTTTCCATCGCGAGAGAGTTCTTTGGGCCAAGCCCAATGACCTTTCTATATGAGCCATGGAGTCGCCCTGTGCGGAAAGATGTTGGGAAATATCTGCCACAGAAAGTTTATTGGTTTCCTTCAAAGCCGCATAATATTTTTCATGGTTTTCTTCAGATATTTTGTTGGAAAATGATCCCTTTTCACCACAATTTTCACAGACATGAAACGTCTTTTCATATTGTCCGGTTTTGCCAAAGGGTACATTGACAGCTTCGCAGATTTTTTCTGTTTTTATACTGGTAGAATCACACTCGGGACAGGATAGTTTTTCTTTCATTTTACCCCCAACATTTTTCGCAATTTTGGACTTACCTGCTGTGTGTTATTTTTAAAAGATTTTATCCGCCATTTTTTTTGTTGCTCGTTAAAAAGGAAAGCAATGTATCCGATTTTCTGGCCGATTCGAAAATGGTATGCATCGACCATTTTTCCCCTATTACCCGCAAGTTCCAGCCTTTGAGGACTACTATTTTTAAATTTGCGAGGATTCAGGCCCCCATTGCCAATAAAAGAAATGAGGTCTTTATCTGTAGGTAAATTAAAATTATTTTTTGCTGACATTTCGGCATCATATGCGACCGTCACTCTTGGAGCCTCAGATGCACACTCGGAAATAAAATCATCAATATCGTAAGAGGGCTTTTGAGGTTCCAAAGTTGGTATCGGTAATATATGAGTATTTCATTACAAGAATGTAACGTATGCGCACAGATTACGGGAAATTATGTCTTTTTCCATGTTTTTAAATTTTCGCATTTTGAATAAGGAAACGCAATAGGAATATGGTTTTTGGGCTATTTTTTCTGCTTGGTTTGCATTTTCTGCCCCTTATAACCATAAACTTTGGCAAGGTACCATCGCCCCGAATCATTGTAAAACCGCTGTTTCCAGGCTTTAAAAGGTAGGTATCACTCCCACAGCTCAATCATAGCCAGTTCTTGCCAGTAGCACTCCGATCTTACCCTTTTTCTCTCCGCGTCCCATGTGGTGAAAAATCACCCCTCCCAGCCTCCCCTTGGTAAGGAGATGAGTTTTTATTCCCCTCCTTGTAAGGAAGGGGTAGGGGAGGTTCAAAATCCTCCCAACCCCTGTGATATTTTACCTTTCCCTTCATGCCCCGAAGGGGTACTTCACAGAAGGAGGAGCAAGTTCTCTTTGCGTCTTTGAGGTGAAAATCTCTAGGTCGTCATTGCGAGGAGCCAACGGTGACGAAGCAATCCAGATTTTTTGGATCTACCCCTGCGGGGCACGAAAGCTTGGGCATATTATAACGGCCACACCGCTTCGCGGTTTGCGATGAGGTATGAGGCCGTCCCAGGGTGACCATTTAAATCCCGCCATTAAGCCAGGAGGGGTCTTCGGGTGGGGTGGATTTTTCGCCTTTCTGCTTCCGCGCCCAGCCTTTGGACTGGCCGCCGTCGATGAACAGGGTCTCGCCGTTCACGAAGGAACTTTCCAGCAAATAATCGAGTCCGCGGCAGATGTCCTCTACAGTTCCGTGGGTCAGGGTGGGGATCAGGGATTTGCCGCGTGCCAGATAGTCTTCGGCTCCTCCTTGAGGCGGCAGGATGAGCCCTGGCGCGATGCCGTTGACTCTGACCGTCGCTCCCCATTCGATGGAGGCAAGATGGGTGAGATGCGCCAACCCGACTTTGGCGACGGAATAGGCGGCGAAGGTCGGGACGTTTCTTGAGATGCGTTCATCGAGGATGTTCACGATCATCCCGCGGTTGACGTGTTTTTTATATTCCCGCATCATCAGATAGGGGGCCAACAGATTGATATGAAAGGTGTCCAGCATGGTTTTCGTGGTGGTGTGCTCGATGTCTTCCTGAATGAAGTTGGCGGCGGAGTTGACGAGCAGTTCGATATCGGTGAACCGGGAGACGATCATTTCGATCAGGCTTTCCACGGCGGCAAGGTCGGTGAAGTCGCAGGCGAAGGGTTCGCATTTGACACCGGCGGCGCGGATCTCGGCGATGGTTCCTACGGCGCTTTCGCCTGAGGTTCTGTGGTGCAGGGCGATATCGTAGCCTTTTTTGGCCAGGTGCAGGGCCATGGCGCTTCCCAGTCGTATTCTTCCCCCGGTGATGATGGCGGTCGGCATTGTTGAACCCCTCAATGTTTGTCGGTATACTTCTTTCAACCATAGCAAAGGATGTGGTTTTTTCCAATTGCCTTTTAAAATCCAATGGTTTCAAAGTATGGATTCTTTAATTTATAAATTGTGGAGATGAACGGATGAATGACAACGTAAAACCCAAGGTGGTCAATATCGCGGTGCTCACGGTTTCCGACACGCGCACGGAAGCGGATGACAAGTCGGGAAAAACGCTGGTGGAGCGCATCGAAAAGGCGGGACATAACGTCGTCGAGAAGCGTATCGTGAAAGACGAGATTCCGCTTCTTCAGAAAAGCTTAAAAGAATGGATTAGCCGCGACGATGTGGATGTGGTGATCGCCACCGGCGGCACGGGGGTCACCGGGCGCGATGTAACGCCGGAGGCGTTTGAGGCGCTTTACGATAAGCCGATCCCTGGCTTCGGCGAGTTGTTCCGCATGCTGAGCTACGAGAATATCAAAACCTCCACCATGCAGTCCAGGGCGACGGGCGGGGTGGCGAATGGCACTTTTCTGTTCGCGCTTCCCGGGTCCACGGGAGCCTGCAAGGACGCCTGGGACGGGATTCTGGTTCATCAGCTGAACAGCAACAACCCGCCCTGCAATCTGGTGGACCTGATGCCGCGCCTGATGGAAAAGTGATTTCTTCTTTAATGCGGGAAAACCATGCAACCACTCACCTATAAAGTCGATCCCGCCGGGTCCAGGAAGCGTCTGGATCTGTTTCTATCAAATGTCCAGAGGGAGATCAGCCGTTCGCAGGTGAAGCGGTTGATCGAGCTTAAGAAGGTGTCGGTCAACGGCGAGCTGGCGCCTGCCAAGTACAAGGTGAAACCGGGGGATGTCATAGAGATCGATGTCCCGCCGCCTGTTCCCTTGGACTTGCATGCGGAAGCCATCCCTTTGAATATCGTCTTTGAGGACGATTGTATGGTGGTCGTCGACAAGCCGCCCGGCATGGTGGTTCACCCGGCTCCCGGTCATTTCACGGGAACGCTGGTCAATGCGTTGTTGCATCACTGCCCGGATCTGACGGGAATCGGCGGGGTGGAACGTCCGGGAATCGTGCATCGCCTGGACAAAGACACTTCCGGTCTGGTCCTGGTGGCCAAAAACGAGACGGCCCACCGCTCCCTCACCCGGCAGTTCAAACAAAGGACGATTCGAAAGATATATCTCGCGCTGGTGCGGGGCATCGTGAAGGCGGACAGCGGGGTCATCGACCTTCCTATCGGCAGGCACAAAATTCACAGAAAGAAAATGGCGCCCCAAAAGCAGGGAGGCCGGGAGGCGACCACGGCCTATGAGGTGATCGCCCGTTATCCGCATTTTTCCTATTTGCGGCTGTTTCCTAAAACCGGAAGGACGCATCAGATTCGAGTGCATGTGGCGTCCCTTGGGCATCCCATTCTGGGAGACAAGACCTATGGGGGCAAACTGGATGAAAAACACATGAAAATGCCGCGTCAGGCCCTGCACGCTCATCGATTGGAAATCGTCCATCCTGTCTCGGGGGAAGAAAAAACGTTTGTTTCTTCTCCGCCTACGGATTTGGATCTTTATTTGAAACGCCATGAATCTCTTGGGGAAAAGCTTTGACGGTATCCAGGGCCGTCAAAATATCGGTGAGCCGAACCCGCGCTGAATTTTAAGCCTTCCCTCGCTCCTCGCCAATCATTTTCCAGATGTTAATAAGCTGTGAAAAATAACCAGAATCTGGAAAAAACGGGCGAATTTTTCCCCCAAAATTTCCGGTCAAAAATACTGAAAAAGTAAAATTAATTACTATTAATCAATTAGTTATAAATATTTTATTTTTAGAATCGTTTGCAGGGAATAAAAATTCTTGACAGGTTATAGTTATCCACAGCGTTTAGCTGAAAAGGGGAAAGAGGAGTTCTGGGCCGATTTTATGCGGGATTTCGACGTTCAAAAAATTGGCGTTGCCTGCGACCCTGTTCCTATGCACTTTTTTATCCATTTTCGTTTGAATAGGTCGATATCTCTTTTAAATAAAGGGTCTGCAAGTGTTCAAAAATTTGAAGGTCTTGAAGCGGTTGCCATGACAATGGAAAACCGATTTTTCAATGCGTTTGGGGCGAAAACCCTTAATTTAATTTAGGATTTCCATGGTTTGGTAAGCTTGCGCCCGGCAACTAAAGGGCTGGTCCGCTGGCTCACTGGAATTTCAGGCTATGAGCCAGGGCCGGGAGAGCATAAGATTAAAATATTTTAATCCACAGAAGATGTGTAAAACCTGTGGGAAACTCAGGGGATAAACCCTCTAACGGGAACGATTTGAGGGGTTTCTCAGGACCGACTAGAAACTGTGCAGATGTCTTAACTTATTGAATTTTAATTGACTGGCATGTTTTGAGAGTTTGTCGATATAAAATGGCGGATGAAAAATTTATTTTGCCTTTGAATGTTCCAGCGGCATAAGAAAAATAAAAAGTTTCCAACTTTCAACCGTTTTTCTGCTCAGTTTTCTCGCCTTTTATCCCCATGATGATATTATAGGCCGCAATTATGATCGATCGAAGGCTGACTACAAATTTCAGTTGGTGGTTTCTGATCATCACCCTTGGCGTGGCCATCCTTGGTGTTGTGATTATTTACAGCGCGAATCATGGCCGTCCGGAACCGTTCTTCCGCAGCCTCTATATCAAACAAATTTACTGGATCGTTTATGGCCTGATCGCCATGTCCGTGGCGATCGCTGTCGATTACCGGTTTTTCAGCCGATATGCTTATTTAATTTATGGTCTTACGGTTCTGGCTCTGCTGTATGTTCTATTTTTTGGAACGGTGGCCTCCGGGGCCAGGCGATGGATTCATTTGGGGCCGCTAAGCATTCAGATATCTGAGTTTGCCAAAATTTCGTTGATCATTTTTCTTGCCAAGTATTTTGAGACCGGAAAGCTTCAGGGGCAATTTCAGTTCAAAGATTTGATTCTGCCGACTTTTCTCACTCTGGTCATCGCCGGGCTCATTGTCCGCCAACCGGATCTGGGGACGGCGATAATGACGTTTTTAATTTTCCTGGTGTTTATCGCCGCCATTGAATTTAATTTTTTCACTTTGTTGAAGCTTTCTGTTTTAGGCTTGATCTCCGCTCCTCTTCTCTGGTTTTTTCTGCAAGACTATCAAAAGACCCGGGTTTTGACTTTATTCAACCCTGAACTGGACCCTTTGGGTGCGGGTTACCACACGATTCAATCCAAAATCGCTATCGGGTCAGGAGGGTTCTGGGGTAAGGGATTGTTTGCGGGCACGCAGAGCCGCCTTAATTTTCTGCCTGAAAAACATACCGATTTCATTTTTTCTGTTTTTGCTGAAGAAACGGGGTTTGTCGGGGTTGCCATTCTTTTGGGTTTGTATCTTTTTATTATTTTGAAGGGATTGAACATCGCGTTCCGGGCTGCAGACCGGTTCGGTTTTTTCCTGGCGTTGGGATTGATCAGTTCGTTCACCTTTTACATCATTTTTAACATTGGCATGACCATCGGCTTGTTTCCTGTAACGGGCCTTCCTCTCCCCTTGATGAGTTACGGGGGGTCTTCGTTGATCAGCAATTTTTTTGCCGTCGGGTTGTTGCTGAATATCGAGATGCGGCGGACCATCCATTGACCAGGCCCATTCTCTTTTCAAAAAAATAATTGATTCTTGGGCAGGTTCAGGTTTTTCCAAGCTTTCAAGACTCAGACCCGAAATTACGTGGTATAATCTGGCACCCTGAATCATGTTTATTCCCTTTTTCCCAAGCGGGGTTTTGGAGAAATATACGAGATAAGAATTTCCCCTTTCTCACCTTGAAGGGATGAATCTATTTCTCCAAACGGCATTTAAAATTGTTTTAGGAATAATGGGTTCATGCACTCCGAGATCATAATAAATTCCAATCCGCGCGAAATCCGTGTCGCCTTGATGGAGAACAACCAACTCGTCGAGTTGTTCATCGAGCACAAGTTCAACAAGGGGATTGTAGGCAACATTTATAAGGGGACGGTCACCAAAATCCTTCCCGGAATGCAAGTGGCGTTTGTGGATATCGGATTGGAAAAAGCCGGTTTTTTATATGTCGGAGACATCGATGTTCTCGACATGCTCGATCTCGAAGAGTCGGAGGGCAATGGAATTCCCGTGACCGGGCAAGGGGAAAAAGAATCCGACGATAAACCTCAGCGCCAGCTCAATCATGGCATCCCCATTCAGGATCTTTTGCGGGAGGGTCAGGAAATTATTGTGCAGGTGGCCAAAAACCCGCTCGGAACCAAGGGCGCCCGAATCACCACCTATATCAGCCTTCCCGGCCGGTATCTGGTCTATATGCCCACGGTGAACCACATCAGCGTCTCCCGGCGAATCGAAGATGAAACCGAAAAAGACAGGCTTCGGGCTCTCATGACGGAGATCGGCAGGCCGGGGCAGGGGTATATTGTCCGCACCGCGGGACAAAACTGTGAAAAAGAGGACTTTGAAACCGATCTCAGTTTTCTGCACCGGCTTTGGGATAAACTGGAAAACAACTCGAACAACGGTATGGGGTCCGGCCACTTGTTTTATGAGGACCTCAACCTCATATTCCGTTCTATTCGTGACTTATTCACGCAGGATGTGAAGCGGCTGGTGATCGATTCCAAGGAAGATCACGAAAGATGCATCGAGTTTTGTTCCAACTACCTTCCCCACTTGGTCGACAAACTTGAATACCACGACAACCCCACGCCGATTTTTCATCACAACGGTATCGAAATAGAAATCAACCGCGCTCTGGACCGTAAGGTGTGGCTCAAGTCCGGAGGGTTCATCACTATCGACCAGACCGAGGCTCTGATTGCCATCGATGTGAATACCGGAAAATTCGTGGGACAGACGGACCCGGAAGAAACCATATTGAAAACCAACCTTGAGGCGGTTAAGGAAATTGTCTATCAATTGCGATTACGCAATATCGGCGGCATCATCATCGTCGATTTCATCGATATGGCCAAGGAGGAAAGCAAGGAGATCGTTTGGAACGCGTTGACCCAGGCCCTTAAAGGGGACCGGTCGCGGACGCGGATTCTTAAAATTTCAGAGCTGGGGTTGGCCGAAATGACCCGCAAACGGGTCCGGGAAAGCCTTGTGCAGACTCTTTGCGATCCCTGTTTTTATTGCGGAGGAAAAGGAACCATCAAGTCACCGACCACGGTTTGTTATGAGATCATTCGGGAGATACAGAAACTGGCCAGTCATAATTCAGGACCCAAAGCAATCCAGGTGGAGGTCCATCCGGCTATCTATGACCTGATGTTTCAGGAGGAAAGTTCCTTCATCGAAGAAACCGAAGAGCAATACAAAATCGAAATCATTTTTCAGGTCAACCCAAAAATGCATCAGGAAAAATATAAGATTGCCGGCACTTGACCGTGGCTTTGACCACTTCCGTTTTTAAAAGGATTCGGAAGCGCGATGAAAACCGGCATAAAATTTATCGAAACATCGGTTCGCCTTTTCGGGGGCGCGACCTTAAATAAATTCTCTGGAAATCACTTCTTCTATTGGTCACCTGCGTGTTAAGATTTTAGAAAATGGAGGTATCGATGAACATGAAGCGTTTAATATTTTTTGGAATTCTAATTGCCGGCCTTGCAGTCGCCGGTTGCGGGACCAGCGGCAAAGAATTTAATGAAGTTCTTTATGACAGCATTCAAAATGGCCACACCACCCAACAGGAAGTGGAGTCGTTGTTTGGCCATCCCTTCAAAAAAGGGTCGCAGAATGGCAAGGAGATCTGGATTTACGAATACAATAAATACCGACTGATTGGAACGGATCGATCCAAAGATATGGTGATTGTTTTCGACGATTCCGGCGTGGTTGAAACCCATCAATTCATGGAAAGTCAATCCTCCTCCCGATGATCCCGCCCCGCATCTGACACCAACGTACAAAGAGACCTCTAAAAATACCAGCGTGACGCTGGACCCAATAGTTATGTTCGATGGGTTGTTGAGGAATCATTTGTTTCACTTTTACCAAGAGACTTTTTTGGGAATGGGTTCCTTGACCCGTTTGAATTTTTTTAGGCGTCCTTATGTTCGGATTCAGTGATCAACAGAAAAGCGCCCTGCACTTGACGTGGGTCGCTCTTTTTTTGACCTTCGTAGCCTGGTTCAACATGGCTCCGTTCAACACCACGATCATGGAGCATGCGGGCCTGTCGTTGGACCAGATTGAAATTCTGATGATCGCCAATGTGGCTTTGACGATCCCTGCAAGAATCGTCATCGGTGCTCTGGTCGACCGACACGGGCCTAGAAAGGTCTTCTGCGGTCTCCTGCTGTTCGCCGCCTTTGTTTGTTTTTATTTTGCTGTTTCCAGCGAATTTTTTGAGTTTCTCATCGCCCGTCTTTTGATGGGCATCGTCGGTGCGGGCTTTGTGGTCGGCATCAAGATGATCGCCGAATGGTTCCCTCCGGATAAAATGGGAATCGCGCAGGGGATTTATGGGGGGTGGGGAAATTTTGGCGCCGCCGCCGCGGCGTTTTCCTTACCGGTCATCGCACTGTTGTTTCCGGAGGAAACCGGATGGCGGGCGGCCACGGCGTTTTCCGGTCTGTTGTGCCTGATTTGGGCGGGGGTTTACTGGAAACGGGCTCAGGAAATTCCGGACCGGGGGCGCAGTTTTCAGGTCAACCTCATTCATTCGATTGAGGTGACATCCTACCGCGATCTTCTCTTGCAAGTGCTTCTTCTGCTTCCCATTTACGGTTCCATTCTGGTCCTGGTGTGGAAATTATCTGAGTTGTCCTCACCGGTATTTTCAATGGCTGTCACCTGGTCGCTTTATGCCGGTGTCGCCGGAATATTTTTTTTGAATGTGAGGGAATCCTTCCGCGTCAATTTGCCAAAACTTTCAGCAGGCATTCCTCAAGAACAGCACTATGAATTTCGTCAGATATTTATTTTGAGCCTGGTGTATGCGCTGACGTTTGGATCGAATCTGGCGGTCATTTCCATGTTTCCAGAGTTCCTGGAATCCAACTATAAACTGACCGTTGCCGTTGCGGGAATTCTAGGCTCCAGTTTTGCGATCATGAATCTGGTTGCCCGACCCGCCGGGGGCTGGTTGTCCGACTATTTGGGAAGGAGGCGGACGTTGACGATTGTAGTCCTGGGGGCGATGGCTGGTTTTCTGGCCATGGGACAAATAAACGCAAGCTGGCCTCTAGGAGCGGTGATCGCTCTGGCCTTGTTATGCTCGATGTTTCTGCAAGCAGGAAGCGGCGCGTGTTACGCAATGGTGCCGCTCATCCGCAAGGACCTGACGGGAAAAATGGCGGGCATGGCAGGGGCTTATGGAAACGTCGGGGCGGTCTTCTTTTTAACGGCCCACAGCTTGGTCAGCGATGCCGATTTTTTTAGAATTATCGGCGGCTATGCCCTGGTGGTGGGGGTGAGTCTGTTGCTTCTGAAGTCGTTCAGGAATTTACATGTTTCTTTTCGCTAAGCCAACACTGGAAACAGGCCTTTGAGGCCGTTGGCGATGAACTCAACGGCAATGGATGCCAGTATCAACCCCATGATACGGGTGAGAACGTTGATGCTGGTTGCACTCATACGTTTCTCGATCAATGGCGACAGACGTAAAATTCCCCAAATCGTCAGGCTCAGCATGAAAATACCAAATGCGGTCACTGCATAATGAGGAATGCCGCTTGACTTGTGCGCCGCCAGTATCACGTTGCTGATAGCGCCCGGCCCGGACAGCAGGGGCATGGCCAACGGAACGATGGCGACGGATTCCTTTTCAACGGATTTGTCCGTTTTCTGATCGGTTTGCCTGACAGGGCTCGTTTTTGCATTCAGCATCGCGATGGCCATGAGCAATATCAATATGCCAGCGCCCACTCTGAACGAGTCGATGGTGATTCCAAAAAATTGTAACAGCAGGTTGCCGAAAAACAATGTCAACAGGAGTATAATGGTCACTCCGATTGCTACCTGATCGATTGTTTTGAGACGTTGATGCGCTTTTTGCCCGGCGGTCATGCTGATGAAGAGGGGGACGGCTCCGAACGGATTCATGATCGCAAAAAGGCCGATAAATATTTTTAAGTATTCGGAATGATCAAGCACGTTGTTTATTTTCTATAGATAAAGGTGTCGGTTCATTATATTTTTCTTAATATTTCTCTGATAGTTATTACTCCACCCGCACAGCTTCTTTTGGGTTTAGTTTGGCGGCAAGGCGGGCAGGGTACAACCCTGCAGATGTGGAAACGATCCAGAAAACGAGAGTGGTGATAAGGATAAACAGATAAGGAAAGTGCATCTGAATGGTCCAGCCAAAGGATTGCTTATTGATGACAAAAATCAGGATGTAAGAAACGATGACACCCGCGATCAAACCCATGCCAGATCCGATTAAACCAAGAATTCCCGCCTCAATCAACACCACCCGTTTGACCTGGTCTTTAAACGCGCCCAAAAAGCGCAGGATGCCGACTTCCCGCTTGCGTTCTAAAATAAGAGAGATCAACGTGTTGAACAAACCCAGCACGGCCACGCCGATGGCGATGATTTCCAGTGCGTAGGTGATGGCGAAGGTCCTGTCGAACACTTCGAGGACGTCTTTTTTCAGTTCGGCGTTAGATCGGATGATGAGTTGATAATCCTGCCCGATCGTACTCAATACATTTTGGCGAACCTTGGTGAGCTGGTTTTTATCGGCAAGATAAATGATGAAACTGTTGATTGCCGGGTCCCGATAATATTTTAGAAACGTCGTTCTGTCGACGACGATGTAACCGCGTTCCCGCGAGTAATCGAAATACACCGCAACGATTTCAAGTTCCAGCGGACCGCCGGGCGTGTTCAGGTTCAACCGGTCGCCTTTTTTCACCTTGTGCTTGAGTGAAAACGCTTCGGAGATGATGGCCCGGTTGTGACCCACCATCCACTGGTCAAGATCCTGCGCCTGCGGTCCGGTTTTAATCACCAGGTTTCCGTATTGCGAAAGCACCGAAAAATCGCCCGTCGCCAGGACCACGGGTTTATCGTTGTATGAAATGTCGATGGCTCGAAACTGGTCGACTGCGGCGACTCCCGGAATCTGATCGAGTTTTTCTATGCGGTCGGAAGGCAGGGTGTATTGATAGTCGATGTCACGCCCGCCGGCGATGCGGACAAACAGATCCGCTCTCAAGGTCTGACCGATCCAGACGATGACTGTGGTGCGAAAACTGTGCACCATGATCGACATGCTGATGACCATCAGAAACGCGATGGCCAGGGAAGATACCGCCAAGGAGTTGCGTCCGACATTTTGTGAAAGGTTCATGCTTGCCAGGAGACCCTCGCCGCCGAATACTCTTTTGCAAGAGCCGTGCAACAGATGACGTGCCAATAGCAGGGCCGAAGGCGATAACAGAGACAGTCCCAGAATGAGCAGAAAGACCGACAGAAACCCGAAGTAAGGGAAATTGTTGATGGCCGGCAACTGCGTGCACCCGGCGGCCATGAAGATCGTCAAAAGTGCCAACTGATTGAGTCTCTTGTTGCCGCGAAACAGTTTGAGATCGTAACTGCCGCGGCGCATCACCAAAGTCGGCGGTGTTTTAGCCGCATCGTAAGCGGGAATGAGCGCCGATATGAGAGAAAGCACGATTCCCAGAATGATGTAGGGCCACATCCTTTCCCAGTGGAAATCGACCTGGGTCACGTAGCTGGGCGCGTACAGGTTGTTGATCGTGAGAGTGACCGCGTCCAGGGAAAACTGGGCGAAATAATATCCCAGCCCGATTCCTAAAAACGATCCCAGCGTGCCGATGATGCCGGCCTCCAGAAAAAAGATGACCGCCACCAGCGCCGGTGTCGCTCCCAAAGCTCTCAGCGTTCCGATTTCCATGCGGCGGCGGACGACGGACAGGGCGATCATGTTGTAGATCAGATAAAGCGCGACCAGTAGTGCCACGAAACTCAACGCCGTCAGGTTGTACTGGAACGCGCGGAGCATTTTTTCGACCTGTTGGTTTTTTCTTTGCGGGCGTTCGATGCTGAGAAAATCCGGAAGAACCGCCCCGATCTTTTCCTTCATTCGGTCAAAATCTTTGTCTTTTAAAAACTCCACGTCGATACGGTCGAGTTTGCCCAATTTATTTAAAGCCAGTTGCGCGGCGGCGATATCCATCATGGCGAAATTGCCGTTCAGTGCTTTGGCGATGCCTTTATTCTCCAGCACAGCGGTGATGGTGAGTTCCTGTTTCTGACCGTTGACTAAAAATTCGATGGTGTCTCCCGGCTGAAAGTTGGTTCCGGGAATGAACTTCTCTGGAAGGATGATGCCTTTGGGGTCCATGATGATCGGGAGTAACCCCTTGAGGTCCGGTTCTACGGTTTTTAAAGAGAAGTCGCGAATGCCGCTGTCCTGCAGAAGATCCGTTCCCAGAATCTCCACCACTTCGCCGGTGCTGGATTCCACTCCGTAGCCCTCGATCACCGGATAGACTTTGATCCATTCCCTGAGAGCGAGGAGCTTTTTGAAATGTTGTTCGTCAAAACTCATTCCTTCGGAACGGATCACGGCGTTTGATTTTCCGAGCACCAGATCGACGCTTTCCTGAAACGAAAGCATGGTTTGCGCGTTGGTGAGCCGGATGCTCAAGAATACGGCGACGCCGATGGCCACGCCTAAAATGGTGATGCCGGTGCGAAACGGGTCGCGAAGCAGGGGACGCAGGATGAGGGCCGTGAACAGGTCCTTGAAATAAAAAAGAAAGTTCATTCTTTGCGGGTCAATTCCCCGTCGCGGATTTCAAAGTGACAGTTTCCGTACTCGGCGATTTGCGGGTTGTGGGTGACCACGACGAGAGTGGTCTGAAATTCGACCGATACCTTCTTCATCAATTCCAGAATCTTGATTCCGTTTTCCGAGTCCAGGTTGCCGGTGGGTTCATCCGCAAGGATGATGGCCGGTTGATGCACCAGAGCCCTGGCGATGGCGACTCGTTGCATTTCCCCGCCGGACAACTCCGCCGGGAAAGAATGCGCCCGGTCTTGAAGGCCAACATATTCCAACAAAGTGTGAATCCGTTTGTCAGCCGCTTTCGAGGAATGGCTCAGCAGAAGGGGTAACTCGACATTTTCCCAGAGGGTTAACGTGGGCATGAGATTGAAAAACTGAAACACAAACCCGATTTCCTGGCGGCGAAGCTGGGTCAATTCGCGGTCGCTCATTTTCGAGATCAGGCGGCCGTTGAGAAATATCTCGCCTTCGTCCGGTGCGTCCAGCCCGCCGATGCAGTTGAGCAGGGTGGTCTTGCCGCCGCCGCTCGGTCCCATGACGGTGACAAAGTCTCCCAGGTGTAATTCCATATCCACGTTCTTGAGCGCGGTGACGCGAGTGCCGCCCGCCATATAGTATTTGCTGACCTTGCTGAATTTTATGACCGTGGAAGAGTTGTCCGCCATTTGAAACAGGGTCCGTTCTGTGAGAATCGAGATGGAAGGATAATATAATTGCGCTTTTTTCTCAAATTCGGCGGTTCTGCCATCACAATTGACAGCTTTGTGACCCTTCATTGACTCCGTCGCAATATCGGCTCTGTACAATCGCTTTTTAACTTCTTAATGCTTTGGGGATAAAAAAATGGCAGATGCTCAAACTCAAAGGCAATTGGCTGAAACGTTGTGGATAGAGATTGAAAAAGCGATTCTACAATCTCCCGGAGTCCGTCATTCTTATAAAAAATTCCAGGCCGCAGGCGACCCTGATAAATACAACCTTTCTCTGGATATCAGAAAGCTTGGCGAGTTGATTGAAAGTGAAGAAAAAGCCCGGCAGGGCCTCTCTGTGAATGCCGGGGTTTCCCGATAAACCGTTAGGAAGGGCGCCTTTAAAAACTGAACCTGGACAATCGGCCCATCCCTTAAGTTAGGGGGGCAATTGCCAAAGCCAAAAGAACCCAATTTTAGAGGCGCCCTTAAAAAAAACCTGGGAGAATTTCTTCGCCTGTCCCCACCTTCGGTTTCATCCCTCAAAAATTGAACTTTTTGCATTGCGCCCGTTTCTCTCCATTGAACCGAGGGGCGCTTTATGCTATTCAATGGCTTTTCTCAATCCTCCCAAAAGGCAGATCATGGCGATTTCCCAGAAAATCAGCGGGTTCATGGAAAAATCTTCCTGGATCCGGAAAATGTTTGAAGAAGGCATCCGCCTCAAGCAGGAATACGGAGCAGACAAGGTCTTTGATTTGTCGCTCGGCAATCCCGTGGTCGAACCGCCCGAGGAATTAAAAGAAGCCTTGATCGCCGCGGCCAAAGACTCGACTGGGGGGTTGCACCGTTATATGCCCAATGCCGGATTGCCGGATGTTCGTGAGACCCTCGCACATACTCTCTCGCCGGAATGTAAGGTCAAGCTCAGTGCCGACGACATTGTCATGGTCTGCGGCGCGGCGGGGGGATTGAACATCACCCTCAAGACTCTGCTCGACCCCGGTGATGAAGTCATCATTTTTTCGCCTTATTTTGTGGAATACCTTTTTTATGCCGACAATCATGGCGGCAAGGCGATCCCGGTGGCGACGAACGCAGATTTCACGCTCGATCTCGATGCTCTTAAAAAAGCATATACTGAAAAAACCCGGGCGGTCATCATCAACTCTCCCAACAACCCGACGGGAGTGGTGTATTCCCGGCAGTCTTTAGAAGCTTTAGCGGCCAGTCTTAAAGAGCAATCCCGGGAGATGGGCCGCGCGGTCTATTTGATTTCCGACGACCCGTATAAAAAGATCGCCTTCGACGGAGTGGAGACGCCGAACATCTGTGAATTTTATGACAACAGCATCTACATCACTTCGCACTCCAAGGACCTTGCGGTGCCGGGAGAGCGGATCGGCATGGTCGTCGTCCATCCTCGTGCAGAAAGTGCCAAAGACCTGATGGCCGGTTTGATCTTCTGCAATCGGGTGCTGGGGTTTGTCAACGCACCGGGGATGATCCAGCGGGCGGTGAAAAACGCTCAGGGAGCGATGGTGGATGTGAAGCAATATCAGCAAAAGCGCGATTTTTTGTACCGGGAACTGACGCGCATCGGCTATTCGGTGGTGAAGCCGCAGGGAGCGTTTTATTTTTTTCCAAAATCGCCGCTCGCCGATGAGATCGAATTTGTGCGGATTCTCGCTTCCAAACGGGTTCTGGTGGTTCCAGGGAGGGGATTTGGCTCAGCGGGATACTTCCGCCTGTCCTACTGCCTGCCGGATGCGGTGATTGAAGGCTCGATTTCAGGCTTTGAAGGCGCTTTTCATGAGGCTGAAGGTAAAGCGTGAAAGGCATTAATTTTTGCCCGTGTGAACCCTTTTTGCCGATATGGTATCCTAAGTAAACGAACGAAATACTTTGAAATGATTAATTGGAAGGGCATGTCATGGCTTTAACTCAGGATCAAATCAACCGCTACAGCCGGCATTTACTGTTGCCGGACGTCGGCGTGGAAGGACAGGAAAAGATTTGTAATGCCAAAGTATTGTGCATTGGAACCGGAGGGCTGGGGGCGCCTTTGGGTTTGTATCTGGCCGCCGCTGGAGTCGGCAAGCTGGGAATGGTGGATTTCGATGTGGTCGATTTCAGCAACCTCCAGCGGCAGGTTATCCACGGTGAATCGACTCTGGGAAAACTGAAGGTGGATTCGGCCAAGGCGAGAATCGGAGACCTGAATTCCAGCATCGATGTGGTCACTCACAACACCCGGTTGACCTCTGAAAACGCACTGGAAATCTTTAAAGATTACGACATCATTGTTGACGGAACAGATAACTTTCCCACCCGGTATCTGGCCAATGACGCAGCCGTCCTTTTGGGCAAACCTTATATCTACGGTTGCATTCTGCGTTTTGACGGGCAGGCTTCGGTTTTCTATGCCAAGGAAGGGCCCTGCTACCGTTGTCTGTATCCCGAACCGCCGCCGCCGGGCTTGGTTCCCAATTGCGCTGAAGGGGGAGTTCTGGGTGTGCTTTGCGGTATCGTCGGGTTGATTCAGGCCAACGAGGTTCTCAAGCTCATCCTGGGGAAAGGGGATACTCTGGTGGGCCGTCTGCTCCTCTTTGACGCTCTAGGAATGAAGTTTAAGGAATTGAAGCTCAGAAAAGATAAGAATTGCCCCATATGCGGGGAAAATCCCACGATCAAGGAACTCGTCGATTACGAACAGTTTTGCGGCATCGCGCCCCAGGAAGAATCTTCCGCCGTCGACCCTTTGGAGATCGACGTGTCCGAGGTCAAGAAAATGCTGGACAGCGGCAAAAACTTCAAACTGATCGATGTCCGCGAGCCTTCTGAATATCAGATTTGCAAAATCGACGGCGCCACATTGATCCCTCTCGGTGAATTTGAAGCGATGGACCCGGCACGGCTCAACGGTTTGAAAAAGGAGGACGAGATCGTTCTCCATTGCAAAGCCGGGGTCCGCAGTTTGAAAGCGGCAAATGCATTGATAAAAATGGGATTTTCCAACGTTCTCAGCATGCGCGGCGGGATCACGGAATGGTCCGAAAAAATCGACCCATCGGTTCCCAGGTATTGATCGCGATCTGTTTGATCCGGGAGCCTTCGGGCTCCCATTCTTTCTATAAGCAGATGGGAACGAAAGCGGTTTTCCGGCTTGCCGCCTTTCTTCGCCTCACCTTTGCAAGTCCTTAAAAATCAATCGCAAAAGATTGTGAAACGCTTGCTCAGCGTGGTCCGGGGGCCGGGAACTTGAATCCGCTTGACAATGCACAGTGGCAAGTTTATGTTACAAATAGTCGATAAAGTTTTTGTTTTTAATGAGAAACAGACACAAAGGGGGGTTTTGTGAACGAGGCGCATGATTCGGAAGGTTCTGAGCGCGATTTTGAAAAGTTGTCCAAGGCGATCACCGACGCGGTGATGAATTCCGAGAAGGTCAAAAAGATTGTCGCACAGATCCAGAAAAAGGAAAAAATCTGCCCACAAAGTTTTATGGTGCTTGTTTTGAAAATGCAGGTTTTAACTGAATCCCTTGAAATGGAGGTTGAGGAAGACTTTTTGGACAACCCCCCTGAGAAGAAGGCCTCTAAGAAAAAATCCAAAGAGCAACCTCAATATATCGATGGCAATCGACTTTCGAAAAAAGAGATTGAGTTTCAGGAATTTAATAACCAGAAGTTTGATACTGAAACCTGGCTCAAAAAAAACGGCCTTATTCTCTAAAAGGTTTTCTCTCTCCCTGGCAGCCACTGCCTTACCTCTTATGCTTT
Source organism: Nitrospinaceae bacterium (assembly GCA_021604505.1). Taxonomy (NCBI): domain Bacteria; kingdom Pseudomonadati; phylum Nitrospinota; class Nitrospinia; order Nitrospinales; family Nitrospinaceae; species Nitrospinaceae bacterium. The sequence goes on along the minus strand of BQJC01000003.1, from coordinate 345,080 downwards.
GGGCCTGGCCCGAGGCGGTCTTCAGCGAAAATTTCAGCGAACAGCGTAAACGGATGGTCGAAATCGACATCCGCGGACGGGGCATTTCAGATCCCGCCGTTTTGGAAGCGATGTTGAGGGTGCCCCGGCACGATTTTGTGGAATCCCGTCACCGGCATGTGGCGTATAGCGACACCGCTCTCCCTATTAAAAAGCAACAGACCATTTCCCAGCCCTATATCGTCGCCCTGATGACCCAAAGCGCGCACCTAAAGCCGGGGGACCGGGTGCTGGAAGTCGGCACGGGTTCGGCTTACCAAGCGGCGGTTCTGGCGGAAATCGTGACAGAGGTCTATTCCATCGAGATCATCGAATCCCTGGCAAAAGAAGCTGAAAGGCGGTTGATCCGCCTTGGTTACGAAAATGTGAATGTCCGGCACGGTGACGGCTACCTGGGCTGGGAAGATGCCGGTCCCTTCGATGCCATCCTCATCACGGCGGCGGCCCCGGAAATTCCCCAGCCTCTGGTGGACCAGTTGAAACCTGGAGGACGATTGGTGATGCCGCTGGGGAACCAGCGTTTGTCGCAGGACCTGATGGTTTTCACAAAAAATAAAAATGGGCTTGAGAAGGAATTCATCACCGGTGTCGTGTTTGTTCCCATGACCGGAGAAATCAGAAGATGACGGACTCTAAGATGGAGAACGAATGGATGGTTCGAAAGCCTGCGGTGGCCGGGCAATTCTATCCCGCCGATTCCGATGGGCTGAAGGATGAGATAAAAAAACATACGGTGGAAGGTTCCGACAAAATCCGTGTGATCGGCATTGTGTCCCCGCACGCCGGCTTCATGTATTGCGGGGATGCGGCAGGCGCTGTTTATTCCCGGATCGAAATTCCAGAGACGGTTGTTTTGATCGGTCCCAACCATACCGGCCGGGGTCAGCCGGTGTCTGTCATGACCGAGGGGACCTGGTCCATGCCTTTTGGCGATCTTCAGGTTGATCGCGAATTAGCGGAATCGATTTGTGACGCGTCCTCCAGAGTCCATGCGGATTCCAGTGCGCACCAGTTCGAGCATTCTCTGGAAACTCAGTTGCCGTTTCTACAGTATTTTCGCAAGCAATTTAAAATCGTTCCCATTTGCCTCAAACCGATCTCTTTTAAGGACTGTGAAGAAGTGAGCCGGGCGATACTGATGGCCAGCCGAAAAACGGGCCGGCAGGTATTGATGGTTGCCAGCTCCGACATGACCCATTACGAATCGCATGAGAGCGCGTCGCAAAAAGACAAACAAGCCATTGAGCGGATCGTGGACCGTGATGCGCAGGGGTTGTATCACACTGTGGAAAAAAATCACATCACCATGTGCGGAGTCAACCCTGTCACCGTGATGTTGCTTTACGCCAATGAAATGGGAGCGAGCCGCTCGGAGTTGATCAAATACATGACCTCCGGAGACGTGACCGGGGACTTTGACCAGGTGGTGGGTTATGCAGGGATGATCGTTCGTTAAAGAAGAACCCGGATTATTTTTTTTCTTTCGGATATTCCATCAATTCGATTTCGTATTTATCGGGGTCTTCGGTAAAAATAAACAGCGATCCACTGGAAGTTTTTACCGGGCCTTCGGTGATCGGGACCCCCGCTTTTTTCATCCGGTTGATGCACATCTCCATATCTTCCACTTGAAAGGCCAGATGCACCAGGTCCTCGGGAACTTTGACCTCGCCGCTGGCGGGGTACACGCAAAGTTCGATTTCACTGTTGGTTCCCGGCGCTTGTAAAAAAGCCAGCTCGGACCCTCTGGGGGAGGTTTTCCGTTCGAGGAGTTGCAGGCCCAGGATCTTGCAATAGAAACGAATGGATTGATCCATGTCGCTGACCCTGAGGCGGGTGTGCAAGTATTTCTTGATCATAGTTCCGGTCTGAACTGAACCACAGGTTCGTATTGTTTCAATTGCTCCTGAACCATGTGAACGATCTCTTTGAGCCGAACTTTTGTATTGGCTTCAAATCGCAGAACCAGCACCGGCTGAGTGTTGGATGCGCGCATCAAAGCCCAGCCGTCGTCGAGATTGATGCGGACGCCGTCTATATCGACCACGTCGTATTTTTTCCGAAAATGCTCGGTGAGTTCCGCCACGATTTTGAATTTTTTATCGTCTGGACAGTCGATGCGAATCTCCGGCGTGTATGCGGTCACCGGAACGTCGGCGAGCATTTCGGAAAGTTTTTTATCCGAAGAAGCGACGATCTCCAGAATCCGGCAGGCGGCGAAGATGGCGTCGTCATATCCGTAGTAATTGTCCGAGAAGCAGATGTGCCCGCTCATTTCGCCGGCGAGGAGAGCGCCCGTTTCGCGCATTTTCTTTTTGATCAGGGAATGGCCGGCAGGCGCCATCACCGCGGTGCCGCCGTGTTTTTCAATGTCCTGAAACAGGTTCTGGGAGCATTTCACTTCGCCGACCACCGTGGCGCCGGGATGTTTTTGCAAAAGATCCCGCGCAAAGAGGATCAGCAAATGATCGCCCCAGATGATATTGCCTTTTTCATCCACCAGGCCGATGCGGTCGGCGTCGCCGTCGAACCCGATGCCCAATTCGGCTTTCTCTGATTTGACCCTGGCGATCAGGTCGGTCAGGTTTTCAGCAACCGTGGGGTCCGGGTGATGGTTGGGAAAGCTTCCATCCGGTTCGCAATAAAGCTCCACGACATCCATTCCCATCCGTTTGAGCAGTTCCGGTCCGGTGATTCCGAAACAACCGTTGCCGCCGTCGACCACGACTTTGACCTGACGGGAAATTTTGATGATGCTTTTCACCTTCTCCATGTAGGCTTCCAGTACTTCTTTTTGATCTTTTCTGCCCTGGCCGCTTTCAAAGTCGGACCGTTCGATGAGATCGCGAAGAAGCTGAATTTTTTCTCCGTACAGGCTGTGTTGCCCGAGGCTGATTTTAAAACCGTTAAAATGTGACGGGTTGTGACTGCCGGTGATCATGACCCCGCCGTCCGGGTTGAGGTGATGTAGAGAAAAGTAAGAAACCGGGGTCGGTACCATGCCGATGTCGGTGACATCGCAACCGGTGGAAAGCAGTCCCCGGGTCAGGGCGTCCCTGAAATCGACCGAGCTCTGGCGCATATCGCGGCCCACGGTGAGGGTTTTGCCGCCGCTTCTTTTAATATGGGTGCCGATCGCTTTACCGATCAACTCCACGGATTCCTCGGTCAGGTCTTCTCCGACCACTCCACGAATGTCGTACTCACGAAATATGTTGGGATTAAGGGTCTTTTGCATGGTCCGTTAAAATTTGAAGGTGAATTTTTTATTGAATGGAAAGGATAAGGCATCTATTGGGATATGGCAATCGGGGATTTTACCTGTTGGCTCCTTGTCCGGGGATGGGTTTAGTCACAGGCGGTTTTTCAATCGCTTTTAAAATATTTCCGCAAAAAAAGAAAAACTTTAAAAGCGTGAGGAAATAGGAAATCGCTAGAGGTGGCCAGTCTGGTGTGTTACGATGAAAAGTTGTGAATTTCCCTTAGATTAAGGTTTTTTTCATGAAAGTTTGTTTGATCGAGCCCTCTAAATTTGTTTCTCTGACCAACTTTGTGTCGACCATCAGTATGCCTCCTCTCGGTCTGGCTTATATCGCCGCATCCCTTAAGGAAGCAGGCCATGAGGTGAGCGTGGTGGACGGACCTGGTTCCGCGCCGAGAAGTTATTTCCAATTCAGCGATGATGTCCGGGTTCGGGGATTGACCAACGATGAAATCGTGGAACAGATCCCCAGCGATGTGCAGGTCATCGGACTGGGGTGCATGTTCACTTCGCACTGGGTGTATGTGCGCGGTCTGCTGAAGGAAATCCGCCAGGCGTTTCCCGATGTTTTGCTGATCATGGGCGGGGAACACGTGACCGGGTTTCCGGAGTTTTCGCTGGAAGGCGCGCCTCTCGATGCCGTGGTCCTGGGTGAGGGAGAAGAAACCATCGTCGAATTGCTGGATCACCTGGAAAACCAAAAACCGCTGGATGCGGTTCCGGGTGTGGCTTATCGGAACGCTGAGGGAGCGATTTGCGTGAACGCGCGCCGGCAGAGAATCCGCGATATCGATTCGATTCCCCGGCCTGCCTGGGAATTATTCGATATTCAAAAATACAACGAAGTCAATCAGCCGCATGGAGCGTCGCAGGGCAAATTCATGCCCATGCTGGCGACGCGCGGATGCCCGTTTTCCTGCACCTTCTGCACCAGCCCCAATATGTGGACGACGGAATGGCAACCCCGGAATCATAAGCTGGTGGTCGACGAGATGCAGGATTATCAGGATGCGTATGGCGTCACCGACTTTCAGTTCGAGGACCTCACGGCCATCGTTAAGAAGCAGTGGATCGCCGATTTTTGCGATGAAATCATCGTCCGGGGAATGAAGATCACGTTTCAACTGCCGTCGGGCACAAGAAGCGAAGGCATCGATTACGAAATCGCCAAAAAACTAAAAGCCGCAGGGTGCCATGAGTTTGCCTTTGCCCCTGAATCCGGCGACCCCAGGGTTCTCAAAGCGATCAAGAAAAAGGTCGATCTCCCGACCATGTTTGAATCCGCAAAATCCGCCCTGCGCGCCGGGATCAATGTGGGGTGCTTTTTTATCATCGGATTTCCGGAAGACGATTATAAAAGCATTTTCAGGACCTACGCCGTGATTGTGAAATGCGGATGGATCGGGCTGACCAACGTCAATCTGAATGCCTACTCGCCGCAGCCGAATACCGAATCCTTCAATCAATTGCGGGAAGACGGAGTGATCACCGAGCTTTCCGACGATTATCTTATGAGTTTGTTCACCTTTCAGGATTTTGGCGCGAAGAAAACGTCGTACAACAAACATTTCGGCGACTGGGAATTATCTTTTCTGGTGTTGTTTGGGGTGAGCCTGTTTTACTCCGTTTATTTTTTGCGCAAACCCACCCGCATCCTACAATTATTCAGCGATATTTTTTCCCAATCCTCCAGCAACAAAAGCACCAAAATGGCAAAGTCCTTCCTTAAAGAAGCGCTTACCTTGATGAAAAACAAATTGATCCGGGTTTGAAGCAGAAGAGCCTTCCCCGCTGAATAGAGTGTTTCCGGACTGTGATATAATCCGTCAAATTATTTTCAGGCGAAACAAATACAGTGGATGCCACGGGCTATTGGCGCGTGGATGTTTGCTTTTTTTAGAAGACAGCGATGGACGCTCTTTTTAAAGAAATAAACGCCCGGCGTGGCCGGGAGTTGGGGGAAAACCTCAAGGATCAGGAGCGGTTTCTGGCTCAATACTGGAAAGAAAAGGATCACTTTCTTCCAGAGAGAATGGAGTGGCGGGCCAGAATGACCCGCCATTTATTTCACCTTTTTCCGGAAGACAGCATTCTGGAAATAGGTTGTTCGTCGGGGCAATGGGCGAGAAAAATTTCCGCGGCCAATGGCAATCAGAATAAAATCTGCGCCGCCACATTTGATGAAAAAAGTTACGAGGAAATGAAAAACGACCCGGTTCCGGACAATATCGAACCGGTCTTGTTGGAAGCGTTTCCGGGGCTGCTGGAAGGCCGCCGGTTCGACACCATCGTCGGCTGGAATCTGTTGACCGACGATAATTGCGGTTCGTTTTTGTTGGAGGTGAAAAAACTCCTTGCTCCCGGGGGAAAGATTTTGCTTTTCGATGTCAATCCCTGGAATCCGTATTACATCCTTCGCCGTTTCTTTTCGAGAGTGGTTTTATTTTTTTTAAAAAGCCGGGAAGAGGGCAGTTCGCTCAACCGGATCGACCTTTTTACAATTTTATCGGAGGTGGGTTTTACCGGGATAAAAATTCTGCCTTACGATTTTGTGTATCCGCCAATCCCCAGGGTGTTTCTCTGGTCGATGCAGAATTTGAGTTTGATACTGGAGAATTTTCCGGTTTTAAGAAACTTTGCCGGTTCGCTTTATATTTTTGCACACAAACCCAATACGGAAGGGGTTCAGAAAAAAACGTCCAATCTGGCTCACCATGAAATGTTCAAAGGAAAAGTGTCCGTTGTGGTTCCCTGCCGAAATGAGGAAGACAACATTCCGTCGCTGGTTGAAAATCTGTTAACCTGTTTCGGCGATTACATTCATGAAGTGCATCTGGTGGACGACAACAGCCGCGACGCAACCGCCGGTGTCATCCTCAATCTGCAGAAAACAGATCCCCGTATCAAGTTGATTCGCAGGGATTTGCCCAATGGGGTGGGGCGGGCGCTGAGAGACGGGTTTTCCGCGGTTTCGGGGGATTTTCTTTTGACGATGGATTGCGATTTTCAGCACATCATGCCGGAACTCACAGGGCTTTTCGATGCGGTTGCCGAGGGTGCGGATGTAGCCATCGGAAGCCGTTTCTCGCGCAACAGCGTGCTTTTAAACTATGCGTTTACAAAAATTCTGGCAAATAGAGGTTTTCATATTATTGCCAACCTGCTTTTGGGAAAACATTTTCGCGATGCCACCAACAATCTCAAACTGATGAAAAAGGAAGTGCTCGATCACATTCATCTGGAGTCCGACGATTTTGCCGCCAACGCTGAGACGGGGCTGCAACCCATATTGTTGGGATACAATGTCAAAGAGGTGCCCATTTCCTGGATCAACCGGTCGGTGGACATGGGATTTTCAAGTTTCAATCTGTTCAAGACGGGTCCGAACTATCTGCGCGTGTTGTTTAAGCTGATGTGGCGAAAATGGCTGGGCAAAGACATCGTGCTTTCTTCAAAGTAAAACTCAATTTATAAAGAGAAATATCTTGGATACGGTAATTGTTACAGGGTCGGCGGGATTGATCGGATCGGAAGCGGTCCGGTTTTTCGATCGACTGGGAATGCTGGTCGTGGGTGTGGACAATGACATGCGCCGGGTGTTTTTCGGCGAGGATGCTTCTACCGAATGGAATCGGAAGGCTCTGGAAAGCGAATGCAGTCATTATCGTCATTATCCGTTGGATATCCGCTCTGAAAAGGAGATGGACCGGTTGTTTGCGGAATTTAACAAGGATGTGAAACTCATCGTTCACGCCGCGGCGCAACCGTCTCACGATTGGGCGGCGAATGATCCGGCGATGGATTTTACGGTGAATGCCAACGGCACCCTGGTGCTTTTGGAGATGACTCGGAAGTACTGTCCCGAAGCGGTTTTTATTTACTTATCGACCAATAAGGTTTACGGGGACACGCCAAACTTTCTTCCGCTTGTGGAACTGGAAACCCGCTGGGAATTGGACGCCAGGCATCCCTTTCATGAACACGGGATCGACGAGTCGATGAGCATCGACCAGACAACTCACAGCTTGTTCGGGGCTTCAAAAGTCGCGGCGGACCTACTGGTTCAGGAGTATGGCCGTTATTTCAATATGAAGACCGCCTGCTTCCGGGGGGGGTGTTTGACGGGATCGGGGCATTCCGGTGCGGAACTTCACGGTTTTTTGTCGTACTTGATGATCTGCACGATTCAAAAAAAACCTTATACCGTGTTCGGGTATCAGGGGAAACAGGTGCGGGACAATATCCACAGTTACGACCTGGTGAACGCCTTGCACCACTTTTATAAAAACCCCGCAATGGCGAAAGTCTATAATATGGGCGGCGGACGCTTCAGCCATTGCTCGGTATTGGAAGCGATTGCGCTTTGCGAGGAAATCTCGGGGAACAAGCTGCAATGGTCTTATGCAGAGCAAAATCGAACCGGAGACCACATCTGGTGGGTGAGCGATGTCAGCCGTTTTAAAAACGATTATCCTGAATGGGACACCACCTACGATATGAAACGTATTCTACAAGACATTCATCAGGGATTGTGCGCACGCTTTTAAGGCTTCATTCCTCTTCCGATGTGTTTGACGGTTCGTTCATCGTTCGCCGGACCAGTGTGCTTGTGATTTCCTTTTTCTCACCGTCTCTCAGAATCGTCACGTGGATTTCCTTTCCCGGAGCCAGCCCCAGCAGTTTTCTGCGGAAAATAAGGAAACTTTCGATCGGTTGCCCGTTGAATTTGACAATGATGTCATTGGGTTGCATTCCGGATTTTTCCGCCGGGCTGTCTTTTTCAACTTCCTCCACCAACATGGCTTCACTGCCTGTATAGTCCAGGCCGACGGCTTGTTCGACACTGAGTGGAACGGCTTTTGCCCCGAACCAGCCGCGTTCGGTCTGACCCAAAACCAGCAAGGGCATGACCTCCTTCACCGTATTCACTGGGACTGCAAAGCCGATCAGCTGGGCTTCGGAAACGATGGCGGTGTTGATGCCGATCACCTCGCCGTAAAGGTTGATGAGAGGGCCGCCACTGCTTCCGGGGTTGATGGCGGAGTCGGTCTGAATGAAATACGCGTATTTGTCATTCGGTTGGGCGGAACCCCTTTCCTTGGCGCTGATGAGACCGGAAGTCACGGTGTGCCTGAGTCCCAATGGGTTTCCGACCGCCAGCGCCATCTCGCCCATTCGCAAGCTATCTGAATCTCCAAGCGGCAAGGTCGTCAGCGGTTGATCGGGTTCTATTTTCAAGAGGGCGGTGTCCGTGAGGCGGTCGATGCCGATGATTTTCGCGGGATAGCCCTTTTTTCCTTCCGATAAGAGCACCTGAATGTCCAGGGCGTTTTGAATGACATGGGCGTTGGTGAGGATATAACCCTGCTCGTTGATAATGAACCCGGACCCGAGACTCAATCCCTGGGTGTTGAAAGCGATGGGAACCTGGAAGGGAATGATTTCAAACAGGGTCGATACCACTGGAATTCTGATGGGCAGAAGATCGTTGGGAGCCAGTCCGAATTTTACGTCCCGTTCTTCCAGACGGAGGGTGTAGATATTCACCACCCCTTCCTTGACCTTATCCGTCAAGTCCGCAAAGGTATTGTTGTTGATTGGGACCGGTTCCCTGACGGCCTGCGGGCTCAATTTGGTCCAGAAATTATCGAGATTGAGATCCTCAAACGATATTTCCTTGAACCGCTTGTCAAAAATAGGAGCCTCTGAGCTGACGAGCGTTTCGGTGGATTCTTTGGGTTTGGGTGAGACGGTGCATCCGCTGAAAACAAAGGCGAAAAACACTAAAAGATAAGGGGTGAAAATAATCAGGCCATTCTGGGCGTGGAACCTTTGTTGATTTATCATTCGTTGCTTCCAGTTGGATTTGTAATGAAATTGAGCGTAACCATCCTAATCATTTTTAGTACGGATTCAGATTGACCCCTCCGTCGATGACAAAATTGGAGCCGGTGATCCAGTTCGAACGGTCGGATGCCAGGAACTGGACAATCCCGGAAACATCTTCCGGCATGCCCATGCGTTTTAAAAGAACACCCTGGGCAGTCTGGGTTTTGATGTCTTCTGAAATGTCGTGAAGGCTCTTTCCTGAGTTTTTACTGGCTTGAGCGGCTTCCTGTTCCCAGGAGCGGGTCCAAACCGGCCCTGGTGATACGGAGTTGACGAGGATCTTCTCTGGAGCCAGGGTTTGCGCCAGAGACACGGTGAAGTTCGAAAGCGCGGCTTTGATGGCGCTGTAGTGCGGAAATATCTCACCGGGGCGTGACCCGGCGATGGAGGAAATATTGATGATTCTGGGCGCTCCGGAATGCTTGAGTGTGGGAATGAAAAGCCGGCAAAGCCTGACGGCGGACATCAAATTGATATTGAAGGAATCCTGCCAGTCGTCATCGGAAACATCAAAAAAGCCGCCGAGTTTCAGGATCGATCCGGCGTTGTTGATCAAAACATCCAACCCGCCAAACGCTTCCATGACCTGATCGTGAAACCTTTGAATGTCTTCAGGGCGTGTCAAATCGACGGCATGGAAACAATGTCCCGTACTGGAAATTTCCTTGGACAGGCTGGTCAGCCGCTCTTTACTGCGGGCGCATCCGGCGACGCGTGCGCCCATTTCGGCGAAATCGAGAGCGAGGGTGCGGCCGATGCCGTCTCCCGCTCCGGTGATCAAAACTTTGCGTCCTGCAAGATTTAAATCCATGTTACAATTCCGTTTTTTTTCCAATGAATCCCTTCAATACCCCGTGGACTCTGTCATTATATCGAAAATCACGTCTTCTCCGTCTTTACCCTGGGTGTTCGCGGCGATTGGGTTTCATATCATCAATGTATTTCTCGGCGCCTATATGGGTTTTATCAAGCGCACGAAGCCGTTGTTGAGGTTTCATCTGGCAGGGTATATTGCGGTTCTGGTTTCTCTATTGGCATTCCTCGTTAATCAGCACAATCATTTCGGACTCAGCCTTTGGGAAGTGCTGATTTTTCTATACTTTATCACAGTCATTCCGCTCAGCATACGATGGGATGTCCTCCTGCATGCGTTTTTCACGATCGTGGGTTTGACACTTCTTCCGGTGCTGGTCCTGTTACAGCTTTAGCGCGGGTTTTTAAATATGTTTTATGGTTTTTCTCGTTTAAAGCGACCCGTCTCCAGAAAATGCAATATTTGAGAAATCACTTCTTCATTTTTCATCATAAAGGTATGGGTCGCATGAATGATGATGTGATCTTTCATACCTTTTAGCTTGGTGTGCTCGACAGACACTTTGCCATCGTCCGAGCCGGGAATCAGGAAAGAACCGATCGGATCGATCGACCGGTCCCCTGCAATCACTCCCAGGTTAAAATCCACATCTCCCAGGAGTGCTCGGATCGACTCCTGATGGGTTCCCAGTTCTTGACCCGCCGGGCCGTAAAACTTTTGAAATAACACATTATCTTTCAAGAAATCAGCCATCTCGCTTCCTTGATTGGGCGGACCTAACATAACGACCTGCCCGAGGTTGCCTGGCCGATATTTTTTGATGAGGGCTCTGGCCACCAGTCCCCCCATCGAATAAGTCACAAAATGAAGCCGCCGGGTCGAAGGTGGGTTGAACGAAGAAACTTCTTTGTTGATTTTTTCTGCCAATGCCTCCAGGCCGTAATCCGTTGAAGGATAATCCACATTTAAAACTTTATAGCCTGTTTTTATCAGGCGACCTTTAATTTTTTCCATGGACGCGCTACTACGTGCGATTCCATGCAAGAGCACCACGTGGTCCCCCTTCTCAGCAAAACTGAAACCTGGAGTCATGGTAAGAATCAGCAACCACCCAAAAAAGTGAACCTTTGAATGAATTTTCTGTATCGATGTTTGTTTCATAAATTTAAAATCCCGAAAGGCAGGAGAGATACGCGATGCGCAAGAGCCGGGACTTTATAAACTTGGATATTTACTGCTCAGGAATGTTAAGGGTAGGGCGGATTCATCCTCGCGGGGGCGTGAGAACTACAGGTCTTTGATGGCGGCTTTGATGGTGATATCCCCGTAAACTTTGGCCCGGCAACCTAGTTTCTGGTTCGGGGCCACCTTGTGCAGTTTTTCGATGAACGTGTGGGGGTCGACATTGTCCATGGGTTCCACTTCGATCAGACAGGTACCGCATGCTCCCATTCCCCGGCAGTTCAGCATTCTCGCCATGCCCTTGTATATTTCCACATCCTGATAAGCGGCGGCCTTTCTTAAATTGGCTCCGTAACCCGCCTTGAAGGTTTTGGTTTCATCGGTTTCGGTATTGATGACAGTGATCTTGGGCATGGTGAAAACGGTCCTTTAGTCGTTTACATCAATATAACAGGTGGTTTCAAGCCGCTCATTCTGACTCAGAATGAAAAAAAGTCAATCTTTAAATGGAGTAATTGTGGCCGGTCAGGATTTTCTGGTCTTTTAAATAATGGTAAATCTTATTCGCCGCTTCGACCTGGTTTTTGGCCTCTTCCAGAGAAAGCGCAATATCGGCCTTTCCCGTGGAATTGGGATCGTCGGAGATGAGAATGTCGACGACCGGGTGCGGTTGGGCCAACAGGCGAATGTCCGCATCCTGGTCCTTATTGAAGGAGTTGGAGGTGGAAATGACCACGTGACCGGCATCGAGGAACAATTTACTCACTTCCCCGAACCGCCTCACGGTCTCTCCGTCAAAGAACTCCGGATCGCCCTCGATGATATCGTACGAGACCCCGAGCCGGACATTCCTGCGGTCCAGGAGATAGCTCTGAAAATTCAGCTTGAACAGTTTTTCTTCCAGATGTTGGGCCAGATCGGCCTTGCCGACGCCGCTGGCTCCGGAAATCAGAAGGAACACCGCCCGGTGACCGTTGCGGTAGGCCCTTTCCTCGGATTTGATTCCGCTTTGCACCCAGTTGAAATTCCGGTAGCGGACTTCGTCCCGCAGTTTATCTTCTATGTTCGCGGGGGCGTAGGTGGTGATGATGCCTCCGCCGCAAACATCGTATTCGTCGACCAACACAAACCGTCCGGTTGTCGCGATGGATCCGAATAGATCGAAACCGACGGGTTTCCGGGTTTTTAATGTCAATTCGGCGACGTCGTTTTTGGCGAGGAAGTCCTGGTCCAACAGGGTTTCCAGGGTGGAGGCGTTGATCACTTTTTTGAACTGCACGACCTCGCAGGGGACCTCTTGGGTTGTGAGTTTCAGGGTGTAGGTCCGGCCTTTTTCCAGATGACGCTTTCCCATCCAGAATAAATTGACGTCAAAGGTGGTCGACACGATGGGCAATTCTTCGACCAGGCTTGCGATATCCCCGCGTTCCACAAAAATCTGTTCGTCCAGCGTGAACCCGATGGACTGCGATGCATGCGCTTCGGTGGGCTGCTTGGGCACGCTCCAGGCCTCGATGGACTTGACCACGCCTTTTTTGTTGGACGGGGAAAACGTCAGGTGGTCGCCGACTTTGAGGCGGCCCGACTCCACCCGTCCGGCGATGATCCGGCGTGCGTCAAATTTATAAACGTCCTGAACCGGGAAGCGGAACGGAAGATGGCTGGGCGGGGCTTTTTCCTCGAAGCGGTCCAGCATTTCCAGAACGGTCGGGCCCTTGTACCAGGGCATTTCGTTTTCGCGCTTGGCGATGTTGACCCCGAGCTTTGCGGAAACCGGAATGAAATCGTCGGCGGTGACGCCGATGGAATCGAGAAAGGCCGTGTATTCGCTTTTGATCTTGAAAAAAACTTCCGGGTCGTAACCGACCAGATCCATTTTATTGACGACCACGGCAACCTGTGTGAGCCCCAGCAGTTTCAAAATATAGCCGTGGCGGCGGGATTGCTCCTGAACCCCTTCGTAAGCGTCGATCAAGAGAAGTGCGGACTCCGCATCGGCGGCGCCGGTCACCATGTTCTTCAAAAACTCCTTGTGGCCAGGGGCGTCGATGATGACGTAGTGGCGTTTCTGAGTCTTGAAAAAAATCTGTGAGGTGTCGATGGTGATTCCCTGGTCCTGCTCTTCTTCCAGGGCGTCGAGAAGAAACGCAAACTCGAAGGCTTTTCCCTGTCGTTCACAAATTTCCTTGATGAAATCCAGCTTGCCTTCCGGAAGGCTTCCGGTGTCGGAGAGCAATCGTCCGACCAGAGTGGATTTTCCGTGATCCACATGTCCCACGATCACCAGCCGCATTTGCCGGCCGGAAATATTGGGCACGTTGCCGTTATCGTTCATTTACATGTATCCTTTGGCGCGGAGTTTCTGCATGGCGTAGGTGTCTTCCTGATCCTGCGCCCGGCCCGATCGCTCCGCCGTGGTGATGTTGTGTTTTAACTCGTAGACGATCTCATCGACGTTTTTGGCATTGGACTCTATGGAACCGGTGCAGGGGGCGCAACCGAGAGACCGGTAGCGCCTGCCCTCTTTATTGGCAAAATAGAGGTCGATGATGGGGATTTTTTCCCGTTGGATGTATTCCCAGACGTTGAGTTCCGTCCAATGCAAAATAGGATGGATGCGGATGTGGGTTCCCTCTTTAAACGTGGTTTTGAACTGATCCCAGAGTTCCGGCGGCTGGTCCTTGAAGTTCCACTCGAAATTTTTGTCGCGCGGCGAGAAATAGCGTTCCTTGGCGCGGGTGCCTTCTTCGTCGCGGCGAATTCCCAGAATCAGGCCGGTGTAGCCTTTGGCTTCCATGACCTGCTGCAAACCCTGGGTTTTTAAAGCCTCACAGCAGACCATGCGGCCCATTTCGTGGTTCATGCCTTCGTCGAGGGCTTTTTTGTTCTGGCCGACCACCAGGTTCAATCCCCATTCTTTGGCCACCCGGTCGCGGTATTCGATCATGGCGGGAATCTTGTAGCTGGTGTCTATGTGCACCAGGGGGATGGGACATTCCCCGAAAAAAGCCTTGCGGGCCAGCCAGACCATGACGGTGGAATCCTTGCCAATGGACCACAACATGGCCAGGTTTTTGAAATTTTTATACGCCTCGCGGAGGATGAATATGCTTTGATTTTCCAGATCGTCCAGATGATCCATGGTATTTCGGCTATCCTGATAAAAGGTTAAAAACCAATGGGATTATTGACACTTTAGCGTGTTGTCGCGATGGAAGCAAGTCTTAAGCTCTTTTTATAGACATAGGGAACCGGGTTTAACGCAAGTTTTTCCCAGTTAAAAACCCAGGGTCGGAAAACCGGGCTTAAATGGCTGATTTGAAAACACTTTTCTGGAGGCCGTTTGGCTGCTTTTGAAGCAGGTTATGAAAAGTGTTTGGCAACAACATCAGGAAATTGACAGCGCAGACAATTGTTTCCGTTTTGTGTGCAAAAGTCCTGATAGATTTGCATCAGCCCTTGTGTCTGTTTGTCGTTTTCCAGCACTTGAATCATGTCCGCCTTATTTCCGAAGATGTAATGGCGCATGAAACGCAGTAATTTGTTGTCGCCGGACTTTTTGCCGGATTGAAACAGCACGTTGAAGGCGGTTTCCAGGGCGACCGATTTACTGGCGCGCGCGTAAATCATCCCGATGGGAATCACGATGTTGACGGTGATCTCCCTGGACCGCGTCGGTCCGACCAGAAGCTGTGCTTTGGCAAGCTGTTTTCCTCCAGGGGAGTAATGCCCGGCCCAGTAATCGTCGGCTTCCACACAGAAAAAATCGTAAAGTTTGTTGGGGATGGCGATTTTGTAGTCCTCGTTTTTTCCAGCGGAAATGCACGCTTGCAGTTGATGCATGTAATCGGCGAACATTCCGTTCTCTTCGTGGCGGACGATCATGTGCGCCAATGCCGCGATTCTCCGGTAAGGAAAATTCGCGGGCCGGATACCGCCAAATTTCCATTGGCTGCGGGTCAATCTACTGTCCGGAACGTCGGCGCGGTACGTTTCCCATAGGTTTTTTAACTTTGCGAAATATTTCTGGTCATCCGCAGGCAGAGCGGCGGTGTCGAGCGATTTGAATTCGACGAGACCGGCGACGCCGAACATCAGAGCCTGAATGTGAAGGATTTTTTCCGCCTCGTCGATTTTCTCGGGCAATAACCCTTGCAGTGTGCTCAGGCGCAGAGTGCCTGCCAGTTTTTGAAACGGCTCCTTGTTGTTGGGATACCCCAGAGCTTCGGCGACCCCTTCGTAAAACGTCTGCTCATAACCGTTGATGATGGTGCGGTCGTGGAAGCGTTCGATTTTGACCAGAATCCGGGCATCGCCGGCGGCGTTTAAAAGATGCGTCAGCTTTTCCTTGGACAGGCGGGCCAGCGGCTGGTGGCAGCGCCCGTAGTTGTGCTGATGCAAAACTGGATAACTGTCGAAATCCAGTTCATCGTTGAGTTCGAAAATTCCTTTGGTCAAAAAACTTTTTAATTCCAGTTCAAACGGGGCGGTCTCGTCAGCGGAGGGTGTGCCGCTGGTGTCCTTCCATAAAAAAACGTTGAGAACGATCTTGCCGTATTCGGTGGTTTCAGACGAGCGCCGGGGTTTCCAGTCCGAAGAATACACATGAAGCGCGACATCCCCTTCGAAGGTTTTACCGTTCACTTTAATGGCGGCGTTTTTAAAGTCCGGTCCGGGGCCAAAATTCCAGTGTCCCGGAAAAATGATTTCGAGATCTTCGCCGCCGGTGGTGCGCAATTGTCTGGTTTTAAAAAGTTGTTCGTTCCAGACACAGCGGATGGTTTTCTCGGGCACCTGGACTCTGGACGCCTGCTCGTCGACCTGAACCTGGGTGACCCAGCGGGTGAATTTGCTGTAGGAATCGGTGAACAGATTTTGCAGAGCGTTCATTTTATTTTCCACTCGGTGCCGTTGGGGGTGTCCTCAATGACCACGCCCATGGCGGTGAGGTCATCCCGGCATTGATCGGCCTTGCCCCAGTCCTTGGCTTGGCGGGCTGAGTTTCTGGCGGCGATCAACGCTTCGATTTTTTCCGTGTCCAAACCCAGCTCCTTATTTTTCAGCTGAAAAATTTCCGCTTGGAACTCTTTGGGTATTCTGAAAAGCAGGCCGAGCACGTTCCCCGCTTGTTTTAGGGCAGCGACACTGGTTTTCAGGTCCTTTAATGCATCGGGATTATTTTTTGCCTCAATAAGCAAGCGGTTCAAATTTCGCAACTCTTCGTTCATGTGAGCCAGGGCGACGGCGGTGTTGAAGTCGTCGTTCATGGCTTCTTCAAATTTTTTAATCAACGGGCCCGGTTTTTCCAATCCGGTAATTTTTTTATCGACGAGAACCCCTTCCGCCGCTTCAATCGCTTGGTAAAAACGGATCAGGACTTTTTCCGCGTCTTCGATATTTTTTTCGGAAAAATCGATGGGGTTGCGGTAATGACTGCTGATTAAAAACAGCCGCAATACCTCCGGATGATGGCGTTTGTAGATATCCCGGAGGGTGAAAAAATTGCCCAGGGATTTGGACATTTTCTCTTTGTCGATATTGACGAAGCCGTTGTGAATCCAGTATTTGACCGGGGCTTTGCCGGAGGCTCCGCAGGATTGGGCGATCTCGTTTTCGTGGTGCGGAAAGATCAGGTCCTTGCCGCCGCCGTGAATGTCGAAGGTTTCTCCCAGGTAGCGCGTGCCCATGGCGGAACATTCGATATGCCATCCTGGGCGTCCCGGCCCCCAGGGACTTTCCCACGCCGGCTCATCCGGCTTGCTTTTTTTCCACAGCGCGAAATCCAGCGGATTGCGTTTGCTTTCGTTGACTTCGACGCGGGCTCCCGAGAGCAGGTCGTCGGTGTTTTTTCCGGAGAGCTGGCCGTAACCAGTGAACGACAGGACGGAATAAAAAACATCGCCGTCGGCTTCGTAAGCTTTTTTATTGTCGATGAGAGATGAAATCATGGTGATCATCTCGGGAATATGATCCGTGGCTTTGGGTTCGATGGTGGGCATCTCGATATTGAGTTTGCCCATGTCGTCATAAAACGCCTGGATGTATTTCCTGGTGACTTCCTGCCAGGGGAGGTTTTCCTCCTTGGCCCGCTTGATGATTTTATCGTCGATATCGGTGAAATTGCGCGCATAGGCCACTTGATAGCCAAGATGCTTCAAGTATCTGAAAATGGTGTCAAAGACCGCCGCGGACCGGGCGTGCCCTACATGGCAATAATCGTAAACGGTCACGCCGCAGACATACATGCCCACGCGGTCTTCTCTGTGGGGGACAAACTCCTCTTTTTTCCGGGTCAATGAATTGAATACACGCAGGCTCATAGAGGTCAAATTATCATTCAGCAAACGGCAAAGTCAAAAAAAGCTCTTTTCGATCCTTTTCCCAGGGGAGAGGAAGAAAATTCTTCTCCGTTTTGGGGAGTGCCGACAGGGTGACCGTTTGGGACGCGAGGCGCATGCTTACCTGCAAAGCTCTCATAATAAAGCGGGAGAGGAACCCAGGCAGAGTGAGGGGTATCAATTTTCTTGCGAGTTCTCTTTCTTGTTAAAATCCGGATTCAGCCGGGCTTCGAGTTCCTGCACGTTGGTGCGCAGTTGGCTGATGACCAGCTTGGCTTTCGTGGTGAGCGACTCCTCGGTGACTTCGCCCTTGGAAACGCCAATCCCGGAGATGGCCTTGCGGATTTCATCCAATTTCTTTTCCAGGCCCATGCTTCGTTTCTGGCTGAAACTCTTGGCGAGGGCGCCTTTCAGCCCTTCGCCATCGTAATGTTTGGTGATGGCCATCAACATGCGTTTCCTGGGGATGGACTTTTTCCCCGCCTTCCAGTCCTGAATGGCCTGAAGTATTTCCTTTTCGATATTGTCGACGATGGCGTTGTAATCCGTGGGGTCGACGAGATCGTGTATTTCTCCCGGCCGAGACGCTGATTTCACATCAAAGTCGGCGGTTTGATCCACGCCTTTCAAATCCACCTGTTTCATGTGGGTTTCAACTTCCGCCGGGATCAGTTGCGGATGCCAGTATTGCAGGAGATACCCCTGGCTTTTCACGCCGGTGAAGGCGTAGTCGCCTTTTTCGTTGGGATGGGTGTAGTAACCGTTGGGCACGACGAAAATGGTGCCGATCATGCCTTTGTGCATATTGCAACGCAGGATGACGGGACCCGGCTGATCCAACGTGATGGTCTTGATCGAGCCTGCCGCCATCGCTCCCAGGTTGAACTGGTTGTTTTGCGATTTGGAATAAATGTTGTGGACCTCGCGGTCTTCGTTGGAAAAAGTGATTTTGGACCCGATCGGAACGACGTTATGTTTCGGGAAAAACTGCAGGCCGGTTTGCCGGATGGTCAGGTCGAGAAATTTTTGTTCGGGAACCCGCAACTTGGATTTGGTTTCCAGAAATACCACGCCCAGAGTCGAAAGCGGTTTGCCGTTGACCAGGACTCTGCCTTTCAGGTTTGTGGTTTCCTTGACGTTTTTGGACCCTTCCATCTTGTGGTCGGAGCCTTCGGATTTCTCTTCGCCGACCGTTTTTAGACCGGCATCTGCGTTCACTTTCGCTTCTTTAGTGGGTTTTGGTTTCTTCTCTTCTGTTTTTGCGGGCGTTTTACCGGGTTGGGAATTACCTGCGTTGTAGCGGCCCAGGGCGGTCAGCATTTGCACGACAAAGGGCTTTTCAAAACTCTTGTCGATTTCTATGGCTTTTTCAAAATGTGGGGCGGCTTCTTCAAATTTCTTTTTGATGCTGAGGATCACGCCGAGATTGAAATGCGCCGGGG
This sequence comes from Nitrospinaceae bacterium, assembly GCA_021604505.1. Taxonomy (NCBI): domain Bacteria; kingdom Pseudomonadati; phylum Nitrospinota; class Nitrospinia; order Nitrospinales; family Nitrospinaceae; species Nitrospinaceae bacterium. The sequence continues at coordinate 326,114 of BQJC01000003.1, read as the reverse complement.
CAAATCCGGGGTTCATGGAGATGGCTTTTCGGTAGCTGGCTATTTCCTCGTCGTAGAATTTTTTCTGTCCGTAGGCTTTGCCCATGTAATTGTAGGCCAGGTAGTTGCTGGGTTCCATTTCCACGGATTTTTTGAACAGGCGGATGGCTTCGTCGGAATCCCGTTGTTCCAGGGTCGACATCGCCCAGTTGAAAACGATCTCCGAGTCGTTGGGAGCCAGTTCGTGGGCCTTGGCGAATTTTTTGTTGGCGCCCTTGTACTTTTTCTGCATCTTGAAAGCCACACCCCAAATGGAATACACTTCGTGCGAGCCGGGACTGATTTTTGCGGCTTTTTCAAATTCGATGTTGGCCTGGTTGTATTTTCCCTGCTCGGTCAATTCCATTCCCTTGGCGATATGCTCCAGGGTTTCCCGTGGCAGACGGGCTTGCGGTTCGGGAGTGTCGGAAGCCTGCTTCACCAATTTAGATGCATCTTCGTCGAGGTCGGTGGACACGGTCTCGAGGTCCGGTGAGGTTGCAGGTTTTTTTGACTCCTCATTTTTGGCTTGTTTTATCTGGTCATAGGGCACCAGGTTGCTGGACGGGGTTGAAAAGTTCATCAAGGCCCAAAGGCCCACACCAACGACTGCGACCCACACCACGGGGACGCCGAATCGTTTCACCGCGGAGGTCGAGTGGTGCATTTCATCTGCGTTTGGGGCGGATATTTTTTTTCTTTTATGTTTTTTTGCGCTCATTTCGAGAGATTATTTCCTTTAATTACGGTTGTTTGGGGCGTATCAGAGGTAGATCCTTTGAACGGTAAAATATTCCCGGATTTGGATTTATAGTTCTGATCTCAGCCGGGGAATGGGCAATTTAAAAACATCTTTGTTGGGGTAATCGTCCTCGGTCACGGGTTTTTTACTGCTGGCCTTTGAAACGCCCTGGATTTTGGAGGTGAAGGTGGAAAATTTGTGGTTCACCTTTGAGGACCCGCACTCAGAGCAGGTGGTATCCTCTTTATTGACACTGGCAGGTTGTAAAAGCGTGAACTCTTTCTGGCAATCCTCACAATAATATTCGTACAAAGGCATAAACTTTCTGGGACCCCGTTCAATTATCCGGTTGAAAAATGTTGGATATTAGGATTAAATCATAGCCGTAAACGGCCTGTCAATTGATTTTACAGTCCTTGGGCTTGCCCCGCTCGACCGAAAACACACCTGTTCGCCACAGATATATTTTTCATTCCCTGGATCGAAATATGGAGCCACTGACAACGAATATGCCCGCCTCAAAAGGCCTTCTGGATGATTTGAAGGGCAAACGGGGATATCTGCCTTATCAGATGATTGAAGCGGCCTGCCAGCAGGGATACATACATTCTGAGGTGCCGATCGCTCCATCGCAGTTGCAGCCGGTGAGTCTCGATCTGCGGCTTGGACCCAAGGCGTACCGCATCCAATGCAGTTTTCTGCCTGAGAACGATACGGTTGAAGAGAAGCTGAAGGATGTGAAGCTCTATGAGTTCGATATTTCCGGCGACGGCGGCATCCTCGAAAAAGGCGCGATTTACTTGATTCCGCTCATGGAGGCACTGAATTTCCCGTCCGCCATGTTCGGGCTGGCTAACCCGAAAAGCTCCACCGGGCGGCTCGACATGTTCACCCGCGTCATCATCGACCACGGGCACCGTTTCGATGAAATCCGCAAAGAGTACAAAGGGAAACTGTATCTTGAGATCATTCCCCGCTCGTTTCCCGTCAAGGTGAAAGCCGGGCTGACGCTCAATCAGTTGAGAATCGGGTATGTCGCCTCGGCGACGCTGGGAAACCAGGGCCTGGAACCGGAATACAAAAATAATCCCATCCTGTTCGATGGCAACGGGTTTGCCATTCCCTATAATTTGATAAAAATCAAAGAGGGGATTTATATCAGCGTCGAGTTGTCGGGCAAAGGCGAGAATGTCATTGCCTACAAAGCGAAAACCAATTCCAGTGTTATTGATTTGTCAAAAATCAACCATTACCGCGCAGAAGATTTCTGGGAGCCCATTTACCGGACCCGCAATGACCGTTTGATTCTGGAGCCGGAATGTTTTTACATCATGATGTCGAAAGAAAAAATCTGTATCGCCCCCAACCTGCTCGCGGAAATGGTGGCCTATGAACCCAACAGCGGCGAATTGCGGACTCACTACGCCGGTTTTTTCGATCCCGGCTTTGGCTGGGCGGAAGACGAACCTTCCCTGAACCTTGGAACCCCCGCGGTGATGGAGGTGCGTCCGCATGACGTTCCCTTCATGGTGGAGGATGGGCAAACGTTTTGCCGGTTGAAGTTCGACAAGGTCATTGCAACCCCCAAAAAGATATATGGGAAGGAAATTAAGTCCAATTACCACTCGCAGGGTTTGGCGCTCAGCAAGTATTTCAAGAAATGAAACCGGAATTGTTTTTTGCGGTGTGAACTTTCTGTAATAGAATGAACCAGTAACCTTCGGGGAAGAGCACTTGGAACGAGAAGACCTAAAAGCCATTGTCGAGAATATCCTTCTGGCTTCCGACCAGCCGGTCACGGCGGACGATCTGCAAAAAACCATCATGAACGGCACGGAAAAGGCGGCGCTCAGGTCCGTTCTGGAGGAATTGCAGGAGGAGTACCGGTCCAGGAACCTGCAGATCGAAGTGGTGGCGGAAGGCTACCAGTTGAGCACCCGCCATGAATACTCCGATTGGGTGCGGAAATTTTTGAAACTCGACAAAACCACCAAATTATCCCAGCCGAGCCTCGACACGTTGTCAATCATCGCTTACAAACAGCCGCTCACCCGGCAGGAAGTGGAAGATATTCGCGGCGTCGATTCCAGTGGTGTGGTGAGGACGCTCCTGGACAAGAAAATCATCGGACCTGCCGGAAGAAAAAAAGTCCCCGGACGGCCCATCATGTATCGCACGACCCGCAAGTTTCTCGAATACTTCGGGTTGAAGGATTTGAGCGATCTGCCGACACTCGAGGACATACGGGAAGAACTCTCAGGCGACGCGGACGACAGCGGTCAAACGGAGATGACTTTTGATCCTGCTCTTGCCGGGGAAGCTGCGCCGGAAGAGGAGCATTCCGGTCCCGGCCTGCCGGAAAGCGATGAGCCGGCCGATCCATTAGTTTCTAAAGAGGAAACCTCTCAGTCCGAGGGTGAAGTTGCGGCTTCCTCCTCAGCGGAAGATCCGGACCCACGGGTTTGAAGGCGCTGTGCCGTAAGGAAAGTTTTTGATATGAAAAAGCGCCTGCAAAAAATCATCGCCGACGCGGGGCTTGCCTCCCGCCGGGAAGCGGAACGATGGATTGAAGACGGCCAGGTCAAGGTCAACGGCCAGGTTGTGATGCAATTGGGGTCGCTTGCCGATCCCGCTGTGGATAAGATTGCGGTGAAGGGCAAACCGCTTCCCAAGTCCCAGGAAAAAACCTTTCTCATTCTCAACAAACCCCCCAGTTGTTTGACCACCATGAAGGATGAATCACGCGGCCGGCGCACGGTGATGGATTTCGTCAAACAGGTGCCTGGCAGGGTCTTTCCGGTGGGCCGGTTGGATTACAACACGCAGGGGATTTTACTGTTCACCAACGACGGTGGTCTCGCCAAAAAATTACTCGAGCCAAAATACCAGCTGGAGCGCACCTATCAGGTCAAAGTCCGGGGGGTTCCCGATGAAAAGAAGCTGAACCGGATTCGAAAGGGAATCCGGCTGGACAATATTCCCACGGCTCCTGTGAAGGTCAAGGTGCTGAGAGTCAGCGGTAAAAACTGTGTGCTGGTCATGAACCTGACCGAGGGGAAAAACCGCCACATCAAACGGATTTGCGAAGTGGTGGGTCACCCCGTCGTCAAGTTGAAAAGAACGCATTTCGGCAAGCTCAACTTGACGGGGCTGCCGCTTGGCAGTTTTCGTTTCCTTTCGCCAAGAGAGATCAAAGGGTTGTACAGCGTCGTCAGCCAGAGTGCCTGAACATGCAAAATTTTTAACGGCTATCCGGTTTCATTATTTTCAACTCCAACAACATTTCATTGAAAACCTTGCAGACAAATAAAACCCTTCAGGCGCTCATCACCCTTCTTTGGGTGCCGGGCTGGCTGTTTGTTTTGCAAATCGCGGTTCATGCTCAGGGGCAGGTTCAACTGACCCATCAGGTGACCGCCATCGCTCCCGTGAAGGGCAACAATTTTGTCAACGCCCGAAAGCAGGCGGTGGCTCTGGGGTTTCAGTCCGCCCTCGAGAAAGCTCTGCGCGGTTTCATGGGAGAAGAGAGTTTTGAAGCCAGCCAAAAAGAATTTTCCAAAATTCTGACGCACGCCGATCGCTATGTGCAAAGTTACCGGTTTATCGAAGCTGTGGATGATCCCCTGGAAAAAACCAGCGAAGTGATTCTGGAGGTGACTTTGTTTCCGGATGCCCTGGGAAAATCCCTAAGCCACATTGGAGTGGTCACCAAACCGGAAAACTTGAAAAATGTCGTCATCCTGATTTCTGAAAACAGCATCACCTCCGAGGGGGAGGAGGATTTTTGGGAAACGACGCCCATTTCCGGGGCCGCTCTGGTGCAAAACTTTACCGAAGCCGGAGTGAGAGTGGTTCCCCGAGACTCGATCCTGAATAACGTGCCTGAAGAAACCGTGTGGAATGCCGTTAAGGGGAATGTCAACGATGCCGTGCAAATCGGCTTAAAGTCCGGGGTCGACATCGTTATCCTGGGCAATGCCGTATCCAGAAAACTGGCCCGTGAAAGTGGGTCCGGGGAATCGACGATTCAGACCAATATCAGCGTTCGGGTGATATCGGCTTTAAAATCGGAAGTTGTCGCCGCGAAGAGCGATTTTGCCACCGCCCGGAATCAAGACGAACTGGCCGGTGAACTGGAGGCGTTTGGCGAAGTGAGCCGCAAGCTGTCGGTTTTTTTATTGAGTTCGCTCAGCCGCTATTGGGAAGCCCCTCTGGCCTCTCAGGAGTTCAAGCCGTCCTCTCCGGCACCGGCGGCACCTTTACCTCTGGAAGACCTTTAACAATGGACCGGAAACCGAATACTCAGGCTTTCTTTCTGGCGCTGGCGGTTGCGGTCGCGCTCACTATTTTTCTCTATTATTCGCGCCGGGTGATCATGCCGTTTTTTGTGGCCTTCGCCCTGGCCTATTTGCTGGACCCGCTGGTGGACCGGCTGGAAACATGGAAACTGTCGCGCACTTTGTCGGTCAGTTCCCTGTTGTTGGTTTTCTTCGCGTCGATCCTGGGCGCCTGTCTTTTAATCTTCCCGCTTCTTAGAATACAGGCGGAAAATCTGACCCGGAATTTACCGAAATACATTGACGTGGTGCAGGATTGGCTGCGTCCGTTTTTGGAGAAAATCGCCGGCCTGGACCAGCAGAAGATTCAGGAAATTCTGAATGAAGGCATGGCCCGCTTTGGCGAGCTGCCCTTGAAAATTCTGAGTTTCACCACCTCGTTTCTCTGGGATTCTTTGTCCAGCCTGTTCAGCGTCATTCTGATGGTGGCCAATCTGGTGATCATTCCGGTGGTCATGTTTTATCTTTTGCGGGATTTCGACAAGATCAACGAAAAAATCCTGGCTCTGATTCCACCCCGTTATAAGGAGAAAACGGTGGAGACGGTGCGAGAGATCGACCGGGTGCTTGCCAGTTTTGTCCGCGGTCAGTTGATGGTGGGGTTGTTGATGGGCTTGCTTTATTCGCTGGGGCTTTTTTTGATCGGCACTCCCATGAGCCTTTTCATAGGTCTGGTAGCCGGGTTGGCAAACCTGGTTCCTTATCTGGGGGTCATTGTCGGCTTCTTCCCCGCCGCTCTTTTGACCTACTTGCAGGTTCAGGAATGGCTTCCGGTTTTATGGGTGGTGGGGGTGTTTGGCGTGGTGCAGATGCTGGAAGGCATGGTCATCACACCCAGGGTGCTGGGAGAGAATATCGGCCTGCATCCCGTCGCCGTTATATTTGCGGTCCTGCTGGGCGCCGAGTTGTTTGGCCTGGTGGGAATTATTCTTGGCGTTCCGGTGGTTGCGGTGCTCAATGTTTTGATCCGCCGGGGAATTTTGCAATACAAAAAGTCTTCCCTGTTCAGTTCAGAGCCAAAGACGTAGTAAACTTATTTTCAAGGAGATATCATCCCATTGACGGCATGATTTTACTTGACCGGCGGGCTTAATTTTCCTATATTTACCTTAAAGTAAGATGAATTAGCGGTATTTTTATCTTACCCGGGTTTTTCTTCAGATTTTAAAATGCCTGTAACCGATCGAAGTTTCCTCCCAGGCGTTCATACATAACCGAAGAGGGTTTGCCTTCCCGCCCTCCTCCTTTCCAGGAGATAGTTTATGAACAAAATGGTTTCTCATCCCCTGTCGACCACCAACGTATTGATCAGCGTCCGTTCCAAACTGGAATCGGGAAATTACAGCGCTCAAACCATAAAAGCCTATTTGGGCCAGTTGAAAATTTTTTTTCGCCATATCAATCCGCAGGAACCCTATACGGTGACCGCGGAGGAAATACGCGGCTATCTCGATCAACTGGTTGAAGGCAATCTATCCCGCTCCACGATCGATCAGGCGGTGAACGCCCTGGACTTTTTCTCAAAATCCACGCTGAACCAGCCTTTAAACCTGGATGGGTTTCGAAGACCGGCCAAGAAAAAGGTTCAGCCCGTCCTCTTGACCTTGGACGAAGTGAAAAAAATCGCCATTTCGGCAGAAAACCCCAAACACCGGCTGATGATTGAGCTTGCCTATACGGCCGGGTTGCGCGTGTCGGAAGTGGTTGCCGTGAAGGTCAAACATCTGGATCTGGCAAACCTCAAATTATTTGTTCCCGAACAAGAGAATGAGGGTGAGGGACGGACGACGATTTTCTCCGGCAGTATCCGCGATGCGTTGGCCAGGCAGGTCGGCAACAAAGACCCGGAGGGTCTGCTTTTTCCCAGTGAACGGGGAGGAGCCCTAACGACACGGGCGGTGGCGAAATTTTTCAAGGCGGCCCTGGAAGTTTCCGGGGTGGACAAGCCGGTGACTCCTCATTCCCTGCGTCATTCGTTCGGGGCGTTCATGTTGAAAAACGGCAACCCTCCGAAAGTGGTGAAAACCCTGCTCGGTCTGCGCCGCGCGATGCCGGTGCAAGGGGCGGTTTAGGCTCTTCACGTAAGGCGGGTTTGTTCACAAAGAACATCGCGGATTGGTCCATGTTGTAGGGACCACTCGCCGAGAGACTTCAATTTTTGTCTTGAGGTATGAGGCTCAGCCTTTGTTTGATCCGCTCTACGGCTTTTTGAGCTTTCGCTATCAGATGTTGCCGGGTGGTTTCTTTTAGAACCGGCTGGCCCTCAACCCATAGCGCTTTTCCCTCGACAAACACGGTTTTAACGTTGCGCGGTTGACCGTTGAATACAATTTGGTTCACCACATCCCATTCGGGGGCGAAATTAAATTCCAAAGCGTCCATCACGACAATATCGGCCGCTTTCCCTGGTGAGAGAGAGCCGATTTCATTTTCCATATGCAAAGCCTCTGCTCCTCCCAAAGTGGCAATCCTTAAAATATCTTCGACCTGTGGATAAACCGTCCCATTCATTGCGCGAATGCGCTGCAATCCTACAGCGGCCCTCATATTTCCAAACATATCGCTGGTGTCGTTGGTTCCCCCATCCAAACCCAAACCGATTTTTAGTCCCGCGGAATGAAGTTTTGGAAGCGGCGTGATCCCGGAGCCCAGTCTCATATTGCTCAATGGATTGTGGGCAATAGACACGCGATGTTCAGACAGAAGTGAAATTTCTTCTTCGTTTACGTGAACGGCGTGGTTGACAAACAATCGGGGGTTCAGAGCATCTGCCTGTTGCAAAAGCGCAAGGGGTTTTTCCTGAATCTGGCTCCGGCTTTCCAGTAAATGCACGTTAAACGGAACATTCAATTCTCTGGATAAACGGCTCATGGCTTTGAGATTGGAAAGTGATTTGGGCGCCGGGTGAGAACAAATCTGCAGGGATGCCAGGTGATTTTTATCGATGATTTCCGATTTGACCTTCAATATATTTTGTATGGAGCTTTCTTTGTCCTTGCCACAGAGGGCAATAACATATCTTAACCTGGAATCTTCCAAAGCCCGAAGATTGCCTCGAACGAATTGAGGGGTAAAGCCATGCGAATTATCCACTACTGTGGTGACGCCCGTGGATAAAAGGTCCAGGGTGCTGATCCGGACTCCTGCATAAGCGGCTTCTTCGTCGATCACCGTGCCCTTCATGGAACTCACGCATTCTTTGAGCCAGCCCATCAACTCCTTGTCCGCTCCGCATCCCCGGATCAAGGATTGCCAAAGGTGATTATGGACGTCCACGAAACCCGGCAAAATTAGTTTGCCTTTCCCATTAATAATTTTAGCTTCGCCTGCAGGAAGGTTTTTTCCTATGGAAAGGATTTTTGTGTCGAAAAGAAGATCGGAGTTTTTTACGAGTCCCAGCTTTCCTTCGCCCAGGCTGGGGTCCATGGTAATGGTTAACGAGGCGTTTTGAATCAGAGTCCGGGAAGGGATGCTTAAAGCATTGCCAAAACATTTCGCGGGATAGACAAAAACAAGGGTAGCTAGCAGAAAAATAAATTGTGCCAGTCGATTCATCGAAAGATTTTGACCCAATGCATGGCAGATGGGTCAAACGAACTCGTAGCGCATGTTGCGTTTCTGCGGGGTGAAGCCGCCATCGGCGATGAGCCGCCGGATATCGCTTTCGTTGAGGCAATGAACCGTCCCTGCAGCACGGACGACGTTTTCTTCCAGCATGGTGCTTCCCATGTCATTCGCACCGTAATACAACGCCACTTGGCCGATCTTGGGTCCCTGCGTCACCCAGGACGACTGGATGTTGTCAAAATTGTCCAGAACGATGCGGCTGACGGCCAGGGTCTTTAAATAATCCAGACCGCTGACGGCGGATTTTATTCCCATGTCGAGACTGAGTTCGGTGTTTCCCGGCTGAAAGGGCCAGGGGATGAAGGCGGTGAATCCTGCGGTTTTATCCTGTTGCTCGCGAACGCGCAGTAAATGCTCCACCCGGTCTTCCAGAGTTTCGACATGACCGAACATCATGGTGGCGGTGGTGGGGATGCCCATGCCATGCGCTTTGCCCATCACGTCCAGCCATTCGTCGGTCGAGCATTTTAACGGGCTGGTTTTACCGCGCACCCGGTCGACCAGAATCTCCGCGCCGCCGCCGGGAATGGAGTCCAGCCCTGCGGCGTGTAATCGTTTGATGGTTTCATCGATGGATAGTTTGGAGATCTTGCTGGTGTGAACGATTTCCGGCGGGGAAAGAGCGTGCAGGTGGATGTCATATTTTTCCTTAATCCGGCGGAAAAGATCCTCGAAATAATCGATGCGCAGGTGGATGTTATGCCCCCCTTGCAGGAGGATCTGCCGCCCTCCCAGCGCCATGGTTTCTTCGATTTTTGCGGCGATGGTTTCAAAGGGAAGGACATAGGCGTCTTCGTCCTGCTCTTTGCGGTAGAAGGCGCAGAAGGCGCAATCGGTGACGCAGATGTTGGTGTAGTTGATATTGCGGTCGACGATGTAGGTGATGATCCGATCCTGGCTTTTCTTGCGGGCCAGCCGGGAGGCCACGTTCCCCAAAAGAAGGTTGTCGTGCGTGGAAAACAGTTCCAGCGCCTCTTTGCCATCGATTCTTTCTCCATCGAGGGCTTTTTTCAGAATAGCTTCTACCATGTCAGTGGTCGCAATGAATTTCGAGATGATTGTGATCCGGGTCGTTGAAGTAAATCGATTCGCCGTCGCCGCGTTTTACCGGGCCGCCGTCGATCACGACGTTATTTTTTTTCAACTCTTCGATGATGGACGGAAACCGGTCGCGGTGAATTTTAAAGGCCAGATGGAGATACCCTTTTTCGCTCAGTTGGTCCATCGCTTCTTTAACGTCCAGATCGGGGGCTTCAAACAGGGCGATAGCGGCGTTTCCCGTGTCCAGCATCAGGTGCCGCAATCCTTTTGAAAAGCGGTGCGTGACCTTGAATCCGAGAACTTCTGTGTAAAACCGTTCGGCGCGGTCCAGATCTTTGACATTGAGGGCGATGTGGTGAATTCCGTCGAGTTTCATGGTTGATAATTTTTAGAGAGTACCGTCTCCGGCACCCAAGGACGGAACGTTGATGCCGTCCATCCCGGTATCTCCCATTGCCTCCTCATCGGTGATGATGAAGATATGATACCCGAATTTGGTTTTGACCGGCCCCTGAAGTTTGCGCACCGGGGCTTTCATGGCGGCTTCATACAGTTCGGGAGCGGAGGTGTGCACTTCCAGAGTCCCCAGATCGCCCCCCTTGTTGCGCGAGCCGCAGGCGCTGTATTTTTTGGCTGATTTTGCGAAGACTTTCATCAAATGCTCGTAGTTGTCATAGGATTTCAGGTGTTCCATAAGGACGTCGGCAACGTCCTGGGTGGTCAACACAATGTGGCTTAATTGAAGAGATCTCATAAGGATATCGATTAAATTGACTTTCGCGCTGAGAGGACGGAGCGAATATCATGGTTTTAAAAGCTGTATGAGCTTAAATTGTAGCGGTTTTGCGGAAATATACAAGCAATTTTGAGACTGCGGGGAAGCCGGTTTCAGAGCAGAAAACTGACGCCGCTCATGAGGCGGGGAATCAGCTTGGGGCGGGCCAGGCGGGGGTCGTATTCGCCGAGCCGGCGTTTGTTTTCCCTGAGGCACAGCTGAATGAAACTTTTGGGCGATAGAGAGGATTTTTCGTGTTTCCGGGCCTGGATGGTGAACGACGATCCGCCAAGATTTTTTAAATCCATGAGCCGTGACCAGCCGGCGTCCCAGAAAGCCCATAGGGTTTGCAACTCGTGCCAGGGCTGAAGCAAAAGCGGTCTCTGCATGCGTTGATAAAGCACCCAGTTGGCGATGAAAAGGATGTGGCGCGCCTCCTCCTGGACGATGGGTTCCATCACCTCAATGAGCTCGATTGGGTAATCTTTCGTTGATTTGGAGATTTCCAGGAACCCGAAAGCGAAAAACGAGTCGATGCACTCTCCCGCCCCGGTACGCAAAAAACACAGTTCCAGGTCGTCCGGCAGGGGGTTGTCCGGTTTTTCATTGAGGGGGATGTTGTAGCGCTTGAGGAAATATTTAAGCAGATCGGCGTGCCGGCCTTCCTCGTAGCCCTGCAGGGCCATAGCTTCTTTGAGAAGCGGGTCGGTGATTTCCTCGGAATAGGCCTTCAGTTTGTTGAATACCTGCCGTTCGGTGAAAACCGCGTGATCCCAGATGGGAAACTTGGCTAATTTCTGAACGGTTTCTTCACTCAATTCCGGCCAGGGGAGTTCTTCCGGGGTGAACGGTTTGTGGCTGTCGATAAAAAACCGGCAAAACAGCTCTTTATGTTCTTCTGATCCGTATTCCATCGAATTAGGAGGGATATTCATTGTGATTCAAAGTGTAACGGGACAATACTTTTAGCATAGATGATTTTGGCTGTCCAAAAAAATTGTCCCGGCGGCCCCGCAGGAGGAACATCGAATCCGAAATTGAAAACCTTGCCGACGGGAGCAAAGCTACCGTACGGAGGCGGGATCTTTTGCAAAATTCAAAACTTTTTAGCTTTTTTTGTTTGTATTTTATATTATGATAATGATAATCAGTTATTATTTTCAACTGTTTTTTAGAAAGGTGTTCGGCATGAATAAAGCCCTTCTCACTTTCATCCTTGCGGTATTTGCGGGAGGCAATGTGGCTTCCTCATATGCAGACGAATTAGTGGTCTACTCGGCGCGCAAGGAATATCTCATCAAACCGCTTTTCGACGCCTACACCGCCAAAACGGGCATTCCAATTAAGTATATCACCGGCAAAGCCGGCGCTCTTCTCGAACGTTTAAAGGCTGAAGGTTCCAGGACTCCCGCCGACCTGTTTATCACTGTTGATGCCGGCAACCTGTGGAAGGCCGCAGAAGAAGGGGTCCTGCAGCCAGTGGAATCGGCAACGCTCAAGGCCAACGTTCCCACTCATCTGCACGATCCTGAAAATCGCTGGTTTGGTTTGTCGGTGCGGGCCCGCACAATTGTCTATAATAAGAAAAAGGTTTCACCATCGGACCTGAGTAATTACACTTCATTGGGCGATTCGAAATGGAAAGGGCGCTTGTTACTGCGCACGTCGAAGAAAGTATACAACCAGTCGCTGGTGGCTTCTCTCATTGCGGAAAAAGGCGAAGCAACAGCGGAAAAGGTCGTTGCCTCTTGGATTGCCAATCTCCCAGTTGAACCGTTTTCAAGCGATACCAAAGCTCTTGAGGCCGTAATCGCTGGAGTCGGCGATGTGACCGTAGTCAACACCTATTATTTTGGCCGTCTATTGAAGAAAGATCCCGAAATTCCTTTAGCCATTTTCTGGCCTGATCAGGGCGGCTCGGGAGTGCATATGAATGTGTCCGGCGCCGGTGTGACCCGGCACAGTAAGCGACGGGACCAGGCGGTGAAACTTTTGGAATGGCTGTCCACTGCGGAAGCTCAGGAAACGTTTGCTTCGCTGAACCTGGAGTATCCTGTCAATTCGACGGTCAAATCGGATCCTCTGGTTGCCAGCTGGGGCGAATTCAAGGGCAATCCGATGAACGTTGCCAGGTATGGAAAGTACCAGGCGCAGGCGATCAAGCTCATGGACCGTGTCGGTTACAAATAGAATTACACAGGCTGCAGGAAAGAGCACCGATGCTCTTCCCCGCATTTCCCTCCGATTGAATGCCCCGGGTTGGTTCGTCACGTCGTTGCTCATCGCGATTGTTGTGGCGACACCGGTGCTGGTGGTTCTAGGTTCGTTTCTAGCTCCTGAAGCAGATATCTGGCAGCACCTTGCTGACAATGTCCTTGGGGGTCTTATCCTTAATACCCTCAAGCTGTTGTTTTGTGTGATCCCGCTCACGGCCGTGTTGGGAATTTCCATGGGGTGGCTCACGGCGGGCTGTGAGTATCCGGGGCGCCGATTTTTTTCCTGGGCGTTGGTCCTTCCGTTCGCAATCCCTCCTTATGTGTTTGCCTTTGTTTATCTGGGAATTTTTGATTTCAGTGGTCCGGTGCAGGGGGTTATCCGCGATGTATTTCCCGCGATAGGCTTTATCGACATCCGCAATACCGCCGGTGTTTCTTTAATTTTGTCTCTGGCCTTCTACCCCTACGTTTATCTGATGAGCCGTAGCGCCTTTCTCAGTCAGGGTCCCAGTACCATGGAAGCGGCCCGAACCCTGGGTCAGTCGCCTGTGGGAGCTTTCTTCCGCGTCGCGCTTCCGATGGCGCGTCCCTGGGTTGCCGCGGGACTTTTGCTTGTCGCCATGGAAACGCTGGCTGATTTCGGCGCTGTTGCCATCTTCAACTACGATACGTTTACCACGGCCATATACAAGGCCTGGTTCGGCATGTTTTCTCTGAATGCGGCGTTGCAGCTTTCATCTATTCTGGTCGTCTTCGTACTGACAGTTCTGGTTCTCGAGCAGCGTTTTCGCCAGCGGTTGCGTTTCCACGAAACGGGTGCCGTTTCCGCGCCGGATAGGCGCCTGAAGTTGACCGGTGTTTCGAAATGGTTGGCGTTCACGGCTTCGTTGACCCTATTCCTGCTGGCATTTGCGCTGCCCTGCTCGCAGTTGGGGCTGTGGGCCTGGAACAGCCTCAATGTGGATGCCCTGCGTCATCTCGAGCATGCGCTTAATACTTTGTTGTTGGGTATGGTCACGGCGGTGGTCACCACTGCGATCGCCATTGTGATTGCTTATTCGAAAAGCAGTAACCCCGGTCCGGTGATGCGTTGGGCTTCGCGACTGGCGACACTTGGGTACGCACTTCCTGGAACGGTGCTGGCCGTGGGTGTTTTTATTCCAGCCGCCTGGCTCGACAACAGATTGCTGAACACGCTCGGAGAATTAACAGGTATCAAAGCGGAAATTTTCATCCAAGGTTCGCTGGGACTCCTGATCGTCGCTTACGCTATCCGTTTCATGGCTGCCGGTTTTGGTTCGGTGGACAGCGCAATGCAGCGCATCACGCCGTCCATCGTTGAGGCGGCGCGCTCTATGGGGACAAGGGGCACCGCGTTATTAAAACGCATCTATCTGCCAATGACTCGAACCGGCGTTTTCACCGCCGCGATTTTCGTGCTTGTGGACGTGATGAAGGAGATGCCCATCACGCTCATGATGCGTCCCTTCAATTGGGATACTCTCGCGGTCAAAATTTTCGAATACACTTCAGAGGGGGAATGGGAGTTGGCCGCGTTGCCTGCCGTTGGTTTGATTCTGACGGGTTTGCTCCCTGTCCTGTTGCTAACACAAAGGTCGGAATCTATTAAGTAATGGCTGAAATCCTTAGAGTCAACACATTGCACAAACACTATGGAGACCATCATGTGGTCAAAGGAATTTCCTTTGTTCTGGAAAAAGGCGACATTGGCTGTCTGCTCGGACCCAGCGGTTGCGGTAAAACGACCCTGTTGCGCTGTATTGCGGGCTTCGAGCCGCTAACTTCCGGCAGTATTTCTGTCGACGGGCGCGAAGTCAGCGGCCGTAACTACGTGGCTCCAGAGCGCCGGCGCATGGGCATGGTGTTTCAGGATAACGCTTTATTCCCGCATCTGACGGTGGCGGGCAACGTTGCGTTTGGCCTGAAGCACCGCACCCGCGCCGACAAGAGGAACATCGTTCGTAATCTTTTAAACACCGTGGGGCTGGCGGAAAAGGAAGGAAAATACCCGCATGAATTGTCCGGTGGACAACAGCAGCGTGTCGCGCTGGCCCGTGCACTGGCTCCCGAACCACAATTAATCCTTCTGGATGAGCCTTTTTCCAACCTCGACGTGGAACTTCGCGAATCGCTTTCGGTGGAAATACGCACCATCCTGAAGCGGTTCTCCATCACCGCGCTTCTGGTCACACACAATCAGACGGAAGCCTTTGCGATGGCCGACCGGGTCGGCGTTATTTCCGACGGAGTGATGGAACAGTGGGACACTCCCTACGGAATTTACCACCGCCCCGCCACCGCGGCGGTGGCGAAATTTGTGGGCGAAGGTGTTTTGATTCACGGAACCCCGTCGGGGAACGGAACGGTTTCCTGTGCGTTGGGAAAGCTCAAGGTGGATTCCGGTCTTCCAAAGGAAAAACAGTTAAAGGTTCTGGTGCGGCCGGAAGATATTATGATCGACGAGGCCGGTGCGTTGCAGGCGGTGATCGCCGATAAACAGTTTCGCGGCCCCAACATCCTCTATACGCTTAAGCTTGCCAGCGGCGAAAAATTGCTCGTTCTGGTGCAGAGCCATGAGACCCATGCTCTGGGAGAGAAGATCCGGTTTCGTCTCGAAATGGATGACGTGGTGCTTTTTCCCGATCCCGATGATTTTGACGATACAGCGGCCCAGTTGGGAGTTGACGAGTGATGTGAATGGCTGGTAAGAGCAGGTCCGCCATCAGCCGGTTTTGCCGGAGAAATGCTCCTCGATTGCCTGGACCAGAGCGTCTACGGTGTATTGCTTCGGGACAATTTCTACCTTTAATCCCCTCTCTTTGGCGGTTTTGGCGGTGATTGGGCCGATGCAGGCGAAGGTCACGTTATCCAGATACGGTCTGGACTCAGCATCCAACAGATCGAGGAAGTTAGTGACTGTGGAAGAAGAGGTGAAGGTGATGACCGAAATGGCGCCGTCTTTCAACCGCCGGACGAAGTCTTCGTTTTTTCTTTTCGGCAGTATGGTCCGGTAGGCGGGAACCACCTCGACCTGGGCTCCTCTATCCCGCAGTTGATCAGGCAGAATCTCCCTCGCCACGGTCGCACGAGGAATCAGGAAGCGCTTTCCCTTCACGCTCTCCTGGCCAAGACTTTCGAGCAGGGATTCGGCGACGAAATCTTCGGGAACGACATCGACCTGCATGCCGAAGGCGGCGAGGGCATGCTCCGTTTTTGGACCGATGGTGTAGATTCTGACTCCCTTGAGATTGCGGATGTCCTGCTTTTTTTCCTTCAGGCGTTGCATGAAGAATTTCACTCCGTTGGCGCTGGTGAATATCAGACCGTCGTACTCAGATAACCGTGAAAGGGCTTCATCTAAAGGGCTCCAGTCTTCTGGAGCGATCGTTTGAATGACCGGGAAGGAAACCGGTTCCGCGCCTTTTTCATGTAATAGATGAACCATGGAATCGGATTGATTCTCCGCTCTGGTGATGACCACGGTTTTTCCGAACAGGGGCAGGGCTTCATACCATTCGATGAGGGGTTTCATGCCGACCACTTCGCCGATGATGGTCAAGGCCGGGGGTGCGATTTTTTCCTGCATTGCGGTTGCAACGATGCTTTTTAAGGTGCCTGTCCAGGTTTTTTGCCGGGCGGTGGTTCCCCATTGGATCACCGCGATCGGGGTTTCGGGGGCTTTCCCGAAATGCATCAATTTCTCGCAGATTAAGGCAAGCTTGCGGGCTCCCATGAGAAAGACCAGGGTTCCCGCCCGGCTGGCGATTTTTTCCCAGTCGATGTGGACGTCCTGCTGGTTTTTTTCGTTGCTTCCGGTGATGATGGTCACGGTGGAGGAAAAGTCGCGATGCGTCAGGGGAATGCCGGCGTAGGCGGCGACGCCGAACGGCGAGGTGACGCCTGGAACCACGGTGAAATCGATGCCCGCTTCTTTCAATGCCAGAGTTTCTTCGCCGCCGCGGCCAAACAGAAAAGGATCTCCGCCTTTTAAGCGGACCACGGTTTTCCCCTGCTTCGCGTGGCTGATAAGAAGGGCGTTGATCTCATCCTGAGAAAGGGTGGCGTGGCCTTCTTTTTTCCCGGCATAAATGGTTTCGGCGTTTTCATCGGCGAAACGCATCATGTTCCAATTGACCAGATGGTCATAAACGATGACTTCGGCCTTCTCGAGCCATTCCCTGCCCCTCAGGGTCAAGAGACCTTCGTCGCCGGGTCCGGCTCCGACCAATGCAACACAGCCTTTCTGGCGGGTGGTGTCAGTCATGATGGGCGTGGAGGTAATTGGACAAGGTGGCAAAATCCTGCATGGAAAGGGTTTCTCCTCTGCGGGACAAGTCGATTCCCGCCAGGCGTATGATGTTGTTATCCTGCTGGAATCGATTTTCCCAGACTTTTAAATTGTTTTTCAACATTTTTCGCTTATGAAAAAACGCCGCGTTCACGACTTTGAAAAAGGTATGTTGATCTTCGACCTGCACCTGAGGCGCAGGAAGCGGTGTGAGCCGGACGAGGGACGAGTCGATTTTTGGCGGCGGTGAAAAAGCGGTATTGGGAATTTCCAGCAGGCGTTCCACCTGGCAGTGAAACTGGATGAACACGCTGAGCGAGCCATACTCTTTTTGCCCCGGAGGGGCGATAAACCGGTCTACCACTTCTTTCTGCAGCATCAGGGTCATGTCCGCAATGCGCGCCCGGTAATCGATCAGCCGTTTGACGATATGCGTCGCCGCATAATAGGGCAGGTTGGACACTATTTTGACCCCGGAGCCGATTTGACTGTAATCAAATTTAGTGGCATCGGCTTCGATCAGATGAAAATTGCTTTTACCGCCGAATTTGTGGGTGAGTTCTGTGCACAGTTTTTTGTCGATCTCAAGAGCCGTCACTGAGCTCTGGGTTTCCAGAAGGTATTGGGTGAGGATGCCTTTACCGGGTCCGATTTCCAGAACCGGATCGCCGGGGGATATCTGTGCGAACTGAACGATCTCGCGGGCGATGGATGAGTCGGTTAGAAAGTTTTGACCGAGCGGCCGCTTTTTCATCAGTTGGTGACTGCTGTGGGCTTGGAAAAAGCTACCGCCGCTTTGAGGGCGATCTTCAGGCTTTCCGGAGATGCGCTTCCTGTTCCCGCGATGTCGTAGGCGGTGCCGTGGTCCACGGATGTTCTGAGGATAGGAAGACCCAAAGTGATGTTCACCGCGGTTCCCGCGGAATCCATTTTCACGGGAATCATTCCCTGGTCGTGGTACATGGCGATCACCGCGTCGTAAGCCGCATGCCGGTTGTGAATGAACAGCGAGTCGGCCGAATGCGGTCCGTCCACCTGGATGCCTTGTTTCCTGGCGCTGGCCATGGCCGGGAGGATGGCGGTTGTTTCCTCCTTGCCGAAAATTCCGCCGTCGCCGCAATGCGGGTTCAATCCGGTGACAGCGATTTTGGGATCGCCGGCCACATGCTGTTTGAGCCATTGGTGCGTCAAGCGAATCGTGGTCAGGACCCGCTCGGCGGTGATCTGCGAAGCGACCTCGTGTAACGGCACATGGGTGGTCGTGAGCACCACGCGCAGGTTTTTGCCGGCCAGCATCAGGGCAACGTTCTTGCTGTTTGTGGCTTCTGCCAGAAGTTCGGTGTGGCCGGGGTAGCAAAAGCCTGCTTTATGGATGCTTTCCTTGTTGATCGGCGCTGTGGTGATGCCATCGATCTGATGGTCCAGTGCCAGTTTGACGGCGCGGAGAATATATTCCACCGAGGCTTTTCCGCCTTTGGCTGTGGCGCGGCCCCGTTTCAGGTCTCCGGGGACGTTTTTTAGATCCAGAACGTCGAGTGTTCCGGGGTGAAACTGAGCCTGGTCGGGAGATGAAATCCGATGAACGGTGAGAGGTATTTCAATCTGCCTGGCGGTGGATTCCAGAAAGCCGGCGTCGCCGATGACGATTCCCTGTGACAGAGAAAACAGCTCTTTATCCTGAAAGGCTTTGATGATGATTTCAGGGCCGACACCAGCGGGGTCTCCCATCGTAATGGCGATTCTCGATGGATGTTTCAAGATTTGGTTCTCTCTGGAGTGGATGGAAATTAATTTGGGCAACCTGGAGACCCAGATTGCCCAAAATTTTTAAGGAAGCGAGTTGTTTATTTTCGCAGTTTGTGGATCTTTCCCTGATTTTTTCCTGCCGCCGCAGGGCGGGGGCTGGCCGCCAGGATTTCCTTGCTCACGGTTTTCTCATATTCCTTGAAATTTTCAACGAATTGCTTGGCAAGCTCTTTGGCCTTTTCGTCATAATCTTCCGGCCGTTTCCAGGTGTTTCTGGGGTTCAGCACTTCCGTAGGAACGTCGGCGACTTCTTCGGGAATCTGAAACCCGAAAACCGGGTCTTTAAAGGTGGCCACCTTTTCTAGTTGTCCCTCAAGAATTGCCTTGATCATGGCCCGGGTGTGGGCGATTTTCATCCGGTGCCCCACGCCGTAGGCGCCTCCTGTCCAGCCGGTGTTGACCAGCCAGCAGGAAACATTGTGTTTGGCGATCTTTTCACCCAGCATATTGGCGTAAACGGAAGGGTGCAGTGTCATGAAAGGTGCGCCAAAGCAGGTGCTGAAAATCGCAGTGGGCTCGCGGCTCAATCCCTTTTCGGTTCCAGCGATTTTGGCGGTGTACCCCGAGATGAAATGGTACATGGCCTGTTCAGGCGTCAGCTTCGCGACCGGCGGCATGATGCCGTAAGCGTCGCAGGTCAGCATGATGACATTTTTCGGATGATTTCCCTGTCCGGTCAGAGTGGCATTGGGAATGTGCGAAATCGGATAGCTTGCCCGGGTGTTTTCCGTGAGGCTGGAATCGTCAAGATCCAGGCGGCGCGTTTTCAGATTCACTGCCACGTTTTCCAGAATGGTACCGAACCTGCGGGTGCATTCATAAATGTCCGGTTCCGCTTCCTTGGACAAGCGAATGACCTTGGCATAACATCCGCCTTCAAAGTTAAAAACTCCGTCGTCGCTCCATCCGTGTTCGTCGTCGCCGATCAGGACGCGGTTTTTATCGGCGGAAAGGGTGGTCTTACCGGTTCCCGACAAGCCGAAAAAGATCGCGCTGTCATCATCTTTGCCTATATTAGCGGAGCAGTGCATGGACAGGACGTGGTTTTTTTGTGGCAGGATGTAATTGAGAACGGAAAATATGGATTTTTTGATTTCCCCCGCGTAGCTGGTTCCGCCGATCAACACCAGTTGTTTGCCGTAATCGACGATGACAAAGACTTCCGAGTTGGTTCCATCGATAGCGGGAACCGCTTTGAAGCCCGGTGCGTGGATGACGGTGAACCCGGGCTCATGCGACTGCAGCTTGGCCGAGTCTTTTATCTGGATGAACATGTTGCGGGCGAACAGACTGTGCCACGCGGTTTCCGTGATAACCCGGATGTGAAGCTGAGTTGCCGGCGCGGCGCCGGCGCAGCAATCCTGAACGTAAATGGCCCGCCCTTGCAGATAAGCCAGCATCCTGGAATGCAAGCCGTCAAATCGCTCGACGGTGAAGGATTTGTTGACTTTTCCCCACCAGATATTTTCCTGACTGGAGGGTTCCTGAACGATGAATTTATCGTTGGGTGCACGTCCGGTGTGTTCGCCGGTGGCAACGCAAATGGGTCCAAGGTGAGACAAAACCCCTTCCGATCTTCGAATGATGTGTTCGTAAAGGTCCGGTGTGGAAAGATTCCAGTGAACTTCGTCGACGTTCTTGATTCCGTGGTGTTCTAGACCAACTTTGTGTTTGAGGCCTTTGAGGGGCATTTATCAGTCTCCTTATCCTGAAGCTTTCTTGGTAAAGAAAATAATAATAACGTATTGAAAAAAGGGGATTTCACCCTTTAAAAATCCGGGGAATTTTATATAATAAGCGGTTGATATCATTAATTTTAACATATAATTCGAAGATCGGAAGGGATTTTAGAGCGATTTCTTAAAATGGAGCAGGGAACCGCCTGCTTCGGCCCTGATCCGGGGCCCAACTTGCGTATTTTCGGACAGATCATGAAACTGTTCAAGGACAAAAATTCATCCTCCACGTTCGAAATTCTGGCCCGGACACGCAACCGGTTCAATGAAATTTATGTGGTTCAAAACGGCCATCAGCGGGAAATGTGGTTCAAGGGCGGCGGAAATTTTTTCCTGCAAAGCCGGTTGGACATGGAAACCCGGAAATCTCCGGTTCTGATCTATTCAAAAATGATGCTGGCCTCGCTGTTGTTTCAAGGTTTTCCAAAGCGGATTTTAATTCTGGGCCTGGGTGGCGGTTCCATTCCAAATTTCCTGCGCCATTATTTTCCGGAAACTCATGTCGATGTGGTTGAGGTGGACCCTGATGTCATCGAACTTAGTGAAAAGTTTTTTTATTTGCAGGAAAGCGAAAACTATAAAATCCATGCGGCGGACGCCCGGATTTTCATTCAAAGCCAGATCGGAAAAAATTCCTACGACCTGATTTTTTTGGATGCCTTTAAAAGCGGTTCCGTTCCTTTTCATTTAAAAACCGGTGAATTTTACCGCGAAATCCGTGACGTTCTATCTCCAGAAGGGGTGGTCGCTTCCAATCTTTACGGGAAAAGCAATCTCAAAAAATCCGGTGACCGGTCCACGTTCGGTTCCGTATTTCGCGGTCTTTATTTTTTCGAGGACCCGGACCGGGTGGCCACGGTATTGATCGCCACCAATCAAAAGCGGCTTTGGTCCGAGGAAGATATTGCAAAAGCCGCCGCCGGCTTCCAGCTCAAACTGCCCATTTCCATGCCCGCTCTTGCGGCGATGTATTGTCCGGACCTGTTGGATCATTCCAGTGCTGAAAAATTTGTTGATGATTTTGAGGCAAAAGATTTTCAAAAAGCGGTCGAAAAAAACAACACCGCCCTTCCGGGAAGCCAGCTCAAATACCCGATCAAGAGCCATTCCTGAGTTTGGGAATTTCAAGAACCTGAACGCGGAAATTTTCAAAGTCGGCCACCACCAATTCACGCCCTGATGCAATCAGTCCGCCCACCTTGCCGAATTGCCCCGCCCGTTTGCCGGGATTTTTTAAAACGGAAATCACTTCCAGTTGCGAATTCAGATGAAGGATCTGGTGGTTCCAGTAGTCCGTGGCAAAGATGCCGCGATCGGGATGGCAGGTCATGAAGTAAATTTCGCCAAACCCCAGGCCTTCCTTTTTTATGCCGCGAATCATTTTACCAGCGGCGTCGAATTGTTTGAGAAGGTGAGGGGATTTGTCGCCAATCAGGAAATCGCCGTTTTCCAGGCAGCAAACACTGACTGGTTCGCTGAGGCTCTCGTTTTGGATGGAGCGTAGCAAGCTCCCATCGGAGGAGTAGATCTGAACTCTATTGTGGGAGGGGTCGGCAACCCAGATCTGATCTTGCCCGTCGATCGATAGAGAAAATATCGGGCCGAGGCGTTGCTCATCCGCTTCCCGATCCCCAAAGGACAACAGGAATTTTCCGTCCGGGGTGAATTTTTGCACGCGGCTGTTTTTTTCGTCGGCGACATAGAGAAATCCCTGGCGGTCGACCGCCACCATGACGGGATATTTGAAAAACCCGGGCGAGTTGCCCCAGCCGCCGAAATGGTTTTTATAAATGCCCTGGCTGGAATAACGCACCACCTGATGGTTCTCGTAATCGGCCAGAACAAAATCGCCCTCCGGAGTTTGAGCCATGCCGTAAGGTTGAAGCAGGTGGCGGGTGATCGGACCGCTATTGGCGAATGAGAATTTCAAGGAGAGCCCCGAAGCGCTTTCTAGGCGGGACTCGCTGTTGGCTTGGCTGGCCTCATCAAAATCCAAGAGCTTGCATATCCTATTGCGGATTTTAAACCAGCGATTCAAAGTGGCCGCTAGGTTCTCGTCCCGGGGTTGGATGCGCGCCACCTGATCCTTGATTTCAAGGGTCTTGTTGATTTCTACGATTTCGTTGTTTTCTTCGATGGCGCTCAGGAGTCCATTCAACCGCGACGCCTCAAAGGCAAGGGTTTTCTTTTCTTCCAGGCCCTGGTCGATCTTTTGGGTGAGATCCGATTGAAAAGTCTGGACGGTTTTTATGAAATTAGCCAACCCAGGCGAGCGATGGCTTTTTTCAGAATTGATCCATAGAGAGGCACCCATGACGAGCCGGAAAAGATTGTTGGCTTCATTGATCTCCATGGTGAGGATCATCCGCCTGATGAGACTGACTTGAAACGTCACCACGGCGATACTGTTTTGCAGGGTGATGGGGGATTTTTTATCTTGAGGGTTGACCCGGTTTAATTTGGTTTCCAATTCCTTTTTTTGCTGCGACAGAGCTTGAAGTTGTTGAAGCGCTTCGTTATATTTCGAATCGTAGACCTGCTCGTTTTCCAGAAGCTCCTGCAGGAGTTTGATGTGACCTTCCTCATTTTGGGAAAAGAATTCTTCTGAAAAAAGCAAGTGACCGCAAGCCAGTCCGGCATTCGTTTTTTTGACAGGCATTCCTTCAACCAGAAGGGGCTCTGCCATTGCATCGGCAAGCAATTCTTCCGCATCGAAAGGCACCGGTTTGAAGTCAACTGCTTTCAATTCACGGGGAGCGTTGTCGTCAGGTCCTGCCCAGCGGTTCATCCACAGATCCATCAGGTCCTTCAGTGAAACTTCAAGAGACTGATGAAACTGCCATTCTTCCTGGAACCCCAATAGAATTTTCAGGAATTTCTCCGATCCCTGTGGGTCGATGAATTGTCGCTTTAAAGTTTTTTCGACCTCTGCGTGCTCGGGAAATTTCAAGGCCGCGCCTTTGAAATTCGCCAGGAGGCTGCGAATCTCGAAGTGAAATTGACGCAGGACGTCCATGATTCTTGCGTTGGTGTTGGACCGCACAAGAAAGGTCTCCCATTTTCCCTCGGGGCCCTGCATTTCACCGAAAGATTCCACCATGGCATTCTCGTTTTTTTCCTTGGTTTCGAGAAAACCAATTACGTGTTTGCAAATTTGATCGATACGGGTTTCGGCAATGTTAAGGCAGGTGCTCAGGCCGGCATCGGACAGGTTCAAATTGATGACGTTGCCGAAAAATTCCGACCCCTGTTCCACCGCGGTCCGGTATTCATAAAATCGATGGCGCAATTGCCGGAACAGAGTTCGGTCGCGAATTTCCGCCTGGAAAAGGTCTCTGTTGAAAACTCGCGGGTCCTCGCGGTCTTCAAGGATCTTTTGTTGTTCGGTAAACAGCTGACGGTTGTGGCGGACGGCGGCATCTTCCCACTCCTCATAGGTCGCAAGAACCCTTTGCCGCTCGGCATCGAGATGGCGGGTAAGAACCGCAAAACTTTTCAAGAGTAAAGATTCGATCTCCGGGTCCTCCTCGTTTAAGGCGAGGCGGCTGAATTGCACGAGAAGATCCAGCGCGAAATTTTGACTGGCATCCGGTGGCGAACTTTCTTTAGTGATTTGGCGCATCGCCTCCTGACTGGATCGCAGTGCGTTTTCCTTATCTTCAATGTGCTCCCATTCCAGGGCGCGGTGGTAGAAAATATAAGGAGCCTTGGCGTTTTCACGAGACTTCCCGGCGAGCCAATCCTGTTGCGGTTTATCCGGAATATCAAAGGTCATCACACGGGTGTCGAACGTCAAACCCACGTAAAGTGTTCCCGAGGAGGCCACGGCGGTGAGGCAGGGGGCACTCAAGGAACCGGAATCTTTGGCCTGTTTCAATTGGTCGAGATAAAGCCCCGTGAGGGTGAAAATCTGGACCCGGTCGTTGTTGAGATCGGCCACGTACAGGAGGTTGTTCGGTGCCACCGAAACACAAAGCGGGTATTCGAACTGTCCCGGTTCATTGCCTCTTTGTCCGAATGTCAGCAGGAGATTCCATTGGGGGTCGAATTTAACGATTCGATGGTTGCCGCTGTCGGAAATAAAATAATTGCCGTGGCGGTCTCTGGCGATGGAGGTTGGAAACTCGAAAGCAGGTGAGTTGAATAAATTTTTTGGCGTTTCAAAAATATGAGCCAGTTCTTCTTCCAGTACGGTTCCCCGTCCGCCCACCCAGCCTTTGGAACGGCCTTCAGGGTCAAACATCTGGATGCGGTGATTGTAGCGCTCGACGATCAGGATATTTTCATGCGGATCGATAAAAACATCATAGGGTTCGTTCAATTCCCCTTTGCCTCCCCCGCAGGAGCCGATGGTCAACAGCGGGTTGCCGTCTGCATCAAATTTTTGTACGCGGTGGTTCCAGCTGTCCGCAACATAGATGTTTTCTTGCGCATCGACGGCGATGCCCCGGGGGTAATGCAGTTCTCCGGGACTTTTCCCCTTGCTTCCAAAGCTTTTGATTAGATTATGTTCGGGATCGTAGATCTGGACGCGGTGATTGAAGTCGTCGGCGAGGAGCAGGTTTCCTGTTTGCGTGAAGCAAAAGCCGGAAGGCGGGGACAGCTTTTCCAGGCTTTCATCCTGGGTCCGAAAAATTTTTTTAAACTGGGCGATGCCTTCGCCACCCAATGCCTGGGGAGCTTGCTCGACTGTGGATTCGGAAGATTTCATGACCCGCTTGACGCCGGACCCAAACGAAATGAATTATAAGCTTTTGAGGAAATCGATGGTTTCATTTGATTCAGAGGATTTCAAGGGGTTCGCGAGCAAAACAGTTTTCGGACAGGCAGTTCAGCTCGTGGAATTAAATCATAATATAAACGGAAGCACAATCCTTTGCTCGGTCAATCATAAATCATGATTTTTTCAATCTCGGAATCGGGTACGGTTCTTTGCCTCTGAATGCGAAACCGGCGGGCGAGCATGGGGAAGAGCATCTTCAGGGCGTCCAGTTTGGATTTTAAAAGCACGATCCCCTGACCCCGGTAGGAAAAATATTTAATGTCTTCCAACTGGTGTTTGAGGATGGTGAAAAAGTTCTTGCCAAACATTTTAAGAGACATGTTCTTGATGAGCACGAACACATCGTTGCGTTTGCAAAGATAAACGTAGCGGTCGCTGTAAAGACCGACGGTGGCGGTGCCAATGTGGTAGACCTTGGCTTTTGGCAGGTACACGCTTTTAAAGCCCCGTAATTGACTGCGCATGTTCAGGTCGACGTCTTCCGCGAAAATAAAAAAGTCTTCATCGAAAACTCCGACCGTATCGAACAATTCCCGCCGGTAAATTCCGGCTCCCGCACAGGCGCCAAAGACATAGTCTTCCCGGTCGTACTGCCCGACGTCCTTTTCCCCCTGGCCGCGTCCGCCGCCTGCAGACCATGCGTGGAACAAGTCTCCGGTGTTGTAAAACACCTCCCGGTCATCGAGGAACATCATTTTCGTCGTTCCCATGCCGCATTCCGGATGGCGTTCCATGCCTTCGACCAATTCTTTCAACCAGTCGGATTCGACCTCGATGTCGTTGTTCAACAGGCAGATGTAGTCGCCCTTCGCCGCTCGAATGCCCTGATTGCAGGCGGTGGCGAATCCCATGTTGCGCGGATTCTTGATCAGGCGGACCCAGGGGTATTGTTCCTCGATCAATTCGCGTGACCCATCCACGGACCCGTTGTCCACGACGATGACTTCAAATCCCTGAAAGTCAGAACGTTTTAATGAGTCGAGGCACATTCCGATAAAACGCATGCCGTTCCAGTTGGGTACCATGACGCTGACTTTCAAGGACCTGTCTCCTGAAATAGGGGGTTGATGGTATGAGTTCAAGTGGCACCGCCGATGCGATTGGACTCTTGTATCCGAGAGTTGCTTAGCGAAGGGTTTTCCTTACCGTCCGCCAATAAGTTTAGTGCGCCCTGGTGTCCTGGGTCGAGCTTCAGGCAGTTCCTGGCGAACTGCCGTTTTTGCGCTCCCCGGGATAACCGGGCCCGGCGAAACCAGGCCCTTGCCCGAATATGCGGGTAAGCTTTGTTGAGGGATGTGATTTTTTTAAAAAGCAGCAATGCCTTTTCCATTTCACCTTCACGTTCCAGGGCGGATGCCAGGGCGTAAATCAGGAACGCGTTTTCCGGTTCCTGTTTTAAAAAGTAAGTGAAGGTTTGAGACTCCGGTCGCGACCGGGCATCCATTTTAGCGAGGGCTGTCGCGATCAGGGTTTTTATCCATTGCCGATCGGGTTTGGCGGCGATATTTTCCGATTCGGCGTGAAGCCTTTGCAGTTGCTCCCGTTCTTTCAGGCGGGCCAGGGATTCGATCAGGGCCTGCCAGCAGTCATGACGTTCAAAATGCAGGTTTCGAAATTTCTCAAGTTCGATGACCGCCTCATGATGACTGTTCTGGTGTTGATGGATCAATCCGTTCAGGAAAAGCATTTCCTCCAGTTTGCCGAACCGTTTGGTTTCTTCATCGATCAGGAGTCTGGCGGCGTCGATTTGACCGAGTTTGATTTTCTGTTTGGCCAGCATGAGCCGCACATAAAAGCGCCAGGGATCTTTTTGTAGAGCGCTTTCAAACGCCTGAATGGATTTTTTATTTTTTCCGAAGTGATCGTACAATTCCCCGAGAAAGATAAGACCGAGGGTATCGTGAGGATTCATGCGAATCAGTTTTTCACATTCATGAAGGGCGGTGACGGTCCTGCCTTGTAAAAAATCCGTGCGATCGATTGCAGGAGCGTGCCAATGGGCCGCGGTCAAATTCTTCATGATCTGCATTTTTTCCTGCCAGGGCAGGGCCAGGGGATTTTCAGGTACGGATGTAAAACTCACCAGGCGGTAAACCGGGAATCGTGCCAGAACCACTTTCATCAATCGGTATTTAAGACCGGTCATTCGCTCCAAAAGGTTTATGTCGAGATCGGGAAACGTTTTTATCAAATAGGCCGGTTTATGACGGATCAGCCCACCGATCACACTGCCAAAAAACCCCTCGAGTGCCGGTGTGTCCCAGGGGCCGATGGTGTGATGCAGATAGTTATCTGCTGCGGGCCGATCCGTCAAATGATAGAGCTGGGAAAAAGTTCCCCAAACGAAGATTCGTTCGTTGGTTTCGCGGCGCATCCGCATGAGGCGCTGCAACAATTTTCCGAGATAGGGCAAATAGATGTATTGATCGAATTTTTCGTAGTGCGCCAGCGTCTCCCGGTCGGTTGGTTTGAGGTAGAAAGGCAGCAGACCTTTTAAGTTCCAGGTGGTAAACGCTAAAAAGGTGAAAAGAGCGACCGCTTGCAGGGTTTCTTCCTGCTGAGAAACGAAATCCGCGCCCAGCCCACAGCCCACCGCCAGCCAGCCAATCCACGGCAGGTAATGGTAACGGGAAAAAGCGCGCTGGCAAAAAATCATGGCCACGGTGATTGCCGTGAAGGCGGCGAGTAAGACGCCGTGTTCTCCAAAGAAAGAAAAAATCAGACCGGGAATGCCGGCGATCCACAGCGGCAGAGTCTGGATCGTTAGATGACGAATCTCGATCAGGATGTTGAAATACATGGCTTTGGTCTGGCTCAATCGCAAGGTGGTGGCCATGCGCGTCTGCATTTGTTTGCGGGAAAGTCCATCCCAGAACCCAAGCTTCGCCTCGATCAGGTTGGAGAGAACCACCGGTAAAGAAGCCGCAACGACAAACATTCCCATTGAACCCCATCCATATTGAAATCCGACCACTCCGGACAACACCGCCGGATAAAGGCCCGTGGTGAATTTCGGGATGGTTGCCAGGCCAAAGCAAAGCCCGGCCCAAAATATGGGCTCCGGCCCCACGGTCAACAGGGCGAATCCGAGTATTGTGAAGGGGATGTAAAATTGTTCGTGGTTGAATGAGCCTGCGGTCAGGTCCGGGGAGGTTCCATAGAAGGCATGCAGGAAGCTGCCGATGAGCGCCGCCCAGGAATTGTCGGTTAGAAACAGGATGGCAAAAAAGATGGCGATCGATCCTGCAATGTGAAAAAGCGTTTGCAGGTGGCGGATTCTTTGCAACCCATCTTCAGGATTCCCATAAAGCTTGTCTTGCAGGAGCATACGCCACATGGGGATGCCGATGATTTGCAGATCCTTTTTCCATTGAAATCCCCTGCCGGCAAACCGGGCTCGGTATGTGTAAATGGAAAAATCGTCGTCCATGGGAAAATGCAGAAAGGGACGGCGGGATGCGATCCCGGTCAGAGCGATGAGAATCAGAAAGAGGATTTGTTGTGGGTCCATCACGATATTCATGGGTTAAAACTCAATGAATCTGAGCCGATTGAACTCATTGAAGCTTTCGGCACACTTCTCCATTTCTACTCAATCGGCAAAAATGAAATTTTGCTTGAGTGAAAAGATGATTGCGGGGGCTGTTTTTCAGGATAATGAGAAAAAATAGCTTTTAAGTCAGGAATCTGGCGATTTCGGCATTCTCAGAAAAAGGAGCTTTAATTTTAGCGAAATGGAATCTTCCGCTCCCAGAGGGGGGCGGCCGGTGATGATTTTCCAAAACGACCGGAAAATTCCTGCAACGAAGGTCAGGCGGTAAAGCCAGCGCAATAGTAAATTCCAAATGAACGAATAGTGCTTGGAGTAGAAATACAGATTGCTTTTATAGGTTTCGAGAATCACTTTTTCCCGGATTTCGGGTTGGTGCGTGCTTTGCCCGAGGAGATGTTGCAGGCGGGTTTCGGGATAATAGCAGACTTTGTTCCCCAGACGGCGGGCGCGGCGGCAAAAGTCATCCTCCTCGTTGTATAAAAAATAATTTTCATCGAGAAGCCCGGTAGTTGAAAAAAGTTCTCTTCGGACCACAAAGCAGGACCCGCCGACGACTTCAACCTCTCTGGGTTCGCGGGGTCCCATTTTTTTGAATTCAGATGCGGGATTGTAGCGGCCCAGAATTTTTAAAACCGCTTCCTGAGCCGAGTCTTCCCACAGGCGCATGGGGCAGGGACGATTGTCGGCATCGAGAATCTCCGGGCTCAATATGGAAACCTCTGGATGAGCCTCCAGATAGCGGACGATGGAGGAAAAGCAGTTTTCCACCAGCCGGGTGTCGCTGTTGAGTAAAACGATGTATTTGCCTTTGGAAATTCGTATGGCTTGATTATTGGCGGCAGAAAATCCGCGGTTTTCTTCATTCTCGATCAGTGTCACCTGTGGGAAAGATTCCTTAATCGCCTGAGCGCTGCCATCTTCTGAATGGTTGTCTACCACCAGAATTTCAAAGGAAATCTCTTTGGTGTGAACCGCGATGGACCGCAGGCAGTCGAGGATGAGCTCGCGAGTGTTAAAATTGACGATGATGATGGACAGGTCTAATGTGGGATCATTGGGAAACTGGAAGGGGAGCGGGGTCAAAAGGCTGTCCTTTGCCGGGATTTTGAGCTATTTTAATGTCTTTGATAAGGGCTTCGGAAATTTATCGATCCGTTATCATGGGTTGGACCTATGTTGTTTTCCCGAGAGGTATCGGGGAAAATAGATTGGCAAGGAATTTGAAATTTAACAAGGAGTTTTTTGATGCAGGAAGATGTTAAAAAAGACTGTGAAGAATTGCGACGCAAGGTGGATCTCTTACGGGGGTATCTTTGACGTCGATAATAATAGTAAAGAAATTGCAAATCTCGACAAGGAAGTGACCCAGCCGGGGTTTTGGGATGACAATGAAAAGGCTCAAAAAGTTCAGCAAAAGCGGGCTCAATTGCAGCGGGCGGTGACTTCCTGGAACGATCTTAATAAAGAGTGTGAAGATTTGGGTGCGATGGTCGAGCTTGCCGAAGAGGAAGATGACGACTCGCTGTTATCTGAAATAGGCGGCGCTGTCATCGCCCTCAAAGAAAAGGTGGCGCAAACGGAATTGAAGGCCATGTTGTCTGGTGACAACGATTTCAACAACGCCATCATGACCATCAACTCGGGAGCGGGCGGCACCGAGTCGCAGGACTGGGCGCAAATGCTTCTCAGGATGTACCTCCGCTGGGCGGACCGGAACGGCTACAAATCCGAAATTCTTGATACGCAGTACGGGGATGAAGCGGGAATCAAAAGTGCCACCGTCAATTTCACCGGGGACTATGCCTTTGGTTACCTGAAGGCGGAGATCGGGGTGCACCGGCTGGTCCGTATTTCCCCCTTCGATGCCAACAAACGCCGGCACACCTCGTTTGCCTCGGTTTTCGTTTATCCGGAAGTGGAGGATGAGATCGATATCGAAGTCAAGGAAGACGAACTCAAGATCGATGTTTACCGCGCCTCGGGACCGGGAGGGCAGGGCGTTAACACCACGGATTCCGCCGTCCGCCTGACGCACGTCCCTTCAGGCATCGTCGTTCAGTGTCAGAACGAGCGGTCGCAGTTTAAAAATAAAGCCTCGGCCATGAAAGTGCTGAAGTCTAGGCTTTACGAATTGGAAATGGAAAAGCAGGACGAAGAGAAAAAGTCGATGGAGAAACAAAAGAAAAAAATCGAATGGGGAAGCCAGATCCGTTCCTATGTTTTGCATCCTTACCGCATGGCCAAGGATTTGAGAACCAACGTGGAAATGGGAAATGTGGATGCGGTTCTCGACGGCGACCTGGGAGCCTTCATCGAAGCGTACCTGATGCAAAGCAAGCAGACGGTGTCGGGGTGAACGAATGAAACCGATTTTTCATCCCCGGCTGGTCAACGATGTGTTTGGTGACCCCGGTCTTTTGGTGGAATTTCTTTACGAAAAACGCGCCTTGCTGTTTGACCTGGGCGAAATTTCCGCGATTCCCAATGGCACCTTGCTCAAGGTCAGCGACGTCTTTGTCAGCCACACGCACATCGACCATTTTGTTGGCTTCGACCGCCTGCTTCGAATCGTTTTTGGCCGCGGTAAAACGTTACGCCTTTACGGGCCGAGCAATTTCATTGCCAACGTGGAAGGAAAATTAGCGGGCTTCACTTGGAACCTGGTGGATCGCTACAGCGAGTCCATCACTTTGGAAGTCACCGAAGTCCACGAGGATCATCTGCGCCGGGCACGTTTTCGGGCCATCGACCGGTTTAAACGGACCGAGGAGCGCCGCGAACCGTTTGCAGGCGGGCCTCTTTTGGAGGAACCTGCGTTTTCCGTGCATGCGGCGGTGTTGGAACATCGCGTCCCCTGTCTGGGGTTTGCTCTGAAAGAAATGTTTCATGTCAATATCAGGAAAGAACAATTGGAAGCTCGGAAGCTTCCGCACGGGGCGTGGCTGAACGATTTGAAGCGGTTTATTTTTGAGGGCAAACCGGATGATTTTCTGGTGGAAGTTCCTTGTCCGACAACCGATTCTATGGAATTTGTGCGGTTTCCCCTGGGGCAATTGAAAGAGGATCTGGTCCTGCTTTCGCCTGGGCAGAAAATCGCCTACGTGGTCGATACGGTCTATAACCAGAGCAACAAACCGAGGATTATCGATCTGGTGCGCGGAGCGGATCTGTTTTTCTGCGAATCCCCGTTTCTTGCGGAAGAAGAGGAACGGGGCCTGGAGCGCTGTCACCTGACCTCCCGGCAGGCAGGTCTTCTGGCGGGAGAGGCGGGCGTCAGGCAATTGCGAACCTTCCATTTTTCGCCCAAACACATGGGGCGCAAGTTGCAATTGCAACAAGAAGCGCAGGACGCTTTCCGTGAAGCAGGACCCTTGAAAAACACCCTGGTGTGATAAGATGAACGGTGAGTTTTTTCCCCCGTGGCAAAGGCCTGCGGGAAAAACTTGAGTTTCCCGCCGGACCTGACATTTCCATGAAAAATAAACCTTCCTTGTCCGCCTTTTTTATTTTAAAACTGAAACAAATTTTCTTTTCGGGATCCGGGGACTTTTGGGAAACCCGGTATTCTCTGGGTGGGAACTCGGGGCAGGGTTCCTACGGGAAATTCGCCAAATTTAAAGCGGAGGTCCTGAACGACTTCGTTGAGAAAAATGAGATCCTTTCGGTCATTGAATTTGGTTGCGGGGATGGAAATCAGCTGTCTCTTTCCAGCTACCCGCAATACACCGGGCTGGATGTTTCTCCCACGGCTCTTTCTCTTTGCCGGGAAAAATTTTCAGAGGATAAAAGTAAAAGTTTTTTTCTCTACAGCCCGGCTTGTTTTGTGGATCGTCAAAAAGTTTTTCAGGCGGATCTGGGGCTTTCTCTGGATGTGATTTATCACCTCGTGGAAGACGATGTGTTCAGCGCTTACATGAACCATCTCTTTGGGGCCGCAAAACGATTTGTGATTATTTATTCCAGCGATATTGAAGGAAAAGGAGGAACCCACGCCCGGCATGTGCGGCATAGAAATTTTTCCAAACAGGTGAGCGAACGTTTTACAGATTGGGAATTGATTGAAAAAATTAACAACCCTTATCCCGGAACCGGAGATTTCGGACAGGGGTCGTTCGCTGATTTTTTTATTTTCCAAAATAGACGGTCTGCTTAACCTCGACCTTTTCCAACACTGCCCTTCGTTATTCACCGATACACACTCTACTGAGGAACCGGATGTTTCTCCTGGACTTTGGCTCCCTTTGGATTTTCGCCTACCTGCTGCTGGGAATGTTGAACGTCATTCCCTCTATTGGGGAAAGAGCGGCACTTGCCTTTGCCTCGGCCCTTGGGTTGAAAAGCCTGGTTCTTTTTTGCTGGATGATCGGTGTCGGGGAATTTCCGAGTGTCTTTGCCCAAACCGGGATCAGCCTTACGGGTCTCGTTTTTGCATTCGCCCTTTACCGAAGACGGTCTGCCAATATCATGTTGCCTTCCCCATTAAACAAATCCGCTGACGTGGCAGTTATGGTTTTTGTTTTTGGAGTCCTGTTTATTTTGAGTTTGGGTTTTGCCTGCTCATCGCCGATTACGGAGGCGGACGGGATTTGGTATCACATCAAGGGGATGGTATTTCTTCACGAGGGGGAGTTTGATTCGCAGACGATCATCGCGCAATTTCGCCAATACCCGCCGTTTCTATCGTTGTTGTTCGCTTATTTTATGTCTTTCGAT
The DNA here is from genome assembly GCA_021604505.1 of Nitrospinaceae bacterium. Lineage (NCBI taxonomy): Bacteria > Pseudomonadati > Nitrospinota > Nitrospinia > Nitrospinales > Nitrospinaceae > Nitrospinaceae bacterium. Next base: position 292,458 of record BQJC01000003.1, on the reverse strand, counting down.
GTTGGCAATGTAAAAATAATTTTTCCAATTATTTATTTATGCCTGCTGGTGATTTTTTATTACCGGGTTTTCTCATTCACCGGAAATGGAAAAATTGCTACGGCCTTTACTCTGGTTCTGGGAACCACTCCGTATTTCTGGTGGCACAGCTTTCTGCCTTTTCTCGATATGACGACCGGGTTTTATTATTCAATCGGCGCCATGTACTGGTTTCTCCTGATCCGGAGTGTTTGTCAGCAGGGCAGGTTTGATGAACCTGAATCAAACCCCTATAAACTGGCATTTCTCAGTGGGGCGTTGTTCGGGATTGCGTCCTGGAGTCGTTTGGAATTTCTTTTGTACAACGCCATTCCGCTGTTGTTATTGATTTATGTCCTTGACCGCAATTCCGCATACAGTAAAAAGACGAAAAACAGGATATTGATCTGCCTGGCCGTTCCCCTGCTGTTTTTCTCCACACTTTGGTTTTTGACGCTACTCAGTTTTGATTCGGTCCTTGATCGACGGGTGGTGGCGGTGGGTCTGGCAGGGTTGGGGATGGTGTTGGTGATGCTGGTATTTTTTAAATGGGATTTTAATCTAAAAAAAACACGGTTGATCGGGTTCGCATCGTTAGCGGGGATTTTGTATTTAGCGATGATGGTGGTCGGTGGGCCGCAATCGATGTCTCTTGGAAAAGCACTGTTGATCGCTTTGATCCGCTCGGTCAGCGTGCACGTTTTTTATTTAGGCACAATCTTTCTTGTCCTGTTTTTATTTAAGGAAAACCTGAAAAAGCTTACTGCAAGCGAGAAAATATTGGGATGGTTTTTGGTTCTCTATCCACTGGTGCATTTTTTGATCTTTTCCTACTCCGAACCCAAGTGGACGGAAATATTTAAATACATCGAAGTCTTGTGGGTTCGTCCGGGGTATTCCATCAACCTTTCGGATACGCGCGGGATGATGGCGTTCTATCCAATCTTGATATTTTTTATCGCTGGACTGCCAATGGTGAAAAAAGGATTTGAGAATGAGTGACGGACGGTCGGTGCGGATACTCATTGCCGCTATCATGATCGCAAATCTCATTGTTTTGTCGACTACGTTTCTTTTTCCCAGGGCGCAGTTTTTCCTGGCGAATATCGGTTTGCTTCAGAATCAACGCATGGAGACAGCGGGCTCCAGCGACATGCCCAATCAGTTGTCCAGGACTTATGCCGTGGTCAACCGCATTCGGGAACAGACTCCTGAAGGTGCGACCGTTTTCATGCCGCCGGGAGACCGGGTGAACGGGTCTTTTCGTTCGGCGACGATTCAGGTTTTGTATCCGCGGAAACTATTTTTTGGAGAAGATAAAAATTTTGCAAATGAACTGCAAAATGCCAGAAAATTTAAAGCTTCTTATTTGGTTTACTCGCCGGAATGGAAGCCGGAGTTTTGTCCGGAGCTTGAGCGTATCAAATTGACAGATTCCGGTTTTGGAATGTGCGAAATAGGCAAGTAATGAGTGTCAGGCGTTTTCCGGTTTTGGCGGGGTGGGGACGAGAAAATTTTTAAAATAAATAGTGGACAGCAGGGTCAGAAAAAACACAAACGCCCGATCAACAGCTGCGGCGAGCAGGCCTTCATTGAAACCGGTTCCTGCCAGCTCGGATAATAATCCGACCGCGATTTCTCTCGATCCGATATCGCTTTGGAACAAGGGAACGGCGGAGACAAAAATCATCACGGTGGTGAACAACAAACAATAGATCAGCGGCACCTCCAGTTGCAAAACTTTGCAGATGACGAAAAACCGGAGGGCGGTCAGAATGATCAGTGCAATATTATGAATGCATAAAGTTAAAAAAAGCGTTCGATCCTTCAGAATCCGGCTCAAGGCATTCACCGCCCGCACCAGAGCGTCTAAAACTTTATGTTTCTGTTTCTGGAACCGGGGGGCGAGTTTTACGGCGAGAAAAAGAATCAGGGTGAGAAATAGATAAGCGAGGGCGACCGATTGAAAGTCTTCCACCGTTTCGGTGGCCAAATAGAAGGAAATGCCGCTGCCGACCGTGCCGCTCATAAAAAACAGAATCAACTGATCGGCTCCCAAAGATCCCAGAAAAGACATATAAGGAAAATCGTGTTTTCTTTTTAAATAATTTGATGTGACCAGGGACCCTGCCTTAAAAAAAATATTGTTTAACGTGGTCGTGATCGACGATAGGCCGAACCATTCCTTAGCCGTGAGCCGCAAGGAAAAAAAACGGGTCAGCTGGTTCAACTTTGAACCGTTCAAGGTGACAGAAAACAGAATTAAAAAAAACACAAGGGCGAACTGGCCTGAGGAAATTTCCCGAAGGGGATATAGCTGCTCCCTGTATCCGACCAGGAAGAAAATAAAAACCCCCAGCAGAACCGCAGTCATTAAATATCTGATCGTTTTTATCAATGCAGGGGACATATTTTGATCAACCGTCAGGCCTTGAGGGATGGATGCGTCAGTGTGATTTGTCGAAGATTCGGCCGTAGGTTTCTAAAAACCGTTCAGCGGTCGTTTCCCAGGAATATTCGCTCTCTGCGAGTGTTCTGCCGTTTTCGGCCAAATGGTTTCTGAGTTTTTGATCGTTTAAAAGCAAGAGGGTGTTTTCTGCGATGGCACCGGGGTCTTTTTGCGGAATCAGTAATCCCGTTTCTCCATGGCGGACGATATCTTTGATTCCGCCGACATCGGAGGCAATGACGGCGGTTTTGGACGCCATGGCTTCCAGGAAAACCACTCCCTGTCCTTCTGTGTCGCCGCTTTCTGTTACCACCGAGGGGCCGATGAAGATATCGGCGGTTGCGAAATATTGCGCCAACTCCTTGCCGGATTTACTGCCTGGAAACACCACGGAGCTTTGCAAATTCAATTCTGCTATGAGCCCTTGCAGCTCTTCTTTCTGAGGGCCAAATCCTATGATCACCAGTTTAGTTTCAGGTTTTTTCTTTAGTATTTCCGGCATGGCCGAAATGAGATATCGAAATCCCTTTTTCTCTGCGAATCGGCCCACTGCAAGAAGAAATGTATCCTGAATGTTGCAATCGTCTTTGATCTTCTGGTCGAAATTTTCTGGGTGAAAGCGCTGGGTGTCGACCCCCATTGGAATGAGCTGAACCGGTGAGCCGGAGCGAAGGGCCTGGACCGCCTGCCCGGTGGGTTGACTGTTTACGGTGCAGTAGTACGCCTTTTTCAGAGCAAAGTTGCTGCACATGCGGATCAGGTGATTTTTCCTGAACGAATAAACGTCGCCGCCATGTGCGGTCAGCAAAAAGGGAATTTTTGAAAAAGAGTTGTGAAGGGCCACGAAAAAACCCTGCGGAATGATCCAGTGGCAGTGGATGAAATTGATTTCGTGTTTCTTGATAGTTCGACAGATGGCAAGAAATTGCGCCGCAAGAAAAAACGGCAGTTGCAACCGGGCTGACCATCGGGATTTGAGTTTGGGCAGGATGCCCCCTTCGTAGCAAAGCATCTGCAACCGTTTGGGAAAAAAGTAAGGGAAGCGTAAAATCCTCACGCCTTCGATTTCTTCCTCCCTATTTGCACCGGGAGCGTGCGGGGCCAGGACCCACAGAGATACGTTCTTAGCCAGTTGTCGGGTGAGATCAAAAACAAATGGAGGCTCGCTGTCACCGGCCCAGCGGGGGAAAGTGGTGGCCAGAACCAGAACTTTGAGGTTTTTTAAATCGCTCCTCGTTTCCCGGCGATCACTGGAGCGTTTGCTTTCCGAGACATCAGGCATGCTTTTCAATCTTTAGGTTCCAGTTCGCTTTTTTTGATTCTCACCTGGATGTCCTCCAGAAGCTGGCGGTTGACGGCGATGAGTTCCGCGGCGATGCCCATCATGATGATTTGAAATCCGACGATCAGCAAAATGGCCGACAGGATGAGGGATTGAATATGTCCCTCCGTTTGCCCCTGAAAGAAGAAATACAGATAACGGCACCCGATCGCGAACCCGACGGTAAACGCCGATCCTCCCACCCAGGTGAACACCTTGAGCGGTTTGTACATGGAATATACCTTGATGATGGTGACGAGGGTTCGTTGCAGATAGGTACGTATGTTTGGGAACAGCCGCGATTCCCGGGTTTTTTTATTTGTCTTTACGGGCACGTGAGCGATGGCCAGATTTTTTTTGCCGGCGCTGATGATGGTTTCCACCGTATAAGTGAAATCGGAAATGACATTGAGCTGAAGCGCCGCTTCCTTCGAATAAGCACGAAAGCCGCTGGTGGCATCCGGAATTTGGGTCCCCGACAGTTGCCGGACCACCCAGCTTCCAAACTTCTGCAACAGGATTTTTAAGGGAGAAAAATGGCGGATGGTTTCCACCCGCCGGTCGCCGATGACGAGGTCGGCTTTGCCTTCCAGAATGGGGCGTATCAATTCGGGAATGTCTTGAGCGCAATACTGGTTGTCCGCATCGGTGTTGACGATGATATCGGCTCCCAGTTTCAACGCATGGTTGACCCCGTAGATGAACGCTTTGGCCAACCCCTTGTTGTTGGTCAGTTGCAGGATATGGTCGACTTTTAGTTGGCGCGCAACCTCGAGCGTCTTATCGGTGCTCCCGTCGTCAACAACGAGGGTTTCCACCACGTCGATTCCCTCGATTGCTTTAGGCAGTTCGCTCAGGGTGGCGGGCAGGGTTTTTTCTTCATTCAGACAGGGGATTTGAATAATCAGTTTCACGCTGGGAAAATCAGGTTACAGGTTTGCAGATGCGGGTTTGATGCGTTGATAGACAATGACTTTTTCGCTGGATTCAGGGGAACGGAACCGATGGATTTGTATTTCGTAGGAATTATTGATCCGCACGGCAGGTGCATCCAGTGGAATTTTCCGGTAAGGATTGGATTCGATGAGGGTTTGCAGTTTGCGCTTGAGGGGAGTCGTCTTATCTAAATTTTTCTGGTCCCCTCTCAAAACGATCCAATCCGGCGGATTGCCGGCATCCAAGGCGTCCGCTGGAATCATTTTCATTCCGGTATGAAACGCCAAGGATTCCGATTCATTGTCAATATAGCATGTTTGACCGGCGTCCGGATGGTTTTTGAAAAACTCCACGATTTTATCCAGAGGACCGTGGTAGGGGTGGGTGATCTGATACCAGTGGTTTTGAAACATGGAAGCCAGGCGCACTTCGCGCAGGAAGGTTGTGGAAGCGTATTTTAAATACGGACTCTGACCGAACTCGCCGCCGTGGTTTTGCAGGAATTTTTTAACGGGAATGAGAGGACCGGTGTGCAGAAGATTGGTGAAGATCAGGATGGCGGTAAGGACCAGCGGGGGCCAGACGCCTTTCCGGAAGCCTAATGTCAGGATCATGGCCAGCAGGATGTAAAACAGCGGAAAAACAGCCGCAACGTATTGTTGAAGCGGGATGGAGTGCGGCGATGAGGCGATTAAAAGAGCCAGAATACAGATGACTAGAAGTTGGATCTGGCGCTTGAAAGGCCTCAGGTTTTTTAAAAACAAAAGGGGAAGAAAAATGAATGGAAAGATATAGTTATTTATTTGAAAGAGATAACCGACAAAGTGCTTGGCCCAGCCTAAAGTGGAAGTGTCCACCAAGTCACTGCTGTCAATGTAAAATTGAGCGATATTGGAAAAAACCGGTGCGATGGCGATCAGCCAGGGCAGGGTGCAACAGGCGATGATTGCGGCGCATCGTGGCACCATCCTGGCGTTGTCAGCCCGGATGGTTTTTCGGTGCAGAAGAAAATGGATCAGGATTCCCAGAATGATCCCGGCAAACGCGACATACATGGAATGAAAAAACAAAATGGCGGTGATTATAAAGGGAAAGGTTTTCCACTTTTTGTCGTCAAAAATCTGCAGGTAAAAATAGATCAATAAAATCGTCAGCAAAATGGAAAACCCGACATACCTTGCGGTTCTGAAATAAATCAGCGCCGGTACGGAAGACGCCAGGAACAAAGCGGACAGAAAAGCGGTGATTTTATTGCCGGTCAGTTTCAGGGCTAACAAGTAGAGAGAGAGCACGGAAATCACTCCCACCAGGGCAAATGGCAGCCGGGCGGCAAAGGTCGTGTTTCCAAATACGGATAAGGAAAATGCCTGCAGGTAATAGGGAACCCAGGTGCGGTAGATGAACAGCCCGTCGTAGATATCCGCAAACAGCATGGTGGTATTGACCCCGTCGGAGTGCATGGGGAGGCCATACTTTTGAATCGTGGTGCTGATAAACGTATCCATCCCTTCATCGACCTGCAGGGTCCCGTCTCCCAGGCCTAAAAAAATCAAAAGAGCGGAATAGGGCAACAGAAACAGCAGGCCGGGATGTTTGAATAACAATGATTTGATGGCAGGTGCCATGGTGAGTGAATTCAGCGTTTGAGGAGGAAAACATTCCGCCAAATTTTTTGAATTATACGCCACAGAGAATCCCTATGTTATTATTTCTCCTGACCTTTACAGAATTATCGGAAGATAAACCTTTTACCTTTATCAAGGCGGTCGTTTGAACACCAAAATCCCCAACCTTTCCGTCGTGGTCCTGGCCTACCGGAGCGCCGAGACGATTTCAGTTTTTGTCGATTCTCTGGTTTCGTGCCTTGAGGCAAAGGAACCTGATTGGGAACTGATTCTGGTGGGCAACTATATTGAAAATTCCGGCGACAAAACACCGGATGCGGTGAAGGCTCTGGCGAAAAGCGATGACCGGATACAGGCCGTTACCCAAGTGAAAGAAGGCATGATGGGGTGGGACATGAAAACCGGTCTTCAGGCCGCATCGGGAAAAGTCCTGGCCGTCATCGACGGGGATGGCCAGATGCCGGCGGAGGACGTGGTTCGCGTGTACGAAAAACTCAAGGAGGACGATCTGGATCTGGCCAAAACTTACCGCGTCCAGCGCGATGACGGAGCCTACCGCCGGGTTATTTCCAGCGTTTATAATGCAATTTTCCAGTTTCTTTTTCCGGGCTTGAACAGCCGCGACATCAATTCCAAACCCAAGGTGATGACCCGAGACGCCTATAAAAGAATGGACTTGCACTCCAATGGATGGTTCATCGACGCGGAGATCATGATCCAGGCCCGGCGCATGAATTTGAAAACAGGGGAGATCGAGACGGTCTTTCGAAGCATCGACTCCCGTCCTTCGTTTGTGAAGCCGTTGTCAATATTAGAATTCTTAGCCAACCTGGTTTGCTATCGAATTTTAGAGTTCTTTCGCAAAAATAAAAAATGACCCGGCAAAAATACCCATGAACCTATTGATCACCGGCGCTTCGGGCGGCCTGGGTCGACGCTTGATCCCGTCGTTGCTGGCACGTGAAAATATAAAGATACGAACCCTGGCGCACCGCTCGCAAGTGAAATTCCCCGATTGTGAAACAGTAGCGGGAGCGTTGGAAGACTTCGATTCCCTGGTTGCAGCAACTGAGGGGATCGATGCCGTGCTTCACCTTGCGGCGTTGACCCATAGTCCCAACGAGGCGGATTATTTTAAAATCAATGGCGAGGGAACGAAGAACCTGATTGCGGCTTGTCGCCGTAATAAAATCCGGCGGTTTATTTTCATGAGTTCGGGGGCCGCCCACCCTGAGGGCGGGGCCTATTCTGAAAGTAAACTGGCGGCGGAAGCCATTGTCAAACAATCGGGATTGCCTTGGCTGATTTTACGGCCCAGAGAGGTTTATGGGACGGAAGGAAAAGAAGGAATCAACCAACTGATGACCTGGGTGCGGAAGTTTCCCGTGATTCCGGTGATCGGCGATGGGCGTTACTCGTTAAACCCGGTTTTCATCGACGATGTCGTTACCGCCACCGTGGAATCGGTATTTCAAACCGGGGTGGTAGGAAAAACGTTTGCTTTGGCGGGAACGGAAGAGATTGCGTATGCCGCATTGATCGACCGGTTGGCGGGTTTTTTTGGCGTTCGCGTTTGGAAGCTTTTTATACCTATCCCCTTGTTGAAGTGGATGGTCTTACTTCTGAACGGATTGAACATAAAAACCCTGGTGCCGGATCAAATCCCACGGCTTTTGTGCGATAAATCATCGCGCGGCGATCCTGAGATTCCCCTGTTGAATTTTAAACCCCGCAACCTGGAAGCGGGACTGCAAAAACTGAAATAGAAACGTTCCGGGAAACAACACCCTTCAAGTCTTTGGAAGACTCAGGTTTTTAATGAACCCTCTGAATCTTCGCCGACTAAAATGTATTGGGCTCCCAGGGGACACCATCCAAGGCAGGGTTCCAGAGGAACGAGAAATTTCAGGGATTGGGGGAAAAAAGTGGTGAAAGTGACCTGGAGGTTTGCTAATCCGGCATTTCTAAACTTTTGTTTCATTTTGCCCGGAGAAATCAAAACCGCGTCTTTATCGAAAATGCAATCTTTGACAATTTTCCAGGTGAAAGGGTTTAAGGGATTGTGCTCCCAGACGATTATTTTCCCACCGGGAGTGAGTAAACCTCGAAGCTCCTGCAAGACTTTAGGGTGCTCCGCCGCTGGAATATGGTGAAAGACATTGGAAGCAAATATGATGTCATAGCCCGGTTGTTTCCACTGCTCTGCCGCGAGTTCAAAAAAAACGTTGAAGCCGTTATGATGATCGCGCGCCTGCTGGATCATGGCTTCTGAGAAGTCGGTTCCTAAATAGTTAGCCTGCGGGAAAAACTGTTTGATCGAATCGTACAGAATTCCGGTCCCGCACCCATAATCCAGAAAGTTGATGGGACGCTTTTGCAGATCGGGAAAGAGGTTTGCCAGCGTTTTAATTTTAGCGGTGGCAAAATAGCTGGTGGCGAAACCCGTGACTTTCAGGGATTCATCCAACAGCTCCTCATAATTTTTTGAAAACTGGTCGAATTCCTTTTCCATGATCCAGACCTTTTAGAACGCGCGATAAAGTTCTATATATTGATCCATAACCCGGCTCCAGGCAAATTTATTCCTGACGGTTTCTTTTAGTTTTTGACCCAGGTTTTTGCGGCGGATGGGGTCGTTAAGTTGCTCCAACGCGTGGCTCATGGTTTGCGGTTCGGCGGGGACCAGGAATCCGGTTTCTTCATTTTTGATGATTTGCGGGGCAATTCCGACCGAAGTGGAGACAATTGGGATTCCGTAAGAGGCGGCTTCCAGAAGGGGTTGCGCAAAATTTTCGTAGAGAGACGAATATACGAACACATTGGCGGCCTGGTAATAGACGGGCAAATTCTCAGGCGGCTTGGGACCGACAAATTCGACATGGTCCGAAATTTTAAGGTCACGGGACAAATCCTTCAGCTCTTGCAGATAGCCGGTTTTCGACAGACTGCTGGTTTTTTCTTCCCCGCCCACGATCGTCAGCCTGAATGGCACGGAGAGGTTCTTAACGGCTTTAAGAATCAACTCCACCCGCCGCACTCGGGCGATCCTGCCAACAAAGAGGATTTTTAATGTTGGGTCTTCTTCCTGCCCGTTTGGGACAGGCGGGGCCATGATGTCCGCACCCATCGGAATGATATGCAGTTTTTTGGGAGAAACTCCAAACTCGACGGCATCTTTGTGCTCTATCTCTGAAGACACCACGACCGCGTCGGCTCTTTTAACGGAAGTTTTGAGGGTCAGCAGGTCGTAAGCCTGATAGGGGAAGCGTTGCAGACGGGAAGGCAGGTATTTTTTATAGCCTAACAGCGACCCGTGGGTATTTAGAATGAAGGGTTTTCTTTTAAATCGCGAAAAAAAAAACCGCTGTCGGTCTGAAAGTTCCGGTAGTTGTGGCTGTGTAAAATATCGAAGCCTCTTCTAAATTGTTTTCCAATTCCAAGGGTGACGCAGTAGCGCATCAACCGAAGCTGAATAAGAAGCCGCGTGACTTGCACGTTGCCGATGGTTTCCTGAGCGGGGAGGGCGGGGTCAACATCGCAATAACTGGTTAAAACGGGAGAATGGATACCTGCGGCCTCCAGCCGGCTGGAAATCTGGTAAGCCTGGTTGGCGGGACCGCAAATGTAGGGAAAAAATGATTCGATGGTGCGTAAAACCTTCAAAGCTTTTTCAACCGGGCTGGATTTTCGTCCAGGGAATGTTTGGCAACCAGGCTCTCCAGGGATTTCTTTTCATAATCGAGAATGCCGAGGTGCTGGGTCAGGGTTCTGACCTGGTTGGTCAGGGCGGAAATGCGGATGGAAAAATGCAGGCAGATGATCATCAGAAACACCAGCCCGGAGAAGAACAGGGTGGAGGTGAACAGAGTGGCGCCCACCAGGTCGGAAATCCAGATGAGCAGATCCTCGGAGATGGAGAGAATCAGCATCAAGGTTCCCGTCACGAGCCAGCCCAGCGAGTACTCTTCGTTGAGGTGCTTTCTGCGCACCAGTTCAAAGACGTAGGCGACCAAAAAAATACAGATGATGATGGCGATGATTCTTATTCGAGGCGGCACGGATTTATCCCTGTGGCTTTCGTCTCAGTAGTGTGACGATGATCGATAAAAACATTTTAAACACGTAATAGACACTCTTGTGCCCGGCATGCATCGATTTATTGTCCGGGCTGGGGTGCATGGCAACGGGAATTTCGCGGATTTTAAATCCGTAGCGATGCAACATGATGATGAAATCCGCATCGGGGTAGTCCGGCGGGTAGTAACCGCTGGCCACGAATTGAATGGCTTTTCCCTTTAAGGCTTGAAACCCCGAGGTCGGGTCGGAAACTTTCTGTCCGCAGAAAAGCGAAGCCAGATTGCCGAAGATGAACATCCCCAGATGCTTGAGGATCGTGGTTTTGTAGATGTTTTTTCCCAGAAACCGGGACCCGATCACCACATCCACGTTGTCATTTTGCGTTTCCTGAAGCATGTCCACGATATAACGCGGATCGTGTTGTCCGTCCGCATCCATCTGCACGACGGTTGTGTAGCCATTTTTTGTGGCAAAAATAAACCCGGTCTGGAGAGCCACTCCGTAACCCGAGTTGAAGGGCAGGCAAATGACCTTCGCCCCATGATCTCTGGAAATTCGGGCGGTGGCGTCTATGGAGCCGTCGTTGATCACCAGCACTGGAAGATCGGGGGCGCATTTTCGAATTCCCTCCAGAACCCTGCCGATGTTTTTTTCTTCGTTGTAGGCGGGTATGACAATCAAAGTATTGGCGAACCCGATCAACGAGGGGATGGCGGACACCGAGGGCTCTTCTAATGAAGGTTCCAACACGCCTGGTTCGTTCAATGGGGGGGATGCAAGTTTTTGCTGGGGCAAATTACGCAGTCCTTCCGGCCTTTAAGATCATAAAAAGGGGCAAAACCTCGCCCGCAAAACACAGGTCTACATTTATAGATTCGGATTTTATTCAACTAAACTTGAATTTTATCGGAAAATAAATGCCGGTTTATCAAAAAGGATTGAAAAATAAAGGGAGATCGGAATTTTTTGGAAAAAATGACTTAAGGCATCCATTCATTGATTGCATGGATCATCTCATTGAGCCGGCCAAAACTCCTTTGATTGAATTTGAATACCAGGCGGGGTAAGTCCAGGTGCTCGCCGTTTTTCAGTTCGTCCTCCAGCGGCGACATTGCCTCGATATTTCCATCGACCAGAATGTCCCTAAAATCCGAATTCAACCGCGCAATGATGTTGGCGGGAATTTCCCGGGTGAATCTTATTACGGTGAGATTCCGGACGTACCTGAGCGAATGGTAAAACCGATAAAACCCGGTGACAAATTCCGCGGCTTCTTCCGCGGAATACGCCACCTGGAACAATTTTCGGTCTTCAATGGAAATCAGTCCCTTTTTAGCCAGCACTGTATCGATAAATTCCAGCCATGCGGTCCAGTAATCCCCTCCTTTCGCTTCCAACAGGACGATTGGGCGGGGCAGGGCTTTTCCGGTTTGGAACAGAGTCAGGTTTTCGAACCCTTCGTCCTGAGTTCCGAACCCTCCGGGAAGCAGGACGGTGGCATCCGATTCTTTGATAAAGATCAGTTTTCGGGTGAAAAAATATTTGCACAGCATCAATTTTGGGTCGTTGGCGATGTAGGGGTTGGCTCCCTGCTCGAAGGGAAGCTTGATGTTGACGCCAAAGCTGTTTTCCTTTCCTGCTCCGCGGTTGGCGGCTTCCATGATTCCTCCTCCTGCTCCGGAAATGATCATGAACCCGTGCGCTACGAGTTGTCTGGAAAGTTCAACGGTGAGCGAATAATTGGGATCCTCTTCCGGGGTTCTAGCGGAACCGAACACCATGACCTTGCGCCGGTGGCGGTAAGGCAGAAATATCCGGAACGAGTGCCTGAGTTCTTTTATCGATGTGTTGATCAGTTTAAAATCCCCCAGGTCGTCATGTTCCATTCCCAGTTTTGTCACTGTGGTGAGAATTTGCCGGAACATTTCCCGGCAATCGTCTGAAACGCACGCATCCGCCAGTTGTTCGATCAAATGATCGGTTTTGGCGTCTCCGGTGCGGTAATTTTTATTTGCCATATTCGTCGCCTGCGTTATTTGAGAAAGGGATTTATTATACACTCCAGACTCTTCTGAACCGGCTGGATGCGGGTTTTTTCCGTAAACTGCCCCTGATTCTGAAAGAAATGTGAGTCGAGGGGCTTCGCGGCCTTTCTTCATTTGTGCAATACTGGTAAAATCTAACCGTTAAAAACGGAATGGATACCTTGAACCCGAAGGGCTTGCCGAAGAGGACGGGACTTCATTATGAACGATAAGGTTTTGATCATAGCTATTGCGGTGTTACTGGGAATCGGGATATTGTCGGTGTTGTTGATTGTGATTCCCTGGGTCTGGGAACGTGGTATCCCAAACTGGAAAGAGTTGCTCATGGATGACGGCCTGATCCTCATGGCCATCGCGATGTTCGTTTATGGATTCTATATGAACACCAAAATGCATTGAATCCTTTTTTGTAACTGGAATGGAAAATGCACTCAATCGTGGAAAATGGCCATGCGGTAGCGATGGCCGGAGTCCGGGTTCTTTTGGATTGACCGTCTCCCTATAAATGAAAATAATCGGATCGATTGTTTTATTGGTCCTGTTGATCGCGCTTTTGGTCATGAGCACCCCGGTGACCCGTCTGGGCTCCGGGTTTTTGATCGGCGACGCCCGCTATGTTCTCACTTATTATGATCTGGTGGAAGAAGCGGATGTCATCCACGTCAAATTCCCCAATGAAGATGACATTCAAGCCAGGGTTGTTCACGAAAACCTTCCCAAGAATCTGGCGATTCTGAAGTTGAGCGAACCCGCGAAAGTAAAACGTGAACCCCTCTCCTTTGCCGAACCGTCCACGCAGGACAATAATGTGTTTACACTGGGATACCCCTGGACGAACACGCTTGAAGACCGGCACACCTTAATCGAAGGGGTTCTGGCAAAAACAGGGGTTAAATTTTCCGATTTGATACCGCTCGATTTGAGTCTGGACCCGGTTCACAGCGGCAGTCCGCTCATCAACCGCAAGCGGCAGGTGGTTGGCATGGTTCTCATGGCTCGGCACGTGGGGGATCGTTTTCCAGAGGAACACTCGAGCAAACACAATTACGCGATTCCCTATTCGACTCTGCAACATGCGATTCAATCCGTGACGTCCTTCAAGGACGCAAACCCCGCTCCCCGGAAAGAAAACGTTTCTATGGATGATTTCATTGAGAGCGTGAGAAATAACGTCGTTTTGATCGAGGCAAGATAGGGGGGGTTACAGAATGAATTCGATATAAACGATCCAGCCGATCATAGACAGGATCAGTATGGTGTAGCCTACGTGAACGAAGAGAGTGAAAACAGGGTGTTCTCTGCGTTTTTTGGGTGTTTCTTTTTGCGCGGCATCTTTCATATCGCACTCCCTGAGTACTGATAATCCCTCTTAAGTTATACCACGTGTGGATGCGGGTCTCTATTGCAAGGTGGGAGTGTTTCGGTCATTCAACCCGTCAACCAACGGGGGTTCCTGATTTTATAAACCAGCAGGGATAAGATGGCCAGAAAGATCCCGATTCCGCAGAATCCCATAAGAAACTCGCCGATGTAAAAAGTCACCGCCAGGTTGAAGATCAGGACGCCAAAATACAGTCCCGGTCCCAATAGGGCCTGGTAGGGTACTTCTTTTTTTGGCGGAGGCGGGAGTTTGCCATCCAGCCAGCGGTTGACCAGACTGAAGCTCCCGATGATGGCAGTGCCCACCAAAAGCCAGCCCGCGAAATTGGTCAGGGGAATGTTGAAATATTCGCCTTCCTCCTGATAGGTGTAGATTTTTCCCAAAAACCAACGGTCCCCCTGAAACGCCACAGGGTCGATGATGACGTCCATCATCATGAATAAAAACGCTCCTGTGAGAATCACGCGGATGGAAGGTTTGGCAGGCTGGGTTTCTTCCAGGCGGACATCCCAGCCGTTTGTTTTTATGGAAGACCACAGCAGCAGGCTGAAGGTGTAGCTGATATAGGACAAAAACGAATAGGAGAGGGAATCCATGAACGGAACGTTGGTGATCCACAGCTCCTGATCGCGGGTGGTGTCGATGTAGGAGTAAAACCCATACGGGAATCCGTTGCGGGTGGAGGAGTATTCCGACAGAAAGGCGATAGAATAGGCAAGAACGGTAAAAATCAGCGACCGCGCCAGACCCATGTTGAGGATCGCAATCGTCAAATAAACGGCCAGGAAGACGAAAACATAGGGTCTGAGAACAACGGTTCCCCAGAGTAATGAAATAATTTCCATATCAACGAAGGGCGGTGACCTTGGAATGTGTCCGGAACCAATCAACCGCTTCTGCCAGAGCCGTTTCGACAGGGTTCTGGGGGAGGCCGAGTTCGCGAACCGCTTTTGACGAATCGAAATACATAAAATACCTGGCCATTCGGACTCCGGCCAGAGGAACCGCAGGAGGTTTCCCGGTCAGATGGTCCGATACATTTTCGCACACCCATCCGGCGGCGAAAGCCACCCAATAGGGCATTTGCACAGCCGGTGCCTTGAGTCCGGTGATCTTCTCCAACGCCAAAAGAATTTCTTTGAGCGACATATTGCGGTTTCCTAAAATATATCTTTCGCCCGGAACGCCCTTTTCCTCCGCGAGGATGTGGCCGCGGGCGCAATCGCCGACATCGATGAGGTTCAAACCGGTGTCGAGATAAGCGGGCATTTTGCGGTTTAAAAAATCCAGGATGATTTTGCCGGTCGGCGTGGGTTTGATGTCTCTTGGTCCTATGGGCGTGCTGGGGTTGACGATCACGATGGGAAGCCCCTTTTCGTGGAACTCTCTGGCCACCCGTTCGGCTTCGTATTTGGATTGTTTGTAGTCGTTGCAGAGCGTGGCCGGGTTGAAGGGAGTTTCTTCATTGGCCGGGTTTCCGTCCTCCAGAAGGCCGATACAGCCTACGGTGCTGGTGTATACGGTTTTGGGCAATTCTTTTTCCAGAGCGGTTTGCAGGATGTTGCGCGTGCCCTCAACGTTGATGTCGTAAATCAGACGCTTGTTTTTATCCCACAAACTGTAATAAGCCGCGGTGTGGTAGAGGGCTTCGCAGCTGCTTAGAGCTTTTTCCAGAGAATTTTTATCCCGCAAGTCTCCATAGGCCACTTCCAGATCGAGGCCGTCTATGTTCTCCGTGTCGGTTCCTTTGCGGATCAATACCCGGACCTCGCGTCCGTCTTGCAATAACTCTCGGACGATGGCTGATCCTAAAAATCCTGTGGCTCCGGTAACAAGAGTTTTCATGGACAAAAATTAAGGGTGGTTTTCTTCTGGTGGGCGGTTCATTCCAGCGGTTTCTGCCTGGGAAGGGGAATCATTTTATTTGAACAAATACTTTATGTCTGCGGTTTTTTTGAATCCGGCCAGCAGTTCTCCTTTGAGTTTTTCGGTCTCGCGGACCAACAGCAAGTTGAGGATGTCGGCTTTGACTTCGTCGTACGGCGCCAGTTGGCTGGGAACTTTGTCGTTGAGTTTGATGACGTGGAACCCAAAAGAACTTTTAATGACCTTGCTGGTTTCCCCCAATGTCAGCTTTTGCATGGCTTCCGCGATTTCGGGAACCGTGCTTTGCGGGAGAAGGGTGCCGAGACTGCCTCCCTTATCGCTGGTGGCTTCATCTTCGGAATACTTTTTCGCGAGCTTGCCGAAGTCTTCGCCTTTTTCCAGCTTTCTCAGGATGCCGTCGATTTTATCGCGGGCTTCCTTGTTGATTCCATCCAGAATCCGCTGGGCCTTCTTTTTCGCGGCGGGATCGGGTGATTGCCCCTGGGTGGAGGGATTGATGGTGCTCACAAAGATGTGGCTGACCTCGTACATTTCCGGTTTCATGAACGTGGTCTTGTTGTTCTCGTAATATTCTTCCGGGGCAAGATCTTCCATTTTAACTTTGGGAACAATGACCTGACGTAAATATTTTTCCGCAACCAATTGCCGCTCTATTTTTTCCCGCAACGTGCCTCGCGTCAGGTGCTGCATGGCGAGGGCTCTCTCAAAAAATTCCGGGCTGGGGAATTGGTTCTCTATATTTTTGATTTCTTTCAGGATAATCTCAGAAGGAATCTGGATACCGGCCAGCCGCGCCTTTTGGTAAATCAACTCTTCGTCAATTTCTTTTTCGACAATCTTACGCGCAATTTTATCCTCAGACTCCGGTTTGATTTCTTTTCCCTGCTGGGTCGACATCAATTTAAACGCGACCATTTCGCGTTCCAGAAAGTCAGACCGTATATCGGTTCCATTGACCTTCGCAATGACTTCTGGAACGGGCTTGCCGTTTATTTTGAAGGGCTCTTTGGAGGCTTCCGCGGCCAGGGCCATACCGGGAGTCAGCAACAGGATGGCCGCAAATAAGGGAAATAAAATCCTTTGAATCATTTTTACGTCTCTCTGAAAAGATTGGCGACCCAGGGCGGCGGGAACCGCCCTGGCACCTGTCCATTATATCGGCTTCTTGTGTCAATGGGAAAGAAATGAATTCAACCGGCTGGATTCACCGATGGCAGGGAGTTCCACCACTTTCCCCATTTCCCGGATGCGATATTGTTTTTGAATTGAGGATACGGTTGGTAGTAAACCGAATATGCGCCTGACCATCCTTGTTTCGCTTCCACGTCCGTCCATTCTCCTGGAGTGAACGCTTCCAGGTTTTCGATTTGTACCACTGTATCGTCCTTCTTGACGATAACCAGGAATCCTTTGTCCGTCGCAAAGCTTTGCCCGCCAAACAAAGTCATCGTGGTTTTTTCAGGGCCATACAACACCGCGGAATAATACCCGGTTTGATTGTAGAGATTAAAATCCGTGAAATCCGACTTATCTTTATTTTCCTGGAATCGGACGAAATCTCCGCAATGACCGCATGAACCGTAGAAAAACGGGTCGTGTTTCCACAGATTGAGTTCCGCCGTGCTGGACGCGAAGGCCAGGGATGAAAAACCGGTGAGTAAGACCGCGAGTGTCCAAGGGACTAACTGTTTCATGACCACACCTCATTAATTTGTACTGCCTAATAATTAATATTAACCCTGTGACCATGATTGATTTTCAATTGCGGGATACCGCTTTTTGAAAATTACGTTTGCGGCTCGCGATGACGATGGCGATGGGCTTAAGTTTTCGATTTACCCAAAGTTGATCTTCAAGAAGGCCACAGGGTTCTGGTCTTTATTATTAGTCGTTTTAATTATATGAAGTCTTACAATTGGGGACAATGAAAAACACGAAAGGGAGGGTGGGAAGAGGATAATACGAAAGTTTGAGGCAAAAAAAACCCCCGGCCGGCGAATGCCGGACCGGGGGTTTTGATAAAGCCAGATTAGAACTTCACATCAAACATCAGGTAAGCCCAATCAGCCGGGGTAACCGTAGCTATAGAAGAAGCCGAGCCGTTTACCAGCTCAAATCCTTCTTCCTGCCAGAACTTGGACCAGCCAGCGCTGATGGTGGTGTTGGCGTTGTACTTGTGTACGAGGGTCACATCCACCTCGTTTCCAAGCGCGTTGCCATCACCATTGGTGGCATCGGAACCTGAAAAGTTGCTGTTGACGCCAATGCTTTCAGCGGTCGTGAAATAATGCCAGTCGGCTTTAAGAGTCCAGCCATTGGCGGGTTGAATCGATGTTTTGACTGCATAGTCAACCAAGCCGAGGAAATTGGTATTGGCTCCGTTGGCGGGCAGAAAAAGATCCATGAAACCGTAGAACTTATGACCGGTGTCGAACAGGGTGTTGAAAGTCTTGAAATCCCCTTTGCGTGCATCGGAATCTGAGGTTCCAGAAAGATAATCGTACCACAGCGTGATGGAGGGCTTCCACATGACGTTGTTGAACTTCTTGCCGATGCGGGCGCCAAACATGTAAGCGCTTCGGTCCGTATCTTTCAGACCACCACTTGCGCCCACTACACCACTATATGGGGTACCAACACCCGTTGTGACATTGGCCGCTCCAGCATCGCCTTCCGCGTCACCAAACTGGTAGTAAAACTCACCGCGGTAGTCAATGCCGAAGAGTTGGCCGGCCTGACGAACACCCACTGTGTAATTGTTGTTGTCAAGGACGCCTGTTGCCGTGTTGGCACAGGTGCCAGCAGCTACTGCAGCAATAGAACAATCATCGTCCACACCTACAAAGTAAAGGGACAACCCGCCGCCCAGAATACCCTGCAGGTTGGCGTAACCAAGATGGACTTCGACGTCTTCATCGTCGTTGGGAGAGCTGCCTATTGCAGTTCCTCGGGAACCCTCGTTCGCCAGACTGTAAACATAGGAAATCGTGTGATTGCCTTCGGAATGCGTCACGCGAACCGCATCGTGAGTCTGGGCACCCTGGGTCCAACCGGTGTTACCGAAAATCCGGTGTCCGTCGATAACAACTTCCTGCCGTCCGACTTTCAAGTCTGCGGGCAAGGTGGCGAAGTTTTTCAGGGTGAAATACGCCTGATGGACGCCAACTGATTGATCGTTATCGCTGGGCGCAAAGGCCGCGTTTCCGGAACCGCCTGAGCTACCGCCGCCGCCTGGACCTGCGCCATTGGTTTGAGGCTGGTTGGCACTAAGAGCATCCAGATCATTACCCCAGTTACGAACACTCTGCAATTGAATAAAGGCGCTGGTGTCGGGAAGGATGTCTGCCTTTGCATGCAGGCGAATCCGCGAACTGACGAAATAATCGCCATTCTGGGTACCCTGGTTTGCTGCGGGGGCACCTGTTGCATTAAAAAAGGCCTGCTCGTTGTACTCAAAACGGGGCCGGAGCTGTCCGCCCCATTCCACGCTCACTGCTTGCGCAACGGAAGTGCCGACCAACAAGGCCGTGACTGCCATAGCGCCTACTGCTAAGAAATTCCTTTTCATACCTGTCTCCTCCAAAGAAGAATGGTTCTTAAAGAAAGTAAAAAAACGCTGCCAATTATTAATAAAACTCAATTTTGTAACGTTTTATCCTGTCTCGTTGGGGGGGTACCCGAAATCGGGTAGATAGCATTACATCGAAAGTATAATTTATAAAACAATGAAAATCAAGCGCTTTTTAGGTTAAATTATCGGTACCCTGTAATCCATCACCTCCAATCCCGATTCCGAACTCGCTATTTTATGATGATTTGTCAACTTTTTTCGTAAAACTACTTTCCAAAATGTATTCAATTCTGCCAATCGTACGAATAAATGGTGCTCGTTTCCTGACCGATCAGCCCCTTTTTCGATACGATGGCGACATGAACTTGTTTTGAGTTGTTGGGTAGGGTCATTACTTGGTAGGCGGAAAGGTAGCCTCGCTGTTTTTTAGTCTCAAAAACTTTTTCAAACCCCTCTCGCGTAACGCTCAAAACCACCAGATTGCTGTTTTCCACGAAGGTGGTTTTGACCAGTTCTCCTCCACCAAACATATGGTTCTTTGGCAGAAGCAGGAATTTTTTGTCGTTCACCTGGACAAACTGCAATCGTCCTCTAAAACGAACAGGTTCCCCCTGTGTGACGATCCCTGCAACGTCCTCTTTGACCCCAACGTCAATCATTCTTGGATCATGGCCATAATAATCATTTGATTTTACTATCAAACGGCCGTTCGCAGAATATACCCGCAAATGATACTCCTTGTCAAGGAGAATTGTGTCGCGCAAACCGTTTGCATTTAAGTCTGTTTGGGTCAATCCGTAGATGATAAATTCCATTCCATATATAGAAGGGAATTTTAATTCGGCGCCTTCCTGGTAACGGTCTTCACTGTAATTAATGGTCTTAACCGGACCGTTGAAGGGGTCCTGAAAGCCTGGGCTTTGAGCCAGAAGCGTGGGCTTGGAATCAAAAGGGCGGATGATTCTGAAATAGGAGTTGACATCTTTCCAGATGGGCTTCGGCTTTTTGCTTTCAGGGGCGAATTCCAGGACGAAAGACTCCAGTCTGCTGTCCATCTGATTGGTGATGAAGATTTCGTCTCTGCCGTTGCCGTTGATGTCGCCGACATCGACCCCCAAAAAGTAGTTGATGCCTTTTTTGGTTTTCACCTGGGCGATTCGTTTGAACTTGTTATCGTGATACTGGTAAAAAATCACCCGGTAACGGTCGATGATTATGAACTCATCCTTGCCATCGCCATTGACGTCGCCGATATCGAAGTCAACGATAACAAAGGGGAATTCGTGTTTGTCGATAAACTTGAGCAGGCTTTCCCGGCGCGGAGCAAAACTGGATTGCACGTCTTCTTCCTGCCCTCCCCGCAAAGTCTTTTTAGATACTTTTGGCGCAGGCGCGATGGGCAATTGGTCGGATAAAATCTTCGATTGCTTTTCAAGTTTTCCGTCGAGTGCTGAAAACAACTGGTAGTTCAGGACCATCTTGTTCTGTATGGATTGAATCGTCGGAATGAGGATATAGTCGGCCTGAACTTTCCCCGCCAGATTTTCCAGGTTTTCCGGCGTCATCATGGTTTTCAGGTCCAAATTGTTTTCCAACAGCCAGACGCCAAGTGCAAACGACGGGACCTCAAACCGGGGGTGACGGTTCAGCCGGTCTTCCAGGTTCAACCGCAGGCGGTCGACGTCCACCCTTTTTTTGGTCGCCAATTTCGGAGGGGCGACCACAAATGCAAGCTTTTGAAATGGACTGCGTACGCCGTCGCCCACTTGAACCGCCGTGGATGGATCTGTTGGCTTTGCCAGGGAGAAGTCCTTGCGCACATCCAGGATTTCAATCCGGCCCAGGTCGGTTTCTTTTCTACCCACTTTTTTCTTGGTCACGGGGTGGATGATGTCCTCACCGTAACGAATGAGGTCCAGTTTCTGGCCAACTTTGACTGCCTGTCCCTGCTTGAGGTCGAGGGTCAGGGTTTCCCCGTCAACGAAAATGACATATCCCTCCACCGGGGGAAACATAGAATCGATTTGGTTCACCAGACGGTCGAGGCTGGCGACGGATTCCCCCTGTTGGGCGAAAAGGGATGCGGAAAACAGGGGAAGAAAAAAGATGAGGGTGAAGAGTATGGGAATCTTCTTAAATTTCATTGCAACTTTGAAGAAGGCTTTACGATTCATTCAAACAACTAAAAAGGTCGACGAATGCAGGTTATGAGAACCCTCAGGGAACGCCAAGGCAACCCCCATGAAACACGATGCGCAATTATGAGAACTCATTGGCCACCCATCAACTTAATATGTTTTTCCTTTCTAAACAACTGTATTATTTTCTTTCCTGCTACCGGGTCATTCCAGCAACTGAACGGACACGTCCGTCCCTTCTTTAATTTCGTCCGCTTCGAGGGGGAATATTAAAAGTCCGTTGGCGGTGACGGTGGATTTTAAAATTCCCGACCCTTGTTCCTGTGCGGGAGTGACGGTGGTCTCGCCATCGTTCCAGGAAACGATGGCGGATAGAAAATGCAGCCGGCCCGGTTTTTTATGAATCGTGCGGGTCAATTTCGCCTGAACGGTTTTGGCGGTCAACCGGTCACAGCCCAAAACTTTGCGGATGGAGGGGCGGACAAATTGCTCGAACGAAACAAAGGAGGACACAGGATTGCCCGGCAGTCCGAAGATGGGTGTCTCGCCGATTTTTCCGAACGCCAGGGGTTTGCCCGGTTTCATGGCCACTTTCCAGAACAGCATGTCCTGGCCCAATTTCTTGAGGCTGGCTTTGACCAAATCATAGTCTCCCACCGACACGCCGCCGGAGGAAACGACGAGGTCGCACTCCAGAGCCCAGCGGAATTTTTCCATGAGATCTTCTTCGGTGTCCCGGGCGATGCCCAGATAAACGGGAATCCCGCCGGCGGAGCGAATCTGGGCCGAGAGCATGTAGCCGTTGCTGTTATAGATGCAGGGTCCCGTCGGTTGCTCGTCGAGATCGAGGATCTCGTCTCCCGTGGAAAGAATCGCAACACGCGGCCGTTGGCTGACGTAAACCTGCGACCGACCGACCACCGCCATCATGCCGACGTGCGCCGGGGTGATGGGGTTGCCTTTTGCGATCACGGTTTCTCCGGCTCTTACGTCTTCGCCGGCTTCGCGGATATTTTCTCCAACCTCCGCCTTGTCCATCACTGATAATGAATTGCCGTTTCGTTCGGTGTCCTCCTGCATGATCACCGCGTTCGCCCCTTTGGGAATGGGAGCGCCGGTCATGATGCGAAACGCCTGCCCTGATTTCAATGTGGCTTCGGACTGATACCCGGCGGCGATTTCTTCGGTCACTTTAAGCGGCACGGGGTTTTCCGGGCTGGCGGATTGAATGTCTTCCGCGAGAAGGGCGTATCCGTCCATGGCGGAGTTATCGAGCGGCGGGTTGTTCCTGCGGGCGACGATGTCTTCCGCAAGGATGCGGCCCAGCGCTTCTCCGATGGGAATTTTTTCGACCCCCTTAAATTTTATTTTCGCGAGAATGATTTCCAGGGCTTGATCGACGGTGACTTGACTCATAATCCGGCATTCTCCTGTTCCCGTTTGACACGGGCGACTTCATACTCCTCGGGAGTATTGATGTTCATAAAATTATATCGGTCCTTCTCCGGTACTTTGACCAGCTTGAAGGGAAGCTCTCTGATGATTCGCGATAGGGAAAGCTCGCGCCGGGACATGGCTTCGTAAAGAGGCAGAATGAATTTGGGTTCGTAAATCGCGCACATGGGCTCGAAACCGCGTTGTCCCTTTTGCGTGAAACAGGTTCCGTACCTTAAGGGGTCGCGCTCGTTGAGGATGATTTCAAAGTTCTTGATGTCCAGAAAGGGCATGTCGCAGGCGGTGATCATCCAGGCTTTGTCGGGATGGGCCGCCATCAGCGTGGCCAGTCCTCCGACCGGTCCTAATCCGATGTGGTCGTCGTTGACCCGGTCAACTCCAGCCCGGTCGGCCAGCGGCCCCATATCGAGATCGGACCGCGACGAAAGGAAAATTTTATCGCAGGACTGATTCAAGACTTTTATCATGCGCTCGGTTTCCGACACGCCATTATAAGAAAGTGAAAATTTGGGTTTTCCCATGCGCTTGCTTTGTCCGCCGACAAACACCGCGCCATACAGGGAGCTTGCGCAGTTGACAAAATGGTTGCGCACAAATTCGTAAATGTTTTCCAGGTCGTCGCGGTGGAATACCGGAACATCCAGCGCTTTAAGTTTTGCATCGCCGATCACTCCCTGATGCACAATCGCCTTGATTCCCGGAGTGTCTACAGGAATGGGCAACGATCCTTTGGCGTCTAAAAAAACCACCTTATTAAAGGGAGATTTTTTGTAGCCTTCGATGAGTATGCAGTCGCACTGTTCGAGGGCGTGGGTGATGGTCCATTTTCGGAAATCATTGTCACCCACCATTGCAAAATGGCTGGGGTCGTTGATGGCGATGATTCCTGCTCCCGCCTGTTTGGCACGGTCGGTGTCCTTGCCTTCCTTATCCATCCGAAACCGGTGGGCGTCGTGTTTGTAATAGCCGACGCTGAAGTTCTCGGCATTGAAGCGTTTGATCAGGCCTTCCAGAAGGGTGGTCTTCCCGACGCCGGAAAACCCCGCAAAACAGAGAAAAGGCGTTTTGAACTGCTCCCAGTACACGTCCATTTGTTAAATTTGTCCGGTGTGAATGCCTTGGCTTAAAAGGCCCGCAGCCGTTTTTCTCCAATGGCTTGTAAATAGTTATAAAGTGGTGAATTAGCCTATTATTGTTGATCGCGATACGGCTGTCAACGGTTTATGTGCCATTGCGGTTTTAAATTACGCAGGGGTTGTGCCATAATATCCGCCCTCCAGTTTTGCTTAAGGGAATCTACGGGTTTTGCTTAAGGGTACCTGTCCTTTTTTGAGTCATAAAAAGTTACAACTTGCTTAAAGGCCGCTCAGACAAAATGGCCATACGTTTCGGTTTTTTTGAATCACTATGGGTTGAAATTAATATTGGATTCCCTTAATTAAGGAGGTGGAAAATGGCAGAAAAAATTTTAGGTCCTTGGAAAAGCTTGGTTGGTTGTGGAATCGCGTTTATGTTGTTTGCACCTGGAAATACGTATGCTGTGGAAAAGGCAGGAGTGACCACCGCGCCCAAGGTTCCCGCTCCTATAAACAGGACTTCCCCTGCCAAAGTGGCTGTTCAATTTGAAGCGAAGGAACACGAAGGGGAACTGGCCGATGGCAAAAAATACAAATTCTGGAGTTTCAACGGGACGGTTCCCGGTCCGATGGTGCGGGTGCGTGTGGGAGACACCGTGGAATTTCATTTATCCAACCATAAAGACAGTACGTTTCCTCACAATATCGATATTCATGCGGTGAACGGTCCCGGCGGTGGGGCGGAGGCCAGCCTCGTGGGAGCGGGTGATAAAAAGGTTTTTCAGTTCAAAACTCTGAATCCGGGTTTGTATATTTACCATTGCGCATCGCCCGTGCCCAATATTCCCGCGCACATCGCCAATGGCATGTACGGGCTGGTTCTGGTGGAACCTGAAAACGGACTTCCCAAGGTGGACCACGAGTTTTATGTCGTGCAAAGCGAATTCTTCACCCAGCCTTCGGAAAAAAAGGGTGTGTTGGAACTATCCATGGAAAAGGGCCTGGCGGAGCATCCCGATCATGTGGTATTTAACGGCAAGGTGGGCGCTTTGATGGGCGGCAACGCGCTCAAGGCAAAAGCGGGAGATACGGTCCGAGTGTATTTCGGCAATATCGGTCCGAACGGTGCTTCTTCTTTTCATATCATCGGTGAAATATTTGACAAGGTGCATATGGAAGGATCGTTGGACGGTGCAGTGAATAAAAATGTGCAGACCACCCTGGTGCCTTCCGCGGGAGCGGTCATCGTCGAGTTCAAGATAGATGTGCCGGGGGATTACCTGCTTGTGGACCACAGCATTTTCCGTGTGGCCAAGGGCGCGGTGGGAATTCTGTCCGCCACCGGTAAAGAGGATCCATCCATTTTCAAATCGATTAAATGATCTTTTAAAAGCGGGAGAACGATTGTTCTCCTGGCGATGTCAATGCTGTGACTGGAATTTTCCGTGGGGGGAGCAGCCCCCGCGGAGCAGTCCGACCTCACCTGTACTCTTCTTCCTGGCGCCTTAAATCTAAAATTTGTGGAAGCGGCCTGACGGTTTACCGTCAGGCTTTGCGCTTTTAATCATGAAAAACCCGCTCTTACCCCTCCCTTCCTGTTGCCACCAACTCAGGTGACCTTTGCAACAATTACGTGTTGTATTAGATTAGTGCAACATAAAATGGAGTCTCAGCTGGGTGCGTTTTTTTCAACCCAAATTCATTTAACTCATTGAAAATAAAAGATAAATTTTTAAGAATCGGTTTTGGCGCAGAAATTGTATTACTGAACTGCTTTAGTTATTCATCAGTTACCAGGTAACGATTTAATTCAGGAGGATTCTAATGATAGGTAAAAGTCTTGGCAAGCGGATGGGATGGGCTGGCTATGGGATTTTGATGAGCCTGCTTGTGGCAGGAAACAGTCATGCTGCGGAAAAAGCCCAGCTGACCAACGCTCCTAATGTTCCGGCTCCCATTAAACGAACTTCACCGGCCACGGTGGTCGTGAATTTTGAAGCGAAGGAATATGTAGGCGATTTAGGCGAAGGAATAAAATATAAATTCTGGAGTTTCAACGGCACCGTTCCTGGGCCTATGGTGCGAGTGCGTGTGGGAGACACGGTGGAATTTCATTTGTCCAACGATAAGAAAAGCACTCAGGTGCATAACATCGACATCCACGCGGTGACCGGGCCGGGCGGCGGGGCTCACGTCAATGATGTGGACCCTGGGAAGGAACGCATTTTTAAATTCAAAACCCTGGCGCCGGGTTTATACATCTATCATTGTGCATCCGGGGGTATTTCCAGTATTCCCATGCATATCGCTAATGGCATGTATGGCTTGATTCTTGTGGAGCCTGAAGGCGGGCTTCCGCCGGTGGACCGCGAGTATTATGTCATGCAAAGCGAATTTTACTTGAAAGAATCCGATGATGATCCGGGAATCTACGAGTTGGATTACGACAAGGGAGGGAGTGAAAATCCGGACAGGGTGGTTTTTAATGGAAAAGTGGGCGGGTTGCTTGAGGACAATGTTTTGAAAGCCAAAGTCGGTGAGACCGTTCGTATCTATTTTGGTAATATCGGCCCCAATAAAATTTCTTCCCTTCATATGATCGGGGAAATTTTTGACAAGGTTTATGTTGGCGGCGCCATTGGAGGGCTGGTCAACAAAAATGTCCAAACGACACTTGTCCCGGCGGCGGGAGCCGCCATCGTTGAGTTCAAGGTAGATGTGCCTGCGACCTACGTTTTGGTGGACCACAGCATTTTCAGGATCACCAAAGGAGCGATCGGGATGCTTTCAGCCGAGGGAAAGGAGGATCCTTCTATTTTTAAATCTATCAAGTAGACGGCAGTGATTTAAACTGGAAAGAGGCTTCTTGTCGTCATCGCGAGCCGCAAAGCGGCGTGGCCGTTATAATACTCACGAGCTTTCGTGCCCCGAAGGGGTAGATCCAGATATTCAGGATTTACCCTTTAGGGCACGAAAATTAATGAAGGGTACCACGGCTTCGTCGCTGCGGGCTCCTCGCAATGACAATTAAATGATATCCTCGTAAAGATTATTTCCACCTTTCCTCCCATTTTATACTTCGATTTGGAAGTCCTGCATCTTTCGCCACAAGGTGATGCGGTGAATATTCAGACTCCGGGCGGCGTGAGTCTGGTTGTTGCCCGTTTCGGCCAATGCCTTTAAAATCATTTCCCGTGTGACCTGATTGCGTTTCCAGCTCTTGGCCTTCCTGGGTAAGGCAGACGTCATAGCCACCGGAAGGTCTTCCACTTCGATGACTTTCCGTTTGCATTTAACCGCGGCGTGTTCGATGGCATTTTCAAGCTCACGGACATTTCCCGGCCAGTCGTGATCCATGAGCCTTCCCAGCGCCTGGTCGGATATTTTGTCGATGGCTTTTTTGTGTACCCCTTCCCAGGTTTTGATGAAGTGCCTTGCCAGACGCGGAATATCCTCTTTCCTCTTTCTAAGAGGCGGCAAGTGAATGGGAACGACGTTCAACCGGTAAAACAGATCCTCTCTGAAGCGGCCTTCCTTAACTTCTTTCATGAGGTCTTTATGGGTTGCGGCGAGGATGCGGATGTCCACCTTGCGGGTGGTGTTTTCCCCGACGCGCTGAATTTCTTTTTCCTGAATGACACGCAACAGTTTGATTTGCACCTTGGGGGTCAGATCTCCCACTTCATCGAGGAAGATGGTGCCGCCGTTGCCTTCTTCGAAACGCCCGATCCTTCCCTGCACCGCTCCGGTGAACGCACCTTTAACATGGCCGAACAACTCACTTTCCAGAAGGTCGTCTGAAAAAGCCGAGCAATTGACGGTGACCAGGTTTTCCCCGGCACGTGGACTTTCAAAGTGGATGGCTTTGGCCACCAGTTCCTTACCCGTGCCGCTTTCTCCCTGAATGAGAACAGTGGTGTCGAATGCGGCAATATTGCGAATGGTGCGAAATAATTCCTGCATTAAATGGTTTTTGCCGATGATGTTTCTAAAAGAGCGGCTGAGTTTTTCTTTGAGATCGACGATCTCTGTGGTGTCGGTCAGAGCGACCAGGACTTCCACGGCTCCATTTTTTTCGCGTTTCAAAAGACCCGCCTTGAAAGCCCCTGACCGCTTGGCTCCATCTTTTCGGAAGAAAGGCGATTGAAACTGGGTCAGCTCCTGCAACGGATCATTTTTGACCGTTTGGCAGAGGACGCAGTTGTTCAAGCACAGGCTTTTGTTGAACAGGGTGACGCATTGTTTACCGATGACATCCTCTTTACTGAATCCGGTGATGCGTTCGGCGGCGTCATTGAAATATTTGATCTGCATATTTTCGTCGTAGACGAAAACCGCCTCGTTCAGGACATTGAGCGCCTTATTGAGATATTTTGAAGAATTCGAGTCCATTTCAGTTCCACGGAAAATTGATTTGTCAGCAATTATGAAAAAACCACTATCTGTTGTAAAGCAAAGTTGCAATAGTTGCAATACATTTTGCAACATTTGCGGGTGATAGGGGTTGCAACCGGCACTCAGATATTTCGCAGGTGGTTCAATAGTTCTTTTTTTTCTGTTGCCAGTAGTGGGGTTTGTCCAAATCGTGATTTCTCATAGGTAGCTGTGATTTTCTCAACAATAGTGCGTTTTTCGGGGGGCAGGGCGGTGAGTTTCTGGAGAAACTCTCTATGGGTCCAATGCGGTTGTTTTTCGATTCCCAGGGTTTTCAATTTCCCCAGCATTTTCCGGTACAGCCAGGCAGGGAATGGGTGGCGGGAAGACGCAGACAGCCGCCAGGACAGATGATTTTTCCAGACAACAATCAATAAAATTCCGAACCCGACGGTAAGGAGATAAATCTCCAGGTTATCGAAAATAAAGGATTTTATTTCCTTCCTCTCGATTGTTCCCAGTTTTTGCAGGGTTTGTAAAGTTTCTTCCCCAGTCGATTTGAGGCGGCTGAAAATCAGGGACTGGTCGTTCAGGGAATAGCGGACAATGTACCGTTGCCAGTTCAATCGTAAGAGATCGAAAGCGCGGCTCAAGGGGTCTTGAAAACCGCTTTCAGAAAACGCCGGGTCGGCGGGAGTGGGGTCGTATACGACCCATCCTTTGCCTGGAAAATAGGCTTCGACCCAGGAGTGGGCATGGGTTTGGCGGACCACCATGTACTGCCCAAAATCGTTCCACTCGATTCCAAAAAAACCGTTCACCAGGCGAGCCGGAATGCCTGCGATGCGGAGAAGCACGACCATAGAAGATGCAAAATACTCGCAGTGGCCTTTTTTCCGGTCAAACAGGAAATGGTCGAGGGTGGTTTGGCCTGGTTTTCCTTTCATATCGAGGGTGTATTCGAAATCGCTTTGCAGATGATTCAATATACTGTTGGCTTTGGCCTCTGAGGATGCCGCATTCCGGGTCAGGGTTTTCGCCAGCCGGGTGATTTCAGGACTCACATCGGGAAGTTGCAGAAACCGTTTTTGCTGCGCCTCGGATTTTATTTCGAATGGGTCCCGGTTGCGGCTTTTGGATGAAGCGGCCGCATCGGAAATTAGAGTGACGGATTTTGGGTGCGGGCTTTGATCCATTGTTTTCAGAGCGGAATTCATATTGATCTGCAGATGGTGAAAGTCCCCATCGACAAACAGGGGAACCCCCTGGGTGAAAATAACATTGGAGTCGAAGCCGTCCATAAAGATGTTTTGCCGAAGCAGGCCTGGGCCGCGATCAAACGGGAACAGCCGGGTGCCAACCCCCGGCTGGTTGAAGTATCTCCATCTGGGTTTGGCTGTGGAAAACCAGGCGCTGCCGTTGAAGTGATCGAGAACAACACCGCGCCAGAACACCGGTCCCTGGGGGCGGTAGGGTTTGCCGTCCCGATTGAATTCGATGCGCATGACCACCTGGTCATTTTTTTTGATGCGCCCCACATCCCCCAACCGCACCGCTTCGGAAAAGCCGCTGACGGGGGTTGGCGGACCGGACGGGACCAGCCCCGCGCCAAAACGTGGAAAGGCGGCGAAGATCAAGGTGGTTAAAATCAGGCTCAGCGTCATCAACCCGGCTGAGAACCCTATTAAGCTGCCGCGGATAGACTCTTTGCCCTTAAACCGGTTAAACACCTCCGGCGGGCTGTGGCTTCCTATGCGTTCCGCCATCAGGTTGTAATGGATCAATCCCCAGCAGAGAACCATGTAAAACGATAAGAAAAGGGCAGCGAACACTAACTGGTGGATGACCATGGCTCCCAGCAAAAGGCAAATGAGAGTCAGCATGTATCCGAACAGGTAATCGTTTAACTCGGTTTTCAAAATTATCCGGGAAAAAAGCAGAAAAACCAAAAACCAAACCAACAGATCTAGAAGGGGAATATCGAAACCAAAATAAAGGAAGGGCAGGGCCAGGAGCGCCCAACTGGAAGATAAAATTCTAACGGGCGGTTTTAGGGGAAGTATTTTCTTGACCTCCAGAACAAGACAGAGGCTTAGACCGGATAATAAAAATATTCCTGTTAAAAGGGAAAATACCTGACTGAACGCCAGACAGGTCAGGCCCATCGCCGTCAGCAAATAGTTAAAGAATAAAAAACCGGCTCTGAGCTTCATTTTCCGTCACGCTGGTTTGACATTCACCGGGCTATTTTTTAGAATGTTGAATTCCAATTTCTTATGACTTTAAAGGACTTTTTTGCCCTTTGGATGGGGGCTGATTGATCCCCTAAAGTTTTCTGGATGGAGTCAGTCTACCACCTTTGGAATTTTTGAAAAATAGTTTGCCTCTAAATTGTATATGACACCGGATTCGAAGATCTGGATTTAATAAGCAAAGAATTATTTGGAGAGGATCGATGAACGTATTTTACAGGATGGTTGGAGTGGTTATATTGGGTGTTTTCTCGATGGCCGCTGTGGTTCAGGCCGAAGAAGTGGCCGTCATCGAAACCACCAAAGGAACGATTGAAATCTCTTTTATGGACGATAAAGCTCCAGGGCATGTCAAAAATTTCAAGGATTTGGCAAAAAAGAGGTTTTATGACGGAACCACGTTTCACCGGGTGATTCCAGGGTTCATGATTCAGGGCGGCGATCCGAATTCCAAAAGTACGGATAAGTCCCAGCACGGTATGGGCGGTCCCGGCTACACCATCAAAGCGGAATTCAACGATGTTCCTCACAAGCGCGGAATCGTTTCCATGGCTCGTTCCACTCACCCGGACAGCGCCGGGTCGCAGTTTTTTATTGTGGTCAAGGATTCTCCATTTTTAGACGGGCAATACACGGTGTTTGGAAAAGTGACACAGGGAATGGATGTGGCGGATCAAATCGTCAGCGCTCCCAGAGACCCCAATAACAATCCCAATGAACGGATTGAAATGAAAACGGT
The DNA here is from genome assembly GCA_021604505.1 of Nitrospinaceae bacterium. Classification (NCBI taxonomy): domain Bacteria; kingdom Pseudomonadati; phylum Nitrospinota; class Nitrospinia; order Nitrospinales; family Nitrospinaceae; species Nitrospinaceae bacterium. The sequence goes on along the minus strand of BQJC01000003.1, from coordinate 261,114 downwards.
CAAAATCGAAAACCGGTAACGTATTTTTCAAACCGGTTATATCTAAATTGAAGGATTAAGGAGAGGTTTTACTATGTCGGAGGGACAACAAGAGATTGCGGTAATAAACACGACTCTGGGCAAAATAGAGATCGGATTTTTTGAGGATAAAGCGCCGGGGCATGTGAAAAATTTTAAGGATCTGGCGGGTAAGGGATTTTACGATGGAACCATCTTTCACCGTGTCATTCCCGGTTTCATGATTCAGGGCGGAGACCCGAATTCTAAAAGCGAGGACCGTTCGGCGCATGGAACGGGAAGTCCCGGCTACACGATCAAGGCGGAATTCAATGACGTTCCCCACAAGCGCGGCATTTTGTCGATGGCCCGTTCTCAGGACCCGGACAGCGCCGGGTCGCAATTTTTCATCGTGGTCAAGGATTCTCCATTTTTAGACGGGCAATACACGGTGTTTGGTGAAGTGCTCGACGGAATGGATGTGGCGGATGAAATCGTCAACTCTCCCAGGGACCACAACGACAATCCGGACGAACGAATTGAAATGACAACTGTGACGATCGAAACCCGGTAGTTTTTTGCTGTAATTTCGGTGAAGGGCGTTCGCCGGGAAGCTCTCCTTATTATATTGGACGGGAACTCATGGAAAGTGAATTTAGTATAAAAATATTCGACATTATGCAAACTTCCACCCCCTCCGGGAGGACGTCTGAGGACGGGTCGCCGGCGGGAGACACGATCCTCAATCTCATTTGCGATAACTGGGATAAATATGAAAAAATAAATGTCTATTTTGAAGGGATCGCGCAGATGAGCCGTCCCTTTATTGATGAAGCGTTTGCGAAAATTTTAGAAACCCACACGTTGGATGAATTCAATTCCAAGCTTTATTTTCCGGATGCCAGTGACAAAATCGTGCAAGCTCTGAGCGGGGCGATTAAACTCAGGATCAAGATCATCAAAGCGGCCAAGGAAAGGGAGGCATCGAAAGACGGGTTTTAATGGTGGCGGGTGTTATTTTTGAGCGGTTTTACTCACCTCGCTGATGAAGGCTTCCGCGAATTCTTTGACCGCTGAGGCGTTTGCGCCGGTGATGATCCGGTCGTAAACGGCCACCTTCTCTTCGGAAAGTCCGATATTGGCTTTTTCCAGCTCTTTTAAGGTGTGTTTATCGTTGTCGGCGGCGACGTCAAATTCATGGATCAGATGCGCCGGGATCAGAGCGGGAACCGCCGATCCGATGGCGCCCACGACCATGCCACAGCGGTGGCGGTCGGCAATGAGCAACCGGACCAGTTCATCTTTCCACAGGTAGGAGCGGGCGCCTTTGCCGCCGATGAGAATCACGCCGTGGAAAATTCCGATGATCTGACGGGTTCCGGTTCCTCCGGTGACGTAACTGTCGCCGGTGATTCCTTCAATTGCATCCACAACCAGCACATCGGGCATCACGCTTCCGCCATTCATTCCTACGGCGTCTTTGAACTTGGATGAAGCGACGAGGACCCTGGCGTCTTCTTGTTTTATGATCTCCAAGAGAGGGTCCAGTTCCGCTTCGTTGTAATAATCCTTGGGAATGATGAAAAGAATATTTTTCCCGGTCAATCGAGCCATACCCGTCTTTCTCCCGTCAATAGACAACAAGCTTTGTACAAGTTGATTGGTTGAGATTCATCTGTGTTCTACCCATGATTTTCGGTGCAAAGCTGTAGAAAACTACCCTCAAAAGATTGGTCCTGTGTTTCCGCATAATCATCCAGCCAATAGGCTTCAGGGTTTCTGTTGAAGGCCATGAATCTAGCACCGTTTTCGTCTTCTGCCGCTCTAAGATATTTGAAAAAGGTCTGTTCATTTGTCATGCCCACCACTTCGACCTTGCCGGATTCATGCGACATGACTAACCGGGCCCTTTTGGCGAGTCCGGAACATTTCGATCGGGCGCGTTCGTAAATCTGGTATCCCTTTTCGATAGGAACTGAATACGTTTCGTTTCCTAACGTGGGCCGGCACAAAAATACGTAGTAAGGGGGGACTCCCATGAAGGAGAGCCGGTTGAACAAATCGGCCAGAACATTAACGTCATCGTTCACACCCCGGATCAGCGGCGTCTGGTTGACGAGGGTAGCTCCCGCCTGCATGAGCAGGTTCAGTCCTTCCACAGCCTTGGCGGTCAACTCTCTGGGATGGTTAAAATGCGCCATGATATAAATCTTCTTTTCATTGGTGCTGTATTTTTTGATCATTTCCAGGAGGGAAGGATCGTTGATGATTCTGAAGGGATTGAAAGCAGGAATTTTGGTGCCGATGCGGATGATTTTCACATGGTCCAATTGCCTGAGCTTTTGAATGATGGGCTCGAGCTTGCTGGTGGACATGATTAAAGGATCCCCGCCGGTCAGGAGCACGTTGCTTATTTCCTTGTGCTCTTTAATGTATTGCAGACCTTCCGAGACGTCCTTGGTGACCTCATCGTTTTCATCCATGAACAAGCGCTTTCTAAAGCAAAACCGACAATAGGCGGCGCATACTTCATTGACCAGCAACAAGGCCGTGGAGGTGTATTTGTGCTCCAGCCCCCGGACCTTGGTGTACTTTTCTTCGTTGGATGCGTCCAGCTGGCCCCATTCATCCAGTTCCTGGACATCGGGCATGACAATGCGCCGGATGGGGTCGTTCGGGTCATCCCAGTCGATCAGGGACTGGTAGTAGTCGTTGGTGCGAAAAACGAACTTTTCGCTGACCTTGTCCAGCTGGGTTTTTTCGTCCTCACTCAATTGGGGAATCTGATCCAGTTTGGTCAGATATTTGGGTTTTGGGCCAACCAGCTTCAGGGGGCTATTTCCGTTGCCCTTATGACCGTTGCCGTTGTTTTTGGAAACGAGGTTTTTTATTGAAAAAGGCATGCTTCGCCTCCTATTGTTATTCCCGGTCTTGCGGGGATGGTTAGATAAATAATTTCATAAGTCCGGTTTGTGCCCCGGTTGCGAGCCAGACTATCCCCATTTTTGTGAATTAACACAATTTCGTGTGGGGGATAAATCAAGCTGAGTTCTTGTAGAGAGGTTTTTCCAACGTTTGGGCTCCGGATGTCGTACATTGGTTCATCACCCGGATGGGGAATTCCCCCAAGGTTGGTTTTACACTTTTTTAAGGAAACGACCTCCCTCGTTCGCATTGCATAAAATAGGAAAAGCGGTTTTTTCCCGGTTCTCAACGCTATTTGAGGTATAACAAAAAATTTAACAGTTATTTAGGGTTGTCTTGTATGGGACGAATATACTCGAATGAAGAGGTTAAAGCAAGGAAAAGCTAGCCCATTTTGCGTTTTCAGCAGGCGTTTTTTTTAAAGGGATATTTAAGCGGTTGATTTTTAAAATGTGACTTATATCACATTTCCCGTATTTAATTCTTTATTCCTACACCAAAAATCCGTGTTTTTCCTGCATTCTCGAACGGAGGGAAGCCCTCAAAACCTCTGGAAATTTGCAGGAAATCGCCGGAAATTTTTATTGACAGGTTAAACGGATTTAATATAATGCACTGCTCCTATTTTCAGTCTGGGTGTCTTTAAGCAAGTGAATGGTGGGGGTTTTTTGCAGGTGGTTCCCCCAAGGGGCCAGGAATACTTTGCTGGGCAGTTATTATGGGAAATTTAATCTCTCAAAAGCTCGAATCCTGGCAGTTAAACGGGTGAAAAAGAGAATTATTTTTATAATTGGGCGAAGGTTTTATTCACAAATTTAAGGAAGGAGAGCTTTAAATGAAAAAAATGGTAGTTATTTCGATTTTGGCTGTTTTCAGTTTTTTCGTGGTGAGTGCCGCGTATGCAGGAGGTCAGTGTCCTCAGCCGCGGAAAACTAAAGCCGCACCATCGAGCACTGCGAAAATGGATAAAACCGCTAAAGCAAATGCTGAAAATGGAAAAAAGATCTACGATAAAACCGCTAAACCGATGGCCTGCAAAATGTGTCATGGCGACAAAGGTGATGGATCCGGAAAGCTCGGCGCCGCTTTGAAACCGAAACCCAGAAATTTCACCTGCGCTGAAACGATGAAAAAGGTATCACCCGGCCAGATGTTTCACATCATCAAAAAGGGTTCTGCCGGCACCGGCATGGTCGCTCATGGCAAAACCTTGAAGGATAATGAAATCTGGGACGTTGTGAAATACATCAATAGCGCTTTTATGAAGTAGATTTTTCCAGATTCACCGTTTTACAGGGGCAAACCGGGTTTTCCGGTTTGCCCTTTTTTATTGCCTAAATCTGATAACCCGTTGTGATATAGTGGCCCAGTGACGAATGCCGGTATGAAATTCAGCTCCCACATACCTTATTCCAGGAGGCATTGCCCATCGGCAACTTTCTTTCCCCTATTTGCCGGGGTCTTGGCTTTTCTGATTTGTCTGGTTATTCCTATCCCGCATGCAGAAACGGCTGAGCTGGGAACCGAGAAAAACCCGGTCCGGATGATGTTCGTTCCTTCGGGAGACGCTCAGGTGATTCTTGAAGAGGGCCGGGAAATCGCCCGCCAGTTGCGGCGCGTTACGGGGTTGTATTTTTCAACATCTATAGCCACCAGTTACGCGGCGGTGATCGAGGCGATGGGCGCGGATAAAGTCGACATCGGATGGCTGGCCACCTTCAGTTATGTTTTGGCGAAAGATAAATATGATGTGGACCTGTTGTTGATCGTGGTTCGCTTTGGAAAACCTTTTTACCGCGGCCAGATCATGGTCCGGGCTGACAGCGGCATGAAAACACTGGCGGATCTAAAAGGCAAAACCGTGGCCTACGTGGACCCGGCCTCCACTTCCGGGCATCTGTACCCAAAAGCGCTTCTGAAGGCTCAGGGTCACGACCCTGAAACATTTTTTTCCAAATCGATGTTTGCCGGCTCTCATAATGCGGTGATTCTGTCGTTATTAAAAGGAGAGGTCGATGCTGGCGCCGCCTATGACGGAATCCGTGCCTCTGTGGCCAAAAGTTACCCCGACGTTTTTAAAAAAATCAAGGTGATCGCCTACACGGAGGATATTCCCAACGATACGGTGACGGCGCGCAAAGGGCTATCGGCGGAGCTGAAAAAGCGGATCATAGAGGGCTTGAAGCAGGTTTCCAAAACTCCGGAAGGGAGTAAGGTCTTGAAGCGCGTTTACGGGATCAGTGGATTGATGGACCTGGACGCTTTTTTTGATCCGGTTCGCAAGGCCAGCCGTTTGCTGGGGTTGGATCTGGAAACTCCCGGCCGCGGAAAGTGACCGGAAGGCAATGCCTGCTATGCTGCGAATCGAAAATCTGGAAAAAACTTATGAGAACGGGACTGAGGCTTTGAGGCGGGTTTCATTCGATGTCGAGGCTGGAGAATTTGTGGTGATCCTGGGAACAAGCGGCTCGGGAAAGTCCACTCTTATGCGATGTATCAACCGGTTGGTAGAACCCACAGGCGGGAAAATATTTTTTGGGGAACAGGAGATCACCCGAGCCGGCCCAGGAGAGTTACGCCGCCTGCGCCGCAAGATCGGAATGGTTTTTCAACAGTACAATCTGGTTTCCCGGTCATCGGTTTTGACCAATGCGCTGACAGGAAGTCTGGGGAGACTTTCCTCCTGGGCGGGCTTGATCAACTATTTTCCCCGGGATTCCGTTTTACGGGCCAGGGGGCATTTACGAGATCTGGGTATAGACGAGAAGAGCGTGCAGCGGGCGGGTACGTTGAGTGGCGGCCAGCAACAAAGGGTGGGGATCGCGCGGGCTTTGATGCAACAGCCGGATATTATTCTGGCGGATGAACCGGTTTCGAGTCTGGACCCCGCGACTTCGAAATCCATCATGAGAATTCTGCGGGAAATCAATCAAACAAAGGGTGTGACCATTTTATGCAATCTTCATATTCCTGAACTGGCCAGAGAATTTGGCCGCCGGGTACTGGCTTTAAAAGCCGGGCGGGTGATATATGATGGATCCCCCGAAAATCTGGATCAAACACTGGAAACGAGTCTGTATGAACCCAATTAAATGTATTGGGTTTAATGGTAAAGTTAAGAAAGGTGTCGAGCTTTTTCCATTGACTTCAGGTCTTGCTTTAAGGGAGTTAAACAGTTTTTATGAGACGCCTTTAACCTTTTGCGATTAAACTGAGTCTATGAACCAACCACAAATCACCACTAAAATGCTCCGTTCGTTTGGCTTCCTGATGGGAGGCATGCTGTCTCTTTTCACCCTGATTTTTGCTTATAAGGAATTCACCAGGGTGGCGGGAGTGCTGGGCTTCATCGCCTCGTGTTTTATTCTGTTTGCCTTGCTGGCACCCGGCAAGCTGGAAAAAGTCTACGTGGGTTGGATGAAATTCGGGGTGGCCATCGGCAAGTTTAACTCGAAACTAATCCTTGGTTTTATGTTTCTGTTTTTTTTCTCCCTGTTTCATCTGTTTTTGGTCATTTTCCGTAAAGACTTCCTGAAAAGAAATTTGGATGCTTCCAAAGAATCTTATTGGGAAAACCGTGAAACCGGAGAAATTAATGTTGAACGCTACGAAAAACAGTATTAAATTCCCCGCTAAGATAATCCGCTATCTTAAATGGAAGAAAGTACGATGCAACCAATGGCAATCAACGGTTTCAACCAAGGCGGTCTGTGATGGAAAAAATTCATAAAGAAATTCTGGGCTTGATGGGAAAAATCGACATCGATTGCTGGGATGAAAACGATTTTATCGTGGTGGACCTTAAGGGCCAATTGGATATCTACAATTCCGGTGACGTTCAGAAATTGATAGAGGCTTACAAGCAAAGGGGGTTCAATCAGTTTGTTGTGAACCTGAAGAACGTGACCTATCTGGACAGTTCGACGATCAGCGTTTTTATCAACTGTTTTCAGACTTTGGAAAAAGCCAAGGGAGCCTTTTTATTGGCCGGACTTCAAGGGGCGCCTAAAGAAACGTTTGAAATGGCCAAGCTTCACGATGTTTTTGAACTCTATCCGGACGTGGCCTCCGCTCTCGACAGCCGGACCTGATTCCCGGCGGGGATAAAACTTCCTCTTTTTTAAAGCGATAACCCTTATATCATAGGGCTTTTTTGCCCTCCAGCGGCGGATAACAAAACGTTTGATCCTTTCGGGTTTTATGGTACCGTAAAATACAGGTTATGAATGAGGGGAATTGCAGAGAAATCGTCTGGAGGCCTCAAGATGAGCGGGAAAAAGAGCCCTGCACAACGCAAAACTTTTATTCTGGTTTTTGTGATCTCGGTCCAACTGTTTATTCCTGTTGAAGCCCTGAAAGCACAACCGGGTGCAAGCCAGAATCCGGCAAGCCAGCGGGAGAGAGTCGACATCCCCAAGGAACCCGGCTGGAAAGACCCTTCATACAGGGGCTGGGAGGTCATGAGCATTCCCGGTCTGATTTCGACCTATTACGATCTGGATTTGGACGGAAAGTTAGACTATATGGTCATCCGCAAAATTCTGCAGAAGGCCACGGCAGAGAGTACCGATATCGACCAGGCCATTGCCATTGCCAAGCATGAGGGAATGAGCGTATACTTTTCACATCCCATTATTTACTTTACCCATAGGCACCCATTGTTTTATTGCATGGGGGTGGATTACAGGCGTAACTGCCGCGATATATGGGTCGACATCGCAGAGGATGGTTTGAATGGCAATGAGGAGTTGTACACATTATCGACCCCAAGTATTGGCGTTCGTTAGTAAATTTCGTTTCGTTTTCATCACCGTTGTTTTGAGTTTGTTTTTGCAGGGGCCGGCATTTGCCAACGGTCCTGAAAAAAGCCAGCGTCAAGAAACCAACCGGGTTTACCCTCCTTCGGAAAAACCAGCGTCGGAAACATCCGCACACAAAAACCACGGATCAGACAAGCAAACCCTGGGAGAAACCGTATACAAGCACATGTGTGTGTTTTGTCACGGCATGGACGGCAATGGCGGCGGCAAGGCTATGGCCTATCTTTATCCGTGGCCGCGGGATTTTCGCAAAGGCGTGTTCAAACATAAATCGACGCCGCCAGGCTCGTTGCCGCTGGATAAGGATATTTATCAAACCATTGCCCGTGGCGTTCCCGGAACCGCCATGCCGGCCTGGGGTGATGCCCTGACGGAAGATGAAATCGGGTCGGTGGTGCAATACATCAAAAAATTTTCCAAACGGTTTGCGGAAGAAACGCCCGAAGACCCGGTGGTCATCCAATCCGTTCCGGCCAGCACCCTGGAAGATATCGAACAGGGAAAAGACCTTTATGATGAGCTTCGCTGTTCCCGCTGTCACGGAACCGACCTGAAGGGAGGCGGCCCCATCGCGGATGAGCTTTACGATATCTGGGATCACCGCCTGTTCATTTACGATCTGACGAACCCCAACACCTTCAAGTTCGGATTTGAAAAAAAAGATCTGTTTCTGACCCTGACGACCGGGCTGGACGGCACTCCCATGAAGGCCTACGACAATCTCACCGACTCTGAACGCTGGGCTTTGGCCGCGTTTGTCGAGTCCAATATCCGAAAAGAAATTCTGCAGAATGCAAAATACGAAACCGACCTGCCATTGATGCGGACCGAAGAAGAGATCGATTTTGACCCCGACCATCCCATTTGGAAAACAGTGCCGGCCACGGACGTTCATCTGATCCCCTTGAGCGCACGAGCCAATCCGGTGAATCAGGTCCAATTTAAAGCTGTGGCCAACGACGAGGGCATCGCTTTTCGTCTGGAGTGGGAGGATGCCATCCCCGACCGCTCTTCCAGCCGGCATCAGGATTTCAAGGACGCCATCGCCATGGAATTTGCCCTTGGGGACGTGCTGTTGCACCAACATGGGCACAACGAACCTTTTTTTGGCATGGGGAACCGGGGCAAGGTCGTCAACATCTGGCAGTGGCGGGCAGACTGGCAAACGGAAATCGAAACCAAGGAAAAGCTCGAATACGCCACCAAGGGCATGGATATGGACACGATGATTTTTGGCGGCGAGGTCAACCCGGTGGACGCCTTAAATCCGTTCAGGGATGTTCCCGTGGAGGAATTGAACGCGGAAGGGTTTGGGACCTTGACACCTCAGCCACAGACCAAGCAGAATGTTCTTGGAAAAGGGGTTTGGAGAGATGGGAAATGGCGGGTGGTTTTCTATAGGACCTTGGATTCTTTGAATAAATGGGATATAAAGTTTCAAAGCAAACAACCGGTGTTGATGGCCTTTGCGGTTTGGGATGGGGCACACCAGGATCGCAACGGGCGTAAAGTGGTTTCCATGTGGCAACGGTTTTACTTCACACCCTAGGGTTTTGACGGAGCTAATTTAGATAACGATAGGATGGATGATTTCTCCCGGCCGGGGAGAGCCGGGAGATGAAAGGATTCTTTAACAAAGGGAGGTGGGTCTCATGTCTGAAGACAAAAGAGACAATGAAGAAGGACAGGAAGAGGCCATCGAGGACGCCGATTCCAAGGAGTCGGCTGAGAACGAAAATGAAGAAACGGCATTGATCGACTCTGAAGAAACCGACGAGATCGACGAGTTTGAGGAAGACGACGAGATCGATGAGTTCGATGAAGTCGAAGAAGAGGTGGTGCCTGAGATTGGCGCTAAGATGGTCATCGGGCAGGGGGATATGTCGATGTGCCTGTCCAACCGCGGCGCCGATGACCCTGGCGACAACACCTTGTCGGAGCCGCAATTTGTCACGAAGTACGGTGACTATTTATTTATTTCGGATCGTGGCAACCATAGAGTGCTCGTGTGGGAACAGCTTCCTGAAGAGAATGGGGAACCTGCGGGCCTGGTTCTCGGTCAGGAGGATTTCGCCGACTGTCTGGAAAACCGCGGGATGACCACCACTCTGGATGAGATGACCTCTGGATTGGGAGATGAAAGTCTGGATGGGTTTACGATCAGTAAAGCGGAAGAGGACACCATTTCCCAACCTGCTGGGGTAGAGGTGATCGACGGAAAACTGTACGTGGTCGACAGCGGCAATCATCGTGCCATTCGTTACGCCGGATTGCCGACGGAAGACGGTGAGATCCCCAATCTGGTTATGGGGCAGGACAATCTCGATTGCAACGAGGCCAACCGCGACGGATTGGTCGGATCGGGGTCCTTGTTTTTCCCGATGGGTATTCGATCCGGAGACGATCAGCATGTGTTCATCGCGGACAAAGACAATCACCGGGTATTGATTTGGAATAAGGTCCCGTTCAACAACGGCTGGAATGCGGACATCTGTCTGGGACAGGGCGGGATGGATGAACGGGAACCCAACCGCGGGGAATTCGATAATGTCGGAGCCGATACGCTCAGCTTTCCGACCGGGGTTTTCTATGACCCGGAAAGTGACAAAGTGTTTGTGGTCGACCAGGGCAACAATAGGGTGCTGATCTGGAATAAACTGCCCAATGAATTTGGACGGGCGGCGGATGTCGTCATCGGACAAAAGGATTTTCACAGCAGGGAACCCAATGCGGGAATGGGGCGCCGCCGGGCCAATCAGATCGGTGTTTATTTTCCAACAGATGTCGTCTTTGGCCGGACCGGACTTTTTGTTTCGGACACGGAAAACCATCGCGTGCTTTATTGGAAGGAATGTCCCACAGAAAACGGCCAGCCGGCTGACCTGGTTCTTGGGCAAAAAAACTTTAATGATAACCAGGCGAATCTGGGCCGCGATGTCACGGGTTCCAGCTTCAACGATCCTTTCGGTATGTACCTGGAAGAGGAGGCCGAAGAAGATTGGGATGAAGCGGAGCTTGAAGAGGGGGAAGAGGAGCGCACTCCCAAATTCAAACTCTATGTCGCGGACCGGGGAAATTCCAGGGTGGTCATCTGGGATGAACTTCCTTTGCCTCCCAAGTCTGACGAAGATGAGGATGAGGATCAAGAGTTTCTTCTGGATGATCCCAACGCCCCCATCGGGGAAGATGAGGATGAGGATGACTTCTGGGTGGATGAAGAAGAGGAGGGTGAAGAGGAAGAAGGTCCGCCGAAAGAAATCCCTTCCGCTTAAGGTGAACGTTTTAGTGAATTGAAACTTTATAAAGGTGGCTTGCGTCGAAAGGCGGAAGCCACCTTTTTTGTTGAGGCAATACGATGCCGAAAATCGTGATCGTGCAAGGGAGTTTGTCCAAGGATTCCAAAACCGCCCTCGTGGTGGCGGAAACGGAAAAAGTTTTGCAGTCCCGAAAGCTGGATTTCAAAACGCTGGATCTACGGTCCCTGGAGATGGAGTTTTGCGACGGCAGGAGCCTTCAGGATTATAACGAGGACATGCAGAACGCGTATCGTCTGCTGGAATCGGCGGACGCTTTCGTATTTGGCATGCCGGTCTATTGCTGGTCGATGTCCGGCGTGCTCAAGAACTTTATAGACATCACCGCCGGGGCTTTGGAACACAAAGTCGCAGGCATCCTCTGTAATGCCGGTGGCAACCGCTCGTTCATGTCTTCTGCGGATTTGATCAATGTGTTGTATTACGAATCCGGCGTGACGACGGTCCACCCCATCGTTTACACGAGCTACGAAGACTTTCAAGACGGCCGTTTGGCCGCCGAAAAACCCCTCGCCAAAATTCCCACCATGATCGACGCCCTCACCAAACAACTTGCTGGTTGATTGAAATCTATTCAGTTTCCGTGGATGGAAATCCAAGAGATGCGGTTTGCGTTTTTACGGGGTTTTCTTCAGGTGGGTGTTTCTGTTGGAACGCGGTTCTTTCCTTTGGGCAGTTCGATGGAAAACCGGCTTCCCTCATCGGGAATGCTCTCGACGTGAATCGATCCGTCCATGAGTTCGATCAGTTGTTTGGCGATGTTAAGACCAATGCCCGTTCCTTCAATTCCAGAATCTTCGAGGCCCATTCTGTTGAAGGGGTCAAACAATAAATCTAAATTTTCTTTTGAGATCCCCATGCCGGTATCGATGATGGAGATCATGACCCTGTCTTTCCCGGCCTCTATAATTTTTACGTAGATGGAACCGTTTTCCCTGTTGTATTTGACGGCATTGGAAAACAAATTGAGCAATACCTGCTTTAGGCGGGTCCGGTCGGCAACAACGGTTAAATCGGAAAATTGACCTTTTGGACGAATGACTTTTATTCCTTTTTGCTTTGCCAGGGGGCGAATCAGCGTGATCAACTCCTCGAGAACCTCCTGAAAACCCACCTCCTCGAGGGACAACGTGATTTTTCCGGATTCGATTTGGGAGAGGTCAAGCACCTCATTGATCAACTCTAATAAATGGTTTCCTGCCTTTAAAATTTCGTCCACCTTGGTCTTTTGCGATTCCGACAAAGGATGGGCCGAGTCCATATTCAGGAGCTGGCCGAAACCTAAAATAGCATTCATGGGCGTGCGCAATTCATGGCTCATGCGCGATAAAAAATGTGTTTTGGCCTGGCTGGATTTTATGGCATCTTCTTTGGCCTTTAGCATGCTTTCGTAATGCCACCTGAGGCTCTCCACCGTGCTTTTAAAGTTTTCCGCTAAAACGCCTATTTCGTCCTGGTTTTTAACCTCTAATTCGATGTCAAAATTCCCTTCGCCGAGTTTGCTGGTGGCGTTTTTAAGTTCTTCTATAGGTTCGATGATGGTTTTCTGGGTATTTCTGAAAGCGAAAAAAAAGACAAACAAAATAAAACCTATCGTGCTCCAGGAATAAAATATCAATGAGGTTTTATTTTTTTCAATTTGCTGGCCGATTTTCTGGATTTCGCTGAATTCGTTTTGGATGGCTAGTTTCAGGAAGGGTTGGAGGTGGCCTTCATAGCGGTTTTCAACAATTTCCCGATAAAGCCTGATTCGTTCCACCTCGGGTATGGAGCTATCCAAAGCCTTAACAATGTCTTTGAAAATCCGAGTTACAGGATCTGCTAATTCCGCAAGTTCTTTGAGTTCTTCTTTACCCGCTTCTTTTACTTCTTCTTCTCTTTCAAACTCGATTTCTGATTCGGAGGCTTTTTTTAATTGCCTTAAAATTGCCAGAATATTCTCTTGAAAATTTAATAAATCTTTTACTTCCTTCCCGTCAGCGAGTAACAGGATATCGCTGAACTCTTTGATGCCGAGAGCGGTTTGACTTTCCAATTCGTTCAACAGGTGAAGCTTTTCGTAGGAAAGTTGCGTTCTTTTCTTGACATAGTTGAGGTAATTTAGAGATTGAAATTCCAAAGCGCTTAATAACAAAATTCCAGCCATAATCGTCCCGAGTATCAGGATCAGCTTTTTTCTAATCGAGGCTGAAGACTTTGTGGGGCTCACTGCGTCGCACTCTCTGCCTGGTTGGGTCCAACCCGGGCTCCATTCGAGTCAAATTCGAAAATCAAAGGCGCGATGATTTTATAATTATCGGATTTGTTATTCAACCCGGTGAGGGCGGCGATTCCTGGCTCCCATCTGTCGCAAACCGGACATACGATCCCCGGCGTTCAAAAAACTTTGTTCTCATCGCCTTCTCTGAAGTTTGGAGCCAGCTGCAGTCGAAATTCCTTTTTTTTGAGGATAAATGCTTTCCATTCGAAAAACCTTTTTCAGCAGCTGTTGGCAACTTTTCTTTTCCCCGGCCAAGGAAGAGGAGGTCGGAAACACGATCGACGGTGAAATTATGAGGAAAGTTCTTCACCTTAATTTTGGAACGCGGATAGGCATTTTGGATTAAAATACAGTGTTTAAGATAGTTTTAATATTTTTAGGGACCAGGATGCCGCCAGACGAATCAGAAGGATGTGCCTTTCCGTTCATCCGCCTGGGACCGGTTTCGATGACAAAAGGGGGTTGACTTCAATTTTCTCCGGGTATAGTTTTAGGGGTATGCGATCGGCTTATTAGTAATTCCTGCCAAGGGGGGTAATCCGATGAAATTTCGCACGTTTTTTCCTTTATTGATACAAATCGCCATTATCGCCCCCTTCATTGGGGGAACCGTTCATGCGCGATCAACACCCTGCACTGAATTAATCGGTCCCTTACACAATCAAGTGAGTCAGGTTAAAGACCACGGGGGCATGTGGGATCGATATGAAAGAAATCGTGAGCTGAGAAACCATTCTTTTCTTGCTATGCGTGTCGACTCTCAGATGGTTGGCCTCATGTTCACTCTCGACTATTTGTGCAAAACGGAGAAAGGCATTCCTTTTAGCGATGTCGCCGAATACATAGTCCGCCAGATCAAAGAAATGGGGGAAGAGGGCTTCATAAAGAAAAATGTGGGCCTTGGACACACCATGAAAGATGTGAAGGATTGGGTTGCGTTCGGTCGATTTTCTCGAGAAAACCGCAATCGCAAACTGGAATTCGAGCAAATCAAAAAAACGGTGGAAGCAGTCAATCAATATGTGGACCGTTATTCAATTTTATTCAGAAGTAAACATCTGGCTCCGAAGATGATCGAGGAAACGAAAGCTCTCATCGAAGATATCGATCAATTCCACACGACCGACCCCTATATCAAACAAGCCGATTTTGAAAATAAACAGGTCCCTCATTCTTCCGCCTTATCGAACAATTCAGATGAGATGTGATGGAGTGAAGCCCATCCAAAGTCTTCATGGCCGTTGGTACTTCTTTAACCGCGGTTAATGAACTCCCACCGCCCACTCTGAACTTTCAAGCCGGTTCTATCACGCGTGTTCATTATCCAGGGATCAGGTGGCTTTTTTTATTGACTAGACTGACTGGTTGGTCTAATGTGAGCGTATGAATGTCACGAAGACGCAAGAAAAATTATTGCAGGCCGCGACGGGTTTGATGCTGTCCAAGGGATATCCGGCGACCACGGTGGATGAAATCTGTGAAAAAGCCGGGGTGAGCAAAGGGAGCTTTTATCATGCGTTTCCTTCAAAGGAGGAACTGGGTCTCGTCCTGCTGGAATGGTATCACCAGGGCGGGAGAGAGAAAATTTTTGATGGCCCGTTCAATGAGGTCCAGGACCCCAGGCAGAAAATGCTGGCCTTCGTGGACCACATGGACAAACTGGCCAAAGAGCTTTGGGGCAACGGCTGTCTGTTAGCAAATCTGGGTATGGAATTGGCGGAAACCAATCCCAGGATACGCACTCGAATTTCCAAACTGTTTAAAAAACTGGAAGCTCGTCTGGAACTGATCTTCCTGCCCGCCGCCTGTGGGAATGGGAATAAAGGTCATGCGACTGCAAAGGAACTTGCCGAACAATTTGTCGTGATGCTGGAAGGTTCAATCGTTCTGGCGAGGGTCAATAAAGACTGGAAGGTGGTTACCAGAGGTTTTAGAAATTTTCGAAATCATCTGGAAGCGCTGTCCAGCTGATTTTTTTTCTCACAAGATTAAACCGACCGGTTGGTTTATTCGAATGAATGTCAATGACTTAGGTGAAAATTAAAACGAAAACCGTGATGCAAGGAGGTGGAAAATGTCAACTCAATCGCAATCCATCGATGAAAACAAATTGCACGAATTCATGGGGAAAATGGTCGGCGATCTGGCAGCCGCTTCCAGCGGAGTGCTGGTGGTGATTGGCCAAAAGCTGGGATTATACAAGGCGCTTGCCGAACACGGTCCTCTGAATGCCGACGACCTGGCGGAACGCACCGGGACAACGGCAAGATATGTTTTAGAATGGCTTTCGAACCAGGCCGCATCGGGCTATGTACAGTACGACCCGGAAAAAAGCCATTTCTCCATGACTGCGGAACAAGCGGTGGTGTTCGCGGATGAAGAAAGTCCGTTTTATATGGGGGGAGGATTCACTTCGATCGCTTCATTGTTTGCCGACGAGCCAAAAATTTCTAATGCGTTCCGCACGGGCGAGGGGGTTTCCTGGGGGGCTCACGACTCCTGTCTGTTCTGCGGTGTGGCCAAATTTTTCAAACCCACTTACAAAGCTCACCTGATTCCATCCTGGATTCCCGCCCTGGACGGAGTGCAGGGGAAGCTGGAAAAAGGCGGTGAGGCAGCCGATGTGGGATGCGGTTTTGGACATTCCACTCTGCTCATGGCGGAGACATTTCCGAACAGCCATTTTTACGGGTTCGACTTTCACCAGCCTTCTATCGACCAGGCCAAACAACTGGCACTGGAAAAGGGACTGAAAAACGTGACCTTTGAAACAGCCAAGGCTAAGGAATTTCCCGGTGAATCCTACGACCTGGTCACTTTTTTTGATTGCCTGCACGATATGGGCGATCCGGCGGGAGCCGCCAAACACGTGTACAGTAAACTAGACCCGAACGGCACCTGGATGATCGTGGAACCCTTCGCCAACGACTCTTTGGAACAGAATCTCAACCCTGTGAGCCAGGTGTATTATTCGTTTTCAACGACGGTTTGCACGCCGTCCTCGCTGAGCCAGGAAGTGGGTTTGGCTTTGGGAGCGCAGGCTGGTGAAAAACGGCTTCGGGAAGTGGTGACCTCCGGTGGATTCAAACAATTCCGGCGGGTTGCGGAAACGCCGTTCAATATGGTCCTGGAGGCCCGGCGTTAGACCCTGAATGGAACATTCGCGGAAAAAATGGCCGTAAGACTTTTTTAGTCCTTCGGCCATGGGTCGCTTTTTCTTAGATTGCATGCATTCTGGCTAAGGGGTATTTTCTATTTTACCTCTTTGCAGTAGGCATCTTTCAGGGTGTATTCCTCCTCACTGGTCAATACGGGGTAATCCTTTTTGCCCTTTTGGCTTCTGGCGTCGTCTCTATGCAGTTCACAGGTTTTCAATTCGGAATATTCCACAAAATTCTGTTTATGTAGTTCCTCTCCAGAGGCTGACAACCACACTAGAATTAAAATGTATTTCATAGTTTCCGCTCCAGATCGTTTTCACTCAAGTCCCGGTCAGCCATTAAAACAGCGCCTCAGGGGCGCCAAACGTTGAGAGGATAATTCCTTATTATCGTTCCTCCCTGATCAAAGGAAAAGCCGGTTTTTTTATGCAAAGTGAAAATTCTTGTTTTTTGGGCATTCACGGAGAGAAAAATTTTGGGTGAGTTGAAGCGGTATCAACTGCAATAAGGCGGAATTCCTTCTTCCACCCATGCGCCCGGTTTGTCGTTCTTTATATTTTCCCGGTTTTTCATGATGCCGGCGGCCATGATTTTCCGTGAGGCTTCAAATTGTTCCAGGATTTTTTCCGGTGAATCCTTGAGCAGGTTGCCGAATCTGGGCTGACATTTAAGGTTTCCCACGTCACAGCAGGGGGTCATGCCCCCGTCCTGGCGGACGGTCATGATGTCGATGGAGCCGCGCGCGGCAGGGCATTCGATCAGGTAATTTTCCTTAGGGAAAGGAATGGATGCCATCGCCCGGCGCCCCTCGGCGTCCACCTTGAAGGCGGGCAGGAGATTGATTCCGAAAGTAAATTCCTTCTTTTGCGCAAAAGATCCCGGGTTTCCCATGTGGCGGAGATAGGCCGCTTCATCACAATCGGGATCGGTCTTCCTGAGGGTGGACACTTTGTCGTGGTATTCCTGAAGAAGGTTCACGACATGATCGTAGGTTTTTCCCTGTTCTTTGAAAAAATCGAGAAGCAGTTGGAGTTGATCGCTTAAATTGTTGAGATTCTCGAAAACCACATTCACCAGCAGGCGGTTTTGCAGTTCCAAAGTTTTTTTCAGCAGAGGTTTTTGAAATTTTTCCCAGGACACCGGGTACAGGGTGATGTCGATCCTGCCGCCCAGCTTCATGATCTCCACCAGCCTCAGCCAGCGTTTGGATTGGTCCGAGTTGATGTCGAGGTTGGTGTGCAGGCAGACGTTGGGGGTCACCGTGCGGAAGATTTTAAAGATTTCGACGATATGAGGATTCTGCGATGCCTCGCCGCCGGTCAGGTTGATTTCCTGTTGCGCCAGGGTGTTCAGGACATCGACCGAGCGTATTCTGTCGGCCATGATCTTGGCGTCTTCAGGCGGCATGTGCCATTCGGATTTAGGCAGGTGGCCTAAGGGTTCGTAGACGTGGCAATCGACGCATTCGTCGCGGTTGTAGCGGTTGCAACTGGCTTCTACAAAAATGCTTAGCATTTTAAAAAGTGAACCTGCGTTTATGGTCGATGAAATGCCTGGAACTATTATTATAGGATGAATCTGGAAGTGGGCTCAAAGTAATTCAAGGCCGGGTTTGCGCCGGATTCGCCTTAACGAAAATGGATGGCGGTGAAGGCAATGGGGGGAGGCGGTGTGTGAAAGGCCTTTTTAAGGTCTTTTTCCCGGTAGCCCAGTTTTCTGAGCGGTTTCAGCGCGGCAAAAACTTCGCTTTCCTTGACATAAGCTACAGTATCGGGAACACCGTGAGGGCTGAGACTGTCCACTAGTTTGGCGATCAGCTTACGCTGTTTTTTGGGTGTGCCCTCTATGGGCGGATACTTCATTTTGTTTTTGTACGGACTTTTATAAGCTGAGTTGACGGCTTGCAGGGTCTGAATCATCAAAAGATCCCGGTCCCAGGGGGGCATTTCGGCGACCTGCGGATGATTCTGTAAAATCTCCACCAGGCTGGCGGTGTTTCCGTTCAGATGGCGGCCCACATACAGGTGCTGGTATTCTTTTTTTACGTCTGAGAATCCCGCGGCCTGCCCCGCCCGCAGCATCAGATCGAAGTTCACCATGAAGGTGTATTGCCCGCCGTAGAGGTTGCAGTAGGGGCGTCCTTCCGTGTTGAGTTCTTTAATGGAAAACATGCCGTAATCGAAGGCGGTGTATCCCTGACTGTCCGGGCTCAAAAGCTGGCGGGCGCGCTCCAGGGTGATGAAGGCGCCGGTGTTGATGGGCATGGGAATTTCCTCCGTCCACTCGTCTATTTGCGCCTGGATAGTCTCGGCATAAGGCCAGTCGCCGATGTCCACGCGTTGAAAGCTTCGTTCCCAAACGATCGCCGCGAGGAAGGGAGGCTGGGCTTGCAAGGATTCGAGATCCTTGTTCTCGAACATTTTTATAAAGGATTCGAATTCGATGTTCAGTAAAGCCGGGTCCAGATTCGGCTGCAGGTATTCTTCATACAAGATGCCTTGATGCTTCAAAAGCACCTTGGTGGACAGGTCGTCCCAGATTTCATTGGAAATGATCTTGTCGATCGAAGCCGGTTTGAAGCAATCCAGACGGTCGGCATTCACCTGGACGGTGGAAAAATGTCCGTCGTGCTCTCTGAGGCGCGGATTGGCCCGAACGCCTTTCAGGATCTCTGCGGAATAATCGCACAGGACGTAATGGGTGAAGGGGTAAACGGTTTGCTCGGAATCGATTGCTTTCAAGTGGGAGAGAAAGCAGGCGGCCAGGTTGCCGTTGCCGACTCCCCATTCCTGAATAAAACGGGTGGATGGAGAGGACGGTTTATCCGCAACCTGATGGAAATAGTCTTCCGCCAGTGTGTGTGCCAGCCGATGGTCCAGACTGACGTAGGTTTGGAAGTGGTTGTGGATTTTTGGACCCAGCATTCCATAAAAAATGGAATTGATATGGGTCTGCCATTGGTCTGAAGGTTTAAAATCCCCAAGCGGCAGGGGTTGCGGGGAACCTTGATTCATCGGTCTATCTCACATTCCCTTCAGGAATTGTGAGGTCATTTGGAATCCGGGTCGTCAGTGAGGGCTTCCATTCCAGGCGCGTTTCCGGACATGTCCCCGCCGCCGGCATAGCCACCGGTCTGGGAAACCCCGCCGGGTATGTTGGAAGGATTCGCGCCTTCCGCGATTCCCCCGCTGGAGTCCGGGCTGTCTTCTCCCATGGTTTTCATCAATTTTTCATAGGTTCGGTAGGCTTCCTCGGCATCCTCGAATCGCCCGATTTCTTTGTAGCAATTGTACAGATTGTACCAGGCGAGAGCATCGCTCCGGTTCAATGAGGCGGCCAGTTTGAATTCCTTGATGGCTTTTTCCAGTCGGCCCATTGTGGCGTATAGTGATCCCAGGTTGGTGTGCGGCAAATTGTATTCGGGGTCCAGTTCGCTGGCCTTATTAAAAGCCCCGATGGCTTCGTCGACCATGTTCTTTACCGAGTAACAGCTCCCCAGATTGCAATAAGCCTGAGGGTCTTTCTCGTCAATGTCCACGACGCACAAGGCGGCGTTGAGGGCTTCATCGTAATGGCCGGCGTTAAAATAGGAGGTGGAGAGTGCGGACCGGAGTTCCTTGTCTTCAGGGCTGAACATCAAGACCTTTTTAAGCACCATGATCTCTTCTTCATACATCATTTGAATGTCATAAGCAGCGGCCAGATTCGCATAACCCATGATATCGGTGGGGTCCAGCTCGACAACCCTTTTAAAACTTTGAACGGCGTTCGCGAAACACTCCTGCAACATATAGACTCCGCCAAGGTTAAAATGAATTTCCGGGTCATCGGGCGTCAGCTCGGCGGCGCGGTTCAAATCGCGAATGGCTTCGTCTTCGTGCTTGTGCAAGCTGTAAGCGGTTCCGAGCACCTTGTAGGCGCGGGCATTTTTGGGATCCTTGCTGACGACCTTTTTCAAAATATCGATGGCGTCCTGGTAATTTCCGCCGTCAATATAGTAGGTGGCCAGTTCATTTAACTTGTCCAGATTGTCCGGATCGGTTTTCAATTCTTTTTTTACCTGGCGAACCATTTTCATGATTTTGGTTTCCAGTTTGATCTGCTCCGGATCGCGAACACCCAGCTCATCAAAAATTTCCGGGTCAATTTTCATGGTGACCCAATCGGTAGGATTGCCTTTTGCCTCTGCCATTATGCAAATACTCCTTGTATTTTCTGACGTAATTATGAGTTCATCTGAGCGGTATGAATAAATTTTAGGGTATCCGCCAGAAGCTGTCAACCAATGAAACTCTCTAAGACGGCGTTGTCAAATTGCTATTCTCAGGAAATTGGCAGCGCTGGAGGAGAAGGTTCGCCGGTCCTATAAAAAGTTCAGGCCTGTGCCGTCAATTCCTCATCTTTGGCCATGTTGAGAATCTCTTCCTTACCAAAGCGGTCCAGATAAAGAAGAAAATGCTCACGGGACAGAAAGTTCCATATATTTCTGGAAGGAAAATTTTCCTGAATGATTTCATTGAAATTTTCGTACACCTCCATGACCTCATCCCGCGACATGCCTTCATTAATATCGAAATCGAAAACGATGGCCATGTCCCGATCCGGGTCGTGCAGGATGCGTTCGATTTTGAACTTTGCGGGGTTGTGGTAGACGGCGGAATCCTTTTCCAGGGCAAAGGTAGACTGCCCGACGGAATGAATGATTCCGGTTCCTGTTTCGCTGTTTTCCACGGTGAACTGGATGGTGTCTTCCGCTTCGTGCCTTTCTTCCGTGGGGAAGCCAAAAAACAGGTAAAGGTGATTCCAGATTCCTGCATCGGAGCTGTTTTTCAGCACCAGCTTTTCCGTGGCCTGATCACAGCCCTTGTCGATGATGGAAAGAATGCGGTCGTTGGCGCTTTCCAATCCGAAAAACAGCATGATGAATCCGGCGCGTTGCATCTCTTCAAACAATTCGGGAGTTTCCACATTTCCCGATTCGAATTTAAGCATCCCCAGGGCCCGCATCTCCACTCCCTTGGAAAGGATCGCGGAAGACATGCGGCGAAATGCGCTGGGTGATATGGCTTCATCTGAAAAGGTAAAATATTTTGTCCCGTAACGTTTGCCGAGGTGGTCCAGGTCTTCGGCCACGCGCTGTTCGTTATCCTTACGGTAGTAGGAATCGTAAATGAAACTGTGCGTGCAAAACGTGCATTTGCCCCAGTAGCATCCGCGGCTGGCCATATAGGGCAGGACGGGGTAAGGCATCAGGTATTTTTCCAAGGGAAGGCCGTCGAAGTTGGGCCGCGCCAGTTGTTCGTATGGCAGAGCTTTGGATTTTTCGTTGCGCTTGACTTCGCCGTCTTCCAGGTAGATCAGATTGGGAACCGTGTGAATGGGTTTATGTTCCTTCAGGTGAACGATGAGCTGGTCGAGGGGTTCCTCGCCTTCGAATAAAATGATGCTGTGAAAGAATTCTTCGAACAGGGTTTGTTTGTTTTTCAGAATATCCTGGTGGCGAGCGAATACGCTGCCGCCAATGACGATGTGCAGATCAGGGTATTGTTTGCGTAGCAGACGCGCGAGGGTCAGCCCCGGAATCACCTGCCCGACATGGATGATGGAGATCCCCGCCAGCCCGTAATTTTTCCAATTTACCTTTGAGATCAGGTGGTCCCGGTAAAGGCCAAGATAAGGATTGCTGATAGAATCCTGTGTGGCGGACACGATGCCGGCCAGGTTTTCCTCCGGGGTTCCCTGCATGAAGAATGATTCCAGATCAATGCGACTCGGGTGATGCGCGAATGAAATGAGTTTCATCGCGATTTTAAGGGTGGTGTAAGCCTTTTTGTAGAGCGGGAATTGAAAAAATAATTCTTCGGTGCGTAGGACATTGGCCGCGTCTTCGACTTCCGAAAAAACGCTTTCCAGGTAATCCGGGTCGGAGAGGATTTGCCGGTAAACCGCTTGCGCCTGTTGGTCCGCGGCGGTGTATGCCGGTTTGGAGAGGCGTTGGCGAATGATTTCCACGCAACGGGTCAAATAGTTCCGGGAAAGAAAGATTTCATAACTTTCGATATTGAAATCGAACTGATCGACTGTGTGCCCCTTGTTTTCCAAGTAGGCCTTCAGGGTCGGCAAGGCCAGGTAGGGCTGACTGGGAAACCATTGCGGAGGGAAAATCAGAGCCGATTTCATGGTATTTTCCTGAACGAAACCCGGTCCGGGTTTGTGGATATATTTGTTAAGATTAGCTTTTGTGTCCGTAAAGGATAACCCCGCTGAAAGGGACTGTCAATCAAGGCTTTCTTCAAAGGAGTTTAAAATTTCATTGGAGTTCCGGAGACGGAAGTATCGCGACTGGCGACTAAAAAGCCTGGTAAATGTGGAGGTTGAATCGCTTGACACCCCCCAATGGAAGGACTATACTTTCTTTCATTCCCAAACAGGATGGCAACATATTGAAATAGAAGTTTTAAACCACCCGAGCTTTAAGAGGAGGTTGGCCCTTGAGCGACCAGGACACTGAAACCAAGAATGAAGAACAAGGCAAGGAAGCCGCTGGTGAGGACACAAAGGACGTTGATTCCCTAGCGGATTTGAGTGAGCTTGAGAAAATCAAATTAGAGCTCCAGAAAGAAAAAGAGAAAGCGGCAAAGGAACTGGAAGAAGGTGAAGATGAGGAGGAAGATCTCCGTGAAGTCGACTACCTGCAAAAGCTTATTACTCTTTCGGTCAAGTTTGATCATCATTGCAGCATGTGGTTGTTGCCTGCTCACATCGATTGCGGTTTGAAATACAACCACCAGCTGGCTGAAAGCTATGCGACTCAGCTGTCCACCATACAATCATTTCTCAGACTGCTGGAAAATGTCGATGGGGTGACGCGGGAGCTGGTGACCAAAGACGTTATCTTGAAATTGCGCAACACCCTGCAATTGATTCATAAGAATCTGGTGAAGCCGTTGATGAAAGAAGTCGGCCTGATGAAAAAGAAACCCAAATCGGAGAGCCTCGATAACTTTGTAACTAACTGGAACGAACGGTTGGCGGAACTGCAGAAGGCCTGCGATTTTGAATATCAGATTCTTGATTGCAAAACATTCATGATCAAGGAGTAGTGCCGTTGGGTTGCATAAAGTCCGGGGGGGATCGCCCTCATAACTTTAGAAACCCCATCGTTGCCACTCACTTAAGGACGCCAGATTTTTTAAAATTTCTTTCTTCTCAAGGTTATTTATTGATTTGGAAGCTACCCCCTGGTTTCCAAATAAAGGTCTCCAAAGAGGCCTTCTCTTTGTGACGATCAAGATGCGCCTCATGGGTTTTAGAATCCGCAGTCATTTGATGGGGTGTTTAATAATGAGGAGCCGCCCGTCGTTTGAGGACCTCACCCATTTTAATCGTGGAAACCGACTAACATTCGAGTAGCGAGGCACTATGTCAGAAGAGTTACAAGGAGAAAATCTTGAACCGGTGGCGCCGGACGAATCCCTTCCTAAAGATGCCATTGCTGTTGTTGAAGGCGAAACCCTTCCGGAGGAACAGCCAGAAGAATTTGTCGTCGATCATTCCAAGTTATATGTCTGGATCGCAGACTCCGGAAACGATCGGATTCAGAAATTTGACGGAAACGGCAAATTCCTCTCAGCCTTTGGCCGTTCCGGTGGAACCCGGCCTCCTTATAATGAAGGGGAATTTAAAACACCGGGTGCAGTCACCGTGGACACCAACGGCAACATCTGGGTGGCGGATACGGGGTGTCACCGCATACAAAAATTTGATCCTGACGGCGATTTTCTGCATGTGTTCGGAAGCGAGGGCTGGGGCCAGGAAAAGTTTTACTGGCCGGAGGGAATCATCGCGGAACCTACTGGAACCGTCCTGGTTGCCGATACCCACAATCATTGCATCAAGCGTTATGACGACGACGGCGACTTTCTGTTGAGTTTTGGTTTTGCCGGTGATTTTGACGGGTTTCTCAAATTTCCGACGGGGGTCGCTTTGGATAAAGAAGGTAATATATATGTTGCCGACCGGGACAATCAAAGGATTCAGATATTCAACGAAGACGGGCAATATTTATCCAAATTTGGCGAGTATGGTTCGGAGCAGGGCCGGCTTAATTTTCCCAGCGGCATTCTCGTTCGCCGCGATGGAACGATTCTGGTTGCTGAAAAGAGTCAAAACCGGTTGCAGATTTTTTCGCGCGAGGGGGAAAGTTTGGGTGTGATGGGGGAGCCGGGGAAAAGGGACGGACAGTTCAATTGCCCGGTGGCGGCGGTTGAAGACCCCTATGGGTATGTGTTTGTAGTCGATACAATCAATCAAAGGATTCAAAAGTTTGATCCGGATCTGAACTTTGTTGCCAAATGGGGGGTGATCGGCAAGGAGCCGGGGCAATTCCAGAACCCTGCTGGCATCTGCCTCTCATGGGAGCCTGATTGGGCGCCTCAAGAAGAATAAGGGAAACATAAAAGAGTGTCGAATCAATGGATGGGTATCTGTGCATTCCAACGGGTTGGTATTGGAAGATCGGTGTCCGATGATCCAATGGATGAAGGATAAAATGAAAAGAAGCGGCGTTTCCCAGGTGTTTTTTCTGGTGTGGGTTCTGTTATTCCCGATGACAACGGTGGTGTTTGCTGAAAACGCTGCAACGGAGGGTAAAGACGAGATATTCGGCGGGCAAATTTTATCTTTGACAGACAAAAATAAAACCTTGGCGCCCTCCAACGACCCCCGGTATCAAGACAATCAGGACGGCACGGTGACCGACCTTCAGGAAGGGTTGATGTGGAAGCAACAGGACTCCTATCAGGAGCAGAAAAAATGGCTCAACTGGGAAATGGCTCAAGGCTATATTCAGGACATCAACGAAAAGCGTTTTGCCGGTTACGACGATTGGAAACTACCCACCCGGAAAGAATTGGCCACACTTTATGAAGCGGAAAAAATAATTCCCTGGAAATATTATTGGACAACCAATGAAGTTCACATGGACCCGATTTTTGGAAATACCAGTTGTTGTTTCTGGACGAGTGAAACGCATAAGAAGGGAGACTACGCGTGGACTTTCAATTTCATCCGGGGAAAAGCCTATCCCAGTCCCAAAGGCGGTCCGGGGTTGTCTTTGTCGACGATTCGGCTGGTAAGAAAAGTGAATTCTCCGGAACAGGCCGCGCAAAAATGACGGCAGAAAATAAGAGTTGAAATATGGATGACGAAAATCAAAAAGAGGAATTGAAAGATTCCGAAGACGCTCCGGAATCTGCTGAAGACGCTCCGGAATCCTCTGAAGAAACGGGGGACTCCGTCGATCCTCTTGCTGAGGCATCGGAAGCCGGGTTGATCCCATCGGATGGGCAGACCCTCACCGAGTTCGACGAGGAGGAAGAGCTTGAGTTTGACCTTGAGGCTCAGATTGAAGAATTCCGCCAGCAAATTGAGGAAGAACCGGATAACTGCGTTCACCATTATAATTTAGGGGAAGCCCTGGTAGAGCTTGGGGATCTGGAAGAAGCCAGAGATGAATTTGACCTGGCTCTGGAATTGGATACGGAAAAGGAGTTCACCGCGATCATTCACTTTGCGATTGGCAACCTGCATTACAGCAAACTCATATCGGGAATCCACGGAACGGTTGTCAGAAGCTCCGTCGGCCTGCATTCCGCCCATAAAGCCGGGGATACGATCACTCAGGTGGCTAATGAAGATTATGAAATTCCGATTCGCGAGTTTGAATCCGCCATTCAGAATTTGAATTTTTTAAAGGCGGATGAAGATATTGTTGAATACGTCAGCAAAAATGCGCCGCAGCAAATCGCCGATACCTATTATAAATGGGCTTCGGACCTGATCGACAAATCGCGGCAGATTGAACATTATGGCGGTGAAATCAAGGATGTAAAAGCTGCGCTGAAACACCTCAAAAAAACTTTGGACATCGATCCCAACCATTCTCAGGCGAATCTGATGGTTAAATACGCAAAAAAAATGCTTCAGGAGGGGTGGAAGGCATTTGATGAATATGGATTCGAGGCCAAAGACATTCCAGGAACCGGCTGATTGCTTCGCTTTGCGATGAAGCTTTTTGATTAGGAAAAAATCATGGCGAACATAGAGGAACTCGTGAGAGATAATTTGAGCAGTGACGGACAGGTTTTGAGCTTAAAAGCAAAATTCATCCGTGAAGTGGGGGCCCGGGCTTTGGCTCAGCAAGAGAGCCTGAATAAACTACGCGCTCTGGATTTGTCACAGAACCATATTGGAGACGATGGGGTGAAGGCGATCACCGAATCTGCTATTTTTTCTAATTTGACGACCTTGAATCTTTCATCCAACAGCATTGGCGACGAAGGCGCCCGCCATCTGGCAAACGCTAAATATTTGAAAAACCTGCGGGCTCTTCAACTGGTGGTCAATGACATTTCGGAAGACGGGGAGAAATTTTTGAGAAATTCTCTTTCTTTGGTCAAGTTGACCACATTGAAGTTCCGGGTTTAGAGAACGGGGAGTTTGACGAAAAAACCTGGAAAGGTCCATTTTTATTGATTTTAAAAGAGTTGTGTTTCTTGCGGGTTCCCCTCAAAATATAAAGGTTGACTTATCGCATGGTGTTTGATATTTTTGCCCGACCCTAGAAAAGCCAATGAAAGTTGGAAGGGTTACCTATACCGAAAGCGACAATTTGCGCCAGGAATTTTTCGAATAGATAAGATAAAAAGAAGTCGATAGGAGGTGGTTTAGGTTTTCTGAATGTAGGGATTGATGTTATATTATCTTCAAGTTAATTCCGCTATTGAAAGGGGGAGCAAATGAGAAGGACGGCTGTTAGTGCAATCACGGTTTTCGCGTTATTTTCTTTTGTAGCTTTGGCAAGTGCCAACGTGACCGAAGTGAAGTCCGGCGGCAAAGCCATCTGTGAAAATGCTTCATGGGTTGTTTACAACACAAGTGAGACTGAAGAAACCAATATTACGTTTGACATTGGTCCTCATGCCTATGCATGGGAAAAAGTATTCAAGGCAACGTTGCCTCCGGGTGGATACGAGACCAACGCCATGGCCATGAAGTCCATCATCACCAACAATGGCCCGGGTACGATCTCAGTGAACTGTCAAAGGCAGCGGTTTGACCGCCATGACTGGAAAATTGATGCAGGTTCTGGAAAAACCTATCAGAGCAATTATCATCTCGACCACACGCGTCCTGGAACCTATATCGAGCCTGGTATGGGAATGCCCGAAGGAACTGAAAGAGGAATCTTCAGTAACATGGGTCATCGTTCTGAGACAGCAAGATAATATTTTAGTCTTAAAGATTCAAAATGAGCTGGGAGGCGAAAGCCTTCCAGCTTTTTTTTTTGATTTTTACCGGCACCGGGTTTTAAAATAGCGCATGGTGATTAACGATCAAGAGGAATAGTAGGAGCAAACATGAGCGACCATCAAAGATTCATCGATAATGGGGATGGAACGGTATCCGATACTTTGACCAACCTGATGTGGGTGCAGAGTGACTCTTATCTGGATATTAAAAAATTTCTCACTCATACCCAGGCGGTAAAATATAAGAACAAAAAAAATGAGGTTGCGTTTGCAGGATATTCGGACTGGCGGCTGCCTGACAAGAAGGAAGCCCAGACTCTCTATGATAAAGAAAAGACTCTAAAGGACAAATACGGGATCGATATTCATCTCGACGATGTTTTTTTACCTGGATGTGGGTTCGATACCTGGACGAGCAACACCCGAGGAAAGATCACCGCATACGTTTATTCTTTTAATAACGGTATGGGTGGGCACAAGGAAGTCGATGATATCCTCAACACCAGTGTGAGGCTCGTTCGGGGCGAATTTGACTCCAGCAAGATCAAGCAGGAAAAGATCCCGGAAGTCAGGGATATTATCACTCAAGGGGGAGGGTGGCGCTGATCCGATCGCTCTCGATTTCCAGGTCTGGGAAAGGTTTGACCACTGTTTTGATCTTTGCTTATTTTGCAGTTTTTCCCAGCTGACTGGTTTTGCCTTTCCACACTTTCCCCTTCCCGTTTTGGCCGGTTTTGCGCCATTTTATAGGACGAGCGATAGTTTGAATTGGGGTTGAAAATAGTCGTTCTCAATGATATTTTATTGAAATAAAATCTCTTGCCCATACAATAAATTATTCTTTTTAAACCGGGTCACCCTGTTTCTGGATTTTGCTCGCTTCTGGTTGATCTTGTCCCTGGGATTTTTGGGTGCCGCTAATCCTGACGTGGACTTTTTTAACTGGGCAAGAATGCGCCGTTGAAATTGGGTGATTTTTTGCATTGCACGTTTTCCCGTGAGGTGAACCTTGGCAGAAGTATCCGAGAATTTTCAAATAAAAGAAGATGGAACGGTTGTTGATACTGAAGAAGACCTCCAGTGGTCGGTTAAGGATTCCCGGCAGGAATTGGGGAAGTGGCTCAATTGGGACGAAGCCAACAGTTATGTGAACGCTTGTAATGAGCAGAAATATTTAGGATATAATGATTGGAGACTCCCGACAAAAAGTGAAGTGCGGTCTTTATTCCGAAACGACAAAGCGTATCGTATAATTTTTTTGAAGCAAAAAGTGGAAAAACCCGCGCGCCGGGTTGCGAATTATCAGGCCGGGGGAGAGACTAGTGTCTGGACCAGTGAAACTCGCTACGATTCTTACGCCTGGAAATGTTATTTTCCCGGCGCCCGGGAGGTTTGTGTGGAACAAAGCGTTTCCACCACGGGCACTTCCGTTCGGCTGGTTCGCGACGTATAAGGCCGCCGAAGGGCAGGGGAATTTATTTTTGCGTATTTTGTGACGCGTTGATCAAGCCGTTATCCAGTTTTAATTGATTAGGAGTGGCAGGATGTCCGACGAAGAAAAGTTGGAAAATGAAGACCTAGATGCGGATAAGGAAAAAGCGGAATCGGGCGCCGACACCCTCGACGAGGAAGGCTATGAAGGCGAGGAGTGGTTAGGCGAAGAAGAGTGGGATGAGGATGAGGAAGCCTTAGTCGAAGAAGAGCTCCCCAGTTTTGTCGACAATGGCGATGGAACCGTCAGCGATACCCGCAACAGTTTGATGTGGAAAAAGGCGGATTCCTTCGATGAATTTGGATACGGGATCACCTGGTTTGAAGCGCACGATTATTGCGAACTCATGAACGAAAAAAAATTCGCCGGTTACGACGATTGGCGGTTGGCGAGTTTTGACGATGCCAAAACGCTTTTTTCCTTCACCATGTCCAATTACGATAAAGCCGGAGCCGAGCTGCATATCGATCCTGCGTTTGATTCAGGGCAGGGGCACAATACCTGGACTTTCGAAGAGAAGCCGGATTACCACCAATACGCCATGAAGTTCAGCTATGTGACTGGCAATGAAGTCTGGGAGCATAAGGAAAACGAGTATTCCCATGTCCGTCTTGTTCGCGATGACATTAAGGACAATTGGGAACCCGAATGGCGGCAGGAAACTAAAAAATTCGAACGATAAGAGATTTGCAACCTCCAATTTTCGTCACACGGGAATGGAGTTTAGATAGAAGGAAAATATGAGTCATTACATGATTTTTGGGAAAAACGACTGTCCGCACACTAAAAAGGCCAGGGAAGATTTTCTAAAGCAGAATAAATCCTTTGCCTATGTGAATGTCGATAGCGACCCTAAGGGATTGGAAAAACTGCTGGAGTACACCAACGGTCAGTACATGGTTCCGGTGATCGTCAATGTGGATGAAGGCAATGTCGAAATCGGTTATACCGGGGATTGACAGTCCCTGGAAGGGGCTCCTCATGATGGAGATGGGTTTTTGATTCTTATCCGAAGGCAGGCGCCTTTGCCCGATGAGAAAACGGTGGATTCACATTTTTGATAAAGGTTTACAATGGCTGAACAGGTTCCGGTTCCTCAGGATCAACCCACAAAACCAAAACGGTTTGTTGAAAAGGGTCCGCATGTCGTTTATGACACAAAAACCAAGGTCTATTGGATGAAAAAAGATTCCTGGCAGGACAAGGGAAAATTCTTAAACTGGCATGAATCGCGTGATTATGCGGACAAAAAAAATCTTCGCAAAATTGGAGGGTATGGTGACTGGCGTTTGCCGTCGATCGATGAGGCGACGTCCCTTTTCGATGAAGAAGCGACGAACGTCGCCAAAGGGGGCGCTACGATACATATTGACGAGGTATTTCCGGAAGGTGGGTTCAAGCATGTCTGGCTCATGGGAGATACGTCGACCCGCCGTCCGCGTTTTGATTTTGTCGAGGGAAAAGTGACTTCCCTGGATGAATACAGCTTTGGCGCAACGAGACTTTGCAGGAAAGATCTCGTTAAAAAGGATCACACCCGGCCTCCGGTCCGTAACTGATTTCCTTGGAAAGGAATGATGGAAGATACTGAAAAAAAATCCGCTTTTATCGATAATGGAGATGGGACGATCACCGATGTCCGGCATGGTCTCATGTGGGTGAAAAACGACACCTGGCTGGAGTTGGGAAGGCTCATCACCTGGCATGAAGGACTTGAGTATTCAAAAAAAATGAACGAACAAAAATTCGCCGGATATAACAACTGGCGGTTTCCAACCGCGTCCGACGCGAGAACTTTGTTCGACTGGGAAGCATCGAACATCGATGTTCAAGGAACTGAAATTCATCTGGATCCTATCTTCCCTTCCGGTTGCGGGTTTTCCACCTGGACCAGCGAAACCCGAGGCGCGAAGGCGGCAATGGGTTTCGACCTTCGGTCCAACTACGAATTTTGGCTGGCCAAGGAAAACGAAGGGTTCCCGAGCGGTCTGCGTCTGGTTCGGAAGATCGGCAAGAAATCAGGAGACAGTGATGAAATCAGGTTTATCGATAACAAGGACGGAACCGTCACCGACAAGGTGGCCGGTCTGATGTGGAAAGCCAGTGATTCCTATTTGGAGCTGGACAAATGGGTTTCCTGGCAGGAAGCTAAAATGTATCTGGAAGAAATCAATAAACGAAAATCCTCCGGTTATTCGGATTGGAGAATGCCCACCCGAAAAGAAGTGCAAATGATTTACGATCCGGCGAACCCGGTAACGGATAAATTTGGAGACACGGTCTTTTTGGTCAAGGGTTTTCCACCGGGGTGCGGCCAGACTTCCTGGACGAAAACTTTGAACAAAACCGATAAATCTCTGGCCATGCGGTTTCATTTTTATAACGGGGATTATAAGTGGCATAAGCAGGGACTGCGCAGTCACGGCGTGCGTCCGGTTCGAACTATCAAGGACTGATTCCGGGGCAGGGATGCGCCTGGGGCATTTTTTGTGTTGAAGAGGTG
The DNA here is from genome assembly GCA_021604505.1 of Nitrospinaceae bacterium. NCBI lineage: Bacteria > Pseudomonadati > Nitrospinota > Nitrospinia > Nitrospinales > Nitrospinaceae > Nitrospinaceae bacterium. The sequence goes on along the minus strand of BQJC01000003.1, from coordinate 229,330 downwards.
AACAATTTATGGGTCTCGATTCAAATTCAAACAGTCAGGAGGCTCCGAAGCAACAGAAAGCGGCGCGGTTTACGGAAACCGAAAACGGCACGGTCATCGACCGGGCGCGGGAGTTGCTCTGGCTGAAACTGGATACCTGGCAAATGACCGGAAAATGGATGAACTGGGTCCAGACCAGGGATTTTTCCGAGGAATTGAACCGAAAAAAATTTGGCGGATTTCAGGGCTGGCGGCTTCCCACGGTTGCCGAGGCCAAAAGCCTGTACGATAAAACCCAGCAGAATAAAGACCATATGGGGGAAACCGTTGCCCACGCGACGGTTTTTCAACCGGGATTCGGATTTCTTTACTGGACCAGCGATGTGAGGAATAAAATCCAGGCGATCCGGTTCGGTTTTCGCAAAGGAATGCAAATATTTGATGATATTTACCGCACCTCGCGGGGGTCGACGCGCCTGGTTCGCGATATCGAAAAAGAAGATGAATTGCTCTAAAAAAAGCGACCTTTTTTACCGGGAAATTATTTTTGTATCTTTAGAAAGGAAATCAAAATTGGAAACAAAGAAAAAAAGGTTTGTAGATAACGGCGATGGAACCGTTACCGATTTTGAAACACAGTTGATGTGGAAGCAGACGGATTCTTTTCAAGACACCAGTAAATGGTTGAACTGGTATGATGCGATAAACTATATTCAAAAATTGAATGACAAAAAATTTGCCGGGTTCAACAACTGGAGACTCCCCACCCTGGAGGAAGCGGAAGGGATCTATGATGAGAATATTTACATCAAAGACACCGATCGCTTGGAAATTTTTATCGATTCGAGTTTTTCACCGGGCGGAGGGTTTTCCACATGGACGAATCTGGAAAGAGCGCATAGCACCGCCGCGGTTTTTTATTACCGCTATGGGCACGAGAACCTGGCGAACAAGGAAGAGATCGGGAAAGAATCCGTCCGTCCGGTCCGCAATTTGAGTGGCGAAGCGCCGAAGCCGATGAGAAACCTTGGAGGACTGTCGTCAGGGCGATACACGAGTTAACAGGCTGGGCCATGTTTTAAAAGGAGGTTTGTCATCGAAGCGTATTCGATAATTAACAGCGAAGAAAGTAAGTCCTCGGTCATGACCTACCGGTTTGAGGAAGAGGACTTCAAGAACACCTATGTTCTGGAGGATTACTATTGCACCAATCCGTTTTGCGACTGCAACCATGTCACCGTTTCGTTTTCCGACAGGGACACGGGCGATAACCGCATTATTTTCCTCCTCAATTTCAACAAGAGCACCAACTCTCTTCCCAATACGCCGAAGTGGACAAAAGTCCAATCCGAAATCATCAAGGGGTTCGTAAAGAATCTTCCGGATGAGTTGCTGGTCCTGTTCAAACAACGTTATATGGAAGCCAAGGCGTTCGGCGAGAAAAACCCTTTGTCGTATCTCATGTTTGAGCCTGGACGGTACGTGAATTATTTTGAAATGTTTCCGCGCAATAATGAGATGCTCGAATTTTCCTACAATGACGAAAAATATTTCGCTGAGGATTCCTACGACCTGGACCCGAGAAGCGATAACCGCGAAATTAAAATGGCTTTTTATAAGTTGGAATTGGACAGCGATCAACAGGCGCCGACCTTTTCTTACACCTATTTCTTCAATGAAAAACTCCGCGAGAAAGAGGACGGCCGACTGGACCCGGTGCACAATGACATGGTGATGGCTTTAAATATGGCTCTCCCCGACCTTTTTGACCGCTTGAAGAAAAGGTATAAGCAGGCCAAAAAAATTGGCGAGGAGTTGTTAAAGGCCCCCACGGAGACCAGGATCATTGAGGGTAAAATTAAGCCTAATGACCCCTGCCCTTGCGGATCGGGGAAAAAATTTAAAAAGTGTTGTGCCCTGAATATGAACTGAAAGAGTGCGGTATTCGGGTTGTTTGCGAGATCGATTGAATTGCAAGTCTAAGTGAGTTCCAAAATTAAAAAAGCGGTTCGCCTTCCTGTTTTGCAAGGGAATCAGGTTTGACGCTTTAAATATTATTTTTGCCATCGGGAAAATAACTCATGTCCGAACAAAAAGAAAAAAAAGTCAAAAAAGTTCAGGCCAGGCACATCCTGGTGAGTTCCAAGGAACTGGCAGAAGAATTAAAACAGAAAATTGATGACGGGGAAGATTTTTCATCCCTTGCCGAGCAACACAGTGAATGCCCATCCAAAAAACGCGGCGGGGACCTGGGCTGGTTTGGGAAAGGAGCGATGGTCCGGGCGTTTGAAGTCGCCGCCTTCACTGCTGAGGAAGGGCAGGTTGTGGGTCCGGTGAAGACAGAGTTTGGCTGGCATGTGATTTATGTTTATGAAATTCAGACGGACATCAACCCCGATGCCGGTCCGCCCACGGGAGATGAAGACGCCGATGAAGATACTCTCAGGATGGTGGCTGAAAATTATGCCCACGAATTCATGATGCTTGGGTACACCAGTAAAAAAGTTCTGAGTCTGTTCACCAGCCCGCATTTCAAATCCGCCAATGCGGTCTATAATCTTTTGGGTGAGGAAAAGATCAATAAAATCATCGCGCAGGTTTTCGGGCAAAAAGCGCCTGAAGGCGTTCCCGCGGAACCGGAGAAAAGTTCCGAATCGTAGCGGCGGGACAGGTTTTTAGTGAGAATACATGAAAAGCGGCCCCATGGCGGGGCCGCTTTTTTTATTGGGCGGCGTCTGGCTGGTTTTTCAGGGTCACGCTGTGGACGGAAAGAATATTTGGGGTTTCCCTCAGCACCCGTAAGGCTTCGCTGGTGGGCGGAGAATCGATATTGATCACCGCCATCGCTTTTCCTTTTTGCTTCAGTCTTCCAAGATGAAACCCGGCGACGTTGAGGTTATGTTCGCCCAGGGTTTTCCCCAGGTTTCCGATGACGCCGGGAACATCCATGTTATTGAGGACCAGCATGTTCTTGGATAACACCGCCTCGAGAAAATATTCATCGAATTTAACGATGCGTGGATCTCCCTTGCCAAAAATACTCCCGGTGATGTTACGGTCGCCATTTTTGGTTTTAACCTGCAATTGCAGGGTATTGGTGTATTCGTGCACTTCGTTGCTTTTAGATTCCTGGACTTCAATGCCCCGTTCTTTTGCAATGAAGGGCGCGTTGACCATGTTGATGCCGTCGATGGACCGGCTCAATAGTCCTTTGAGTACGGATATGGTGATGGGTTCTACATTTTCTCCTGCGACTTCCCCGTTGTACTGGATTTCCACTTTGAGGATGGGGCTGTCAATGAGTTGCGATGCAAGAACCCCCAAATCTTCACCGAGCACCAGATAGGGCTGGATTTTTTTGAGAGCCTCCGCGTCGATGGACGGCATGTTAATGGCGTTTCGGACGTTGCCGTATTTCAGAAAGTCGATCATTTGATCGCAGATTGCGACGGCGACTTTTTCCTGCGCTTCTTCAGTGGAAGCCCCCAGATGCGGCGTGCAGATGATTTCATCCACTTTAAGCAGGGGGCTGTCGGGAGAGAGAGGCTCCTTGGCGTAAACGTCCAGTGCGGCTTTAGCCACCTTTTTCGACTGGACGGCTTTTATCAGCGCGTCATCGTCGATCAGGGACCCCCGGGCGCAGTTGACGATGCGGACCCCCGGTTTCATCAAATTAAACTCTTCTTCTCCGAGCAGGGCTTTGCCTGGGATTCCCGGGGTGTGCAGGCTGATATAGTCGGCCCGTTGCAACAGTTCCTTGAGTTCCACGACTTCGGCCCCGAGTTTTTCGGCCCGCTCTTTCTGGATGTAGGGGTCGTGGACAATGATTTTCATATGAAATCCCTTCGCCCGCTCCGCGACCACGGAACCGATGCGGCCGAGGCCGATAATGCCGAGGGTTTTTTCGTAAAGTTCGACCCCCATGAATTTTTTCGGGGCCCATTCTTTATTTCTGAGCGAGGCGTTGGCCTGAGGAATGTTTCGGGACATCGACAGCATCAGGGCCATCGCATGTTCTCCGGTGGTGATCACGTTGCCCTCAGGGGCGTTCATCACGATGATACCTTTTTTGCCGGCGGCGGCCACGTCGATGTTGTCGACGCCGATACCCGCTCTGCCAATCACCTTGAGATTGGTTGCCGCTTCAATCACATCGGCGGTTACTTTGGTGGCGCTTCTCACCAGAATGCCGTCATAGGCGGGTATGACGGCAATCAGTTCCTCCTTGGACATGCCCGTTTTGACATCCACCTCGATGCCTGCCTCGTTTTTGAGGATTTCAACTCCAGCGGAAGAAAGATTATCCGCAACCAAAACTTTCATCAGTCACTCCGATAAATGGTTAACCTGCCTGAATTATCTTTTAGGTCTAGTTGCTGCAAATTTTAGGGGTTGTTATCAGTACCCTTCCAACAGTATCTTTTGCGCGGCGGCCACGCCTTTGCCAAACTCCACCTTGGCCCCCATTTTAGCAAGCGCCATCTCCAGCGCGGAAATAGCAATGATGATGTCGAAAGAGTCTATATAGCCTAAATGAGCGATTCTCACGATTTTCCCTTTCCATTGATCCTGACCGCCGGCCAGGGTCACGCCGAAGTCATCGCGGATGCTTTTCACCAGTTTGCCACCGTCCACACCATCCGGGACAAATGCGCCTGTGGCGCTGTCCGCGGGAGAATCGGGCGCGACGCGTTTTAAGCCCATGGCTTCTACGGCGGCGCGGGTGGCTCTTGCCAGCCGGTCGTGGCGCTTGAATACGCTTTCCAGGCCTTCTTCCTTGATGCCCTTTAAGACCTCGCGCAAGCCGATGACCAGCGATACCGCCGGGGTGTAGGCGGAGGTTTGATTGGCCAGATTTTTCTTTTCTTTTTTAAAGTCGAAGTAAAAATGCGGACAAGTCGATTTGTCGGCAAACTTCCAGGCTTTTTCGCTCAAAGCGACGAGCGCAAGTCCGGGTGGGAGTTCCAGGGCTTTTTGCGAACCGGTGATTAGGGCGTCGATCCCCCATTCATCCATCGGCAGGTTGAAAACGCCGAGCCCTGTAATGGCATCGACCACCAGTAAAAGGTCATCGCGCCCACGGGTCAGCTTGGAAAGTTCTTCTATCGGTTGCGCGGCGGTGGTGGAGGTTTCCGATGCCTGCACCAGAATGCCCTTGATATCTTTATTTTGATTCAAAATGGACTCTATGTCCTTGGGGCTGGCCGCATGGCCCCATTCGACCTTGTGCCAGACAACCTTTAAGCCGTAGGCTTCTGAAATTTTTCCCCAGCGTTCGCCGAATTTCCCGCCGTTGATGACAAGAACGGTATCGCCTGGGGAAAACAGATTGGTGATGCACCCTTCCATGCCGCCGGTGCCTGTCGAGGCGAGAATCAATACGTCCTGTTTGGTTTGAAACAGGTATTTGGCGTCTTCCGCCGCTTCCGCAAAAATGGCGCTGAACTGCGGGGTGCGGTGGTGCATCATGGGTTGCGCCATTTTAAGAGAAACTTCTTCCGGAACGGGGGTGGGGCCGGGGGCGAGCAAGTATCTTTTCTTCATCCTATTTTCCTGTTTTTAGTTTTTTAGTAAATTGCACTGACATTTGATTTATAAAATCTATTGCCCTGTCCGGTCCGACGTCCGGCCGGTGGAGCATCGGTCCATTTGTTTTCGTGAATATTTAGAATCAATATGAGCTAGGAACTTACCACAAAAACCTACGTTTATAATGCAATTTGCCGTTAAAATCCAGTTTTTTTGCAGTCCGGCAAAACCCTTCTCCAGATAAAATTCAAATAAATGGGGAGGAATCGTCAACGAGAAGGGGATAATGAAAATGGTACCGCTTTCGATGTTTGGTTTATTACCCGGGGATAGGGCCGAAGTGGGTGAACAACTTTAAAGTTGGATGAAAAAATCTGGCGGTGCAGGGGAAACGGTTTTATTTGGGGGTGTCTTCGTCAGTGGGGAGTTTGATTTCGTCGTCGTTTTCCAATGTTAAACCGGAGCCGGGGAGGGAATCCTTCGCGGCATCCTCGTCTTTTAAATTTTCGGTTTCCAGGTCCAAGTCGAGGTCTTCCAGTTCGTGTTCCGGATTCAGTTCGATGGGTCCGTCCTGGAAGTCTATTTTTTCTTTCTCCGGATCCTGGCTGTTGGCATCGTTCTTGGTCTCCAGCTTCAATTCGGTTTCCAGAGAGATTTCCTCTTGAGAGCCGGATGGGGAACTGGAAGAACTTTCATCCTGCTGCTGCGCAGAATCGCGTTCATCCAGGTCAGGTTCGGCCTTGTTTTTCGGGGCGTAGGGTTCCATTTCGGCAATCGCCATTTCTTCATCGACAACGGTGGGTTCTGGATCGAAGGAAGGTGCTTCTTCCTGTTGTGTTCTCTCTGTGTCTGGTGAGCCCATGTCGCCGATCATGTCGAATCCGAGTCCCTGGACTTGCATTTCACTCCTCCTCGAAGCAATATTTTCCAGGGACATTTCGGAAGTAAACTTTGAAATTTCTGCAAGGTCCTCAGTTAGGGTGGCTCCCACAACCCAGTCTTCAGCGTCTGGATTGTCCATTCCCGACAGATCCAATTCAAAATCTCCGGATTCTGTGAGGTAGGCTTCCTGGGCTTCCAGTGAGGTCTCTTCCTGATGATCGTCCGTCTCCGCTTCGGTATCGGGCGTTTCCTGAGCCTCTGGAGCGTCTGTTTCTACTTCAGGCCGGGTGGCATGAGCCACGGCCGTAGCCGCTCCCGCTGAGGCAAAAATGGTAAAACCGTTTTCCGGCTCCACCAAGGCCGCTTTCGAGGACTTCTGGCCCTTGAGATCAAACCCGCAATTTGCGCATTTGGGGGAGGATTTGAATTGAATGTAACTGCATTTAGAACATTGCATAAGTACAAAAGTAATACAATATTGCTGTAACGTCAAGGAAATTAATCAATTAGGGGAGGGGGCCGCGGGCTGGCAATGGGTTTTACAGTTCAAAACCAAGGATAATCCGCTGGAAACGGCGCTCGAAAATTTTGTTCCGAGGAGGAGAAATTTGTTTTTGCACTCGAGGAATTTGTTGGGCCACGAAATAATAAGTTCAATTTTGCGGATAATATTTGACGGGCTTTTTTAATTTGGATAGAATCGGAGCATTCCTTAGGTATTCTAATAACCGTTTTTTCAATATGCCATACTCTTTTTGAGGGTTCCTGGCGTCATCGGTGAGAAACCATGCCTGGCAGTAGTTTTAGGAAAATAAGGGGATTTTACCACTGGGTTCAGTTCAAGATCGGAGGCTTCTTTTTCCCTTTGTTTGAACCGATTTTCAGGATAAAGGAAAACTGGAACCCGGAAGTCAAAAAACATTTCCACCAGGCACTGCAAAACCTGGAAGAGAACCGGGTGACGGTGGCTCTTCTAAACTTGAACATGGTGTTGAGTATTAAACCCTGCCATTTTCTGGCCCGTGTGTATCGCGGCAGAATCTATCTGCAAGAAAACCGCTACCGTCTGGCGTCAGAAGATTACCTAAGCGCAAATGAGATCAGTTCCTATCGGTTCCTTCACTACCAGTTGAGCCAGGAGTATTTTGCTTCCGCCAATAATGAGTTTGGACAATTGGGCGCGTCCATCAACAAAAATTTTGACCAGATTTTTGAAGTGTTGCGCAACCACCAGGGGCGAGCCGCTGATAAGGGTAAAATGGATGAAACTCAGAAACCCTTGGAGCCCCATACGGATTTTGATGAGCCAAACTCTGAAATGAGGTTTGAGGATGATTCCATTCTGGATGATCCCGAAAACCAAAAGTTCAAGGAAATGGGTCCTATCACTAAAAAAGAAATCGAGAGGATAGATTGGGAGAAATTGATTAAAGAACTCACTTCCTGAGCCCGGCCCCCCCCCAAAGACTTTTTGGGCTCTGTTTTTCCCTTGAAAAATGGACAGAATTTCCTGAAAAAAATCCCCTGAATGGTTAAAAAACCATAAGTTTTATTTGATTCCGGTTCATCCAAAAGTTTAGGATGCCCTCCTGTTTCCCGCCTGAAAAATTAATATCTTATTGAGAATAAAAGCTTTTTCGTCGATAATAAAATATCGGGAGAAGGTGATTTTGAGCGAAAAGCTATTGGTTTCCGGAATTCCATGCAATCCATCAGATCATTTTTTGGGGGGGCAAAATGGCCATTACTAAAACTAATCGGCTCAAACCGGGGATGGTGCTTGCGGTTGAAGTAAAGAATCATGTGGGTCGGGAACTGATCCCTGTTGGAACCCGGCTCACCGAGAAGCATATTTTAAATCTCAAGGCTTGGGGAATCACAAAAGCCGATGTCGAAGGACCAGAGGAGGGAGGAAAACTCACTTCCGAGGCCGAGAAGATTGATCCCGCGAAACTTGCCAAGGTACAAAGGGAGGCGAAGGCCTTATTTTGTCATACTAACCAGAACCATCCGGCAGTGGCTGAATTTATGCGCTTGTTTTGTCTTAAGCGCTTGAAGAAAATGCCGGGAATGGATGGAATCCATGTCAGGTAGCCCTCAGGATTTTATTAAGGGATCCATTCGATTATCCGCGCTGCCAAAGATTTATTTTGAAATCAATGACGTCATCAATGACCCCGAGAGTTCTTTTGGGGACGTTGCAAAGATCATCAGCAACGATGTTTCGCTTTCGGTTCGGCTGTTAAGAATTGTAAACAGTTCTTTTTATAATTTTCCATCAGAAATTGACACGATCTCGCATGCAATTTCCATTGTCGGGACACGGCAATTGCGCGACCTTGCTCTGGCTACGCTTGTTTTGGCGGCTTTCAAAGGAATCCCTGAAGAATTCGTCGATATGGACTCCTTCTGGCAGCATAGCGTCGGTTGTGGAATCGCTTCCTGGGTCATTGCCATCAATTGCGAAGAAACCAACCCCGAGCAGTATTATCTGACCGGGATTTTACACGATGTGGGCCGTTTGATCATTTTTGAGAATCATCCGGAAAACGCCAGGGAAATTATGGAGCGGTGCAATGCTGAAAACAAAATTGACTATGAAGTGGAGCGGGAGCTTCTTGGGTTTGACCATGGTCCTGTTGGTGCCGCCTTGCTGACAGAATGGAAACTTCCTCCAAATTTAGCGGAGGTTTTAAAAAACCATCACAGTCCTTTGGAGGCTACGGAATATTCCAGAGAAGCGGCCATTTTGAATCTCGCTGACTTGTTTGCGAAATGCATGCAATTGGGATCCAGTGGAAGCCCTCTGATCCCTCATCTGGAACCTGAAGTCTGGGAAACCATCGGTATGGATGTTAATTCTTTGCCTATGTTGTGGAACCAGATCGAAAATCAATTCAACGACACCATTGGAATTTTTTTGGCGGAATAAGGATGCTGGAGCATTTAAAAGAAATTAAAAAGGATTCTGTGGAACCCTTGCAATCCAAAGAGGAACAATTGAAATCCAGATTGGACTACCTGGAAAAAACCAACAGCTGGTATTTCGTTGTATTGGAGCGTTTGGCTTCTCTATGGGATCTTGATAAAGACGTCAAGTTATACCGTGACCCAAAATTCCTTTTCATGCATGCACGCAAGCACCTGACCCCGTTCATGAAACTGCGCACGACGGCTTTTTATCTGGTGGATGATTCAAACAACCAGTTTCTATTGGAAGATTGTGACCCCGAGCCACAAGGGGAACTTATCGAAAAGGAAATGCGCTTTCATATTGAGCAGGGAAACTTTGCCTGGGCATTGCGGCAAAATCGCCCCCTGGTGGTCAAGGAACAGGGTTCGGAAAGCCAGATAATTCTTCACGCGTTGATTACGAAAACCCGGGTTGTGGGAATGTTTGTGGGAAGGCTTGCAGAGGATGTTCACAAAGTTCCTGTAGAGCAACTCAATTTAATTTCTATCGTTCTTTCCAATACCGCCTATGCGATTGAGAATGGCTCTCTTTTCAAGTATATCCGGGATCAAAACACGAATCTGGAAGAAACGGTTAAGGAGCGTACCCTGACCCTGGAAAATCAAACCCAACAATTGAAAATAGAAATTGAAGAGCGGACAAAAATTGAGGAGGAACTCAAGCGTAGCAATCAGGATCTCGATGATTTTGCATCGATCGCCTCGCATGATTTGAAGGAACCTTTGCGCAAAGTCATTATGTTCGGAAATCGTTTACAAGAGCATCTTGGCGCGGAAACCAACGAGACGGCTCTGGAATTTTTACAGCGTACGAGAGACGCCGCTTCCAGAATGCAGATATTGATCGATGAACTGCTTCAGTATTCCAGGGTCGGCACCAAAGCCAAACAATTTCAAAAGATGTGTCTGGATACAATCGTTCGCGAGGTATTGTCTGATTTGGAATCCCAGGTCACCCGGTCGAATGCGAAGATCGTCTTGGAAAATCTTCCCATGGTGGAAGCCGACGGAGTGCAGATGAGGCAGTTATTTCAAAACCTGATCAGCAATGCTCTGAAATTCCACAAAAAAGGTGTTGCGCCGGAGATTCTGGTGCGTGGGTGCATGAAGGGTTCAAACACCTGTGAAATTCTTGTTAAAGATAATGGGATTGGATTCAAAGAAAAGTATGTTGATCGGATCTTTAAACCCTTCGAAAGATTGCATGGAAGAAGTAAATACGAAGGCACGGGTATAGGATTGGCTATATGCAAAAAGATCGTTAAACGCCACGGAGGGTCCATCCGTGGCGAATCGCGCCTCGGTGAGGGCAGTTCGTTTTATATAACGCTTCCTCTCAAACAACTGCTGGCATAAAACTTCAGAACAACCCGCCCCCCCTTTCAGATCAGTCCCAAAGAGCCGGGGATTGCCTCAAGAATGCCTGCGGTGCTGCGAATCAATTTCATTTTCCCAAAACCCTGGAGTGATGGGCTATGAAGAATCGTGTCATTCCTGGTTTAGATTGTATTTGTGTTAAGCCTGGGAATTATGCCTGTATGGACAGATAAGATGAGGGCATTTCCAAAGAGCTGACCGTTTTACTCAGAGCGTCGCAGGCCGTTTTGGTTCAAAACCAGTCGTGGATTAAAAAACCTGAGAGGGGCGGGGATCGGTGTGGATAAATTTATGGAGTTCACTGACGCCAATTATAAAAAACCGACGGGTCATGAATTTAAAATGGGAGGTGGCAATCCCGGCGAAGCCCAGGGAATGCTTGTCGATGCGATTAAATGTGTGGTGGGCCATGTCGTCAGCGGTAAAAATTAGGAGTTGGACCCCCAGGGCCCGGTTTTTTATTGGGACTCCATTCATGGTATCTCCGGATATCAACTCTCCGCCTTAAAGAGTTCTGATAACGGGATGGGAATTTGATAAAATTCATTTGATCGATAAATTGTTTTCAATTTTGAATTTTTAAAAGGGTGATGCATTGCTCAAACGCCAGGACATTGAACAGATCGAAAAGCAGGCGCTTGCTCCTTACGCCGTCAAAAGCGGTGAGAGCCAGGGGCGTCAGTACCCGGAAGAGGAACATCCTTATCGGACTCGCTTTCAAAGGGACCGCGACCGGGTCATTCATTCGTCCGCGTTTCGCCGGCTGGAATATAAAACCCAGGTGTTTGTTTATCATGAGGGGGATTATTACCGCACCCGGTTGACCCATTCTTTGGAGGTGGCACAAATCACCCGTTCCATTTGCAAATCAATGCAATTGAATGAAGACCTTGCGGAAGCCATCGCCCTTTCCCACGATCTGGGGCATCCTCCCTTTGGCCATACCGGGCAAAATGTGCTCAATAAGCTGATGAAAGCGCATGGCGGCTTCGAGCACAACAAACAGAGCCTGCGGATTGTAAAACTGCTCGAGAAAAGATACCCGGAGTTCAGCGGGCTCAATCTGACCTGGGAAGTATTGGAGGGCATCAGCAAGCACTCGAAAGATGCGGACAATCCTATTTCCAAGAGAAAAGAGTTTAGCTACCCTTCTCTGGAAGGGCAGGTGGCGGACTTTGCGGACGGAATCGCCTACAACGCCCACGATCTGGACGACGGGGTCACGTCCAACCTTTTGGATATCGGCAAACTCCGGGATGTGGCGTTATGGAGCGAAAATGAACAACTGCTGGACGCGAAATATTCCAACCTGGATTTCAAGCTCAAAAAATACCAGATTGTCCGCAGGATCATCAACGACCTGATCACGGACTTTCGTGAACACACCCTGGAAAATTTAACGCGATTGAATATGGAAACGGCAGACGACATCCGTTCTGCGCCGCTGCGGGTGGCGGGGTTTGGTCCCGAGATGGATGACAAGAACAAAGAATTGAAAAAGTTTCTTTTTAAGAACATGTACACGCATCGCAAAGTCATGCGGATGGAGTTTAAAGCCGAACTTTATCTGACGGAGATTTTTAAGGCCTATAAAAAAATGCCTGTGCTGTTGCCGGACTCTTCCGGCCCGCAAACATCTGATGCGTCTCTGGAAAGAAAAATCTGCGACTATGTTTCGGGGATGACCGACCGATACGCCATCAGCGAATACAAAAAGCTGTTCACTCCCGATGAGCGGGATTCTTGATTTTTTTTAGGGATCAGTAACCACCTGTGTAACCTTCGGGTTCCAAGGATTTCCAAAAGAAATCCTTGGAACCCGAGATACGGTGGATACTTTGACGAGATTATTCATTTTGGTTTCTCCTTAGTGGGAATATTTTGGGTTTATGTTTTCGAGGTATAAAGTTTTCTTCTTTCTTTAGTTTAGATTATTCATACCCCTGGCCACCTGTTGGAGGGGTGTAACTGCATGAGGGATCATCACACTGGTGCCCTCGGATTTGTCCATCATCCCTTATCCATTCTGCTCCTGCCACGGCTACATCTCTCAAAGCCCACGGATCCCTAGTTAGAACACCATATACAGTTTTAACGGTTGATTCGAACCCGCCCCATGCCGATTCTTTAGCTTCAGGTTTATTACCCGGTTTTCCACCCTTTGGAGTTTGGGTAGTCTGTATCCCCATATTGGTTTGTCGCGAGAAATTTTTTACTTGATTGGATGAAAATTTATATGCGTTCCCGTAGCTTGGATGCTTAGAACCGGCCATTGCGGAACCGACTGAACCGAACATTAAGGTGAGTGCGACTAACGAAACTGTTGATACCTTGATCAGATTTTTCATTTTGGTTTCTCCTTTAGATTTGAATTGAAAAGATTCGGAAATTGATGAATATGACTCACACAATTTTGATTTCGCGAGTGACGCTTCCTTTAAAAGTTGACAGGGTTCAGCGAGCTCAGCACATGGAGTGATGGGTAACATTTGGCATACCCCTGTGTAGAGTGCCTAATTTTCTGTGTTCGCCAAATAACCCTGGCAAGCCATTCGGGTAGAATTTATAGTCCCATCAGAGGTAACCCAGCGTCTGTTCCCGCACTCATCTGAAGGCAGATTGATCCTGAAGCCGGGTGCGTCCGGTTTATGGCACATAATCCTGAATCCTCGCCTTTGCATATCCAGACAATTGATGTAACTTGTCCAGCGTGAGACAACAACCCTGATACCCCCCTTCGATGGAATCCTTGGGGAGTGCAATAAATTGTTCTCCTTGGGAAAAAGGAACCCCCTTGGTTTGCCATAAGCCGTGGTTCCAATCATGGAAAATGCCATCACCGCCACCAGAGTCAAAGTTAATGCCCGGCATGATGTTTTCATTTTGCATCTCCCTTTTTGCAGGTTGAACGGTATTTTTTCTGTCCAATTAAAAGATCCTAACGGGAAAACTTTGAAAAACTTTTTCGCATCAAAACCTTTTTGCAACTGACCGAATTGTTTGCCCAGGAACTCTTAAATTTGCATTGGGTTTCCTGAAAAAATACATATCCGGGGGCGCTCGTGTTGATCAATCCCCTGTTTAAATCATTATGCTTTTTAAAATCGATTGCTTTTGAGCAATCTAACAAGGTGCCCCGCATGGAATTAGAAGATTTGCATTGGTTTTTTTGGAAAACCACAATATGGGCTGGATTATATTGATGGGTTTGACTGGTTGACCCTGAAGTTGTGGGTGATTGATCCAGGGTTACGGTCCCGTCATTATTGCCAGAACCCTTCGATTCCTTATATGCACAATATCCAAGACCGACTGGGCCTGCTAAAGCGCACCCAAACCAGCTTCCCCAACCGGCTTCACTGTGAGTGGGTGTTCCCAAATTAATTCCGGCTGAGAGTAAAAAGGTGAAAACTAAGGATTTAATAAGGTTTGAGTTGGGCCTTTTCATTTTTTTTCTCCCTCTTCTTAAAATTGAACGAGATGATTCATTTGTAAACGTTTAGAATTGAATTTACGAGTGAGGCTCCCTTCGGGAAGCCGGGGTCCCGCGCCCCTTATGGCAATCTTTAATTGCACCTCGCGTGCCAAAACAAAATAAATTTTTAGATCCTTTATTTGTAATAGGTTGTACGAACTGCTGAGAGCTGAAGGGTTGGTGGGATGCGTGGACCATGCATGGTTTCTGCTGGGTCTAGGCGCTTATGAGGCGTTGAATCTGGTTTATAGAAATCGGATAGGAACTTTCTGGTCCTGATGGAAGAAAGAGGGGAATTAACCTCACCCAGGGCCTCAAAAAATGGAGCGTCTGAATCAAAATCCACTCATGTAATCCCAATCACAACTTGTTGTGATGTCCTTATTTAGGGAAAAGTCATGACGGTGATACCCTGTTTGCAATATCAATTCTATTGGAGAGATTCTAATGAACAAGTGGATGATTTTTGCAACGCTGACCTTATTTCTTATCCCCTTGGCATTGGGTGGGTGTTCCAGCACACCCAACGCGGACTCTTCCTCTTCCGGGAAGTCAAAAGCGGGCTATGAGAAAAAAAGCGGGGGTTATTCAAGCGGGTATTAAAGGCAGGAAAGGGCTCTTTGATAGGAGTTAATCGGCGGGCTTGTGTTCTATTTCCCGCCAGTCGTCGTAGATTTCTATGGAGTCCGGGATTTCAAGGAAGGAGGGATCCTGATCGAGGATCAATTCGCCATATTTGTCCCGGAAGGTGATCAGTTCGTCCATTAAATTGATGCTGATCACCCAGACCTTACGGGATTGGAGGGAGCCGTCATCGGTCATCGCCTGAGTTTCCTTCAATACGGCTTCGGCGCAGGGTTTCTCCGATGAGCCGCGTGCGCTTGTTTTTTCAACTCGAAATTCCGGCATAGGCCTCTTATGGGGTTTATTGAAAAATTATGGGTTGAGATTCTAACATTTATACTTTTTTCCTATGAATTGAAAATCTTTGTAAAAACGCTGTTTGGTCCGCATTTCAGAAAAAGCCCGGCCCCGTCGTGGAAATTTCTTCTTTCTTATTGATTTAAGTGGATTTATCCTGATTAAGATCTGGCTCTGAAGTGCCGATGGTTATAGAAAGACCAGGGAATTTTGACAAAAAGTTCACTCATTTCCAAAACGAGGCCACTATGAGTTCCGTTGTTGTTCCAAGAGAAATTGCCAGGATAAAATCGAAGGCCCGGAGGATTGAATGGCTGCACTGGCGTAAAATGGGCGTGCGGTTGTTATGGGGTTCTGTTCTCCTGAAAGGCCGAATGGGAACCCAAAAGGTGAGATGTCTGTTTGCCAAAAAATGAAGGTGGGATTTACCAACGCTGGAAACGGCTCATAGTAAATCACCTTTCGCCCTGGATTGCCTTCCCCTTTGGGTCAAACCTCCGACCCGGTCCTATCAAGTTAAATAAGCGAACTTCTGCCTGGATGAAGGAATTTTAATTTCTTCTTAATTGCCTTTTCATTTCCTGCGACTAAAATCCGGGAGACAACTTTTTCAATATTAATTTAACCGAAAGTTTCCATCATGAAACCCAATACGGATGAACTGTCGAGAAGAAATTTTTTAAAATGGGGTGGCGGTTTTTTAAGTCTGGTGGCGGGAACCTTTGTGAGCGCCTCCGGACTGGCGAAGGTTATGGACAAAGTGACTCCGCCTCACCCTTTAGGTCCGTTTTTTCCGGATGAAGGAGATGAGGCGCATGTGATCCGTGAGAACCCTGATTTTAGCGTGCCGATCAGTATGGCCAACGATAACGATTTGACTTTTGTTAAGGGCCGCAAAGGAAAAGCCAGGGGGCAAGTCGTATATTTGAGAGGCCGGGTGTTAGGGCTTACTGAAGGACAACCTACTCCCCTACCGGGAGCGGTGATCATCCTATGGAGTGCGGATGAATCAGGAAGATACAACCATCGGGGAGATGCGGAGAATACGAAATTCTCGCATCCGCGAACCGGGAAAATGATTGCCAGAAAGCATGACGCAAATTTTCAATACTGGGGCCGAAGCCTCAGCGATAAAAACGGCGATTATTGGTTCAAGACGGTGGTTCCTGGGTTTTATCCCGCCGATTTAAGAAACCGCTGGTACCGCCCGCCGCATTTGCACATTATGATTCTGGCACCGGGTTATCCGCAAAGGGTGACTCAGCTCTATTTCAAAGGCGATCAAATTCAGGAAATTGATTTTATTCAGGAACTGAACGCCAAGGACTTTCTTCTCAGGAACCCGAGGATTCCAACAGAAGACCAGGAGAGCCTGATCATCGAATATAAGAAGGATCTCCTGGGGAAAATAGACGATGGCCTGGTTGGCGATTATAACTTTGTGATTCCGGCTTAGCCCTCGGCGCAGTTTATCCTGGCGGCTAATTTGAAAACTGGATGCCGTGCGCGAAACTTTTTCGGAAGGGTTAGAAGCCGAGCTCCATTTTCTTGAAATCTCTCAGCGTTCTTTCCTCTTCTTTTTTTGCCAGTTTCCAGTCAAAATCGTTGGCAATGCTTTCAAGGTCAACAGGGCTGTTGAGAGCCTCTCTCTCGTTTTGGAGAGATGGGATGCTTTTTGATTTCTCTTCTTCGAGTTGTTTAATTTTTTGAACGGCTTCTCTGAGGTGAGATTTGAAATTTTTTATTTCATCTTTTGCTTTTTGAAGTTCTCCTTTCCTGACGTTCAATAAGTACTTTTGTTCCCTTACCAGGCGAATGGCTTTTTCTTTAGTGGTTTGCAAGGCTTTAATTTCCTCCCAAAATGCCTCCGCATCGCCGGACAGTCCAAGAATCTTATTTTTGAATTGATCGAACTGCTCTTTGGTCATAAGATTCGATTTCACCTCATGGTTTCCATTTGGTTTTTGCTGAACACTATTTTAAATGGAAATCAAAGGATGGGTCGAAAAAGTTTCATAAGAGGCGGTTTTTTAATAAGTTTTTAGATGTGAGCGATTGGAGAGGATTGTAAGAAAATACCGGAAAATCTTTGGTATGTTTTGGACGACTGGTTTGTATTTATCGGAATTCATCCTCATGATCGTGAAACTCGCTTTCCAGAACGTGTCTGACGGATTGCGGAACCCGGCCTCTGGAAAATTTCCCAATGGTGATTTCATGGCTCAGTTCGTTAAACTTTCTCCAGTGTTCCTGCCGTAACTCTTGACTGGAAATCAGTTTTTTTAATTTTCCTTTGGGGTTCAAAATCTTTACTTCATGAAACATGGAGTACCTCCGGTGTGGGTGATTTTGATGATTGTGGGATATGAGTGGAGCCATGCCTTTTCATGATCTTAGGGTAACTATTTTTAGTGGACCGATGAAGGAAACCCATCACAAACTTATGTGATTTCCATTACATGGATTATTAAAACTTTTTAAGCTTTGCAGCGCCTGGCTGCCGGGTTTCAAACTTTAACTTTAAAGGTGCAGAAGAATGCTTCGTTCTGTTTGTGTGTTTTGTTCCTCCAGTGAATCCGTAGAGGCGGTCTATAAGGAAACGGCGACCGACCTTGGCCGCCGGTTGGGGCGTCTGGGTTTGAATCTGGTATACGGAGGCGCTTCCATCGGGTTGATGGGATGTGTCGCCCGGGGGGTTCACGAGTTTGGAGGCAGGGTCACCGGAGTGCTTCCCGAGTTTTTTAGGTATAAAAACATCGAGTATGGGGAAGCGGATGAATTGATCGTGACCAAGGATATGCGGGAGAGGAAGGGCGTCATGGATCAAAAATCGGATGCCTTCATCACCCTTCCCGGCGGCATCGGTACTTTGGAAGAGGCGATGGAAATCCTGTCCATGAAACAACTGAAATTGACACAAAAGCCGTTGGTGTTTATCAACACCCATCAATTTTATGACGGGCTGATTGCCAATTTACAGGAAATGGTCGACCTGAAGTTCGCCAAGCAAGAGACGGTGGATCTGTTTGCTGTGGAACCCCACCCTGAAGCGGCGCTAAAGTACATTTTGGATTACCGGCCGCCTGAGATTCCCAGTAAATGGCTGTGAGGCTCTAGGGGTTTTTTAAAGCAGGAGCGGGAAGGGGGGGTATTTTTTTAGTTGGCTTGAACCGTTAGGTCAGGGTGAACCGCTTCTTTCAGGAAATTTTCGATGTAATTCAATGTCCCGGTTGTGGAGCTCGGGCAGCTTCCACAGGCGCCCTGGTAATGGATTTTTACAACGGACCCATCGATTCCCAGAATGTCCAGTCCACCGCCATCATTGGAAAGGGCGGGACGGATCGCGACATCGAGAAGGGCTTCAATCACTTCGGTCTTTTGTTTTTCGGAATATGTGGCAAATTCGTCCTTTTTGAAGCTTTCCAGAACAGGATCGACCTCTGGTTTACTTTCTTCGGCAACCGTCCCTCCGTCGTAAAAATGCAGGTGATTTTCAATGGTTTCACCAACGGTTTCCATCACGGTGTGCCAGCCCACCACTTTCGACTTGGTGACGGTCACATAGCTTTCTTTGAGGAACACGTTTTCAATTCCAAAAATGCCGAACAGGGCTTCACCCAGCGGGTCGCCTTTGGCTTCGTCTGCCGAGTTGAATGTCTTGGTTCCCTCGGAAATGACCGGACCGCTCATGATGAATTGAAAGGCGTCCGGGTTTGGCGTGGGTTGAACGCGGACAACGCGAAAATGGCTTTCCTCGGCGGCGGGGTTGGCAACAGGCGGGGTTGCTGCACCGGGAGAATCTCCCGAACCTCCTGCGGGAATTCCAAACATTTTCTGTAACCAGCCTTTAAACGAACCCATTTCCCTCTCCACTGATCCGGTGATTCACCAAACCCCTAAAAACCCGAGGCTATCTGTCATTGTAAACCTTTTTGGGTGAAAAAGGCAAAAAACCACGCTTTCAATACAAGATTTGTGGCTGGGTTGCGCTGAGTGTATTCACGACCCGGTGGAGCCAAATCCATTGCCGCCGCGGACGGTATCTTCCAAACGATCCACCGGAATGAAATCCACCTTTTCGAATTTTTGAACGATGAGCTGGGCGATCCGGTCGCCCGGTTTTACGGCGTAATCTTTATCGGAATGATTGAACAGCAGGACTTTGATTTCACCCCGGTATTCGGAATCGATCACTCCGGCGCCGCAGTCTAAGGAATGCTTGACTGCCAGTCCACTGCGTGGCCAGATCAACCCCACGTGCCCAGGGGGAAGTTTGAGACAGATTCCGGTCGCAACCAGGCTTTTTCCTCGGGCGGGAACCACCTCGGTCACAGACGACCTCAGGTCCGCTCCAGCATCTCCCGGGTGGGAATAGGTGGGAATACGCTCTCCCGACACTTCACATTTTAGATGAGAATCCTCCGTCATAAATCCCCTAAATCCTTTTGTCTACAGTGATTTTTAATATTAATTCAAGTGATGGTTGAAGGCAAGGAGGCTCTTCGAAATGACTCCCGGAGCCGCCAAAACAACATCGCCGTCCGTGCTGTTAATTTTTAAATTGGAAGTATAGAAAACCGCCCCGCCCGGTGAACCAACTCAAATGGAAACTAATAAAAGACTCCACATGCCTGCCCTTGACATGACGGCACCTGTAAGCGGATCAAACATTGGTAACAGGCGAGACGGTTAAATTCAAAGAAAGGAGGCGGGTTACTATTTCCCCAGGAGAATTTTCGTTAGAAATTCCCCGGGTGCAAAAAGAGTTTCCATGGTGCGCCACTTGGAAGGTTTTCTTCTGCCAAGAAAAACGGAGGTCTCGGCTGGCGATCATAATTTTTGGGGGTTTGGGAAGGGGTTTGAGACTGGCGTACATTCCAAAAATACCACGATTTACTGCAAACTTTCTGGAATGTGTCTTTACTAACATGGACATCTCTCTTTTAGTAACCCGCCGTTGGAAGTTCAATGACCCTTTCGGGGTTTTCGGTATTCGGAATTTATAAATCCTTAAATTTCCTATTCCGTATAAATTTTATCATTTGGACATCAACGGGTGGCATTTGTTCCCTTTATTTAGTGTAGCGAGGGAACGGTACCACCACATATGGGGGCTGTCAACTATAAAAATTATCGTATGGTTCGCTTTCAATAAAATACATTAATTTTCAATGACATGGAGGGAAAAAAATTTTCTGCAGGGCGGTTTATTTTCTCCGAACTACAATATAGTGGGTCAAAATAATAAACTTTGCCTGTATATAGTAGTGAAAACAGTGGTTAAAAACGGAAAACTAAGAAATATCGGGGGGTGGATGCTTTTTGCCTGACTGCTTCGTAAATATCTCTACGGCAATACCTCAGGGAAACTTGACGGTTCTCTTGAGAGCCTTTATTTTGCAAAAAGACAGGACCGGGGAGGGCTTTCCCCTAAGGGAAAAACCTGTCGTTTTTACCGCTTTTGGGACCGGTTTTCCTGGTTAACTGAATAGATAGCTAATGCCTTTTTGATCCACTTTGCTGTAATGGTCATTTTCTTTGCATTTCACCAGGAAAAAACAATCTTCCGACCCGAGATCGCATAAAAATTCAATTTCCAGATCCTGGCTATGACAGGTCGGACAGCCGCTTTTTTTAACATGCTCCTTCACACTCTGAAGGATATCTTTGCTTCCCGTATAGTCTTCCGTGACCACGAACTTGTAATGGCAGTGTTCACATATAGCGTGGAAATCGCATAGCGAGTGGGGGAGGTCGCAGCTCAGGTTAATCTCAAACCGTGAATTCAAACATACGGGGCACGGTATTTTTTGGATCAACGATTCAACGGTTTCTAGCTTATTCATGATAGGGGCTCCTCATAACTTTTTGCTTGTCTGAGAGAGATTTCTAAGGGCATTTGTCTCTCCATCCAAAAAGGCGTTCTTGAGAACCTAAATATAGGTCGCCTGCTACAAAAAATCCTTTCATTTTTGTGCGTAAAATGAAGCTATGGGGCTTGATAGACGGTGCCGGGATTGGGGGCGGAGAGCTTTTCTTAGGGAATCTGGCAGGAATCTTAGCGGGTAGGGCCGTGTGGCGGCTCGTCTTTGAATTTCTGCAAATCTTTAGGCAGGCTTTCTAAGAGCCGGTCTTTGATCGTGTAGAGGTCAGAAGCGCCGTCTACTCTGGCAAAATGTTCGGCTTTGTCCCCGGTCTTTTTCCCGACCACGATTCTGCCCGCTTTCTGGTCCTTTCCTTTCCAGATTGTGACAGAAACCGTGGGTGTCTCGAGACCGGAAGCTTTGTTGTCCAGGGGAGGAGAGACGATCGATTCGTATTCCAGACTGTTTAGGGACCAGAGAATATCGTTACCTATGAATCCTTTCACCTTTGCAATTTTCTCAGGCCGGGTGAGATGCCAGTCGTTTCCCCGCTTTTGCAGTTCAAATGCTTTGTCGGGGTACTCGACTAGGATCTTTTCGACTTCATCTTTCACAAAACTGAGAAGTTTTTTATTTTTCAGATCGTGGAGAGAGCGAAACAGTTTATCGACAGTATCTGAAGCGATCATAAAAACTGTGGAATCTCCCGTTCTGCTTGCGAAGACGTGTTTTTCATCGCTGGATTTATTGCCGATTTTCAGGGCCCATGATTTTTCGCCTTCTATGTGAACGGTGAGCACCTTCTGGGGATCGCCGAGCCCAAACAGCGCCGGGGTTTTTACAGAGGTCTTGACAAATTCGACCACTCGGGCATCCCTTAAATCGAGCAGCAGACTGCTGACGGTGGCGGAGTCCGCGGAGGATTCAACAGGCTTCTCAAGGGACCACTTCGAGGCGTCCTGTTTGCTCCTGGTTATAAGAATTTCTTCGTTTTTCGTTCGCAATTCAATCTGAGATATTTTGTCCCGCTGGAATTCAAACAGGACTTTGCTGATAAAATCGACCGGTTTTTTGGAAAGCGTTTCGACGAGCTGACTACCAAATAAGACGACGTTTTTGGCGCTCTCGACTTTCCCATAAAATCCTTCGTTTTCCAATTTGCTGCCGATTAAAAGTGTCATGGGCTTGCTTTCGCCGGCGGTTTCCAGGGTCAATCGTTTGGAAGGCGCGTCCAAACCATATTTTGTGAGGGATTCCGGGTTTTCGTCGATGAACTTTTTGACCGTGAAATTTTTAACCCGCTTTAGAAAACCTTTGATTTCATCGCTATCGCCTTTGGCGTCGTCATCAATTTTCCACTGCTCATTATTCCGGGTCAGTTGAAAGGATTTCCCGTCGATTTGAAATTTGATTTCAGCGATCTCTTCTTCCTTGAAATTCAGAAGGCTTTTGTCCCTGAGGTCGAAAAGCGATTTGTCCAGATCCGCTCTCTTGAGGGTTGCCAGCAACACCTTATTTTCATCGCTTCTTTTGACGTATAGATTTTGGTTCATGGGATGGTCATCGCCCACGAGCAGGGTTTTCTGTCCTTGTTCTTTCAATTGCAGGTGGAGGGTCAAGGAGGGTTCCTTTAGGCCGTAAACGGCAAGATCTTTCGCTGAGTCCTCCACGGTACGGGAATAGCGGGCGGATTGTAATTTCGATAAAAAGGAGGCGGCGGTCTTTGGGTCGGCCTGGGCTTTAACGGGTTCGAGCAATTCCCAGCCGGAGGGGTCCTTACGCTTGAGATGCAGTACCTGGTCTTTATTTATGATGCGGAATTCTTCAACCTGATCGGTTTCAAACAGCAGGATTTTTTCGGCGCGTTCTTTTTCTTCTCTTTGTTTTTTTTCCGCCGGAACGTCGACCAGATAATAATAAAGAACGATGCCGATCAATACGGCGGCCATCCAGATCGTCCCCTTAAACTTCATAGGCGCCGCCTCGTCCACCATTTTTTTACTCCGACCATGACCACGACCCCAGGGAAAATAATGGTTCCCAGGAGAAATATGGCGCCTCCCCAGTCACTGGTCAGATGGATGGGGCTGTCTTTTCGTTCCTTCGGGCGTATGGAGATCAGGGTTTCCTCTTCCGCCAGCCAGGAGGCCGTGTTGAGAAAAAAATCACCGTTGCCGGAAAAATTGAAGTAGGTGTTGTTGGCGAAATCGGAATCGCCCACGACCATCAGGTTGCCTTTCCTGGCGGATTCTTGTTTACCGTCTTGGTTTTTTGCTTCGTCCGCGTTGGCTTCCGGAGTTGTTTTTTCCTCAGAAGCAATTTTCTTCGAGGCGATCACGGCAATGGAGACCGGGCCTTTTCGATCCACGCCTTCATCGAATTTCACTTTCTTGCCGGCGAAATCGCTTTCCGCCCAGCTGTTGGCGCCTGTTTGCAGGAGCTCTTCGACTTCAAGGCCGTCGGTCTTTTTTGCGGTCACCGACCGAAGGACCGGGAAGATGGTGGGCAGAGCAAAATCTTTGGTGATGTCGTGGAGCATGTATTGATTGACCACGGGAGCGGCGTAATCGCCTCCGAAAAGTTTCGACATCGGATCGATCACAATGTCTTCCTGAACCTCGATGCCCCAGCGGTTTAAAAAATCATCCAGCCCGGTTTCCGTTTGCGGGTCGAGGAGCAGAAAAATGGAACCTCCCTTATGGAGATACTCTTCCATGGCTTTCTGTTCTTGAGGATGAATGGGTTTTTGCGGTCCGGCGATCACCAGCGTATCGGCATTTTCGGGAACCGCTGCGGTTTGCAGAAGGAGAAGTTTTTCCACGGCAAAACCATCGCGTTCCAGAGCTGTTTTAGTTGTGGAATATCCCTGGCCTTCGGTGTCATCTGGATCGCGTTCTCCGTGGCCTTCGAGAAAATAGATGGTTTTCTTTTCGTCTTTGGTCACTTTTAAAAGCGCATTGGTGATGCTTTCTTCCGTTGGATTCTGTATCTTGGTTTCCTGTTTGCCGC
The DNA here is from genome assembly GCA_021604505.1 of Nitrospinaceae bacterium. NCBI lineage: Bacteria > Pseudomonadati > Nitrospinota > Nitrospinia > Nitrospinales > Nitrospinaceae > Nitrospinaceae bacterium. Next base: position 205,321 of record BQJC01000003.1, on the reverse strand, counting down.
TTTCCAGCGCCACGGTTCCATAGGTGGTCACCCCGTATTGCTTGATGATGGCGGGGTTTTTGTCCGGGTCGACGAAAGACAATTTGATTTTGTCGGACAGGTCCAGGTAGCCGTCCATCAAGTTTTTAAAGTCCGCTTTGGTCGGCGACTCGCTTTGGAAAAAAGCCGTCAGCGTGACCTCTCTGGGAAGATTGGCGACGATCTTTTCGGTTTGCGGGGCCAGAGTGAAGATTCCTGATGAGGTGAAATCAAAGCGATGTTTGTGACGCGCGGAGAGCATGTTGGCAAACACGAGAATTCCCAGGAAAACTGAGCACAGGATGAATGTGTTCATTCCATACACCGCGGTTCGCGATTTGACCCGGCGTTTGATGGCGTCTCGTTCTGAAAAAAGAAAAAATATCGCGTTGACCCCCGCGATGCCACCGATCGAAGCCATCCAGATGGTTTGATGGGGAGCGACAATATAAAGCAACAGGCAGAAAAGCCCCAGCAATAATGCCAGCCAGCCTGAAATGGCGATCCATAATTTCATTCCGTCATCTCCATCGTTGTGAATCGAGCACCCGGTGCGTCAAAAATAAAGTTAAGAGAATGAAGGATATATAATAGATCACATCGCTGGTGTCGACGATGCCTTTTAGAAAGCGCTGCATGTGATCCACCAGAGAAAGAAATTGCAGGACTTCCGCAAGGCCGGCGCTGGCCGCTTGCGACGCCCAGCCGATGATCCACATGAACAGCGACATGCCAAAGGCGATGACCGCCGCGATGATCTGGTTGTCCGTCAAGGAGGAAGCAAACACGCCCATGCCGACATAACACCCCGCCATGAGCAGGATACCCAGATAACCTGTCACGATCGGGCCTATTTCTGGCTCCCCCAGCATCAGCAGAAATCCGATGGAGTAAGACGATAGCAGGATCATCACCGCCACCACCGTCATGCAGGCCAGAAATTTTCCGAAGATGATTTCTTTCAGGTGTATGGGTGAAGACAGCAACAGGGTGTAGGTTTTGCTTTTTTTTTCGTCGGCAAAACTGCGCATGGTCAAAATGGGGATGATCATGAGCAGGGTCACCGCCATGTTTTGGAATGACGGCTCGATCACCATTTCGTTCAGGTTCAGGCCGATGTTCATGCCGCGAAACTGGCTGGCCTGAACGCTTTGAAAGCTGAAAAAGGTCAGGATCTGCGAAAAAATAAAGCTGTAGATCACCAGGAATACGGTGGTCACCACATAAAAGACCGGGGAATTAAAATAAGAACCCATGTCCCTTTTGGCAATGACCCAGGCGTTTCTCATGCGTTGACTCCATTGTTTTCTTTTTTCGGTTCGTTTTCTTCCAAGGTCAGGCGCAGGAAAATATCCTCAAGGGTCATCGAGACGAGCTTTAACTCTTCAATGCCCCAGGAATTTTCCAGGGCCAGACGCGCCACCTGGTCCTGGACGTGCGAGCCCATCTCGCTTTCGACCAGAAACTGACCGTCGTTTTCTTTCTTGACGGAAACGACTTTATCCAGGGTTTTCAATTTGTCGGAAATTCCGTTTTGACTGTTGCGCACTTTCAATATAAAGCGGTCACTTTTATTTAGCGAGGCTGTCAATCCCTCCAAGGAGTCTACCGCCGCGATTTCCCCTTCATGCAGGATGATCACCCGCTTACAGATCTGAGTGATCTCGGGAAGGATATGCGAACTCAGTATGATGGTATGTGAGCTGGCCAGTTCCTGAATCAATTTGCGGATTTCAATGATCTGAATCGGATCGAGGCCGATGGTGGGTTCATCGAGAATGAGGATTTCCGGGTCATGGATCATGGATTGCGCCAACCCCACCCGTTGCTGGAACCCTTTGGAAAGGCGCTGGATGATTCTATCTCGCACCGCCTTCAACACGCACTTTTCGAGGACCCGGTCCACGGCAGTTGAAACCTTATTGGACGGAACCCGGCGGATTTTGGCCGCAAATCTCAGATAGCTGGTCACGGTCATGTCCGGGTACAGGGGAGGTGTTTCCGGCAGGTAGCCGATCTTTTTGCGGATTTCCATCGACTCTTCAAAAACATCGTGGCCGCAGATTTTAGCGGAACCGCTGGTGGCGGGCATGATGCAACAAAGAATATTCATGGTGGTGGATTTCCCCGCTCCGTTGGGGCCGAGAAACCCGACCACCTCGCCTTTGTTAACATTAAAGGTGATGCCCTTTATCGCTGGCCGGGGGCCGTAAAATTTGGTCAAATTTTCGACTTCAATCATGGACTCTTCACGACTCGGAGAATTGAAACTGGATTTGGAGAAAAACCTTCATGAATTTGATGCAAAATTAGGACGATCTATCTGCGGGCAATAGGCAAGCATAAACGTTTTTTGAAAAAAATATCATAGCAAACATTTTTTTTTCCATTAAAAATTTTTAATGATTCCTGGACAAAATTTAATTTTCCAACAACAGGAGGATCAGGTGAAAAACAATCCGGCAATCCACAGGCCGTAAAACAAAAGAAAGCCGGCCCCCCAGAAAAGAGCGGGCCGCGTTTGAATTTCCCCGGTTTTCTTTATGGCGTAAATGATAAACAAGACGGCGCACGCGATCCATCCAAAGAAGCCGAATACAGCCAGCATCGCCCAGAAGGGTTTTGGAGGTTTCTCCGAGGACAGCAGCCGCAAATTTTCCTTCAGCCGTTCTTCGTAAGACTTCGATTTTTCCGATTCCGAAGTTGCCGGCTTTTTGGCCATCAGAATGGCAATTTTTTCATTGCACCGCTGAATCCAGATTTTGCCTGGCGTGTAAAAACTGCGGACCGAGTAAAAAGCCCCGCGAAGCAGTCGATATGCATTGATAGCATTTTCAAAATCCTCTTCTGCTTCGTATTTTTGCGCCACTTTCCATAGACCTTCTGCGGCACGCTCCTGCAAATTTAGTCCGGGTAGATGCCACTGAATCGACCGCTCATAATGGGTTACGGCGTCTTTAAAATTATTTTTTGAAGCAAATTCTTCCGCCAGATTAAATTCGGCATTCGCGTTCAGATATATTTTCGCCAGTGTGCTGAGAAGCAGAATCAATACCAGACTTAAAATTAAAGAGACGTGATTTTTAGGATTCATTTCAATTTTACCCGTTTCCCATTTGACTGGGCCGATTGATAAATGGCCAGGATGACCTCCAAGGCTTTCAATCCGTCGCGTCCGCTGGAGACGCTGTCCCGGCCGGTTCGAATACAACGGACCATATCCTTAGCGCCGCCTGTAAAGGGGCTTTGAAGACGTTTGGGTTCTGGAAAATTCGCCGGTTGCAACTCCTGAAATCCGGTGAAGCGTTTGCTCGTTTTAGTCAAATAGAGCTTTCTTCCGTCATTTCCGATGAGAAGACGGCCCTTGGAACCCTGAATGTCCAGTTCAAAATTAAAATAATTTCTCGCGCCGCCTCCTTCGATGAATCCCAGGGCCCCGCTTTTAAAGCGCAACATGGCCGAAGCGGTTTCCTCAATGTATTTTTTTCCATGGGGCCGCACCTCGTGACCGGACACCCAATCCATGGGGCCGCCGAAAAATAAAAAAAGATCCGTCAAATGAGTTCCATCATGGAACAAAGCGCCGCCTCCATGTGAGTCCACGGGGATTTTCGGCGGCTTCCAGCTCAGCGCATTGCCGATGATGGTGCGCACCTCTCCGATCTTTCCCGAGTCGATAATGCTTTTGGCCTTTTGGTAGTGGGGATCCCAGCGCCGTTCATGGTTGATGATAAGTGGAACTGCATTTTTTTCACAGGCTCTCACCATTTTCCGGCCCTCGGAGAGATCGATGCTCAAGGGTTTTTCGCAAAATATTCCTTTCACTCCAGACCGGGCGGCTTCTATGACCATGCTTGCGTGAAGGTGCGTCCAGGTGGCGATGCAGACGATGTCGGGGCTTTCCTGATTGAGCAGTTCACGGTAATCCGTATAAAGCCGGTCAACGCCCCAACGCTTGCCGAATTTTTTGAGCCGGGATGCATCGATATCGCATCCTGCCGTCAGTTTAACCGAAGGAAGGGAGGTAAACCCTCCGGCATGGGTGCAGGGTTTTCCACGCAGGGGGTCTTCTTCTAGAAGACTGCCGATTCTTCCGCAACCGATGATCCCTGCGGTTAATTTTTTCATGTTGCTTGAAGCATTTTTTTTATTTAGAAAATTCTCAAGCGCAAAAAAACATTCCCGCCAAAAGGCGGGAATGCGGTTAGAAATAATTTGCTAATAGTATCAAAATAATTTGAGTGAAATTTTTTAAAAAATTAAAGCAGAGTCAGGACCGCTTGCGGCGTCAGGTTGGACTGACCCACCATGGCCGCTCCCGACTGGACCAGAATCTGGTTCTTGGTCAAACTTGCCAGTTCAACCGCCAGGTCCGCGTCCCGAATGGTAGTCAAGGCAGTGCTCAAGCCTTCGATCGATACATTCAAGTTGTTCAAGGCCCGGGTCAACTGGTTCTGATTGGCTCCCACCCGGCCTCTGATTTCGTTGAGGGTATCAATGGCACTGGTTAAATCCTCTATGGCATTCAAGGCGTTTCCCTGTGTGACAATGGATTCGTCATCTAAACTGAGGGCTTGTGATGTGACCGCTGTGACATTCAGGGTTTCATTCAAATTGATTCGACTGTCTGTAGAGGAGTCGAGTCCGATTTGCAAAACAACCTGTTCAACGGCATCGGCGGCCAGAGAGCCATCAATGAGTTTTTGCCCGTTAAACTCGGTGGTGTTTGCGATCCGGTCCAACTCATTGCGCAGTGCGTCGAACTCCAACTGAATGGTTTCCCGTTCCGTATCGCCGATGGTTCCGGTTGCGGCCTGGGAAGCCAGTTCGCGTAAACGGATGAGGATGCCGGCCTGTTCGTTCAAGGCTCCGTCGATCGTGTTAATCAGCGCCAAGCCGTCGTTGAGATTTCTGGCGCCTTGTTTTAGAGTTTGCACATCGGAGTTCAAGCTTTCGGAAATAGCGAGTTCCGCGGCTCCATCCGAGCTGTTGTTGATGCGAATGCCTGAAGAAATGCGGGCGATGGAAGCCCCTAGTTGCGACCGGTTGGTTTCCAGCGATCTCTGGGCATTGAGAGAAGATATGTTGTTAAAAATTTTCAATGACATTTCTTTTCCTCCCTGAAAAGGTATGGTTCTTTTTCATGTCCATAAAGAGTCAGCTTCCGTGCTGATCTCTGGTTTTTATTTAAAATTTTGCACTGCTCCTCAACGCTACTGGAGCAACTGCAAAACCGCCTGAGGAATCAGATTGGCCTGCCCGACCATTGCGGTCGCCGCCTGCACCAGAATCTGGTTCCGCGTCAGGAACGCGACTTCTTCGGCGATGTCCGCATCTCGAATGGCGGATTCCGCAGCGGACAGGTTTTCGACGGTGATGGAAAGATTGGCGATTGTACGCACTAATCGATTCTGCACCGCGCCAACCTTACCCCGTCCCTGGGTAACCACGGATATGGAAGAATTCAACTGTTCGAGCGCCGTGAGCGCCGCCCCGGCTGTGGTCACACTTAGCGTGTCTATCCCCAGGCTGGACGAGGTGATGGCCTGCAAATCCACTTCCGCGTTCAGGTTGATCCTGCTGTTGGACGAGGAATCGATTCCCACCTGAATCAAAATCTGATTGGCGGCGACAACTGAGGAAGCGAGAGAACCATCGACCAGTTTCTGTCCATTGAATTCCGTGGTGGCCGCGATTCGGTCGATCTCGTTTCGAAGCGCGTCGAATTCCAACTGGATGGTTTGGCGTTCGGTAGAACCGACGGTTCCCGTTGCGGCCTGGGAAGAAAGCTCCCGGAGCCGGATGAGGATACCGGACTGTTCGTTCAAGGCGCCTTCGGTAACGTTGATCAGGGATATGCCGTCGTTGGCATTTCTTATGGCTTGACGCAGGGCTCGAATGTCAGATCGCAATGCTTCCGATATGGCGAGACCCGCGGCATCGTCGGCGCCCCGGTTGATCCGGATTCCTGAAGCAATCCGTTCCACCGATATCGCCAATCGATCATTGTTGATGCCCAATATTCTTTGGGCGTTGAGCGAGGGAATGTTGTTGAAGATCCTGATGGGCATAACTTTTATCCTCCTTGATAATAGGAATTGTCCATTTCCCAGTTCCAGCTTCCCTGCTGAAACTTGCCAGAAAAATTAAAATAAATTTACCGTTTTTTAAATATTTTCGAGCAACCTCCTCAAATAATGATTTAAAGTGAATCCCAAGACCGTTCAAGGTTTGGGATGACGTTAACTATTGCTTTTTATCGGGTTTTGGAAAAATAACCTTTATGACTTTTTTCAAAACCCACAGTTTTTCATGAATAAAGGGGCCAGCCAGACAGGCGCCCTCTTGCCCAAAAAGCCATAGTTTAAAGGTTTTTCGACGCCAGAAAATTTCCAGGGCAATAAAAAAAGCGCCTCTAAAAAGAGGCGCTTTTTCATTTGCCACTCCACTCCCGGTTTAAGGAAGAGCTCGAGCGAGCATCCCCCACCAATTCATAATTTGGAGAAGGCGGAGCCGTCCGCATTCACTGAGGTTTCGAATGAATGCGGACTCCCTCCGGAATTTCAAAGGGTGAAAACTTAATATTAGCCCAGCAGCTGCAGGACCGATTGAGGGATCAGGTTGGCCTGGCCCACCATGGCTGTTGCGGACTGAACGAGGATTTGATTCCGCGTCAACAGAGCGACTTCTTCGGCGATGTCCGCGTCCCGGATGGCCGATTCCGCCGACTGCAGGTTTTCCACGGTGATGGAAAGGTTGGCGACGGTACGAACCAGGCGGTTCTGAACCGCGCCGACCGCGCCGCGAGCCGCAGTCACTGTGGCTATGGAACTGTTGATGGTGTCCAGGGCCGTCAGCGCATTTCCTGCAGAGGTCACGCTCAGGCTCTCGATACCAAGGCTGGTTGAAGTGATCGCTTGCAGGTTCACTTCCTGATTCAGGTCGATCCGGCTATCGGCTGTGCTGTCGATGCCTACCTGAATGAGAATGTGATTGGCGCTGGCAACAGATGATGCGAGAGAACCATCGACCAGCTTCTGGCCGTTGAACTCGGTTGTGGCAGCGATTCTGTCGACTTCATTTCTGAGAGCGCTGAACTCCAATTGGATCGTTGCGCGTTCTGTAGAACCGACGGTTCCGGTCGCGGCCTGGGAAGCCAACTCGCGGAGACGAATGAGAATCGATGATTGTTCGTTGAGCGCGCCTTCCGTGACATTGATCAAGGAAATACCGTCGTTGGAATTTCTAACGGCTTGTCTGAGGGCGCGAATATCGGAACGTAATGCTTCGGATATGGCGAGACCCGCGGCGTCGTCGGCGCCACGGTTGATCCGGATTCCGGATGCGATTCTTTCTACCGACTGCGCAAGTCGATCGTTATTTTGACCCAATATTCTTTGGGCATTGAGCGAGGGAATATTGTTGAAGATTCGAACTGGCATTGCCTCATCCTCCATGATTTAAGGTTTTTTCGGGTTATTGTTTCGGCCTCCATACCAAAACACGCCTCCAAGCGTTAACCCTAAGTGAGGAATTCATTTCCCCACCATTAAAACAATTAGTTAGTCGATACCTCCGTTTTTCAAGGGTTTTGGTTTTTTGCCAATAGTTGCATTGGGCAATCTCATACTCAATGAGACGTATCGGAGAAGATGTAATTTTCTTTAATTTAAAATCTTGGAAAATTCCAGCAGGATGAAAACCCGCGGGTTATTTGCCGGGGGTCTATGAATGGGTGGGAAGGGGGGCGTGGGGAGGATCGGTGATTTTTTTCTGGATAGCAGACTCAAGGCCAGGAGCGGAACACGGGGCATCCGTATGAACCGCTCCTGGCAATGGGTGTGTTTGCTGGTGAAGGAAAATTGCCGTCCCTGACAAACCTCTCGTCGATCCGTGATGCGGTGTTTTGCATTTGAGAGGCGGCGGAAATGAGTTTTTCTTCTGGCATTTTTCTCACACTTTTTACGATGAATCGATTTAACCGAGCAGCTGTAACACCGATTGCGGGATCAAGTTGGCCTGTCCCACCGATGCGGTTGCCGTTTGCACCAGAATCTGATTCCGTGTCAAAAGGGCCACTTCTTCGGCGATGTCTGCGTCACGAATTGCGGACTCCGCGGCTTGCAAGTTTTCAACCGAAATCGACTGATTTGAAATCGACCGAACCAACCGGTTTTGTACCGCTCCCACCGCTCCCCGTCCTGCGGTTACTGTAGCGATTGCCGTGTTGATCGAATCCAGCGCTGTCAATGCCGCCCCGGCTGTGGTCACGGAAAGTACGTCGATGGACAGGCTGGACGCGGTGATCGCGCCGAGATTCACTTCTGTGTTGAGGTTGATGCGGCTGTTCGTTGAGCTGTCGATGCCGATCTGAATCAGGATCTGACTACCTGAAGAAACCGAGGATGCGAGGGAACCATCGACCAGTTTTTGGCCGTTGAACTCCGCGGTATTTGCAATACGGTCGATTTCGTTCCTGAGGGCCGTGAACTCCAGTTGGATGGTCGCGCGCTCCGTGGACCCAACGGTTCCGGTAGCCGCCTGGGAAGACAGCTCGCGAAGACGGATGAGAATCGAGGATTGTTCGTTGAGGGCGCCTTCCGCGACGTTGATGAGAGAAATTCCGTCGTTGGCGTTTCGAATCCCTTGTCGAAGTGCCCGGATGTCGGACCGAAGGGCTTCTGAAATGGCGAGACCCGCCGCGTCGTCGGCGCCACGGTTGATCCGGATACCGGATGCAATACGTTCTACCGATTGGGCAAGACGGTCATTGTTGTTGCCCAGAATCCTCTGGGCGTTGAGCGAAGCTATGTTGTTGAAAATTCGTACAGGCATTTCCTAATCCTCCACCATGAGTTGGAAACTTTTTTAAACAATATTTTTAAACTCTTTGTTGCTTACTGCGTGCCCCCGAGGTCTTTGTTTTAAGTGGCTAACCCCAGTTTCCACTAAAAAATATCAAGCTGTTTTCGTGATTGACTGTTTGGTTCGGTATGACTTTGCTTATAAGTCCTGAAAAATCAAACACTCCTCAACTTAATCTGTGTATCGGCAGTTTGTTTTAGAACTTTAATGTAAATCTGAATATTTTTAAGAACGTCGAGAATAATCGTTTTAATCGGGATTCCATCTTTTTAACGAAAGGATAGGTAAAGCAAAACCAGGAAAATAAGTTTTTGAAAGTCTTTTTTACCGAATGCGTTCTTTACGCCAGTCTTTTTGTTTGATATCGGCGTTGTGGGCGGCGAGTTTTGGGTTGGTTGAAAGAAATTGCATGATTCCTTCCAGATCCAGCAAAGATTGGGAGGGTGAATAAAACTTTTTATAAATTTGATCGATGAGCTGAAAATCTTTTTCCGTGTCGACGGTCAGCCGAACGCTTTTGTCCTTTAAGTAGGTTGGGGCGGGGACTCGTTCCAGGTGAAACGTGTCGGGATAGTCGTGAAAATAGGGGGTGACGTGTTCGCGGTAAACCGGCTGACTGGTTTTTCGTGCGATTGTTTCCAACGCGGACAGTTTCGCCACTTCGCTTCCGGTTCCCAGAGGAATGGCATCCGGGCTAAAAGTGTAATCAGCACTTTCTTTTAAATGCTGGAGGGTCAGGGATCGCATGAGGTTGAGGTCGATGAGCGGATTGTCACCGCAGATGCGGACAACGTGTTGCGCGCCGCAATCGTTTCCGGCCAGGATGAAACGCTGAAGAACATCTTCCTCCGGACCTTGTACACATTTGATTGCCATTCGTTCAGCGATTTTTGCAAGTGGTTTCTCTGAAGGTCCCGAAGGGATGGCCAGTACGATGCAGTCGATTTCGTTTACGGCTTGAATGCGTTTGATGATATGCTCGACCAGCGGTTTTCCCGCCAGGAGGCGGACAGCCTTCCCTGGCAGGCGTGTGGAGCCCATTCTTGTTTGAATGATCGCGGCCATTTGTGTCACTGCGGCACCCCTTGTTGGTTATTACTGCTTTTTCATTGTAATCCTTCGGAATCATTTTGTAATGAGTGAATCTAAAAAGTTGATTCAGCCTAAAAAGCTGGAAAAGGGGGATAGGGTGGGTGTTGTGGCTCCCGCCGGTCCGGTGGACCCCGATCTTTTGGAAAAAGGGTTGGCGGTTCTGAAAAAGATGAAGCTCGTACCCCTACTGGGTAAACACGTTTTATCGCGCCGGAAGTATCTGGCCGGGAGGGATGAAGATCGCGCGGAAGATCTGATGTCCATGTTTGAAAATCAGGACGTCAAAGCCATTATTTGCGCCAGGGGGGGGTACGGGGTGAATCGCCTGCTTCCCTGGTTGAAACCGAAAGTCATTCGTGAGAATCCAAAAATTTTCGTGGGAGCCAGCGACATCACTCTGCTTTTACTCTATCTATATCAAAAATGTTCGCTGGTTGGGTTTCACGGTCCGATGGTGGCAGGGAATTTTGGCCAGTACGCCATGAAGAAATCGAGAAAACAGTTTTTGAATCTTCTGACCGGTCAACCCGAAGGTCAAACGATGGTGTCTCCTCAGGCGCGCGTCCTCCATCCTGGTGTCGCCAGGGGGGAAATCATCGGTGGATGTCTCACTCTGCTTTGCCGGTCGCTGAAAACCCCTTTTGAGGTGAAAACCGCCAACAAAATTCTGTTGATCGAGGATGTTAATGAAGCGCCTTACCGGGTCGACGGTATGCTCTGGCAATTGAAAGCCGCTGGAAAATTCAAAGGCATTAAAGGAATCATTCTTGGGGAGATGGTCAACTGCCATCTGCAAAAAACAAGAAATGGCTTGTCGAAGCAAATGTATCAGGAACTATTCGACGAATTATCCGTCCCGATCGTCAGCAATTTCCCCGTCGGCCACGGAAAGGAAATGTGGACCCTGCCTTTTGGTGTAGAAGCCACCCTCGATGCGGAAGCAAAATCCATCCGCTTGAAACACTGCGGCGTGAAGTGAGGTTTTGTTCCCTAAATACCGAAATTAAAATAGAAACGGTTTCAGATTCTTACCGGTATGTTTTTGGATTGCAGGTATTTTTTGGTTTCGCCGATGGTGAATTCCTTGAAGTGAAAAATAGACGCGGCGAGAACCGCGTCGGCCTTTCCTTCCACGATTCCTTCATAGAGATGCTCTAAAGTTCCGGCGCCGCCGGAGGCGATCACGGGAATGCCGACGGCTTCCGACAGGCTCCGGTTGAGCGGCAGGTCGTAACCGGCTTTGGTTCCGTCCCGGTCCATGCTGGTCAAAAGAATTTCTCCGGCTCCAAACGATTCCATCTGTTTCGCCCATTTCACAGCGTCGATTCCGGTCGGGTTTCGTCCTCCATGAGTGAAAACCTCCCAAATGGGGTGAACCGTCTTTTCCGTTATGAATAAGTCCGGGTGATGGGAATGCCAGTCGAGCGAGGGGGAGGTGGGCGGCTTTTCCGGGTTGGCCTGTTTGGCATCGATGGCCACCACGATGCATTGGCTTCCGAACCGTTTGGCCGCCTGTTCGACGAACTCCGGGTTGTGCACCGCCGCGGTGTTGATCGCCACTTTGTCGGCTCCGGCTTTGAGCAGGTTGCGGATATCTTCGATTTTTCGCACTCCGCCGCCAACGGTCAAGGGCATGAAAACCTTATCCGCCGTGTGGGCCACCACATCGAGAATCGTGTCGCGGTTTTCGTGCGACGCGGTGATGTCCAGAAACGTCAGCTCATCGGCGCCTTCCTGCTCGTAAGCGGCGGCGATTTCGACGGGGTCTCCGGCGTCCCGAAGGTCGACGAATTTGACGCCTTTGACGACGCGGCCGTCTTTCACATCCAAACAGGGGATGACGCGTTTAGCCAGCATCATCCGCCACCAGTTTGAGCGCCTCGCGAAGGGAGACGCTTTTGTCATAAAGGGCCTTTCCGGTGATGACGCCGGTCACTCCGTGCGGCTCCAGTGCCATGAGGTTTGATATATCCGCCAGACTGCCCACTCCGCCGGAGGCGGTCACGGGCAGTTTCGTGGCTTCGGCGAATTCGCGGATGCTGGCCAGGTTGGGGCCTTGCAGCATTCCGTCTCTGCTGATATCGGTAAAAATAAAGCCGTTCACTCCCAAGGGTTCCATTTGTTGCACCAGGTCCGTGGCCTTTTTGTCGGAGACTTCGGTCCAGCCTTTCACGGCGACATACCCGTCTCTGGCGTCGATGCCGACGGTGACTTTTCCGGGAAAGCGTTTGCAAGCGTCTTCCACGAATTGTGGATTGCTCTGCGCGATGGTTCCCAATATCACCCGGTACGCCCCGGCATTGACATAAATTTCGATGGCTTCCATAGTGCGGATGCCGCCTCCGACCTGAATGTCGACCGAACTGTTGTAGATGATATCTTTAATCAATTCGGCGTTTTTGGGTTTGCCGTCGAAAGCCCCGTCGAGGTCCACCACGTGGATGAGCCTTGCGCCTTCTTCGTCCCAGTGACAGGCCATGGCGACCGGGTCGTCGGAGTAAACGGTCTCCTGGTCGGCTTTTCCCTGAATCAGGCGGACGCACTTGCCGTTTTTAATATCCACAGCGGGAATGATTCTCATCATGGTTTTTTCTTTGATAGATTATTTTTAGACATTGGATGTGCTGATACTGCTCATGTATTGCATGAACCTCTAGAACGATTGATCTGCATCATTTTTAAAAGAGAATACGGCCAAAGCATGCCAGGTTGATATAAACAGGGGATTCTAGCAGATTGCGCCGAGGATTGCCTATTTTAGATTTTTCATCAATGAAAACATCGGTAGGGAAAATGTTTACACTAAAAATAGAAGCCCGTATAATCCCACGCGGTTCGTTCTTCCAAATTCTTATTATCCTGATGAAACCTTGAGTCCTTTCTCTTAAATATGAGAAATTTTTTGGGTTTAATTCCTAAAGTATGACTTCCACCGACCGTTGGCTGCCAGCTCTGGACAGGGTATTGACCCTGAGCTTGATCGTGTTCGTGGTGTTTTCGATGTTTTCCATCAGCATCACGCAGATCGCCTTTGCTGTCGGAACGGTGGCCTGGGTGACGAAGGTTTCTTTGACCCGTACCTGGAGACAGGTTCGGCATCCACTGGGAATTCCTTTTTTACTTTTCACGTTGGCGTCCATTTTAGCAGTAGTGATGGCGGTTGACCCTGGCTACAGTTTTAAATCGCTTAAAAAACTTCTGCAAATTCTCATCTTTTTCTGGGCGGTCAACAGTATTGAGAATGAGAAACAAAGGGATTTCCTGGTTTTGATTCTGGTTGCGGCGGGCTGTGTCTCTGCTCTTTATGGAATTTATCAGGGATTGTTAACCCCGGTCACTACCAAAACCCGAGTGGAGGGGACCATGAGCATTTATATGACGTTTGCGGGAATCCTGATGCTGGTGGGCCTGGTTGCTCTGGGACGACTTCTATTCCGCCAGCCCAGAGAGAAATGGCTGGGCGCCGCCGTATTTATAATCATCGCCTGCCTTCTTCTCACTTTAACCCGGCAAGCCTGGCTGGGGTTTTTGACCGGGTTGGTTTTTCTGGTTTTTGTCTGGCGGACCCGGTTGCTTTGGGGAATTCCGGTGTTGCTGGTTTTGACATTGCTGTTTTCACCCGCAGGGGTAAAGGATCGGCTTCACTCGATGGTGAATCTCCAGGACTGGACCTTACAGTCGCGTCTGGCTCTGTGGCAAGGCGGCTGGGAAGTGTTCAAGGATTACCCTTTGACCGGGTGCGGCTTCCGATGCATGGATTTGGTGCATCCTGATTACCCCGACCCCACGGGATACATTAAAAAGTACCGTGGAATGCATAATAACCCTGTGCAATTGGCGGTGGATACGGGTTTTCTGGGTTTGAGTGCGTGGATCTCAATCTGGGTGGGTTATTTTCTGGCTTTGTTCAGAAAGTTTCGCGGTCCAACAGAAGGTTTGAACGCGGACTGGGTTCTGCCCGGTTGTGCCGCTGCAGTTCTGGGATTTTTGGCTGGTGGATTGTTTGAAGTGAACTTTTACGATTCTGAGGTTGCCATGCTGTTATATTTCATCATGGCATTGCCCTTTGTCAGCAGAAATAACGAACCGGGTTCGAGGCAGATTTAACCTTTGCGTTTTTTTAGTAAATCCTGGGATCCCAATTGTTCGAATAAACGAGAGTCGTTTTTTAATTTATTTTTTACGCGCATGACTTCCTGACGGATGGTTTTCGCGTCCTCGCCAAATGATGGGAGTAATTCGGGCTTTTGACTCAAAGTGCTTTTGGAGGCGCGGGGTTTACGACGCAGAGGAGTTGATTTAAAAAATTCAGCCTTAGATTTGTTTTTTGCTTTCATATGGCCATTTAAAATGAGATGGTTTCCCAACCGGATTTTTCAATCCCAGGAAAAAAAAGAATTATAACGTTATCGAAGCATTTTGATAAAACCTTTACTTGTTTATTGTGTGGGACGTGAAAATTTTTGGGTTTTTAAACTAAATAGGCAGGAAAACAAGACAAACTGTATCGATTTGAGGGTAAGCTTCCGAACGATTTTATTTATTGGGTATCTGATTATTTCTGAATAGCTATTGGATTTGAAAAAAAATATGAAGGTCATCAAAACAGAACTGGAAAATGTTTTAATCATTGAACCCAAGGTGCATTCCGACTCCCGGGGTTCCTTTTTTGAAAGTTATGTCAAAAAGAAATATGAAGATTGCGGAATCAAGGATGAATTTCTCCAGGATAATCATTCCATTTCCAGGAAGGGCGTCCTCAGGGGACTGCATTTTCAAGAGGACCCCTGGCAGATCAAATTGGTGCGGGTCATTCGTGGAGAAGTGTTTGACGTGGCGGTGGATATCCGAAAAGGATCGCCAACATTTGGAAAGTGGAGCGGGGTAAAGCTTTCTGAAGAAAACCACCGGCAACTCTACATCCCTGCCGGGTTCGCGCATGGGTTTTGTGTGTTGAGTGAAACCGCGGAATTTCTTTATAAATGCTCGGAATATTATGCCCCTTCAGGAGAACGCGGGATTCTCTGGAACGATCCTGATATTGGCATTGCCTGGCCTGTCAAAGACCCCATCTTGTCGGAAAAGGATGCCAGACTTCCCCTCCTGCGTGATCTTTGACTCCGCAAGAATTCTGCCCACCTGTACATTCAGTGTAATTTAACATGCCTGTTTGAGCATTAATTCGGAAAGTTTTGGCGAAAAAATTTTTAAAAAAGCAAGTTTTTTCTAAATATTTTTTTGGTTTTTGCCGTTACAAAAATAAGTGGGAAGCAAATTTTGGAATATAAAAGTGGTACAGTCCAATGGCAATCCCGGAAATTTCAGCGCAGACACCCGTTTTTGACCGCCGCAGTTATTCAGCCTCAGTTCATGCTTCGTTCGCCGGGGGGCTGACCCTCAAAACGGAAGAGGGGGATCTCGTCAACCTGTCTTTCGAAAACGAACGGTCCCTCGCAGAATCAGAATCTCAAACCAGATTCCATGATAACCAAACCATTCAGGATTTTACGTCGGTTGCCGTTGCGGCTTCCCGGTATTCCTTGAGTGTCCAGGGGGACTTGAATGAACAGGAACTGGACGCCATTCAACGGCTGGTCGATAACATCGCGCCGGTCGCCCGTAGTTTCTTTGCCCAGGCTGAGTTTGATCTGCAGGGAGCAACCAACGTTTTAGCCGGTTCACTCGGGGTGATCGATGAAATTCAATTGGAACTTGAACGGGTGATCACCACAACCTTTTCCTTGCAGGAATCGTCATCCCGTCAACCTGTCGCAATCTCTGACCCTGGAAACATTGAAGGGACGGGGTTGCCGTTAGAGCCGATCAACACCGATGCAATCAGAGATCTTCCTGCGTTGGTTTCAGCTTCTGTTGAAGCCGAGCTGGAAGCCCAGGCGGCGCGATTGCCGAAAGGCGAAACAATTTTGCGATCCTTGAATGATCTTGTGCGTTTCCTGCAGGAACAGTTGGGTCAATTTCTGGACCCTTTGGAGCACAGCACGGAACCGGTTCTGAAACCCCTTCCTCAGGGGATCGGTATTGATTCCTCCCCTCAAGAAACCCAGGCTTGATTTTCCCTTTAGTTTGATCCTATAAACGAAGCTGTCAAGGTGGCGGTCACGGCATCAGGGCGCCGTTATTGATATCCAGAGTCTGCCCGGTGAACGAGGTTTGCGCGTCTGAAATGAGAAACGCGACTAAATGGGCGATTTCTTCCGGTTCGGACATTTTCCCGAGCGGAACCTGGGCCATCGCCTGTTTGCAGGCTTCTTCCTTGGAAATGCTGAGTGCGTCGGCGAAGCCTTGAAGCCCCTCATGCGCCATGGCGGTGTTGACCCATCCCGGGCAAATGGCGTTCACCAGGATCTTGTCGGAAGTCAACTCTGCCGCCAAAGACCGCATCAACCCAAGCAAGCCGGCTTTCGAGGCGCAATAGGCTGAATATCCGGGAACTCCCAGCCGGGCGAGAATGGAAGAGATGATCACGATTTTTTTATAATCGTCAGGCGCTTTTTTCAGAAAAGGGAGGCATTCCTGCACCGTGAAATAACTTCCGGTGAGGTTGGTATCGACGATTTCTTTCCAACGGTCTTCTTCGCAATAATGATTTTCTCCGCCCGCCCCCGCATTGGCGACGACGGCGTACAGTGATGCTATGCCGCTGTCGGTCAACGCTTTATGAATCTGATCCCGGTTCCTTATATCGCATGAAAAGCTTTGATGCGATTCAGGATTTTCCAGGGACTTCCGCGTGGTTTCCAAAGATTTTACGTTGCGGCCCAAAAGAAGGAGAGAAAAGCCCTGCTCGGCAAGAAGCTTTGCAATGGACTGCCCGATTCCCTGGCCGGCACCCGTCACTACAATCGATTTTTCCATTTCTATTCCCAGAAGAATTAAGGAGAATTGGTTGAAAAACTATGAGGAGAGTCTAATAAAATTTTAATGTAATCCCTCAGGTGCCGGGACTTTTCCAGTTCGTTGGTTTGGCTGTAGGCCGCCACCAGGTTGTTCATCATCCGCACCAGCGTTTCCCGGTGGGTCGCTTGGGAGAGATGATGCTCTTCAAACTGGTGTCCCACGCTGGTCACCAATCGAATGCAGTCTTCCTTATTCAGGATGCGGCCCTGGTTGAACGGATCAAAATAAACGGGATCGGTCGGGGAAGCATATTTTACAATATAGTGTCCGGGCAGACCCACTCCGACGATGGGGAGGTTGAGCCGTTGGGCGATAAACAGACATAAAGCCGACAGGGTGATTGGAATTCCAGTTTGGCGTTCGAGTACTTTGTTGAAGTAGCTGTTGTCCGGATCGAGATAGTTGGAATGGTTGCCGGAAAACCCTTCTTCGATAAAAAGCAACCGAGTCATATGTTGCACGACTTCCAGCGGGGAATCTTCCGCACTTAGACGGTCTTTCAGTTTTTTGGCCATTCGGTCGAGAGGAAGCGTTACTTTTTCCGGTTGGGTGCCGTAATGACCCAGTTCCATCAGACAGATAACCCCTTGTTCCAGATCCAGATCCCCGCCTCGGGCAGAAAGAACCAGCTGCCGGAATTTTTCTCCCAGTTGCTTCGGTAAAATCGCCTGAATGATTTCAGTAGCGATGGCGCGAAGGTTGAGGTTTTCAGTTTTGGCGGTGATTTCCAGAAAGGGGAGGGCGTCCTCTCCGATTTGGAGCAACTGCTCACGGACTTTAGTGCGGACAAATTCGTCTCTATCATCGAGAAGACGGATGAGATGGGAAACCTGATTGGAGTCTTTTGGAGTGGTCATAAAAAAAGCCCGGACGGCTGTTCCGCCCGGGCCCTCTCAAAAATAGTAAAATTAAAGGTCGGGTTGCGGTGTCGTCCTTAAATAAGGTTTGATGACCTTATGCCCTTTAGGAAATTTAGCCGGGATATCCTCCGTCTTGATGGCGGGGACCACCACACAATCTTCTCCATGCTTCCAGTCGACGGGTGTTGCCACCTGGTAATTTGCGGTCAACTGCAACGAGTCGATGGTCCGCAGAATTTCATCAAAATTCCTACCTGTGGAAGCAGGGTATGTCAGGGATAACTTGACCTTTTTATCGGGGCCGATCACAAATACGGTCCGCACAGTCAGATTGTCCAAAGCGTTCGGGTGAATCATATCATACATGGTGGCGATTTTTCTGTCCGGATCGGCGATGATGGGGTAATTCACGGTGCATTGTTGCGTTTCGTTGATGTCCTTGATCCAGCCTTTGTGGGAATCGACCGGATCCACGCTCAAAGCAAGAACTTTGACATTTCTTTTGTCAAATTCGCCTTTTAAATTTGCCACGCGGCCCAGCTCCGTGGTGCAAACCGGAGTGTAATCCTTTGGGTGGGAAAACAGAACGCCCCAACTGTCTCCCAGCCATTTGTGAAACTCAATCTTTCCCTCGCTAGTCTCGGCGGTAAAATCTGGCGCCGTATCTCCTAATCTGATAGCCATTTGATGATCCCTTCTGGAAAAAATGTTTAATTAAATGCCCAATACCGTTAAGAAACAAAATAAGGATTTATGGGATTGGAAAGGTCCTGTTTTTTTCAAGGATCTTTCCGACCCTGGCTCAATACACAAAGTCTTCGTGTAAAATGGCACGGATTGTTTTTGATAACGCCTTATTATCAAACCCGTTCTCTTGTGGAATGAGTCAATTATATCATAAGATTATTTCTAAAATGGTGAAAAAATTGCTCCAGCCCGATGGTATCTTATTGGTTTTAATCGTATTCTTTATTAGTGAAACTTTGGCCCTACCTCGAAGAAATAGGGTAGGGTTCTAATGCAAATCTCAATTTAATGGAGCGGCAACACGGTGTCCCAGGAAAAAATTGCAGAAACGCTCATTCTTCTTCAAAAAGTCTGGGTCCTGCTTTTGATCGCCGTGTACTTCATCGGGTTTATGAATGAATACCATTTTCCTGGAATGCGGGAGGAACCCCTCGAAGGAGAAGAAATTTTGTGGAACGCCCAAAAGGTTCTTTTTTTTGGAATGATGTGTGTCGGGTTTTTGGTCGATGCCGTGCAAATGCGGGAAGATAGACAAAAGGCCTTCTTATTTTTGTTTCTGTCGCTGATATTGGGCGGGTTTGCCAGCTGGATCAGTGCGATCCAATTTCAAGTGGTCTCGTATGTGTTTGGTCCCTCCTGATCGAAAGGGCTTTCAAAAATAAATCGTAGCCATGCCAAATTTGATAGAGCCAAAAGCACAGATCTCCTTTTCGATCTGTGCTTTTCTCGTTGGTTGACTCAAAGAATTGAAAGTGCTAGTTTACCAATCCGCCATCCATATAAAAACCAATGCGTGGGCCGTTAGCTCAACTGGCAGAGCAACTGACTCTTAATCAGTAGGTCCTCGGTTCGATCCCGAGACGGCCCACCAGTCATACCCAGGGCTTACGAGTCATTTCGTAAGCCCTTTTTTATTGAGTCACCAATAAGTTACTGCACGGACACATTCAGGAAAACATTCGGAAACTATGTCTATGAATCACACAGTTATTGTTCGGACTCAAATTCGCTTTCCGCTCGTTCCCAGGCGACCTGAAGAGCAGTATATGCCTCTGAAAAACCATCCTTAACATGCTCCCAAGCACTGGCGGAACTGCTTTTCAAGCTGCCGTACCCTTCAGCCACTTGAATCCGCTGCTTGCGCAGCGCTTTCAGGTTGGCGCGTGCTTTTTCGCGTGTGGCCTTCTTCATTCCATCCCAATTGCTGTTTATACGCGTTTCCAGGGCATCGATTCTGTTGTCCAGATTGTCTAAAGCCGCTTCAGTTCTTTGGACCACTTCGTCCCGCTGATCGGAGGTATAGCCTTTAAGCGCCTGAATCAGATCCTGGGTTTCTTGTTTAACTTCTTTAAACGTCTTTTTGTCATTAGATGTTTTAGCGAAGCCTATTGGCGCAATGCTGATCATTGTGATTAAAGCCAAAAGAAATGCAGGTCCGCCGATTTTCTGAAGTTTCATTTGTTATCTCCTGAGTACCATTCAAATTATAAAAAGTTCAAGATAATTAAGAGTGGATTTTGACAAACTTCTTGTTGCAACAAACAGACTTGTTATTTGAACCGGGAAGTGGCCGATTCTACAGCTTCGCCGAGTGAGTCCCACGCACTTTCTGCACCGGCTTTGAGGTCTTCCCATGCGTCTTCTCCTGCTTCCTTGAACTCATTGAGCTTCTCATTGGCCGCTTCCTGTTTTGACCGTAACTCCTCGATGTTTTTGTAATACTCAAGTTGTGCATCGGCATCGGCTTTATCAGCTTTTGCCTTGAGCTTGTCTATCTGTGTGCCCCATTCGTCTAATTTTGCCTGTAGTTTCTTTTGATACGCTTCTTTCATGCTCATCATGTTTCTCCTATGGTTAATATTTATAACAGTTTGCTTTTCACCCAGGTTTTAAGTCCCTCAGACGTTATTACCAAATCATCCCAAAGGCCATCCAAATCGTCTTTCATATCTTCCCAGGCGTGTTCTTCGGCGTCTTGAAGTTTATTTCGTGCTTCCGTGACGATGCCGATTTTTTTTTGGAGCTTTAGGATTTGCTCCTCATATTGCTGTTTAATTTCTTCGGGAGCTTCATCTAAGCGCTTCCTGAGGGTTTCAGTATTAAAATGTAATTGTTCCAGCTTTTTCTCTAACTCATCCAGGTATTCCTGTTTTTTCAACACCCCGTGATCTCCCCTCAATTGATCCTAATTAATTTCTTGATTGTCGATGTGGTTATTTTTCAATTGCATCCACCAGGTCGCGCTTGTGTTCTTCTTCTTGAATCAGGATATCCTCCAGAACCCGGCGCAACCCATACTCGCCCAACTCCTCAGCCTGCCCAATCCGTTCTCTGTAGCGTTTGATGGCGATATCTTCCCCTTCCAGATCCTGCTTAAGCATAGTGAGGCTGTCTTTGGATATTTTTCGCTCCTCGATTTTGATCGAGGGAACGCCGCCTAAAAATTCTATCTGGTCGGAAACCATAACGGCGTGTTGCATTTCCTCCTGAGAATGTATTAGTAATTCTTCTTGAATGGATTTATATTGAGCGCCTTTAATCATAGAAGCGTGTTGCACGTACTGCACCGCGGATGCATATTCCCATTCCAGATCTTTATTCAATTCCTCAATTAGTTTTTCTATTGTGATAACCATTCAGTTCCTCATTTCATTTAATTTTAGATTTATTCCGCTCTTGCTATTTTGCTTGGAGTAAAAAAAAACAATATCCCTTAAAAACTAAATCAATTCATCGATTTTCCTGACTGACTGGGTGAGCCCGTCAAGCAGGCGGACCGCAGCTTTTTCAAGTTCTTCCCAGGAGGTCTCCAACTCCCACCTCATTTCCTGTAATTTGTCTGCAAAATCTTTTCTTGAATCAATTAACTTTTCCATTTCCCTTCTCACTGGCAAAGGAATATCCGAATCAAAATGAGTCTGTTCCATTTTTCTATAAAATTTCATCATTTCCTTATCTATTTTTTCCAGTTGTACTTCCATTTTTTTAATCGTGTCATATTTTTCCTGCACAACCGGGTCACCATCCTTCCTTAACCTTTCTCATTGGATAATGCAGTAATTATGCCAGTAGGATATACCTGCCAATCCATCAAATAAAACAACGCTATGGATTTAGGGAAGATCTGGAAGGAGGTGGATAACCACCACGATGGGGCATATCCTCCAGGAAAGGAGGTTGAAAAATGACTTGTTCAAGAAAGCCGGAAAGAATTCCAATAATTTTTTGGAGGGGTATTTTAACGACCGTTTTTAAGATCGTATTTTTGAATTCGGTATCTGAGAGTTTCCCGTGTCGTTCCCAGACTGCGGGCGGTTTCCATGACATTAAAGCTGTTTTGTTCCAGAGCGGTTCGAATGATATGCTTGTCCATCTCTTCTAAAGACATGCTCCCATCCAGGGGAATAGTGACACGGCTGTTGTCGTTTATAGGGCAACTGGCCTCTTCAGAAGAACTCTCCTTAACGAGAGTTTCTGGGGTGGGGGAACAAGAGTTCTTGAGTTGCAACCACTGTCCGGGGAGGTTCTCGTCCGTTGAAAGCAGGACACACCGTTCAATAACATTGCGCAACTCCCGGATATTGCCCGGCCAATCGTAGTCTAGTAAATCTTTCCAGATCTCATCGGAAATCACTTTCACACGCTTGTTTGCTTTGCTATTGAATTCCGCAATGATGCTGGGAACCAGTTCAACGAGGTCACTTTTTCTGGTTCGTAGCGGAGGCAGTGCCAGACAAAAAACCGCAAGTCGGTGGTACAGGTCACTGCGGAACCCTCCCTTTTCGATAGCCTCCTTGAGATCGATGCCCGATGCGGTGATGATCTGTACATCGAGATTGAGTTCCCGTTCTCCCCCGACTCGCCGGATCTTTTTATCCTCAATGGCCTTGAGCAATTTTGCCTGCAAATCCATCGGCATATCTCCGATTTCATCCATGAACAGCGTGCCGCCATCGGCTTGTTCCATATAGCCGCGATGGCGAGATTTGGCTCCGGTAAAGGCTCCTGCTTCGTGGCCAAACATCTCCGACTCCATCAGTTCCTTGGGAAGTCCGGCACAATTCATTTCTACGAGCGGCCCGTCTTTACGCAGATCGCTGGCATAATGAAGAATTCGAGCGACAAGCCCTTTTCCGGTACCGGTCT
The DNA here is from genome assembly GCA_021604505.1 of Nitrospinaceae bacterium. Lineage (NCBI taxonomy): Bacteria > Pseudomonadati > Nitrospinota > Nitrospinia > Nitrospinales > Nitrospinaceae > Nitrospinaceae bacterium. The sequence continues at coordinate 182,675 of BQJC01000003.1, read as the reverse complement.
CACCACTGATGATCATCGCGCTGATTTCTATCTTGGTCAGATCCGCAAGCATGGATTTTAATTTCTGGACCGGCTCGCTATTGCCTAGATAGGCGTCTATTTGATATTTCTTTTTACTGAGGGAGGAAAAAGATTCTAACCGCTGGTTACAGCGCGCAGCTCGTTGCGCTCGTCCGACCAGTATGTCTAACCGTTTTTGTTCAAAAGGTTTTTGCAGAAAATCATAAGCGAGTTCCTCCACCTTATCGAGGTCTGTTGCATCGGCTTCGTCTACAATGAATATCCATTCAGAAAATTTAATATTACTTTGCAGTTCTTCAAGATGATCCAGAATTTTCCCGTCAGAAAATCCCAGATTGGCGAGGATGACATGGGGTGACCAGTCACCATCCACCACCAATTCATGTGCCTGCGAAATGCTGGTTGCTAATTCTACCAGCCAACCCCGGTCACGATAATATTTAGCCAAGCCAGGCCCTGTTTCAGTATCGCATTTTATAATTAACATTTTATTTAGCATGAGTCATAATTTTCCATTTGGCACGATAGGGATTCATTTAAAATCTTCATTATAGTTTGACCCGATGGTACGGGAGTTCGTATTAGATACTATTTCTCATAGGGGAAACTGACATGCCTATAGTTTTTGGTTTGGCCTGATCCTATCTATTGGGCGGACAAAAAAGTATGGAATTACTATATTAAAATATACATTTTATTAAAAAGCACTATTTTATTTGAATGGTAACCCTGGGCATTAGGTCATTCTTTTAGAAACCCCTTTTGGGAATTTTTAAAAACCCGGCTCCTTTCGATTCCAGATCGCATCTAATTTGGTCTATACATCCCAGTATGGTTAAGGCGAGCAACCCGTACAAACCAGGCACTATCATGCTTTCAAAGCTGATCTTCCCTGCGCCAGATTTTTCAATGAAGCCGCATCAAAGCTTAGGACGGTTCCGGAAAAGGAAGTTGAGATGCCAGGAAATACGGAACTGACGGCGGCTTGTCCCCAGCCGGATTGAGCCGCAATTTCTTCTGCAATTCTGGCTAACTTGGTGCCGGCAAAGGTGATTGCACTCGCAGAAACAAAACAATCAAAATCAGTCCGAAAAATGATAAAGATGATAAATAAAACATTAAATTCCCAAATTATGAAAAATTGTAATTTAATATGATTGTATTTTTAGGGTTATGCATCGCTCAACGCATTTCTTAAAATTTGGTAATTATTGGGATCTTTTAGACTCTGTCAAAGTATTATCCAATAACACTTAAGGTTTCCGAATGTGATTTAAGAGATACTTAAACCAGCTATTGTCATCACTTCCCCTTTTGGAAAAGAAAACGCAAAATGAAAACTCCCAGTATTGTAAATGATCTTGATGAGGTTGCTCAGGCGGCTTATAAAAAAATAAAAAAACTAATCATTCTGGTGGTTGGGGTGACCGTTTGTCTTGGAGGAATCGTAATGCTTGTGCTTCCCGGACCGGGGCTGGTTGTTATTCCTGCAGGGTTGGCGATTTTAGCCAGTGAATTTGTGTGGGCCAGATGGTTGCTTAGAAAAACCAAAAAAAAACTCACGGGGTTATCAAATTCGATGAAAAAAATAACGGATAAATGATTTCGCTTTTGATTTAGGATGCCGACCGATTAGTCAAGGCAGCAAGGCGATTTCCCTGGTAAGTTTCGCAGAAGTTGATATTGACCTAACCAACGGGGGTCCAATAGCGGAATAAGTAATACCCGCTCCAGATCATCAACCCCACTCCAACCAGTATAAGCCAAAGGGGAATCGTTCCGTCCCGCTCGCGAATTCCAGCGGACTGGTAAGTGTATTCCTCTCCCTCGCCGGTGCTGTCCCCTGAGTCTTCGGAGTTGTCTTTTTTGTTTTCTTTCATAAAATTACTTCTAGTAAAATTTGATGGGCATATTTACTGCACGACCTTGTCATCCAGATTCCCTGAATTTGCGGCTTGTGAAAGCATTTTCCAGATTTCCCGTCTTGCTGTTGCGAGATTCTCCTTCTCCAGTCCTATTTCAAGCAGACGGTTTTCATATTTCTTCACACGTAATGACTGGACAAAATGGACAATAGCCCAAACCTGATCTGTTTTAAGCAGATCTTTAAAGGCAGGCATGGGGTCTCCACCGACGCCGTTCATGATCGTGATGAAAAGATTGCGGCTGTCATGCCCCATTTTGACACCTCCTGATTCTCCCGCCGCAAGAGTAAAATTGGCCGGTTCGATTGGATACCCCCAAACGTCCGTCACTATTTTTGCCAGAGGACCATCCCCCTTACCTTCGATTCCGTGACACGCCATGCAGTTATCCTGATACAGTGTGTATCCTTTTTCTATCGACTCCGCAGTTACCGTGGGTTCAGCTGGAACTGCAATCGGGGCTTTTACGACTTCTTTTTCCCAACGGTCAGAAAAAGTTTTTAAGTACTGAACCACGGCCAAACGTTCCTGATCAGAAATGGAATACCAGGGAGGCATTGCCGTGCCCCAAAGACCGTGGGTGATCGTCGTGAAAAGGTCAGAATCGGTTGGCAATGAGTCGATTCCCGGTGTTGAGTGAAATTTATAGATCCCCAGAGTAAAATCCCGCGGTTTAGGATCGAGAAAACGTGCGGACGGCCCGTTGCCATCCCCCTTGGACCCATGACAGCCCTGACACCGTCGTTTGTAAACCTGTTTCCCCAACGACAGGAATTCTTCTCGGTTCTGTTGACCGATGGTGGGACTCGCACCCGTGGCAAGCCGCGTTGAGATAAATTCTTCCCGCCAATCGCCGATCGCCGTTCCCAGACGTTGAATATAAGCCACCAGTGCGATTCCATCTTCATTTAGAACCGGGTTTTGATCGTCTTTTAAATCAAACAACCATGGGAAACTCGGCATAATGGAATCCGGCACCACTTCCCTTGGGTTCCAGTAGTGGGCGGCGTGCCAGTCATCTCCATAGCGTCTTCCAATTCTTGTCAAATCGGGGCCAATCCGGCGGGTTCCGAATAAATGCGGCAGATCGTGAATGTGTTCCCCCGCCTGCGAGACAGGTCCCCAACGGAAGGATTCTCCCGTGACGGGCCGGATATACTGTGAGTGGCAGTACCAGCACCCTTCGCGGATGTAAACTTTTCGTCCTCGACTTTCCTGTTCCGTATAGGGAGGAACGGAAACGCTGGATTTGGTCACAACATCCTGGACTTTTGCGGTCTGCATTTTGGTGGCCAGTAAGGGAACGATCCCCTGCGTGGCTACCGCGATCGAGAAAAAACCGATTCCAGCCGCAACAATAATGGTCGAAGGTGTTTCCAGCCAATTGGAGCGGTGCGAAGGCGTTATGGGCGCTTTCTGCGCCGATGGATATCTTTCTTCCTCATCCCCGAAATGTCCACCCTGGCGGGAAGTCTGATAGAAATTGATCACCATAAGAAGAATGGCCACATCCATGGTGAGACCCACTATGGTTCTTGTAACCCACCAGGGTTTCATTTCCTGAACCGAATCCAGGAAGTTGGCACCATATTCCAGCATGGAACCCTGCACGAAACCCTGGGCAGTAAGCCCCACAGCCATGATCGTGAACCCGACAATAGTCAGCCAGAAGTGCCAACTCGCCAATTTGGAACTCCAGAGCTGCCGGCCCGTGATGCGCGGCCAAACATAATACAATCCTCCAGCCACCCAGAGAACCATGGCGCCAAAGACAGTCAAATGCGAATGGGCGATGACAAAATCGTTAAAATGAGTGAGTTCCTGCATCCGGCGCAACGCCTCAACGGAACCCTGGAAACAACCCAGAATATAGTACACGGTTCCCATGATCAGAAATTTTGCCGCGTATGAATCAGCGTCGCTTCCACCCAGCACGGCTCCCCATCGGCCACGGACGGTTCCAAAAAAATTCACGCCCACCACCCAGACAGGGAGGATCAACATCATGCTTGTGACGATGGAGATCGTTTGAGTCCAGTAGGGAATAGGACTGAAAAGATAATGATGGGTTCCGACGAACGGGTAGAAGAACGCCAGGGACCAAAATCCGAGAAGGGAGAGTTTGTGGCTGAACAGTGACTGTCTGGCACTGAGTGGCAGGAAATAATAAGCGATTGATAAGCCGGCAGGCGTGAGCCACAATCCGACAACGTAATGAATATACAGGCCATGCATCGAGGCGTTATCGACGCCGGGAACGGGTCCATAGGACAAAACGACATTTCCAAGAATCAGATTAAATACCGTCCATACAAAAGCCGCTGCAATGTACCAGAGAGAAACATAAAACCGGGGCTCGGTTCTCTGGAAAATCGTGCCCAAAACCTGAACGGTTATGGCAGCCAGAATCAGAAACCTAAGGATATTGAGCGGCCATTCAAATTCGGCGGCTTCCAAGCCATGGTTGTATCCCAGGAGTAAGGAGACGCTTCCAAAAATCAAGAAGGCGTTCCACGCCCATAAAAGACCGATTGACCATTCTTCCTTGTACAACCTTATCCCGCAAAGTCTTGGAACCGTGTAATAAAGGAGGGCAATGAAAATCGTAGAGAAAGAGCCAAAGATAACGCCGTTGACATGGACCGGGCGCAATCGTCCAAAAGACAACCAGGCCGATTCCCCAAGAAATTCAGGATGATGAAATTTGATAGAAACCAATGCGCCAATAAAAGGAAAGACCGTGAGCCATACAAGTCCCGACCACGCCCAGGTTTTCACTATTCGCTTATTGATCAGTTCAGACGGTTTCATTATTAGATATATTTCCAGTCCGTATTACATAATAAACTGTGTCATTACTTCATAGATGACTCACGATGGAACTTTGATCATTTCCTGCTTTTCAGTTACCATTTTATTGAAAAAAAAATCAACTGGAAGATTACCCTTCTTTAAGAAGGCAAACAATGAAATTTTATACAAAGTTTATACTGTTTTTTACGCACTGGTTAGCGTCGCTTTAATCTTGATTGCAGTGACCATGATTTTTTATTCTTTTTACGAGGTCTACCTGGCCTTCAAACAGGGAATCCAGATAACTGAGACGATGTTGAATGTCATTGGCATCCTGGTTGTTTCCATCGCGGTTTTTGATGTTGCCGTTTATTTGATCGATGAAAGTGTTTTGGCCCAATCTGAATAAAATTCCCCTTTCGAAGCAAGGCAGACATTGACTAAATTTATGACGATCATTATTATTGCCATCAATCTGGAGGCCTTGGTTTTTATTTTTGGTGCTGGAAGAACCGACGTGCGAACTCTGCAATATCCAACGTTCCTCATGTTTGTCGGAGTACTGGCCTTGTTGGGCTTGGGTTACTATCAAAAGTTAAGCGCACAGGTTGAGAAACAAGTTAAAAAATAGAATAGACTTGAATGCACAACATTCGTATCAGACTTTGCTTCTATTTTTATCGGGCTTTTCTGACTTCAACGTTTGATATTTTGATTGCGAAAAAGATCGCCACTCTTTAAGTACGATCAATCGAGCTCCCCGACCATAAGTAAAATAACTTCCAGCCCATTGTAAAAATACGAACAATCTATTTTTGAATCCTACAAGGTAATAAATGTGAATCATTGCTCAGATAATCCACGCGGTGAAGCCTGATAGACGAATCCCTTTAAACTGGACGACGGCCATTTTTCGGCCGATGGCTGCCCTTTATCCAGATCCATTCCCAATATCTGGTTCACAGACAAAGCGCGCACTTCGGCGGCCCAAGAGACTTTCTGTGCTCTCAATCTGGATTAACGCGAGCAATAAACGTGAATTGGCGTATCGGTTTTAATGGCATTGATGATGAATGCCCAATCGTCCATGCCTACGGGTTTTCCCTTCAGCTTGGCCAATGACAAATTCTTTTTTAGGTTATACATTTTAATTCCCTTGGCAGGAATTTGTTCTTGTGCAAAAGGAAGGCCGCCCAACACGATTTGGATTTTGACTGGGCTGTCACCCGTATTTTCAACGGTAAAATCATTGGAACAACTCGTGCCATCACCCGATTTTACTGTTTTTGATTTTACCGGTTCTGCATCCAACTTGAACATTTCATCATTGTAGGGGTGAGAAGCTTGGGTTGAACTTACGGTGAACCAGGTAACTGCAGTTAGGGTGAGAAAAAAAAGAGATCCCATTTTATTTGGCTTAAACATAAATTTACTCCTTCCTTTTTTTTTAAATTGAATTTTTATTCTGTATTGAAATGAAATTTCCAGCGGGAACTTCGATTAAGGCCAGGTTGCAAGGTCTTCATACCCATAGTGGTCATGGAAATAAAATTCGTTTGAGCCATCAAACATTCTAAAATGGGTTTCCACTGTTCTGGCGCCTCCCTCAAATGCGTTCCGGACGGCGGCTTGCAGCTCGTTCCAGCTGTCTACCTTGCCCTGAAGATTGGCCTTTCCATTTTGAACCGTTACGAAAATATCCTGTCCATCGACATAGATTGTCCATAAATATTCTTTTTCAATGTCTCTTTTAATTTGCCGATCTTTTTTAAAAGGCCAGGAGTCATTTACCATGAGTCGATTATCCATCTCAGCAACGCCTGCAATTCTTGCAGCGACATCCTCGGCTCTTTTTTTATCGAAAACTGAATCTACTGTGCCAGACAGGTAAACCTTTTTGTTTCGTACAATCACACCGATATCATAGCGGTCCACGAGAGGATGAAAGGCGAGTGCGTCACGTATATTTTGAGCAATTTCTGAATCACTTGGGCCATCTTTCGGCCGTACCTTTAAATTATTTTTTACTCCCCATACACCCACCGTATATTTTGCATTTTTTTCAGCTGACCGTTTAGCCTTTAGATTATCCACCGCACCTGTCAGGGTGACGAATCCGCGATCAACTTCTACATTCAGATTAAAAGCATTTACCCGGGAATCGTACAGGTGGGCTTCTTTTATAGCGGCTTTAATTTTGTCATCCGATTGGAACGCTACGGTGTTTTCGCGCTTTGTTTCATCATCAATCCCGGCATTGACATTCAAATTGCTGTTGTCTACTTTTTTAACTCCAGCAATCCAGGAAAGTAATCCAGCCCGTTGTTTTTCGGCAACACTTCCGACGGCGCCAGTCAATGTTACGTTACCGTTTTCGACGCTTACGCGGATCAAAGAATCATATATCCACACATCGGATTCCAGACGACGAAGAATATCCGCTCTGATTTCTACGTCTGGACGGACAGATTTATAATTAATAACCATCTCATTCTTTACTTCTTTAACACCAGAAACGCCTATTGCCACCTGACTGGCAAGCTGCTTCTCCTGCCAGGAATCCACATCTCCTATTAAAGCCACCTGACCGTTATTGACTTCCACTTCGATTTCATAGGAATCGGTTGCAGGATCCCAGGACAATGCTCTTTTAATGTTCTTTTGAATTTCGTCATCCGTCCTTTCAATGGGTACGACCGAAATTTTGTCGATAACTGATCTAACTCCTCTAATTGTCTGGGCTATTTTCACGGCCCTTTTTTTGGCCAGTAAGTTATCGACCGATCCAGCGAGAGTTACGATTCCGTTTTTGGTGGTCACGTCGATCAAATGGGAAGAAACACCAGAGTCAATGAATAAATCAGACTCAATAGCTGCTGAAATTTCTTTGTCCGATAAATTATCCGTAAATAAGGCCGATGAGGACGATGCCCAAATCAACGAAATGGCAAGCATCAATAAGGATGCAGGGAATTGTTTGGTATTAACCATGTGAACCTCCTTGTAAAGTTGGTTCAAAATTCGTAAATAACTGCACGAGGATTTTTATAAGGGTGCAAATGACTCCGGGATCGGTCCTGATGATCCCGGAGTTTGCACTCACCTCGTATGTTTATTCAAATACTCACTTCAAGTTCCAGGTGTTAAGTTACTGGCAGACCACCTTTACCGAGGTTTCCCCTGTGGTCGAGTTGATTATGCGTGCTTCGTCAACAGTTACTCCTGAGGCGTTCGGAAACGAATAATCAGATCCCTTGTTGAGCGAATATTCTTTTCGTTCATTCGGCTCAAGCCGATCCCAGTGATAGATTGCTCCATTTTCCTTAATGACCTGAACCTGGGCCAACTCCTGACTCAAATTTTCCAATGTAAAATTCTTATTGCAGTACGCTGTTTCCCCTGCCGCAAGAATCATCTCTGCTTCATTCATTCCTTCCACAAACCAGGGATCTACTTCTTCAGCTGATCGGATTCTTTCCTGACCGGGGATCGCGAAGGATACCGTCGAAGACAGGATCAGAGAAAAGGAAATGAGAGAAAAAATGATAAGTTTTCTTAAACTCATTGTTCACCTCCACATTAAAGGTTCGATTATCTATTTTTGGGATTAGCCTCGACCAATAAGATTCTGAGATTTCTAGACTCAAGAGAATTTGATAGTTGAAGCTTTTCCCAAACTCACTCATAGCTGGTACAAGCTTTATGCCAAATGTAGTTTTTTTCAGGTTGCCGGTTTGTCTTCAACGTAATAAACCGCTGATATGATTGGGTAAAAGTAAAAAACCCGAGCGAGGAACACGACGCAAAGTTTTCGCGATAGATTTTGTTAGAGGTCAAATGGGAATATTTTTGGTGGTAGATTTCAACCAGGAAGGTCGTTTTAAACCACCAAAAATAGAAGTCAAAAAATAAAAAGGCGGCCCAAAGGACCGCCTTTCAAAATTAGCGGTAAGAAAACGGTTATTTCAGGTGGGCTTCTAATATAGGAGAATTTAAAATTAAAACGTTGCCGTTGGCGTGGTCTTTTGCCTGCTGAAAACGAAGCGTAGCTTCCCGATGCCTATCCAGTTTGTCAAGGGTCACCGCTTCATTATACAAAATGACTCCTGAGGAAGGCTTTATGCTTCTTGCGGTTTGAAAATGATTTAAAGCGTTTTCATACATTTGCTTAAGATAAAGCCCAGTCCCTGCCTTATTGTGCTTTATTAATTCTTTATCCGAACCTGCGGAAAGTGGCAAGGGGCCTTCTCCGGCCTTAAATCCGAATGGTGAGTCGCCGGGCTTAAATCCATGCGGGTCTTCTTCTGTAAATCCCGGTTGAGAAAATGAAACTATCAAAAATAACAATGCCAAAAGGAAAGTCAGCCTGTGCATAAAATCCTCCTTATTTGAAGGGAACCATAATCATGGAAAGTTCTTTTTTAAAGAATCCTTCGCCTATCCTTCAAATAAATAAGCATTATGCGTGCCTACTGTAATTTAAACGCGGATCGGGTTTTCAAATTGTTTGCCATATTCTTTTAACAGTATATAGACCCTTCTACTAAAACTTTTTGTAAGCTTTTTTTATCTGCTAAAAATTGAATTTTGTTGGTTTATTTTTAAGTTTGTTCTTCGCGACACTGCAACTTCTCAAACCGATTTTTTCCTCGATCCTTGTTGAGTCAATACGGCACTGAAATTGCATTTTTATTTCTGACCGATAGAAATTTAACAAAATTGCATCGGTATAGGTGTTTATGAACCACACAAGTTTCTGACTATAAAATGAAAGGCGAGTTGTCGTTATGAACAATAAATTACTTACCCAGAAAGGGGAAATGCCTATTGTCCTGGCAGGTTTTGCCATCTCCATTTTTTTACTTTTGATGCCCAGGTTTTCTTTTTCGGCAATGATCACTCCGTCCGACGGCCAGATTACGGAGGCCATCAAGAGAAGTTTATCGATTAACTTCAATGAAAGATATTCCTTATTGGTCGATATAAAAACCAAAGATGGAATTGTGACTCTGTCAGGGGTCGTGGATAATTTATTGACCCGGGAGCGGGCGGTCCTGATTGCTCAAACCATTCAAGGGGTGCGTGCCGTCGTGAGCCAGATTCATATTTCGAGAATCAATCGGCCAGACCAAGAAATTGAAAAAAACCTGAAAAAAGCGATTGAAGAAGACCCCGTCACTGAATCTTATCAGATAGATTTTTCGGTTCACGAAGGAATTGTCACATTGAATGGAAAGGTGGACTCTTACCAGGAAAAATTCCTGGCCACGCAGGTCGCGAAAGGGGTTAAAGGGGTCCGCAAAGTGAACAACAAAATAAAACCAGCACCAAAAGAGCACCGGCTTGATGAGGAAATAAAAGCCGAAATCAAGCGCCGTCTTAAATTGAATGTCTGGATTTTTGATGGCGGCATCACAGTGAATGTGGAAAACGGAAAAGTGTCTTTAACTGGAACGATTGGCAGCGAAGCGGAGAAAAATCGGGTTCGCTATAATTCCTGGGTTACCGGGGTAAAAGAGATCGATGACCTTGGATTAGCAATTAACACCTTCATACGAAGTGAGGATCTGCGAAAAACCAAACCGGTTTCTTTAGAGGACGATGAAATCAGGGATGCCGTGAATGAAGTCCTGGCTCTGGATCCTAGAGTAAAACCAGCCGGGATTAAAATCAAAGTTTCGGATGGAATTGTAAGGTTGGAAGGAACGGTGAAGCACTTTCTGATTAAAAAAGCTGCGGAGCAGGATGCTTCGAATACCGTGGGAGTAAAAAAGATCATTAATAATATCAAGGTTAGTTTGAATGGCTCTCCAAATTCCGATGAAGCACTTGCAAAGAAGATTAAAAATGCCCTTGCAAACCATCCTCTAACCGGCGACGTTGAACTGGAAACTAAAGTTAAAGACAAAAAAGTAAATTTACACGGAGAGGTCAGCACTTTATATGAGAAAGCCTTGGTGGAGCAAGTGGTTTCATCTGTCCGAGGCGTGGAAAACATCGACAACCAACTTTCGGTGCTTTTTTCCTGGCCCAAGAAAAACGATAAAAAAATCCGGGAAGATATTCAAAACCTTATTTCTTGGAGTTTGTTTGTAAATGGTGAGAATATTTTGGTTAGTGTGGAAAATGGAGCGGCTGATTTGTCTGGGAAAGTTTTTGACTGGAAGGGAGTGCACAGGGCAGTGGAAAAAGGTTTTCAAGGAGGTGCCAAAATAGTCAAAACAGACCTTACACTTGACAACGGTGAGGTGGCGAAGGCGGAATTTAATTACCGTGACATCCGGGTTGGACTGTAAACCGCCTCTTTTCAACTCGAAAAAAGTTAGTTTAAAACCTAAAATGAAAAACGCGAGAAACTAAAAAGGAAGGCTCCTCGGCCAGCTTGTACGCTGAGGAGTCTGGACCCCGGGGCCAGCATCTGGAAACTGAACGACTTCAAAATCCGGAAAAACTTTATCGTCCGTGTGTTCAGTCATCATCGTCTGCAAAATTTATTTCAAGAAGGATATTCAACGGGGGCGCTGGTCAACTTTCACCCTCAGCAAAAGTTGTGATTCCTGAAAAAAGATCTGACCCAGGAAGAAAAGCGGGATACTTTCGACCCAGGAAGACTACAAAAAAGAACTGGTACCGCTGGTTGTTCCTCTCACCCTCATTCGGCATTAGGTGAAGAAATACAACATCACCTATTTGCTCGACCAAGCGTGCCTGAATCCTCATCCCAAAAAACCTGAGCTTTAGAAACCATGTTTTAAATACTTTTCCCTGGGCCTTTGGCGAACTGCAGCCATGATCTTCAGGTGGTATCGGACTTATTCTAAGGCGATGGTGGAAACTTCTTCCTGGAGCGGAATCTCTGGAATTTAAGGGTTCCATGGAATGTCCAGGCGATCAGCGAAACCTGGTGATGAATGGAACCAGGGCGAAGGCAGAATTATCTTCTATGAGTTGATAAATGATTGGAGTATCGTTGGTATTTATTTTTTATTTAAACTAACCCTCAAGGAGTGAAAGTTATGCATAAGCGGTCTGTAATTTTTTTTATGGGGTGGTTGATCCTTTTATTGTTTTTCTCCGGGTGTCAAACGGTTTATTACAATACCATGGAAAAATTAGGCACTCACAAAAGAGAAATTTTAGCGGACCGCATTGAAGGCGCACGCGATTCACAACTGGATGCGAAAGAGCAATTCAACTCCGCTTTGGAACAGTTTTCGGCCACTTTGAAATTTAAAGGCGGCACCCTTGAAGAAAAGTATAAAAAACTCAATGGCGTGTATGAGAAAAGCGAAGCCAAAGCCAACGACGTTAAGGATCGGATCGAAAAGGTGGAGCACGTGGCGGGAGCTTTGTTTGAAGAATGGGAAGAGGAACTGGGGCAATACACGAATATCAAATTACGAAACAACAGCGAGGTGCAACTCAATGCAACTAAAAAACGCTACGGAACTTTGATCAAAGCTATGAAGCGGGCAGAGAAAAAAATTAAGCCTGTGCTTTCAGCGCTTAATAATCAGGTGCTCACTCTAAAACACAATCTCAATGCCGCAGCCATAGCCTCTTTGCAAAAGGAGCTGGTAGAGGTAGAAACAGATGTGGCTTCGCTGGTCAAAGAAATGGAGGCGGCCATTAAAGAAGCAAATTCCTTCCTTGAAACAATGACACAAGACGGTAATAAATAGCTGGGTCAAGTGACCGTTGTACCGGGGAGGTGCGTTTCTTGTTTCGTAGCATGACGCCGGTATCAAAAGGATTTGCCAAACAATGAAAAGCAAGTGCGTTCCTTATGTATTGAGCCAATTCAGAGTCATATGGGGTTTCTTTCTGCGGTACCTATAGTTGATTTTTGACTCCCCAAACTTACCCCGCGAATCTTGCACCTTTCTCTGCGGATCGTTTGGCGATGCGAAAGTTTGAACCCTTGGCTGCGGGTGAAAAACTATTTCTGTGGACTAATTCAAACTGATTGATATAATTGGTCTTCAACCCGAAAATTTATTTTAAAAACCCATGCCTTTGCTGAAAGAAAAAAGGAGACAGAAGGTGATTCGTTCTCCGCTGATTGCGTATTCGGCTTTGCTGATTTTCGCGGGATGCGCAACGGTCGGTCCGGACTATGTCCCACCGGAGACCAAGGTTCCGGAGCAGTTTCCCTCACAAACGAATGCGGCCCTGAAAACCAAACCTGAAGACACCTCCGCCGGCAAAACTGAAGAAAAGGACGCGCTCCCTGTTAAACAAGTGACTCCCGAAATGTTGGCCGACTGGTGGAATACTTTGGAGGACCCCTTATTGGCCCGGCTGGTCGAACGGGCGGTGAAAGGCAATCTTGATCTTAAGCTGGCGCAATCGCGGTTGAGGGAAGAACGCGCCAGGCGGGGAATCGCCAGAGCCGACCGTTTCCCGACCATCAATGCCGACGGTTCAGTGAGCCGCCAGAAAACCAGTAAGGAAACCAATACCGGAAAAGAATCCGATCTGTTTTCCTCGGGCTTTGATGCCAGTTGGGAAGTTGATTTGTTCGGTGGTATCCGGCGTTCGGTGGAATCGGCGGAAGCATCCCTGGAAGCCCGCCGGGAAGAATTAAACGATACGCTGGTCAGTCTGGTGGCGGAAGTGGCTTTGAACTATGTTGAAATCCGTTCCTTTCAAGCCCGGCTCGCGGCCGCTGAAAAAAGTCTGAAGTCCCAAAAAGATACGTTGCAAATCGTTCAGGATCGATTGGACTCGGGGTTGACGACCACGCTGTCTCTGGAACAGGCAAAATACAATCTTGAAAGCACCAAAGCGGAAATTCCGACCTTACGAACAGGAATCGAACAGGGAAAAAATGGCCTCGCGGTTCTTCTCGGAGAATTTCCAGGGTCATTGAGACAATTGCTGGAGGAGTATAAAAAAATTCCTATCACTCCGGTGGAAGTGGTTGTTGGCGTTCCTGCGGATCTATTGCGCCGCAGGCCGGATGTCCGGGGGAGAGAACGGGAATTGGCGGCGCAAACCGCTTTAGTTGGTGTGGCCACGGCGGATCTATATCCGAAACTGACTCTATTCGGTTCGATAGGTCTTGAATCCCTTTCCGCGGCCAGCTTATTCACAGGACCTGCGGCGGCCTTTCAAATCGGGCCTCAGGTGACCTGGAATGTTTTTGATGCGGGCCGCATTCGGCAAAACATAAAAGTGGAGAGCGAGCGTCAGGAACAGGCGTTGATCCAATATGAATCTTCGGTATTAACGGCGGTCAAAGATGTAGAAAATGCTTTGGTTGATTATGCCGATGAACAGGTTCGAAGAAAATCCCTGCTGAAATCAACACAGTCGGCGGAACATGCCGCCAGCCTGGCCCGTGAGTTGTACACCGCAGGATTGTCCGACTTTATTGGCGTACTGGATGCAGAGAGAGCCCTGTTTTCGTTTCAGGATCAATTGGCGGCGAGTGAAGGCCAGGTCACTTCCAACTTGATCCGCCTTTTTAAAGCCTTGGGCGGCGGGTGGAAACCTCTTATGGTAGACGCGCCCCAGGAAGTCCCAAAATCTTAGGGAACATTATGAGAAACTTTGACTCGAAACTATGGAACCTTCTTAATTATTTTCTAGGGGTTGCGTTTTTGACCGCGGTTTCCGGGTGTCAAAGTGAGAAAAGCGATGCCGCGAATTCCCCACAACGACCGGCCCCGGCAGTCACAGTGGTTCCGGTGGTGCACGAAGAAGTTGTAAGAACTCACGAACTGGTGGGCCGAACCGCCGCTCAAAAAACAGTCAACCTGGTTGCGCGGGTACAGGGTTATCTGGAGAAGCGAAATTTCAAGGAAGGGGAAGATGTTGAAAAAGGCGATCTTTTATTCGTCATTGAGCAAGCCCCTTACCAGATCGAAGTAAAAGCCGACGAGGCCAAAGTTACCGAGGCGAAAGCCACTCTGCAAAATGCCGAGTCTTATTTGAACCGATTGAAAACGGTGCGTAAAGGCGGGGTATCACAAACCGATCTTGATAAAGCCGAAAGCGATTTTCTCAAAGCGCAGGCCCAATTGATGAATGCCCGCGCGGTGCTGGATCAGGCGAAACTGAACCTCAGTTATACGGAGGTTCGTTCACCCATCGACGGACGCATCGGCCGTGTTTCCGTCAACGTCGGCAACCTGGTGTCTCCCGCCTCTGGCACTCTGGCAACCATTGTTCAAATGGACCCTATCTATGTCCTCTTCACCGTGAGTTCTGCGGATGTCCTGACAGAATTTCAAAGCCAGATTAAAAAAGGCCAGGCGACGACATTCACCCCCCACATTCAATTGCCCAATGGAACCATGTATCCCTTTGAAGGCGTCGAGGACTTTGTCAGTCACATCGTCGATGACAAGACCGGAACCATTACCATCCGGGCCGTTTTTCAAAATAAAGGCAACAATGTCCTGCCCGGTAAGGCAAACATTCCTCATAATCTGCGGTTATTACTTCCAGGGCAGTTTGTGAAGGTCCTCGTCAAGAGAGACGATATCAGGACCGAGAAAGTGATTCCTCAGATCGCCATCCAGCACGACCAGGCGGGAAAATTCGTGCTGGTTGTCGATGCGGAAAACAGGGTGCAAAAAAGGTATGTCGATGTGGGCGAAAAGCATGGCGTCAACTGGATTGTTAAAGAAGGGTTGGAGGTTGGCGAAAGGGTGATATCGGAAGGTTTGCAAAAAGTACGGCCAGGGATCACCGTACAGACAGCTCAATCCCCATCGGGTGAGAAATAGGTCATGTTCAGTAATTTTTTTATCGAGCGGCCACGGTTTGCCTTCGTCATTTCCATTGTCATCGTGATTGCCGGATTGGTTTCCATCCCACAATTGCCCGTTTCTTTATATCCCCAGATCGCTCCGCCGCAGGTTCAGGTTAGAGCTTCTTACCCAGGCGCCAGCGCCGCCGTGCTGGAAAGCACCGTTGCCGTTCCCATTGAGGCACAGATCAACGGTGTCGAAAACATGATTTACATGTCTTCCAAGAGTACGGACAGCGGCGCCTACACTCTGGACATCACTTTTGAAATTGGGACGGACCCGGATATGGCCGCCGTCAACGTTCAGAACCGATTGTCGCTGGCGACCCCCAAACTGCCGGAGGAGGTGAACCGATCCGGCGTTTCCGTGCGGAAGCGATCGCCTGAATTCCTGCAGATCATTGCGTTTTCTTCCCCCAATGGCACCTACGATCAGTTGTTTTTGAGCAACTTCATCACCATCAATATAAAAGACGTGTTGTCGCGTGTTCCCGGTGTCAGCGATGTCGCCATCTTTGGGGCCCTGGATTACTCCATACGAATGTGGCTGGACCCGGACAAGATGGTCAATCTGGGGGTCACCACGAACGATGTCGTTGCGGCGATCCGCGATCAGAATTTGCAGGCCGCCGCCGGACAAGTGGGGCAGGCCCCGTCAGCCCCGGATCAGCAGTTCCAATACACGATTCAGGCCAAGGGGCGGCTTTCGAATGTTTCGGAATTTGAAGATATTATCGTTCTCGCCCAGGCAGATGGCTCGGTCGTGCGCATCAGAGACCTGGCGAGGGTGGAACTCAGTTCCCAGACCTTTGAAACGTTTTCCCGGCTGAATCAATCCCCCACCGTTAACTTTGCCATCTATCAACTTCCAGAAGCGAACGCTCTGGAGGTCGCACAACGCATTGAAGAAACCATGGAGCGCCTGGCGAAGAATTTTCCCGAGGATATGCAGTACATCGTCCCTTACGACGCCACGCGATTCATAGACAACTCGCTTAGCGAACTGGTCGAAACCCTGTTCATAGCGTTGGGACTTGTGGTTCTGGTTGTTTATATTTTCATTCAGGACTGGCGTGCCACTTTGATACCGGCTTTAGCGATTCCCGTGTCCCTGATCGGAACGTTTGCCCTGTTGCTGGCATTGGGTTATTCCATCAATACTCTGTCTCTGTTTGCCCTGGTTTTGGCGATCGGTATCGTTGTGGACGATGCCATCGTGGTGGTCGAAAATGTTCAGCGTCATTTGCAGGAAGGATTGCAACCCAAGCAGGCGACGCGAAAAGCGATGGAAGAAGTTTTTGGCCCGATCATAGCGACCACCCTGGTGTTGCTGGCGGTTTTTGTCCCCATCACATTCATGACGGGAATTTCCGGCCAACTTTACCGGCAGTTTTCCGTCACCATCGCCGTCGCGGTTTCGATTTCTTCCCTCAATGCTTTGACCTTGAGCCCGGCTCTTTGCTCCACATTGTTGCGAAAGCAAGAGACGCGACCCTGGTTTGCTCTACGTTGGTTTGAAGCTGTATTTGCAAGGGTTTCAGGTGTCTACTTGTTTTTTGTGAAAATTCTAGTGCGGCGATTGGTTTTTGCCCTGTTAATATTTTTATTCATTGCAGGAGGAGCCGCCTGGATTTTTAATACCTCAGCTACCGGATTCATTCCCCAGGAGGACCAGGGAGTCCTGTTTGTAGACGTTCAGCTCCCGGATGGAGCTTCGTTGAATCGAACCGATACGGTGGTCAAGCAAGTCGAATACATAATGAAGAGCCTTCCGGGAGTTGAAAATATTGTCGCCCTGATAGGCAATGGATTGATCAGCGGAACCAAGCCGAACGCCGGGACGGTCATCTGTGTGCTTAAGCCCTGGCATGAGCGTACAACCGAGGAATTGTCCAGCGCCGCTCTTCTGGGCCGCGTCTGGGGAATGATGGGCCAGGTTCCAGGAGCCCGCGCGATTGCTTTCACGCCCCCTCCGATCCGGAGCCTGGGAAACGCCAGCGGATTTGAACTGCAACTGCAGGATATGCGAGGCGGTGAGCCGCAAGACCTTTCTTCCGCCATGCGCGGATTTGTCTTTGAAGCCAATCAGACTCCCGGACTGGAGAATGTCTTCAGCACGTTCACTGCGGAAGTCCCGCAGATATTTCTTGAAATCGATCGTCTGCAGGCGAAAGCATTGGGAATCCCCGTGTCTGAAGTTTTTGACAGTTTGCAGGCTCAGCTGGGGTCGCTTTATGTGAACGACTTCAATAAATTCGGACGGGTGTACCGGGTCATTATTCAAGCGGAGTCGAGTTATCGGGACGGCCCCGATGATATCGGCCGGATTTATGTGAGAAGCTCGGACGGCGTCATGGTGCCGCTTCGAACGTTGACAAAGACCTCTTCCATGCTGGGGCCCGAAACGTTGACACGATACAATATGTACCGCTCGGCCAAGGTGAATGGCAGTCCCGGCCCCGGCTTCAGCACCGGTCAGGCCATTGCGACTGTGGAAAAGCTTGCGGGGCGCGTCCTTCCGGAAGGAATGGGTTTTGAATGGTCCGGCATGTCGTATCAGGAAATAAAATCGGGCTCTCAATTGCCCCTTGTTTTCACGCTGGCTTTAATATTTGTGTATTTGTTTTTGGTCGCCCAATACGAAAGCTGGTCCATTCCCTGGGGAGTGATTCTTTCGGTTCCGGTCGCCCTGGCCGGAGCCCTTCTGATGATGCGGGGGATGGGCAACATTCTGGATATCTATGCCCAGATCGGGCTTATCCTGCTCGTGGGCATGGCTTCAAAGAACGCGATCCTCATCGTTGAATTTGCCAAAGCCCAAAGAGAGGCCGGGTTGTCGATCGTCGATGCGGCCGTCAAAGCCGCCCGGCTTCGATTTCGAGCGGTCATGATGACGGCCATTTCTTTTATTCTCGGCGTCCTTCCCCTTGTTCTGGCTTCTGGCGCGGGGGCTGTGAGCCGCCAGTCGCTGGGAACCATTGTTTTTGGCGGAATGTTGGTTTCTGCAATCATTGGCACCCTATTGGTTCCCGCTTTTTACGTCATCATTCAAACGACCAAAGAGAATTGGAAACGGTCGAAAACGAGCCCTAAAGCACAACCTGCGAAAACAGAAGGGTAGAAAAAATCTTCTTACGGAACGACCTTTCTAATCGCCTTGCCCACCACCCGTCATAATATTGAGTGGAATTCTTGAAATGGCGTCAGATCCCTCTGTCGACTCAAAATGTCTATCTGCCGCAAAGAGCACTGGGTTTAAGATGGTTACCGTCCGTTAAAGATCAGGAGAGAATATTACCAAGTTCCGCCCTTGGACTGGAGCAGTTGGGCGATGTCCGCATTTCCATGGGCGATGGCAATGTGTGCCGGAGTTCTGCCGTCTGAGCCTTTAGCGTTAACATCTGCGCCGTGGGCGATAAAAAGTTTCACAATGGGCTTGTGGTCCCACTTGGCGGCTTCATGCAGGGGCGTTTCTCCATCGCCGTCGGTGATATCGAGGCCGCCGCCCTTTTGAATGAGAAACCTGGCAACATCGATATGGCCCTTCTCTGCAATCCAATGGAGAGGGGTTCGTCCCAGCCGATCTCCTGCGTTTATGCGGGCGCCTTTTCCGACCAACAATTTCACCAGCGGCAGATTTCCTTGAGCGACTGATGCGTGTAAAGGTGTGTTCCCCCATTTGGACTGAGTATTCACGTTTGAGCTTTCCATTGCGAGCAGGGCAGCGACTTTCGCACTGCCCTGATCGGCGGCCAAATGCAGGGGCGTGTATCCGTATTTATCTCGCAGGCTGATTTCGGCTCCTTTGTTGAGGAGCAATTGGGCAAGCCTCAGGTGGTCTTCCAGCGCCGAGACGTGAATAGGGGCCAACCCTTCATTGTCTGCCAGGTTCACATCGGCTCCCTGTTCGATTAAAAAGGCCACCATCTGCGGGTGGTTTCTGAAAACCGCCGAGTACAGCGGGGTGATGCCCCACTTATTTTGCGCGTTGACGTTTGAACCGGAGGCAAGAAGTTTTTCTGCCAGGGCGAGATCCCCGGCTTGAGCGGCCTGGTGAAGCGGCCAGGAAACCGGACCTGGCTTGTCATTCCGACTATCCGCCAATGCAATGGCGTTCCTGAAAAAGAGAAAGGTTGCAAGGAAAATTGAAAGACATAGAATGCCAGGTGTGTTTTGTCTGTGCATTTTTCCGATGAGGGCCATGCTCTCCATATTAACCCGAATGAAATTTATAAATAATTATTATTTCAATCTGTGGACTTTATTGAAACCGGATAGGCAACATTTTCCTTTGTTGAAGTTTTACTTCAAGGTTGGGATTGGTATTGCAATGTTATTGATATCTTTGCCGGTTTTTGCCCAGGAACCGATAGACCTTGAAACTTACCGCGAAGAATGCTCCCAGGGAATGACGATTTATTGCATTTCAGCCGGTATGGAGGAGCAAAAGGCCGGAAACTTGGAAAACGCTCTCAAGCTATATCGATCGGCTTGCGAAAACCATTTTTCGCATGGGCATCTTCGCGCCTGCACGCCTTATCTTTCGCTTGCCAGTCAAATGAAGCGTCTGGACGGAGCCGCGGCGGGGTTGGAAGCCAGATGCCGGGGTGGCAATGACGTGATCTGCTTTTATCTGGCCAAGGAATATTTTAAAATTTCGGAGCACCATCGAGGTTTTGTCCATTTGGAGAGACTGTGCCGGGAAAATTTCCAATCTCCGGATGAATTGGATTACGGGCCATGTTTTCATTTGGGAGCCAACCTTAAAAAAATCGGTGAACTCAAACGCGCGGAGAAAATTTTTGGTTTTGATTGCGACCGCGACCCTTTATCCGCCAAACCCAGTTGTGATCAGGCAGAGGCGGTGAACTTGCTGATCCGGCAGGAAAGGACGGCGGGCCGGGGAGAGCTGAGAGACCTACAACCCATTGAGCTTGCGGCGTTTGGAGTGGCGGTGATTCCACTGGTGGGGATGATTTTGTTGGCAAGCGGGCGAAAAAAGGCATTAAAATTTTTGCGGATTCCCCTTCCGGTTTTGACGCTGTTATGCTGGGCGTTGTGGGAGCCCTATGCCAAACAGGAGTTGTCCCTGCGCGCCGATTTATTCTTTATCTTCCCCGCGGTATCGCTGGCGTTGTATTTGGCCTGGTGCGCCCATATCAAGCTTCTGGACCATTAAATCTTTCGTCCACATTAAATTTTACTTCACACTCTTTCGGCCCTCCAATATAGATTGAAAATTCAATGGTTTTGGCTGAACGTTTGCATTTATTCCGAGAGAGTGAATTTTTTACTGAATTTTTTCCTAATTTACATTAACTTAAGGTAAAGAAGGAAAGTGCAAATAAACTTTAACATCCATTCTATAAACTTCTGGATTTGACCCATTCTTGATTCCGGATCTCACTGTCGTGGTAGAAAGATCAAGAAAATGGACCCTTGTTGCAGTTCCCTGAATGCCGGCCAGTGAAAGCCGGGATTTTTCTTTAACCCCCATCCCCCCCTTTTATGGACCTCATGAACAAACCTGAAATGATTACAATCGATAGTCTGAGCAACGGAAAAAGTGTCGAAGCTCTGAAAAACTCTTTCAATGCCCACAGGAAATACACCCTGGCCAAAACCCGCTCGGGAGCTACTCAGATGGATCTTTATAAAAGTCTGGCTCTGGTGGTGCGCGACCGTCTGGTGGAAAAATGGATTGAGACGAAAAAATCGCAATATGATGCGGACGTTAAACGGGTGAACTACCTCTCCATGGAATATCTTGTGGGCCGGGTCCTGACCCAGAATATGGTCAATCTGGATTTGCAGGACAAAATCGAATGCGCTGTCCGCGAACTGGGTTACGACCTTGAGGAATTGGAGGAGACGGAAATTGAGGCCGGACTGGGTAATGGCGGGTTGGGCCGGCTGGCGTCCTGTTTCCTCGAGTCGATGGCGACGCTGGATCTCCCTGCAAACGGCTACGGGATGCGCTACGAGTTCGGCATTTTTCATCAACATTTTCGGGATGGTTATCAGTGCGAAGAGGCGGATAACTGGCTGAGACAGGGCAACCCCTGGGAAATTCCCCGACCGGAGCATCTTCACCCCATCAAATTTTACGGCAGTGTCAAGCACACGGCGCATCCCGACGGCACCGAGACCTATGACTGGGTCGATACGCACGATAACGTCATGGCTATGGCGTACGATATTCTCATTCCAGGTTATCAAAGCCAAACGGTGAACAGTCTCAGGCTTTGGAGCGCGCGGTCCACCGAGGAGTTTGACTTTCAGCATTTCAATGACGGGGATTATATTCAGGCGGTCAGTGAAAAGCAGATCAATGAAACTATTTCGAAGGTGCTTTATCCAAACGACAAATCGGTTCAGGGTAGGGAACTGCGTTTGAAACAGGAATATTTTTTCGTTTCGGCATCGTTGCAGGACATCATCAAACGATACAAAACCAATCATTCCGACTACGATCAGTTTCCCGATAAAGTCGCCATTCAAATGAATGATACCCACCCCTCGCTGGCGGTTCCGGAACTGATGAGGATTTTTGTCGATGTTGAGGGGATGGCCTGGGAGGAGGCCTGGGACATCACGGTTCGGGCCATGGGATACACCAACCATACGGTCTTGCCGGAAGCTTTGGAAAAATGGTCGGTGGAACTTTTAGGCTATGTATTGCCCCGGCATCTCCAAATTATTTTTGAAATCAACCGCCGGTTTCTTGAGCGTGTGTCCAAACAGTTTCCGAAGGATCCCGACCGCTTGAACCGCATGTCCATCATCGAAGAAGGACCGGTCAAGTTTGTGAGGATGCACAATCTGGCCCTGGTCGGCAGTCATGCAGTGAACGGCGTGGCCGCCTTGCATACGGAAATATTGAAGAAAAGTCTTTTCAAGGATTTTCATGAAATGTTTCCGGACCGGATTCAAAACAAAACCAACGGCATCACCCAGCGGATCTGGTTGAAGGAGTGCAATCCCGAATTGTCGGACCTGATCACCGAACGCATCGGCCCCAATTGGGTTAAGGATCTTTCTCAGATGAAGCAACTGCTCGCTTTGTCCGGGGATTCCGATTTCCACAGGCGATGGCGGGAAATCAAACAGATTAACAAAACCCGGCTGGCGGATTTTATTCGACAGACGTTGGATATTCAAGTCGATCCCGAATCGCTCTTTGATGTGCAAATCAAACGCATCCATGAATATAAAAGACAGTTGCTGAATATTTTGCACGTCATCGTTCTTTATTCGCGGATCATAAAAAACCCGGAAGAAAACCATTTGCCGCGCACGGTTATATTCTCCGGCAAGTCCGCTCCCGGTTATGCGATGGCCAAATTGATCATCAAACTGATCAACAGTGTTGCAAAAACCATCAACGCCGATGAGCAAATCGGTGACCGCCTGCGGGTGGTTTTTCTTCCCAACTATTCCGTTTCCCTGGCGGAGAAAATCATTCCTGCCGCCAATCTGTCTCAGCAGACCTCAACCGCCGGAATGGAAGCGTCGGGAACCGGAAATATGAAACTCGCTTTGAACGGAGCGCTGACTCTGGGGACGCTGGATGGCGCGAATATCGAGATTCTGGAAGAAGTGGGGAAGGACAACATTTATATTTTCGGGATGACGGCGGAAGAAGTCCAAAGTAAGGTGAAAAATAACTACCGCCCCAAAGAGATTTATCTGGCGAACAAGGAGTTGAAACTGGCCATTGATATGGTGCAGGAAGGATTTTTCTGCCCTGAAAACCCCGGCGTGTTTCATCCCATCGTGGATTCCTTGCTCAATCAGGGCGACCGTTTTATGGTGCTTGCCGATTTTGAAGACTATTGCAGGGCTCAAAAAAAGATTGAAGAAGAGTTTAGAAATACCGATCTGTGGACAATAAAATCGATCGTCAACTCAGCCTGTATGGGCAAGTTTTCCAGCGACCGGACCATTTCCGAATATGCTAAGGATATCTGGAACGTCAAGCCGCACCGGGTCGAGCGTGCTGAGTGATCTTTTCCTGTTTTTTATTTCCAGCAAAGGTTTCTCAGGTTTGCTTTTCTTTTCTGGGTTGCAGTAATTTTGCGATCAAAGCCGTCCAGCCCGTTTGATGGGAGGCCCCCAGGCCGCGCCCTGTATCGCCGTCAAAGTATTCGTAAAAAAGGATGTGGTCCTTGAAGTGAAGGTCGGTCTGCATCTTTTCCTGACCGTGGTAAACCGCCCGCCGTCCGTTTTTATCGCATAGAAACAGTTGCGTCAGCCGGTGGGACAATTCCTTTGCGGCATCGTTGATGGTGATGAATTTGTTTGAATCCGTGGGGTATTCGATTTTAAAGTCGTTTCCGTAATAATGATGAAATTTTTGCAGGGATTCAATGAGAAGGTAATTTGCCGGAAACCAGATGGGTCCCCGCCAGTTGGAATTGCCGCCGAACATGTGGCTGTCCGATTCCCCGGAAATGTAAGAGACGCTCATGTGATGTTCGCCGCATTTAAAAATATAAGGGTGGTCTTTGTGAAATTTTGAGAGGGATCGCACTCCGTAAGTGGATAGAAACTCAGTTTCATCCAACGCTCGCTTAATTAGAGATTTCATGCGGTGCCCCCGGAGCAGAGAAAGAAGCCGACGCTCGCCCAACCCTGGTTCGTTCCAATGTGAAATCAACCGGCACAAGTCCGGACGGTAATTCAGGAACCAGTTAAGACGCCGTTTGAAGTTCGGAACTTTTTCCAGCAAGCCGGGTTCCAAAGTTTCTACCGCGAACAGGGGAATCAAACCCACCAGAGATCGAACTTTGAGCGGCATCGTGTTATTGTCCGAAAAGTTCAAGACATCATAAAAAAACTGATCCTCTTCATCCCAGAGTTGAAACCCCTTGTCACCAATATTGTTCATTGCTTCGGCAATACTCAGGAAATGCTCAAAAAACTTGGTGGCAATATCTTCATAGACCGGATTTCGTAAAGCGAGTTCAAGAGCGATACGCATCATATTGAGACAATACATGGCCATCCAGCTGGTTCCGTCGGCCTGATTCAGGTAGCCTCCTGTGGGCAACGGCTTACTGCGGTCGAAAACCCCGATATTATCGAGTCCTAAAAATCCGCCTTGAAAAATGTTCAACCCTTGAGCATCCTTGCGGTTGACCCACCAGGTGAAATTGATAAGGAGTTTGTGAAACACCTTTTCAAGAAAGGGAAAATCTCCGGGGCTTGCGTGTCGTTTCCGGTCAATCTGAAATACCCGCCAGGTTGCCCAGGCGTGGACGGGGGGATTCACGTCCCCGAAATTCCACTCATAGGCGGGAAGCTGACCGTTGGGATGCATGTACCATTCGCGGGTCAATAAAACGAGTTGTGACTTGGCGAAATCGGGGTCGATGAGAGCCATGGGGATGCAATGAAACGCCAGATCCCAGGCGGCGTACCACGGGTATTCCCACTTATCGGGCATGGAGATGATGTCCGCGTTGTTCAAATGTTTCCAGTCGGAATTTCGGCCGTGACGGCGGCTTTCGGGGGGAGGCGGGCCGCTGGAGTCTCCCTTTAACCATAAGGGCACATCGTAATGATAAAATTGTTTCGTCCAGATCAATCCGGCGAATGCCTGACGTTGGACATTTCGCGCATCCGGATTGGAAATTTCGTTCTGCAAATGAGCATAAAATAAATCCGCCTCGCCCCGGCGCTGTTGCAGTATTTTTTCAAAGTCCAGAAACGGCGCTGGATTTTTATGTCTGGTCAATCGGAGAAGCACCGTTTCAGATCCGGTACCAGGGACTGCCATTTTGTAAACCGCGGCGGCCTTGGTTCCCAGCATTTGGGGGTTTATTGCCGTCGGATCGCCGTTCACCAGGTAGTCGGTGAACGCATCCTTAAAATAACCTTTGGCCTCCTTTTGCCCATTCAGGCGGCGAAGATTTGTTTCGTTGTCGCAGAAAATCAGATCGGGACTGCCTTTGAAAAAACAATGATAGGTTCCAAGATCGGGGGATTCGATAACCAGGTTTTCTTTTTCTCCGACGGAAATATGAGGTTTGTTTTCTTTCGCACTCCACGACCAGGTGTTGCGGAACCAAATTTGCGGCAATACATGGACAAGGGCTTCTTCCGGATTCCGGTTGTGGATCGTTATACGCATGAGAATATCATTGGGGGACGCTTTGGCGTATTCCACCAGAATATCGAAATAACGGTCCGCATCGAAAATTCTCGTATCGATCAATTCAAATTCTAATTGTTTTTTATCCCGATGCCGGTTTTCTTCTATGAGACGCTCGTAGGGGAATTTACTTTGAGGGTACTTATAAAGCATTTTCAGGTAGGAGTGGGTGGGAGTGGCGTCGAGGTAATAATAATATTCCTTCACATCCTCTCCGTGATTGCCTTCGGCATTGGTCAGGCCAAAGAAGCGTTCTTTCAGGGTCGGATCCTTCCCGTTCCATAAAGCGAGGGACAGACAAAGCCTTTGCTGATCATCAGAAATTCCCGCGATGCCGTCTTCCCCCCACCGATAGGCTCTACTGCGAGCATCGTTGTAAGAAAAATATTCCCAGGAATCGCCATTTTGACTATAATCTTCCCGCACAGTTCCCCACTGACGTTCGGCAAGGTAAGGCCCCCATTGTTTCCAATTGACCTTGTTGGTATCATTTTCCTTCAGGCGCCTGTGTTCGGGGGTCATGAATTGCGAGCCTTTTGCTTTTCAGTTTTTTCAGGGTTTTCTTATTTCATGTCGTTTTCCATAATACATGATTCTGGGAAATCTTAAGATATGGACCGGGATCTCTGATCTTTCGGGAAGCCTTTGCCATTGTAAATGGTATAGACTCATTCAGGGAGGATCCATCTAATTATTGAGAAAAGTTCATTGGCGCGGATTTGTTCTTCAAAATTGAAAAACCGGTCGATGGGGGAGGTTGGGAAAATAATCGCCCCATATTAAAACAGAATTCATTTTAAATGGAGTTTTGGATGAAGGAATGCCCTTGTGGATCCGTATTTCCCTTTACCGATTGTTGCGGCCCATTGATCCGGGGTGCAACGGTTGCCGATACGGCTGAGGACCTGATGCGGTCGCGTTATACGGCCTATACTCTGGAAGATTGGGATTACATCACGCAAACAACCCTTCCCGACGAAAGAGAAAGTTTGCCTGACTTGACTGAAGTCAACCAGGGGGTTCAGTGGGAAAAACTGGAGATCGTGGGTGCGAAACGTGGAGGGGCGGGGGATCAGGAAGGGGAGGTATCCTATGTGGCCTATTTCACTAAAGACGGCGGGGAGGAGATACTTCAAGAAACATCGATCTTTTTAAAGGAAGCAGGAAAATGGTATTATTCCGGAAAGCGGTCGAAACCGAAAACGTCTATGTCGCAAACCAATCGCCCGTCTAAGCCTTTCGTTCGTAGCGCCGCAAAGGTAGGGCGGAACGACCCCTGCACTTGCGGAAGCGGGAAAAAATATAAAAAATGTTGTGGGAAATGATTCGTTGCCGCAATCGAACATAACCAAGGTCCTGAACTATGAGTGACGACAAGGAAAAAAATAAGGAAGACGCGCCTTTGTCGGATAAAGAAAAACGCAAAGCTTCTCAAGACCCTAAAGAAGAAAAAGAATCGTCTCTTGCCAAACGCTCCGGCCAGCGTCCGGCGTTGCCCTTTAAAAGAAAACCCCCGACGTGAATGCTTCAAGTGAACGGGGAATCTTCTTCGTGCTCAACGGGAATTGAGCCAATCTGTGATGCCCGAATTTAAAAACGGTTTTTTGGCCGCAAAAGGGTTTGAGGATCAGTTGATTCAGGAACTCGATGGAATCGTGGCGCGTCACGACCGCTTGATTTTAACGAACCATCGACCGGAAAAAAATCCGTTCTGGGCTCAGAATATCTGGTTCAACCCAACCGTGATTCCTATTCAGTCGATCAAAGATGCCGCCGGCCAGCTCAAAGCCCTGCAGAGAAACTGGTGCCTGTATTCGTTTGATTTGCACCGCCGTGCGCAACTGATTCAAGAGGAACTTCCGCACGTTTCCGCCAAGCCTCTTCAATTTCCTTCGCCGTTACCCAAATCTTCCCTTGGCTCGTGGACTCTTTTGGATAGGAATACCCTGCTTGCGGCGACGGAATGCTCGAGTTTATTCCCGAATGGGGAAATGAATTTTGAAGAGGATAAAAAGAAGCCGCCCAATCGGGCGTATCTCAAGCTTTGGGAAGCTTTGACCCATGTTCAAGAATATCCCCGTTCGGGGCAATTTTGTATCGATGCGGGCGCCAGTCCGGGAGGATGGACCTGGGTCCTGCAACAACTTGGAGCCAAAGTGTGGAGCATCGACCGTTCTTCCCTGGAACCCGGCATATTGAAACTGCCAGGGGTTCATTTTGAAAAGCGGGATGCGTTTTCATTGCAGCCGGGAGATTTGCCCAGGACTCTAAAAAAAGCCGACTGGTTGTTAAGCGATGTGGTGTGCTATCCCGAAAAATTATTTGATTGGGTGATGATGTGGGTGGAATCCGGTGCGTGTGATAATTTTATATGCACTATAAAATTTCAAGGCGAAGGCGACTACCCTATGGCGCAAAAATTTAATGAGATCCCCGACAGCACCGTGTTGCACCTTCATTACAACAAGCATGAATTGACCTGGATAAAACTGAAATCCTGGGAACAATCACGCCTCCAGCGTTAAATCCGTTTTAGGGACGGAAATACAAGCCAGACACGATCTGGCATCCGGCGTTCTTCCCGGCTCCACTAGGTAGTCCACCAATCCTCGCTCAATGGTTGTGAGACAGTTCCCGCAGTTTCCTGCCCGGCAGCCGGAATCCAGTACGATTCCATTCTCCTCCGCAAACGCAAGTAGAGTTCCCGCAGACGGGTTCCATTGCAAAGTCTGTTGGGATTTGGAGAATGTGACCTTAAGAGGAGATTCTGTTTCTGTCGTTTCGGAACCTGATATTTTTTGTATGGCGGCTGAATTGAACGCTTCAAAATGGATACTGTCTTCTGCAACTCCCAGTTGGCCCAGCCCTTTGTGAAGATCTTCCATCATTTTGGGCGGGCCGCAAAAGTAAAATTCATAATCCATGGAAGGCAGGATTTGTTTTATGAGTTCCACCGTGACTCGCCCTTTGTGATGATAATCGCGGCCCATGATGTCGCTTTCCTTTGGGCTGCTGTAACAAATGTGCAGGGAAACATTTTTATGCATCTTGGCTATTCTCTCGAGATGTCCTTTCATCACGTGGTCCAACCCGGTTTTGAAGCCTAAAAACAACCAGACTTCGCGGTTCGAAAGTTTCCCGTTGCAGCCTTTTTCGTTGACCGTGTTCAACATGCTCACCAGTGGAGTGATGCCCACACCTCCTCCGATAAGAACGACGGGAGAATTTTTAGACAGGTCGAGATAGTAATGGCCACTGGGTGCTTTCACGTCAACCACATCGCGTTCGTTCAGAGAGTCATGAAAAAAACTGGAACTGAGGCCTGGCGGTGCGTCTGGCGTGTCGTCGGGAGGAAATTGTTTTTTGATGGTGACGCGGTAATAATCGGGATGATTGGGGCTGTCGGATAATGAATAGCACCGTATGACGGGTTTGGGTTGGCCGGGAATGTTTAGTTTGAAGGTCAGGTATTGACCGGGTAGAAATGACGGTAGAGGTTTTCCATCCACCGGGGCGAGATAAAAAGAAATAACGTGTCTGGCTTCCATCGTTTTAAAAATTATCTGGAAGCGGCGAAACCCTTTCCATAATGCAGGGCCGATTTGGGCGTCCTGTTGGGTTCGATGTTTGACCTGCTCCAGGCGGGCGCGCGTCAACTCCAATTCCAACTCGTAACCCCTCTTGGTGATGGCAAACAGACGGGCATTGTTGTCGATCAATTGGATCACATAGCGGATGAGTACTGCGAGAAATGTCAAGGCTGCAAGCCCAATGACGATATCTAACAAAATTATTTTTCTCCAGACCGGGTTCAAAATCCCTGGCGGCCTTTGTGTGGCGACGGCCTTAAAATCCTGTCGATGGATTATTAGCGAGGGTTACTTTTTCTTTGAAGCCAGGCTCCAAGTGGTATGAATGACATAATTGGCACTCTTGCCTGACTTTTCCTTTGGTATGGCATTTCATGCACGTGTTTTTGTTCATTGGATTGAAATTGCTGGTGATGAGCATCGAATCGAGCTCGTTTGCGGACAATTCCAAGGGGGTACTTTCATTTAATACATGGCATGTTTTACACGCCTTTCCCTTTCCCAATACGTCTAAATGGCTTTTATGAGAGAACTTCAAATAGGGTAGATTTTTTAAGTCTTTGTATCCCCAGTGAATTGAGAGCCTGTTTTCTCCATCCAGAGATGGCGCGGCATTGGCGGCATGACACTTAAAGCACCCTCCGACGCCCTCCTTCGAAGACAGCATCTGGTCACGCATGGCGAGGGCGCGTTCCCGTTTCATGTCATCCATTTTACCCAGAGGGACAGCAAGCGCGAACTCGATCCAGCTCAAAGCAACCGGGTCTTTATGATCGACCGGAGTGTAGCGCATTTCCAAAAGGTCCGCATGCCATCCGCCAAAACTGGCTTTTGCTGGTGGGTCGTATTCGGCATTCAGTCCCCAGGCACAGGCGGCCCGTTTGACGACTTCCGGGTTCAACCCGGCCAACATTTGTTTTGCGATGGGTCTAGGCGAGTGCCGGTCAATTAAATTTGCAATGGGTGAAGTGCTTTCCTGAGCCATGGCCAGAATAAGATCCTGCAGCTTTTCGCTATAACCTTCAGGGTCATCTTCCGGCGTGTTTAAGAGGTAGGAAGTGGTTAAAGTGGGAGTGTCTGTTGAAATGCTTAAAAAATCTTCGTCTCCCTTTTGCGGTGCACTGCTTCCTCTCATGATTCCGCATGCCTTCATAATCGCTTCTTTATCGATACGGTTTTTGTCCAGTTCCGGCAGACGGATGAGAACCAGATCTTTGGTGAGAATTTGAGATTTATGACAATCTGCGCAGACCACTTCGAATTTTCCGGACTGGAAGGACCCTTGGTTCATTAGTTTGTGGCACCCCATGCAGTTTTCAGGGGCTTTATCGGAATGTTTGGGTTCCAAAAAATGCTTTTTAAGGTGGGTGCTATGATTGAATTTAATGCTGTCCGTTTTTGAATGCGGATAATCGGTTGAAAATTCCGGGTGTCCGCTTGAAAAACTTTTGAATTGTGTTTTGTGGCAAAAGTTGCATTTGCGGCTGGTGAAGGTTCGGGTGCCGAACGCTTCTCCTTTATGTTCGCGATGACACATCAGACAGTGGGTGTCTTGCAATTGCGGGGTTTCTTCTATATTGCCATTATGGGCCTTGAGTGCCGGACCGCCGAAAACATGACACTCTTCGCATTTTGCGGAGAGGTTCACCGGGGTCACCGAAGCCTTCAGCCAGTTGAAGGCGCTTTTCCGATGCGGCTCATGACAAACCTGACATCCGTCCTTTTCAGCGAATTTAATATGGGAGCTGGAAAGAGGGCCGGCACTGAGTCCAAAATAATTTTCCTGCAGTTGATCCGTCATCCATGAAACGCAGATCAACGCAAAAAGCGAACTCACGACGAGAATCACCAGCCGCCGGCGGTAGGTTTTTAGACTTTGCCTGGGAACACAAGGGGGATGCGTATTGCAGCATTTGCCATCCAATGTCGGACCGTCTTCACAAGGACCGCCTGCGAATAGAGGGCGGTTGCAGGTCCAGCGGTCTCCATCTAAATAAGGCGAGCATTCCGTTTTGCCGCCGCACAAACCTTTGACCGTCGGGCCCTGATGGCATTGTTTGAGCCAAAGGACCCCGCGTCCACACCGATAGGGGAAATCCGGTCTGTCGTATTGGTTTCGGTTGTGAGAAAATTTGTTTTCATCCATCACAGAAAATAAACATGGACCAATAGTAAATGCCACAAGGCCAGGGTCATCAAAGCGGCGGCCAGGGGAAGATGAAACAGGACCCAGAATTTGAGAATAGACTGCAGGGCAAAGTGAAGGTCAATGCTTCTTTTTGTATTGGCTAAGGTGAATAAGTTTTGCAGAAACGTTTTCTCCTGTGGACTCAAAGTAAGTTCGATATTGGAATATTGCTCACGGAGCCAGGCTTCGCTTTTTTTACCTCCTATGACATGACTCAAAAAAAATCGCGGCTGTTGAAAGTACCAATCCAGATGCTCCAGGTACTGGGTGGCCAATGTGTCGCGCCGGGTTTGTTCTGTGCAGGTCAATAGCAGATCCTTTACCTGTTTTTGAACGGCAACGATTTCCATGGGAATTCGTTCATAAATATATTCGCCCCCGCTTTGGGTCAGGCGCCGGGGAAATGATTTTTGCACGACCAGTCCCAGGATGCCTGTCACAGTCGTCAGATAAAATAAAAGGGCCAGGAGTTTTTCATAAACTCCTAAGGGCCAAAGAGAACCTGTGTGCATCCAGAAAATTCCGACCGCTAAAAACCCTCCCAGCAGATGGACGCTCAGCCAGCTTGAAGAATTGGCTAAAGGAAAAATCGCCAATTTTTTTCGGATGTTAAAAAGTGCCAGGCCGACCAAGACGATGAACAAAAACCATCCGCTGACAAGGGCTGGAAAAGCCGTCGTCAATTCAGCCTGGTTGATCCAGAGCCTCAGAAAAAGCAAGCTCAGGAAAGCGGCTATCCAGACAACCCAGATCATGGCTATTTGATTCCCCATCGATTGATGACTCCCTGGGGATGTGCATGATGAAAATCCACGCGATGCAAAGCCCCTTGCGAGCAAGCCCTCACACAGGCAGGCCCGCCATGATGGTCGATGCATAAATCGCACTTCGTGGCTTTCAAGATGGGTTTGTGACTTTCAAAGTCGAGAACGGGATTGCCCTTTGGGTCGTTTATCTCCACCATTTGAATATTTGAATAAGGGCACGAATTGGCGCAGGTTTCACAGCCGATGCAGGTGTCGTCGTTGATCACCACGGTCCCATCGGCAACCATCCGCGTGATGGCTCCTGTTGGACAGCCGATCATGCATACCGGGTCCATGCAGTGCATGCAGGCGTTGGCAACCATCCAGCTGCCAAAGATTTTACCGTGACGGATGAAACGCGGGTTTCCATCATGCGCGGCGGCGCAGGCGTTGACGCAATCATCGCAACGGACACAACGGTCGAGATTGATCAACATGGCTTCCGTGCCATTGATAAACCTTTCCTGCACGGCCCACTCCATCAAGGTTTTATCCGCAGAAGATTGGTTGAATAAATTTTCAATTTGCCGACCGTGTTTTGGCGTTTCGTTTTTTCCCTTTTCAAGACGGTGACGAAATCTCTGTGAAGGAAAAACATATTTTTCCAGATAAGCGGCTGGAATCTGGAGAATGTCCACATAACCCAAAGCTGAAATGGAGGCTTTAAACGACACATTCTTTTCTCCCTCCCATTGGCGGAGCAATTCGTCGGCTCCATAAGCGTGCCCGGCGCCAAGATAAGTGATCGTTTGTTCGCCGCCATCCTGACGCGTGGAGACCCTGGCAAATCCCGCGCGAACGATTAACAGATCTTCCGGATAATCCCCTTGCCGGATGATGGCCGGCTCGCGCTGGGTTCCTTTTTCCCCCATATCCCGCATGCTCTTGTAGGGGACGGCCCAGTCGTAGGTTCCATAAGATTTGAAAACTGTGTTGGCGGCAATTTCCTGGAGGGTTTCGGTCTGTAAATGTTCAAACAGGGGAGTTTTTTTCAGAAAGGCGGCCAAACCGCTTTGGCTGTAGCGTTTTTCGATTAAAGAACGCCAGTTCTGATCGTATTTTCTAAGTTCCCGCAAACCTTGCCAGCGAATCTCTAAAAGTTCTGCATGATTTTCGGAAAAAACGGTCGCCGTGCGAGGGATTCGTCCCATCGCGGCAAGCTCCCCAAACAAAGCGCCTTCTTCCAGCGTGCCGGTATGACTGGAATTCAACACCGTGGAAAAATCCTGGAGAAATACAGGGGAATGGTCTGCTTCGGGCTCCTTGCGAAGAATTTCCGGGTCTGAATAACGGCGGATGTCGCGGATCTCAGAAATCTTGCGATTGGTCAACAGCTGGGACAAGGACTTCCACCAACTTTTTTTGGGCGATGGTTTTTGTCCTAAAAGAAAACCCGGGAGTCCAGGAGAGAGAACGACACGCAGTGTTCCATTGAGAACCAGAAACGCGGAGTTTCCATAATCCCCTTCACGAACTACAATCTCCCCCGGCTTGTAACGTCTGATTCGGGTGTCGTTTTTAAGAATATTTTCCAGAGAGTTGTTTGCCGGAAACTTTTCTTTGTCAATGGCCGCGATCTCAGGGACGGTATACAGTTTCCAAACGTCATAGTCGGTCATGTTGGGACCAAAGGGAACATCTTCCCGAGTCGGCAAGGGAATTTTTGTGACGGTGTCCACGATCAGGTTGTCTCCTTATTATGCCGGAAGGCTGGCAGGTGTATGCATAACCCTGACGTATTGGGTCGGGGCTGCCTGCTGAAGACCCTGATTCCGTATATTCGATGGAAATTCTGAACGTCAATCATTTTGACTCGAGTGAAGCTTGCGATCATTTTTCTGTTAGGGACAACTTTTTGCGAGACGAAGTTCATGGCCCAGGAAATCCAACGGTTTTCGGGGATCAATGAAAGGATTAAGAAAATTTCTCGTCTCTTGCGGTCTAGACCCTGTTTCGCATGAGAAAAATTTAAGAGCAGGAAATGTGCCAAAATGGAGCAAAAAATTATATCCAGGTTTCTGTCGTTTTTTCAAATGTTATATAAAAATTAATAAAAATTTCATAGATATTTAAATAAAATTTTAAGGAAAAAGTAACAAAACTTTGTACCTTGAGCAAGGTGGTTTAGATCACAAAACCGCGTGATATCTCTCCTCGCAATGGGTTTAATATGCATCAAAATGGAAGACGATGAATTGTGGAAAGATCAACTTTGTGAAGGGTTTGTACGCAATCCAGGTTTTTACTGAGTGTTTGGGAGGGGGAGACTGCTGGTCGGGGGGCCGGTTTTCCTGGATGGAAGGGTCAAATCAGAACGCAGGCAAAATTGAGTTTTGCCGGTATGAAAAATCAGACAACATTTTTCGGGTACCTAATAGATGAAGCAGACAAAGGCAGGATCAACAGTTGACAAGAATGCCGAAAAAATGGAGCAGGTTTTGAGATACGTTAAAAATATGGAAGTTAATTCATCTCAAAAGATTCGCTCCCTTCCTAAACGAGGATCATTGCGAGTGATTTCGCAAATTAAGATTAAAGAATTGATCGGTTGAAAGGCGGTGCATTTTTTATTCTGCAACGGGTCTTTTGATTATTTAATCGATTGTTTTTCTCCGATCAATTCTCATCGGCAAACAGTCTGGCGCGATCCGACAATTTAAATCCAAGAGCAAAAAGGATTTTTCGTTTGGTGTCCAGTCGGCAATCGTACCCTTTTTCGATCCTGTCGATGGTTTGAACCGTCACTCCGGCCTGGCGTGCCAGTTCGGCTTTGCTCATCATTTTTTCTTCCCGGATTTCCTTGAGGCTGTTCATCTTTTTTACCGTCAATCCTATTTGGTTGTTTGATAGCGTGATCATTCGACTCCTCCGCGTCAGGCTTGCTGTTTCTCTGTTTGTTTGGGACTGATACCATTTGAACGTTTTAACCGCTAAAACTCAATACCCCATTAGGTGTAATTTAATAAAATTTAAACAGAGTCTGTAAAATAATCAAGACGGATAAAAAACCTGGGTCGGTTTGAAATACCTTTAAAAAAAATAAGTTAGCGATCAATTGTGGGGATTTTCGGGCTGACTGGATATTCCTGACAGAATTTGTCAGATTGACATAGGTTATGGACAAATTTTTTAAACAAAAGTGTCAAATATTATAAATTTATATAAATAATGAAGGTTTTAGGGGGGAACTTTTAGCGGGGATGACCCGTAAAATCATTGAATTTATGGAAGTTAAAAAAAAAGGAGGGATGACCGGCAGTTTGGCACTCATTCTGCTTATAACTATTGAATAACCAGTTGCTTTGGATGGGAGTCCAGCGGATCAGGGGTTCAAGAGGTGAAGCTTCAGGAATCCAATTCGCAGCGAGACCGCCAAGATGTGCGCTGATAAAGACAATTTCACATGAGAGAGGATTTAAAGCCATGGGAAGTCTGCAATTTATGAATTCCCTTTCAGAACAGGACTGTCTGGCGGTTCAGGACATCAACGGTCATCTTTTAAGGTGCCGGACGCGGTCATTGCTCAAAGCCCTCTTTGAATCTGATATTTTGCCGCTGTTGAATGCGGACTCTGCTATTTATGCCTGGA
Organism: Nitrospinaceae bacterium; assembly: GCA_021604505.1. Classification (NCBI taxonomy): domain Bacteria; kingdom Pseudomonadati; phylum Nitrospinota; class Nitrospinia; order Nitrospinales; family Nitrospinaceae; species Nitrospinaceae bacterium. The sequence continues at coordinate 146,848 of BQJC01000003.1, read as the reverse complement.
CCGACCCCGATCTGTTGAGTCCGAAACTGATTGACGCAATCAATATTCCGGAAGGGGATCTTGCTCTGGTCAACCGGTTCATCGATGAGGACCCGAAAGCGCCCTCGTTGTTGACGCACACGCATCCTGTCATTGCCAGAGATATTGATATTCCTAATGGCAAAGCAAGTATCGGTAAAGATTTTTTTCAAGAAGAACCGTTTCTCATGGACTCTTTTTCTCAAGAAAAGCCCGCGTCCCGGGACGGCTATGGGTACTTCAGCACTTCGCAAACCGGGATGATCACTCTGGCGCTCAGGGATTCCAACCTGGGAGCCGGGATTCACAGGCATTTACCTTGTGATAAGCCCTGGACGGTCCGGGATGTGCGCGTGGTCGAACAAATTCGTACGCCGCTATTGATGGCGATTAAAACCATTGTCTTGACGGAGGAACTGACGAAGCAGAAATCCATCGTGAATATTCTGGCGGATTCGCCCACGGCGATCGCCGTGGTCGACAGTGAAATGAATATCAGTTACAGCAACCCGGCCTGGAGTGAGTTGATGCCTAAGGAGGCTGCCTGGCAGTTGGACTCTGAATTGAAAGCAATTTTGAAAAATGAAAAGGCGAAATGCCAGCCTCCGTTTGTGACGGGTCTCTCTAAAAACCAGGACCCTGTTTATAAATTGGCAGGCAAAAATTATCAATTGTGTTTTGCTCCTTTGCGGGGCGATCACCTGGTGGATGAGGACCCCTGGTTGCTACAGGTGAAACCCATGCGGGCAATGGGTCTTGGCAAACAATTACGGCAGGCGGGCCTTACCAAACGCGAAATGGAAGCGTGTGAATTGCTTCGCCAGGGCATCGATTCCAATGAGATTGCGGAACGGTTGTTCATCAGCCCGCACACCGTTAAAACCCATCTCAAACGAATTCACCAGAAACTGGGAGTTCACACCCGGGCACAATTGGTGGCCGCCCTGAACCGATAACGCGTTTTAGGAAGAGTTGTTTTTCTTTACGGCGAAAGTCAGGAAATGACAGCAATTTGAATCAAAAACGGTTTTGTTGAAGAGAGAATAGAAAATGTTTACCCCCATCATCAGCAATAAATTGAGCCTCAGCATTCTGGAAAAGACGTTTGGGCCGGATCACCCCAAAGTGGCCGAGTCCATCGGCCAACTGGTCAAATTCTACAAAAACAAGAATGAATACGACAAAATGGAGCCTTTGCTCCTGCGTGCGGTTGAGATCGGGGAAAAAAACCATGGGCCGGATCATCCGGAAGTGGCGCAATCGCTGAATGACCTGGCGGAGTTGTATAGAAACAAGGGGGATTTGGGCAAGGCCGAGCCATTGCTCCTTCGATCGCGCAAAATCCGGGAAAAATCTCTGGGGCCGGATCATCCCGATGTTGCCACCACGTTGAATAACATGGCGATTCTTTATGAGGACATGGGGTATTACTCCAAGGCTTATCCGTTGCTTCTTCAATCTTTGAAGATTCGTGAAAAATCGCTTCGCCCCGACCATCCGGATGTCGCTGAATCTTTAAACAACCTGGCCGAACTGTACTACTACGACCGGGGCGATTTTGCGCAGGCTGAGCCCCTCTTGAAGCGGGCTTTGAAGCTCCGTGAAATGTCGCTGGGAGCCGACCACCCGGATGTCGCGTCCACCCTGAACAACCTCGCTGTCTTGTACCGGGCGATGCAAAAATATTCGGAAGCGGAGCCTTTGGTGCACCAGGCCCTGGCAATCATTAAAAAAACGCTGGGCGATGATGATCCGGAAGTTTCCGAAGGTCTGAACTTTCTTGGGGAACTTTACCTGGAGATGGGAAATTTTTCCAAGGCGGAACCCATTTTCGAGCAGGCTTTAAAGATTAAGGAAAAAGCCCTTGGGCCGGACCATGAGGAGATTCCTCCGGTCCTCGCCAATATGGCTGAGGTCTATAAAGAGTCGGGTGAGTTTGCGAAGGTCGAGCCTCTTTTGTCCCGGTGCCTGGAAATACAGGAAGCGGCATTGGGCCCGGATCATTTTGATGTTGCCGGGACACTGGCGAGTCTCGCCGATTTTTACCGCAATGAAAGCAAGTTTAACGATGCCGAGCCTTTGTATCAGAGGGCGTTGAAGATCCGTGAAAAATCTTTGGAGACGGATCATCCGGATATCGCTTCCACGGTCAACAGCCTGGCGGCGCTCTACGACGCGATGGGAAATTACTCCAAAGCGGAGCAGTTATTTTCCCGTGCACTGCAGATGCGTGAGAAAGCGTTGGGTGCCGACCACCCGGATGTCGCCCAATCCCTGGCGCATCTGGCTCAGATGTATAACGCCATGCGGGATCACTCGAAGGCCGAGCCTCTGATGAAGCGCGCCTTGAAGATCAATGAAAAATCCATGGGGCCGGATCACCCCTCGGTGGTTGAATCTCTCAATAATCTGGCTGAGTTTTACAGAAATGCCGGGGATCTGGAAAAAGTGGAGCCTTTGCTTCTCAGGTCGCTGGAAATCAGCGAAAAGAACCTGGGCAAGGATCATCCGGATGTGGCGCTGTCTCTCATCAATCTGGCCAAGCTCTATGAGAATAAAAAAGAATACGCCAAGGCCGAGCCGCTCTATAAACGGTCGCTTGCTATTTTAGAGGAGCGATTCGGCCGGGATCATGAGGAAGTCGCCGCTTGTATGAACCATCTGGCGGATCTTTATAGCGCCATGGGCGACTACGCCAAGGTGGAGTCGCTGTTACTGCAATCTCTGGCGATTTCAGAAAAAGGCCATGGCCCGGATCATCTTTCCGTTGCGACGTGCCTCAGGAACCTTGCGGATCTGCACCGCACCAAGGAAGAATACGCTCAGGCGGAGCCCTTGCTTCTCAGAGCTTTGAAAATCAGGGAAAAGGCTTTGCATGAAGATCATCCCGAGGTGGCGGAAATCGTCCATCATCTGGCCAATCTGCAACGCGCTCAGGACAAGCTGGCTCAGGCGGAACCTCTGTATCTCCGGGCTTTGAAGATCAGGGAAGAGTCTCTCGGGAAGGATCATCTCGACGTTGCCACAACGCTTGGGGATCTTGCCAGTCTTTACAAAGCGGATAAAGATTTTGAAAAGGCCAAACCCCTGCTTCAGCGTTCTCTGGTCATTTTCGAGAAGTCCCAGGGCCGGGATCATCCGAATATCGTTCAACTTTTAAAAGACCTGGCCCAAGTTCTGACCGCTTTAGGGGATAAGTCAAATACCGAGCCTTTGTACCTTCGCATTTTACAGATTGCCGAGAAATCGCACGGACCCGATCATCCTGAAGTGGCTCAAGCGCTCCATCATCTGGCAGGGTTTTACGCAGAGGCCCGGGACTTTTCCAAAGCCTATCCTTTGCTGATACGGGCGCTGAAGATCAAAGAGTCCGCTGTCGGTCCGGACCATCTGGAACTGGCCCCCATCCTCACTCAGCTGGCGCTCATGTACCGCGGAATGAACGATTACGCGAAGGCGGAACCCTTGCTGGTTCGAGGATTGAAAGTTTATGAGCAGAATCTGGGCCCGGACCATGCGGATCTGGAAGAGCCGCTTAATTTCCTGGCGGAGCTGTATTATGAAATGGGGGAATACACCAAGTCGGATCCTCTTTATCAACGGGCATTGAAAATCAAGGATCTGGCGTTGCGTTCGGGACAGCCCGCCGAGGCCCCGAAAACCTCTTCCAAAAAAGACCGCAAGAAAAACGTGCGGCTCGAGTTTACAGCCACGAAAGATCAAATATTGAGTGTTCTGCCTGCCATTGCCGATCTGGCGGATAAATCGGATCAAAAGAAAATCACCATTCTCATCGAAGGCACGTCCAAGAAAGGCTATGATGCCGAATGGTTGAACGAATCCCTTAAGAAATCCTTCCTCGAAGCTGAGATCGAAAAAGTTCTAGAGAATAATTAAAGAAAGCCGTCAAAGCCCATCCGTTAACCGGAAGAAACCGCAGCGAATTTTTTTCGGTTCACTTTTTGTCTCTGCCTGCGTTTTTACGCAACCGTAACATCCCCTTCACCCGACGGTAACGCCCTCCTTCTATACTTTGTTCTTGGTTCAAGGTTCAGAACCCTTGATGGACCCGGTTCAACAGGAAGGAAGGATGATGCGAACGGCGTTTCTTTTTCTGGTGTTTCTTGCCACTTTTCTCACGGCGACTCCTGCGGCCCCCTCTGTTGAGAACGAATCAGGGACCGTCCAGCATGTTCGGGACGAAATCAAGGAACTGGAGCGAAAGCAGGTTCAGTTCCCTTTCGATGCGGATTTGTATTTTATCCTTGGCAACAATTATTGGACCTTGAACGATAAAGAAAAAGCCATCGAAAATTTTCAGCGGGCGGTTCTCCTCAACCCGGATTATTCTTCGGCCCACTGGAGTTTGAGCGTCATTTATAACCGCATGGAGGATGGGAAAAACGCCATCCTGCACATGAAAAAGGCCGAGGAAATTTTCTCAAAAACGGAGGATGTGAAATCCCTGGCCAGCGCGAGGAAGATGCTTCGGGGTTACTTCGCAAAGTATGAGTACCAGCCGGAGGATTTTGAAGCGCGGAAGGGGTTTCTTTGGCGGATTTTTAATTAGGTCGCAAGGAAGATCGTAAGTTTTAGCTATAAGGAGCGGGAAACTCATGAAATGGAAAATTATTATACTTTGTACGGCATTGGTGGTTGCGGCAGGCGGCGGGGTTTTCATGAACACGGGATTGGTCGAAAATGCTTATTCCAAGAACTATTACCCGGAACCCTGTGTTTGCTCGGCTCCTGCTGATCTAGCGGTTCGAGCCAATCGCAATCACAGGTATGAATCCAGCCTTAAAGCTCATCTGGAACCCAGTTTTCAGATGAGTCTCTGGAACTGCAAGTGCGGTCCTTTGGCCTGTGCAGTCAGTGCACAATCCGTATCCTGTAGAAAATAGAGTCAGATCGACGGCTGTTAAAGTCGGTTTGATTCGCAGGTTTTGTGCCACCCCAGGTTTGCCGGGTTTTAATGCTCGTGGGGCTGGGGGGCCGTCCGCCTTGATTGCTGTTCAGTCCCGGCTGTCGTTCCAGAACCGGCCAAATAACGATGTTATTTGGCTGGACTGGTTTTTCCGTGGTAACATAGAAGAACGGAAGACATAAACCCTCCCTTTGGTCCTTTGTTTTAATTCCGCAATTATCTTTAAGTCCCTTTAATTGAAACCCTTTTTGAAACGAGCTTAATCTATGAATCCCTGGCACGACGTGGACCTGGGCGAAGAAGTTCCTGATCTTTTTCCCGCAATTATCGAGGTCCCCAAAGGATCGAAAACCAAATATGAGTTGGATAAGCCCACCGGATTGATCCGAGTGGACCGGATATTATACAGTTCCGTGCAATATCCGGCCAATTACGGATTCATCCCACGGACCTATGCCGATGACAACGATCCTTTAGATGTTTTGGTACTGGGTCAGGAGCCGGTGCATCCGTTATCCATCGTTATGGCAAGACCGATCGGGGTGATGGAAATGGTGGATCAGGGGGAAACGGATGATAAAATCATTGCCGTGCATGCTCATGATCCCGAATACGCGCATTACAACACGATGGAGGAACTTCCACCGCATCGAATGATCGAGGTGAAACGGTTTTTTGAGGACTATAAAAAGCTGGAGAAAAAACTGGTGGTGGTGGAAAGATTTCTCGGACGAGATGAAGCCGTTCAGATTATTCAGGATGCGATTGCGCTTTATCAAAAGACATTTAGCAAGAAACAAATGAGGCTTTAAATTAACAAGCCCTGATAAAATTTATGGAACAAAGCATCATCGGTTTTCACCAGGATGAATTTCAGGACTGGGTGGCTGATCTGGACTGCGGGCACCAGCAACACGTCCGCCACAATCCTCCTTTAGTGAACCGTCCCTGGGTGCTCACCTCCGCCGGAAGGGAAAAATTTATTGGCGCCTGTTTGAATTGCAAGCATTGCGATGAAAAGAAACCGGATAAGAAATGAGTTGGCCGGGGGAGGGTGGACCGTAAATCGCTGATGGCTCAACAGAAAAAAGGATATTGAAAATGGAAGACTCTCGACCTGAAAACGACTCTGCGGGTAATACTGAGCGGTTTATTTTAAAATTTGTCGCCGCTACCGGGTTCACCGTGGTGCTGGAATACAGTGGCCTGGAAAGATTGCAAGAAAACCAGGAAAAAATTGAGGCGGCAGGACTCCAATGTGAACGTCTGGCCGAATTCAATTTGAACTTTGACCAGGCAGACCTGTTCATGGACATGCGCAGCCCGGAATGCATCGCCCAGTTTGACCTGGAAGATTGGATCTAACGGCGGTTGCAGGCGCAAACTAGGTCCCAACCTAATTAAATAGTTCGCTTTGCCGATTCTTTAAGTTCCCTTCATTTCTACCTCGATTATCCCTCAATCACTTCGTTCTTCCCATAATTCCACTAAATTTATATAAACTTATTGACAATTTTACGGGGAATGGTAAATTAAATGCGCCAGCAGTTTCCTTTAGCTGGTTGTTTTCGTTGAAGATGACGGCACAATATTCGGAAATACGATTTTTATTATTCGCGGTCCGAAACAGCCTTAAAAGCTTCGTATCAGCACGAAATGAAGCGGACTCCCTTGGTGGGTCGATGGAAAAATATCCGGGCATTTAAATTATTTACACCTGCTTTTCTTCAAAAGACGCTTCCGGTTTGGGAAGTAAAATCCTTTAGGAGTGACGATTTGATGCGCAAAATTTCTTACCGAAGAAACTTGTCTGGTTTGGCGCTGGGAATTTTATTTATCCCCTTGTTGAGTTTTTCGGCTCACGGAAACAGTGATTTTCTAACGATTGAGGAGTTGGATCAGCAGGCTACGGCCTATATTGAGGCCGGGCAATATTTGCAGGCGCTCCCGCATGCCACTCAGGCATTTGAATCGCGAGAAACGCTGAAGGGTGAGGAAACTCTTGATTTAGCCGCTTCTCTCGACAAACTTGGAGAAATTCACCGCAAACTGGGGAATTTTAACAGTGCTCAACCTTTATTTGAAAAGTCATTGCGTCTCAAGGAAAACCTTCTCGACCCGGACGACCCTCAGCTGGGAGTGGCTTATAACAGTCTGGCATTGGTTTGTTATCAAAAGGGCGAATACGCGCTTGGAGAAAAATATTTTTATAAGTCCCTAAATATTCTGGAAATAACGTTTGGCCCACGGCACCCCAATATGGCGGCGGCTTTTAATAATCTGGCGCGTTTGTACGAAACAACGGGGGCTTTCCCTCAGGCGAAACACCTGTACGAGCAATCCCTGGAAATCCTTCAATCCGCTCTGGAGCCCGATCACCCTAATGTCGCCGCGTCTTTTAATAATCAAGGTCAGCTTTATTATCATATGGGCGACTATATCAAAGCGGGACCGCTTTATAAGAAGGCTCTGGGTATTTACGAGAAGGCCAACTTTACAAACCATCCGAACTTTGCGGCGACCCTCAACAATTTGGGCGTTTTCTATCTGGACCTGGGCGACTATGAAAAGGCAAGACCCCTTCTTATCCGTTCGCTTGAAATAAGAGAAGATATTATGGGTCCCAGACACCCTGAGCTGGCCCGTTCCCTTGATGCACTGACGAAGTATTACACAGCCATCGGGCAATACGCCAAGGCTGAGACCCTGGTTCTTCGTTCCCTGAAAGTCAGGCGCCAGGCCCTTGGACCGGACCACCCCGAGATAGCAAACTCTCTGGAAACGATGGCTTTTCTGTATAAAGAAATCGGTGAATATGAAAAAGCCGATCCCTTACTTCTGCGCGCTCTGGAGATCAGAGAAAATTTTCTAGGCGACACCCATCCCGACGTCGCGAAATCCATGCATAAACTTGCGGAGCTCTATGATGAGGCAGGGGATTTTAAGCGGGCCGAGACGATGCATTACAGCGCCTTGAAAATCATGAAAAAAAACTCCAAGCCTTGATTTCTGGATAAAACCCTCGAATCACCGTTTCAGGTGAAACCGGTCCCGGTTTCCTCTTTTTCCCAGTAGATAGATAACTCCCTTTGGGCAAATTCCGGCCCATTGACCTTCTTCTTTTTTTCAAACTTTCCCTGGCCGCATTTCCCCGCCGACCGCCATTCCGATTATCACAATCAATTAAAATAACATTTACACTCATACCTATAATATTGTCAAACTTCCCTACAATTGCAAGATAATTGACGGCTTCATCTCAGTGTAAATCCTTTAAAAGTAACAAGTTAAAAATGGCACAAAGTTTGCTCTTTAACTTTCAATAACTTAAGACCGAGTGAATTTTGACTACCAAAAATTCAACAGGTTATAGGGGCCTGGGGTTTAATTTCCGGCCTCTATAAGATGGAAATCACTGGGTCCGTTTGTGAATTCAAATTCGGATTATTAAACCATGAAGACTAAAGCCAACGTGAATAGACGGGGCACCACTGACCCGGAAAAAATAAGGTGGTTCAAACGTAAATTGATAGCCAGGGAGAGAGCCATGATCAAATCGGTCACACAATACGTCATTGTATGCGACAACGCTTTCTGCGATTCGACCATGCGTGCGGGAGTGGATTTTCATTCTTTTGACCGCAGGGAGCAGTTCAAGCAAAAAGTCAGGAACCGTGGTTGGGCGGGCATCGTGGGTGAGAGTGACGACACCCGGCATATTTGCCCAAGTTGCCGCGACTTCGATTTAGGGGTTTATAAATAATGAAACTAAAAAAGGATGATTCCAATATGTATTCTTCTTCCAGAGTTAACGATGTGAAACAAGCCAGAGAAAACAAAATGATGAGCAAAGCGGAACTTGCTCGTAAGGCGGGAGTGACGGTTCAAACCATCGACCGGATTGAGAAAGGCTACGAATGCCGCCTCGCGACAAAAAGGAAAATCATTCTGGCTTTGGGCTATCAACTGGCGGACCGCACGAAGGTCTTTAAGGACAGCGATGAGCCGCAAAGCGAAGATCAAAACCAGGAAAGTCCGATATTGGGCGCCCGGGAAGAGGATGATTCCAAACCCAACCGGCAAGAGGACCGTATGCGGGTTCTCAGAAAAAAAGAACCTCGGAATCCCTGAAGAACGGTGCTCAACCCTATCCTTCAAAAAGGGTATGGGTTTAGCGCTGATTGGATCAAAAAGACCGGAGGGGGAAAAGGGCCATTTAATGGAGTGATCGGTTGCCATGTTCTAAACTTTTCCTGATCTCCGGTTGATTCAGTTTTTCTTTCCATTTAGGTCGGTGGGGGGATCGGTGCTTTTAAAATTTTTATTAAAGCAGAGGTTTTGAAAATGCCAGCTAATCCGATGATCCGTTTCCGTTCCCGAATTTATAATTGTAATAATTGGCAAAATCCTTGATGGAAATGATTCCCACCAGCTTTTTGTTTTCCGTGATGCCAAGGTGGCGGATATTGTTTTTCCGCATGGTTTTAAATGCATCCAACATGGTTTCCTCACAATCCAAAGTGATCAGCGGGTGAGTGAAAACATCCGCAACCGGGGTGGTTTTAGGATCCCGGTCCTTGGCGATCACTTTATGAGTGAAATCGACATCGGTTATAATTCCCAGGCATTTCTTATCGTCGTTTACGAATAAAGCCCCCACACGGTTTTCTGTCATGTACTTTGCCGCGTCGGTTACAGTGGTGCTGGGTTTGACATTCAATACAGCTTCTTCCATATAAAATCGAACCTGATCCATAGCGCATTCCTCTCTATATTTTCCAGAATTAGTGGTTGTCCGGCAATCCTTGAATATTCGTAACTTATTGAAATATTTATGATAACCCCTACATCCTATGTTAAGCTATTTAGATCAATTTCGCAAACATCGGGTTAATACGGCTCTGAAAATCAGCGTTTTTGGGGCGAAACCTCAATCTGCCGGTTAAACGGAGACATGGAAGCGAGGAGGGGACATGGAACCATCGAGCATCATCCTTTGGGGAATGATCTTATTTGGAACGGCCGCTTTGGTTGGATATTTTTTCATCATTTATAACGGCTTGATCGCGCTTAAAGAAAATATTCAAAAATCCTGGTCAAACATCGACGTCATTTTGAAGCAAAGATACGAAGAGCTTCCCAAACTCATCTCGGTCTGTGAAAGTTCCGCGGAATTTGAAAAAGGAATCCTTGATCGCTTGATGCGGGCCCGTGAGAAATATTTCAATGCCGATACGGTCAGCAAGAAAGCGGAGGCCAGCGGGCAGATCAGTTCCGCTTTGCAGGGTATTTTTGCTTTGGCGGAAAACTATCCTGACCTGAAGACCAACCAACACTTCATGCAATTGCAAACCCGCATTTCTCACCTGGAGGACAGCCTGTCCGACCGCCGTGAGTTTTATAATGACAGCGTCAACAACTACAATATCCGGATTCAACAGATTCCCGATCTGTTTGTGGCGAACCTGTTGAAATATGACCGAGAGGATCAGTTTCAGGTCCAGGAATTCGAGCGCCAGGATGTAGACATTCAGATCCAGCTTCCGCAATTTTAGGGTTTCCGGTCGATGTATTTGAATATGGAAAGCCTTGTGGCGGGCGTTGTGGGAATTGGAGCCGGGGTCTACTGGTTTTTTCAAGGGTTTCGTGAATTGCAATCCTCCCGGACGATCCAGAATATTCCGACGTCCAGAATCATGACAGGCGCGGTGGGAACCCATGTGGAGATCAAAGGCCAGATCGTCTCTTCCCCGGATAAACTATTGAATGCGCCCATCAGCGGGCAAACCTGCGCATTTTATTCCATAGAAATTCAAAGGTTGGTCAAATCCAAAAATCACAGCTATTGGAAAAAGATCGATCAAATCAACTCCGCGGATGCGTTTTCCGTGGACGACGGAAGCGGAGGCATTGCTCAGGTTTTTGTCCGGGGTGCGGACATGCAACGCCAGGGAAAGGCGCACGAGTTTCGAATTCGATCCCATGATTTGCTCTCCATGCCGGAACTGCTGATTTCCGTGTTGCAACGCAATGAGGACAAGTTGAAGGTTTTTAAATTAAAAAACTCTTCATGGTTGTTTTCTCAGAAATATCGTTTCGTAGAATGGAGTTTTGGGCCGCAGGAATCGGTGTATGTTCTTGGATATGCTGAATCAGGAATCGCCCTCCCAAAGAAGAATAAATTAAAATTTTCAACCTATATGCAAGCCAGGAAAATGATCGAAAACGACCCGCGGTTGCAAACTCGATACGATCAAAACCAGGACGGAATCCTGGTTCCTGAGGAATTGGAACGCGGCGCCCAAATGCTGGGAACTGCTCTGCAAGCCGAACCCGTTGCGCTTCAGAAATTGGAGAATACGAATAAAATCAAAATGCTTTTTAAGAAGCGTCCAGGGTGCACATTTTTAGTCAGCAATATTAAGGAAAAGGACCTGATAAAAAAACTTTCCTTAAAAGCTGCGCTCAAAGTCTGGGGAGGGCCTGTGGTCGCTCTGGCAGGCGCGGTCTATCTCCTTTTTATGCTAAATGCAAAAATTTAGTATTCCTCCTCATTCCGTCTAAATTTCAATCCGTTCCCCGCCAAAGCCCTTGTTTGAAAAGCCGGGCTCATTTTAATTAGCCAATACAGGCTAATTTCGGTTTCTTCCCCGGCCCCTATGCCATTTTAAACCTCGTGTTTCCGGAGAGAACCGCTATTTCTATAAAAAACTCCTAAGGTTCGCAAATGGCTTTAAAACGGGTTTATTCAACGATAAACACTTGACTCTGATTTGATCTCGCTTTATCTTTTAGGGGCTTTTGAAGGGCCGTTTTTATTGTCCACGTCAAATCGGTCCTCGACCATTCCCAATGTTGCAACAGCGCAATGGTTTTAGGAAAACCTCCGGTTCGTTACTATTAATTTAGCTTCACTGCGGATTTATAGAAAGAATATGATGAATATTTCCGAACTGATTCAAGGGGACGATCAGCTCGCAACCTTGCCGGAAATTTTTTACAAGCTGAACGCGGCCATAGAAGATCCGGATTGCACTTTTGATGATATCGGCGAAATCATCAGTCTGGACCCAGGGTTGACCGCCAGACTCCTCAAGATCGTCAACAGCGCGTTTTACGGTTTTTCCACCCAGGTGGAAACCGTCACTCATGCATTGACCATCATCGGGACGGACCAATTGGCGCAGCTGGTTCTTGCGACTTCGGTGATGGGGCAGTTTAAGGCGATTCCTACCCAATTATTGGATATGGATGCCTTCTGGCGGCATAGCATCTCCGCAGGGCTTGCTTCCCGGTCGATTGCCGCTTTGAGCGGTGAATATAATGTGGAGCGATTTTTCGTGGCGGGGTTGTTGCACGATGTCGGACGTCTGGTGCTTTGTATCAAGATCCCCAATGAAACCGGAGAAATCTTTAAAAAGGCCCAAACCTCCGGAAAGTTGCTGTGTGTTGAAGAACAGAAAGCCCTTGGATTTGATCACGCTGAAGTTGGAGGGGAGCTGTTAAAAGCCTGGAATCTTCCCGACAGGCTGGTTGAATCCGTGGCGTACCATCATGCCCCCGAAAAAAGCAAAAATCATCCGCAGGAAACAGCCGTGGTGAATCTCGCCGATGCCATCGCGTATTCGATGAAGCTTGGGTCCAGCGGAGAGAGTGTTGTTCCTCCCATGGAACCTAAATCGTGGGAACTCATCGGCCTTCCTGAGAGCTTGTATTTACCGATGATCAAGGACAAGATCGAGCAACAATTCGAAGAAGTCGCAGGCGTGTTTCTTCAAACGACCTGAGTGTTTCAGGACAGAAATTCATCGACATCCTCCTCATCCAGAATGGAATTCTGGATGCCTTTTTCGATGACTGCATCGGCAAGCTCACCGTATCCTCCCGGTTCATAATCATCGACGTTTTGTTCGTCAAAATCATCGAAATAAACGGAATGCTCGCGGGTCACCCAGTCGCGTGTGGTGTTGCAAAACCGCAACACTTTCTGAACCGCCTCCAGTTTTTCCATAGCTGCTTCTGGTTTGATGGTTAGGTTAGAGAGCAATCAATTCGAACATAAAACCATCGATCTCTTGCGGTTAAAATTGGGCAGAACGATTTGCACTGGATAGCCTGGGATATTTCCCTGGGGGATTTCCAAGCCGTCCCTCAGACGGAGAACTTCCTTCAGGGTCAAAGGCCGCGCTTTGTCCAGGGATGAAAGAACCAGGTTGGAGTTGTCATTTTTTTGCATACGCCATTGAATCCATGCAGAAAAATTATTGAGGTTTAGGGTTTAGATACATAAAACCCGGGAAAGGCTTTAAAAAATTTTAACATGAATTCCGGTTGATTTTCCTCCGGTCCTGAGGAAAAGGCGATCGCAGGGAAGGAAAGGACCGTTTCAGCGGGATTTGTTCCAGAGAGGGGCTTTTATGAGAGTGATTTTCCTCATTAAAGGTTGCAGGTGGTTTCCTGAACCTTTCCTCTGCTGGCGGTGGTTTTGCAAAGATAAGGCCGGGTTCCGGTGATCCATTTTTTCTGGGTGTGGCGAACGGACCAGATATAAACGGTTCTGCCGGTAGCCTGCGTGCCTTTGAGGGCGGCTTCGGTGTTGATCAGGTTGAATTGGGAAGGCAATCCCTTCCATCCAACGATGACACTGTTTTTTTTGACTTTGACCCACTTTATTTCAGGTATCTCTTTCAGGTACTTCATGCTCTCCCGCAATTCTTTTTCCAGTGCATTGGCATGGGATGGTGTTGGAAAACTGAGGGGAAGAACGAGAAGCAGGGTGATTAAAAAAAGCCGAATCATGAAAATTTCCTTTTTGTAGCGGTGTAGATCACGTGAATGTCGAAACTTATACCCATTTAAACGAGCTATTTGTATTATTTTCAACTAGTTTTAATAAAATTCAATGTTTTTTTTCCGAAAACGGAAAAATTAATTTGGATGCAGGAATGCAGGAATTGATAAAACGTAGCTTAGGCGGCGGGTTGGTATCCTGTGGCGCCGGAAAAATCCGCGTCCATCACATCGGCGTTTGTGAAATTGGCCTGGGTCAGGTTGGCTTTACTGAGATTAGCGTCCCCCAGCTTGGCCCCGGTCAAATTGACCTGGCTCAAATCAGCTTTTGAAAAGTTCACATGCTCCAGATCCGCCCGGCGAAGATCCACACCCTTGAGATTCGCTCCTGAGAGGTCGGATTTTGACAGTTTAACTCCTGCCATGTCGGTGCCTTCCAGATTGACCCCCACAAGGTTGGCCCCCCTCACGACCGCTCCGGTCAGGAAAGCGTTTTTCAATTCGGCGCCTTCCAGAATGGCCTCTGACAGGTCCGCCCGGCTAAAATCGGCGCCTTCTAACCTGGCATTGGTTAAATCCGCCCCGGTGAGGTTGGCCCCGCTCAAATCCGCCTGCACAAGCTCCACGTTGTTGAGTTTGGCTTTTTTCAGATTGGCTTTGCTGAGCTTTGCCCCGTTCAACCGGGCCCCCTGAAGCTTGATACGGCCAAGATCCGCGCCGTTCAAAATGACCTTCACCAGATCGGCCCCGGTGAGATCGGCGATGTTCAGGTTGGCTTCCATGAGATTTGAGTTTTCAAGCCGTGACCTTCTCAAGATGGAGCCGTTGAGATTGGCGCGGGTGAGATCCGCATTGAGTAATTTAGCTTCCGTCAGGTCGGCACTGGTAAAATCCGCGCGCGGCATTTTCGCTTCCGTAAAATCGACTCCCACCAGCCGGGCTCCCTTGACAATCGCCCGATTCAAATTGGCGCGCATCAATTTTGCTTCAAAAAACACGCCCATACTGAGCCTGGAATCCGAAAAATCGACTTCTTCCAAGTCGGCCCCGTTGAACTTGGCGCGGCTGAGATTGGATTCGACAACTTTCGCTCCCTTAAGAATGGCCTTGGAAAACTCCGCATGTTCCATGGAAGTTGCGTTCAACTGGCATCCCGTCAGATTGGCTTCGGTGAACTTGGATTTTCGCAAATTGGCTCGATCGAGATTGGCCTGGCTTAAATTGGCATTAGAAAACACGGCGCTTTCAAGATTGGCGTCTTCAAGTTGCGCCTGGACCAGGTCCGCATGTGAGGCCTGGGCCTCTGTAAGGTTTGCGTCAGAAAGGTTGGCTCCCTTCAGAATGGCTTTTTCCAGAGTCACACCAGAAAGATCGGTCCCGGAGAGGTTGGCGCCGGTGAGGTTGGTTTCACTTAAATCGGTCCGGTAAAATTTGAGATCCGACAAGTCCAGTCCGGAAAGATCACAGCCCTTCAAGGGAAATTTGTTTTGCTCTTCTTCGCTTTCCAAGGCCTCAGCCGCCGCAACCTCTTCCTCCGATGTCTCTGCTTCGGGTTTTTCTTCCCCGGTTTCGTCTTCGGAGCTGTCATCTATCTCTTCAATGATTTCGATTTCTTCTTCAAACTCTTCCTCGGCCTCTTCAGTTTCCAGGGCCGCGGCAATTTCAGCCAATTTTTCTTCAACTTCTTCGCGGGTAAAATCAGCCATTTTTGATCTTTCTGAAGTAGGTTATTAAACCCATGAATTTTCTTCCAAACCCCACGGGTTTGCTCGGTTAAATGCTGCGCGTTTTATGATAAATGGAGCAACCTTGAAAAATACCCTACGGATTCCTGGAACGCAACCCAGAAGATGGGTTTTCACCGAATTATCCATCCCCCGAAACTCTCGTTCTCTTAATGAAAGCCCAAATAAACGGCAAAACAGGGGATGGGTCTGGGAACCTTGTATCGGTGAGTGAGATCCAACGTATAATGGTTTTTCGCGATGCTTTTAACTACTTTTGTTTAAGGAAAAATGGATTCAGAAAATAAACCGATTCTTATTTATGACGGCGATTGCGATTTGTGCCGTTATTGGGTCGCCCGATGCCGCCATATCACCCAGGACCGGGTGGATTATGCTTCTTCTCAGGAGTCGAATCACCTGTTACCTGAAATTTCTCCCGAACAGTTGCAATCGTCCGTTCAACTTGTCCAATCGGATGGAACGGTTTATGACGGTGCGGAGGCGGTGTTTAGAACTCTGGCTTTTAATCCCAGCCGGCACTGGCCTCTCTGGTTATACAGGAACGTTTGGGGCGTGGCTTGTTCTACAGAATTCATCTATCGGTTTATCGCCAGAAACCGGAGGATTTTCAGCCGCTTTATACGATGAGTTGAAGATCCTTGATCTTCCAGTCCGGATCGCCGGAGCTCAGGGCATGATTGCCTGTTTGGGCTTCAGTGCTTTTGAAAACCGTTGAGCTGGAAAGTGAAATGAAATCAGGAAAGTCAAAGACGGGAGAAAGGCGCGAAAGGTTACCGGCAAAACTCAAAATCATTCGGTTTTTTTCAAAAATCCCACGAACCCCACAAGAGCCATGACCAAACCGACCGTCCCATACATATACACGCCGCCGGAAGTTTCGGCCAACTGCTTCATGAAAAATCCCCGGTTCAAAATAAACCCCCAATAGAACAAAAATCCATAAGCTCCTAAAAGCCCCAACTTATGCTTCCCCAAAAGCAGGCAGAGCGAAGTTACCCCTGCAAATATGAGGATCTGACTCAAAGGAACCGAAAAGTTGAGATTTGTTAGAAAACCAAATGACTGGTTGACGGTATCCATAACGTCTCCTGGTTGAAAAAAATGAGAACCACCGAAAGGTGCCGCAACTTTTTAGCAGGCGACCTACCTCCTTATTTTACAATAAATTAAGCGTTTTTTCCCGATAAAAATGGTAATCATCACTTTCTATTAACGTCCGGTTTTACCGACCCTTTCCACTGGGAACCAAAGGGTTTTTTTGATGCGTTTTGAGGCAGACCGAAAAATTGCTGATCTTTTCTTAAGCAGATAATCCTTCCGGTTTACCGCCGGCCCTTTAAAAATAAGGTCCTTGTCGATTAGTCCTGTCTGGCACAAAAATTGTAACCTCTTATGGCTTGGAGTCATTGAGTCGATTGTGAAAATGATAAGGGGATTTTAAATTGAACAAGATTGAGCGCATAAAACTTGAGAAGGACGGTCTGGATATAAAAAAAGATCTGCACAAATTTGCGGAAGAGGGATGGGAGGCAATCAGCGATGAGGATGTCCAGCGTCTGAAGTGGTACGGATTGTTTTTGAGAAATCCGACTCCGGGGTTTTTCATGCTGCGGGTGCGCATTTCCAACGGTCATACGTTTTCCTATCAGATTAAAGTGTTGGCCCAGATTGCCCAGGGCTTTGGAAACGGCGTCATCGATATCACCACCCGTCAGCAGTTGCAGATACGTCATTTAAAAATCGAAAATATTCCTGAAGTGTTTGAGTTGTTGGAGATGACCGGTTTAACATCTGCCCAGACGGGTATGGACAACGTTCGTAATATCATGGGGTGTCCGGTGGCCGGCATTCACCCAAAAGAAGCGTTGGATGCGTCACCGGCGGTTTGGGCTCTGACGGAGCACATTCTTGGGAACCGGGAATTCACCAATCTGCCGAGAAAGTTCAACGTTGCCATTACGGGATGCCCGGACAACTGCCTGCATGCGGAAACACAGGATTTGGCTTTGGTTCCCGCCAGTAGGGAGGAAAACGGTAAAACGGAGCTGGGGTTCAATGTGCTTGCTGGCGGAAAACTTGGGTCAGGGGGCTACCGGATCGCTTCCTGCTTGAATGTTTTTGTGACGCCTGAGGAAGTGGTGGAGGTTTGTTCCGCGGTGATTCTTTTGTTCCGCGATCATGGCAGCCGCGAAAACCGCTCTCAGAACCGCCTGGCCTTCCTACTCGATGAATGGGGCGTCGATCGGTTTCGCGCGGAATTGGAGAAAAGACTGAAGCGGCCTCTTAAGCCTGCCGAAAAGGAGATGAGGCAGGGGCAAAGTTCTGAGCATATTGGGATCTACCGGCAGAAACAACCTTCGATGAATTATGTCGGGTTGAAAATTCCCGTGGGCCGCATCCAGGGGAAGAAGCTGGAGCAGCTGGCGGAGCTGGCCGAGCGGTACGGCAACGGGGAAATCCGCATCTCTCCGGCACAGTCCCTGATCCTCCCGAACGTCTCGGACAAAAACCTGGGCGATCTTCTTGAGGAACCTCTTCTCAAAGAACTGGATTATCATCCTTCCAGCATACTGCGGGGGCTGGTGAGTTGCGTGGGCAGTGATTATTGCCATCTGGCGGCGATTGAAACTAAGAGCCGGGCCCTGGAGGTCGCGTCCAAACTGGAAAAAACCTTGAGCGACACTTCTCCTATCACCATGCACTGGTCCGGATGTCCGGCAGGATGCGGCAACCACCTTGTCGGCGATATCGGTTTGCTCGGCAAAAGAATCAAGTATGGCGGCGAGGTGGTGGATGGTGTGGATGTCTTTGTGGGCGGCAGGGCAGGGCCCGATCCCAAGCTGGCGGTCAAGATTTTGGAAAACGTGCCCTGTGATCTGCTACCCGAGGTGTTGGAAAAAATCATTCCCTACCACACGCGGGAAAAGATGCATCGGGTCAAGGGACAACGAAAAAGAAAAGCAGTGAAAAAAAAAACGGGTGAGCCCGCTTTCCCTGAAACTCGCCTTCCTATAGCAGTTTCATGAATGTTTCTAACAACAGGAGGACTTTCCTGTGTTTGCAAAAGAAATAAATAAAATCACAGCAGTCGCGGAAAAGAAAATCCGATACATGCAGCGATCTCCCTTGGGGTATGTGCTGTTGTCGGCTCTGGCGGGAATCTATCTGGGGTTTGGCATTGTCCTGATTTTTTCCGTTGGCGGTCCCATTGCCGCAGGCGGTGGAGCGCCTTACCTGAAACTCATCATGGGGGCGTGCTTTGGGATCGCCTTGAGTCTGGTGATCTTTGCCGGGTCTGAATTGTTTACAGGAAACAATCTGGTTTTTGCGGTGGGGCAATTGCGAAAAAAAGTGGGTGCGGGTTCGATCCTGGCTTTATTTGTCCTGTGTTTTCTGGGGAATTTACTGGGTTCTGTGTTTCTTGGCTGGCTGGTGGTGAGCGGCGGCAGTTTAACGGCTGAAGCCGAGGCGTTGATCCTGAAATCCGCGGCGGTGAAAATGAACCTCGAGGCGAGCGAGGCTTTTTTGCGTGGGATTCTGTGCAACTGGCTGGTTTGTCTTGCGGTATGGGTGTCGCTCAGAACCCAGAGCGATTCCGCCAAACTGATCATGATTTTCTGGTGCCTGTTTGCCTTCATCGCCAGCGGATTTGAGCACAGCATTGCCAATCAAAGTTTGCTTGGAATGGCGATGTTCCTTCCGCATGGACCGGAAGTTTCACTTGCGGGATTCATTCATAATCAGTTGTATGTGACTGCCGGCAATATGGTCGGTGGGGGGATCATGGTGGGCACCGTCTATTGGTTTTCGACTATGGATTTTGGCGAAAAAGAAATACCTGAAAACCCCGCCGCCCTCCATCCTTTGAAAAACCAGGAGTAATTTTGGCATCCGATTTCCGGGATTTCCGGGAAATTGGGTATAACCCTGGAAGATCAGGAGACATCGGATGGCAGAGCTGGAAGACGAACTGGGGATATCCTGGAAAAAGCCGGGAACGGTAAGTCCTGGTCGCAAATGACCTGGCCCGATCGGCGGGCGTTTCCATTAACTTGCCGAATTACCAAAGAAACTGCAATTATCGACACCGGGGCCTGCCCGGATGCGATCATCCAAAGGGCGGAGCAATTGGGTGTCCGGCCAACAAAGATTCTGCTCACGCCTGCTCTCCAGTCAAAGGCCCGCCACGACATCAGGAGAGGAAAAACGCCACCACCCGTCCTTTTTGGGCAAAGTTTCAGCTTAAGGGGATTTTCTCCTAAACGTGTAATTTTACAAACTTGCTTTGCTGCCCTCCAAGGGTTGCGGATTGTTTTTCAGGGCTTATACTGGGCGTATGGACCCTGAAAAAGTCAATTACCATTATTGCGATGATCTTCCGACCAATCCCTTGCCCGCCAACACCCGGGTTCTGGTGACCGGCGCCAACGGTTATGTCGGCCACCGCTTGATTCCAGAGCTTATTTTTCGGGGTTACACCGTCCGCTGTATGTTCCGCCGAAAAACCATGCCTGCGATACTGGTTCATCCCAGAATTGAAGTCGCGTACGCCGATTGCCATAACCAGGATGAGTTGCGGGCGGCGCTAAAAGACGTTGACCATGCCTATTACCTCATACACAGCATGGCCGGAAAAAATGAGCTGTTTGTTGAAAGGGATAAACTGGCCGCTAAAAATTTTCTTGAGGCTGCGGAAGAAAACAGCGTCAAAAAGATTGTCTACCTGGGGGGGCTGGGAGAGACCAGTGAGACACTATCCTCTCACCTTAGAAGCAGAATTGAAGTCGGCAGTATTCTTTCCGCTGGAACCATTCCAGTGATTCGCCTGCGGGCGGCGATCATACTGGGAACGGGAAGCGCTTCCTATGAACTGTTGAAATCCCTGGTATCCCATAACCGCTGGATCCCTTTTTTGAAGGAATTCGACTCCAAGTGCCAACCGATCGCCATCCGGGATGTGATTAAATACCTGGTTGGGGTTCTGGAAACTGAAGACCCGGACTCGCGGGTGTACCAAATTGGCGGCAAAGACATTTTGTCTTATACCGAACTCATCAAGCGTTTTGCCAAAATTCTCAATAAACAAGTCCGGCTGTTTGAAGTTTCCTGGGTGCCGTTGCCGATTGGAGTGATGTGCCGTCTTTACGCATACTGGCTGCATCTTTTTAACGCAGTTCCGGTCAATATTTCCTATCTGCTACTGCGTAGTTTGCGATCCGATGTACTCTGCACGGAAAAAGACATTGCCCAGATATTGCCCTTTGAAACGTTGAGTTTTGATACCGCCGTGGAATGGGCGCAGAAGAAAGAAGAACAGTCTCGTGTATTTTCTCATTGGAGCGATGTTCCTCCCGAACAAATGACCAACCTGATGCCGCTTTGCGAATACGAGGCTTCTACTTTTATGATCGATGAGCATTCTATCGACATCTCGGCGCCGCCGGAAACGGTTTTTCCCGTCATCTGCCGTATAGGGGGAACGCATGGCTGGATCGCCGCCAATCTTTTGTGGAAGGTGCGAGGCGCTGTGGACCGATTGCTGGGCGGTCCCGGTCTGAATCGGGGACGGAGGGATAACAATCAATTACGTGAAGGAGATTCCGTGGATTTCTGGCGGGTGGAAAAACTGGAAATGAATAAAGAGTTGCTTCTGCGTGCGGAAATGATTTCCCCTGGTTTGTCCTGGTTGCAATTTTTGCTGGTTCCCGAGGGAAGGGATAAAACGAAACTGATCCTTAAGGCGCATTTTATTCCGAAACCGGTTTGGGGAAATATTTATTGGTTTTTAATGGCAAAATTTCACGATTATATTTTTAAGGGGATGTTGTCCTTTTTTAAAAAAGAATCGGTCCATGCCCGTCAACAGTCGCCCGCCCCAAACCCTGCCTACGGTACGTCTACCATTCATTCCTGAGTTTAAACTACGCGGGCTTACGGAGTTTTAAACCTGGGTCCAGGCGGATGATTTTCTGATTATAAAGTTCACCAAAATCGCGGAACCGCTCGGGATGAGCGCAGAAGGCTAACATTTCCAAAGAATCGATGATTCGCGGGCCGGGTCGATTGAAGTAAGCGTTGCCATCGACCAGGAAAATATTGTCGGTACGAAATATTTCCCATTGCTCCCAGGGAATCGCTTCCTTTAAAGTTCCAAAGTCGCGGACCGTTTGATCCAGCTTGAATCCGCAAGGTTTTACGACGACGACATCCGGGTCGATGCTTCTCAACTGTTCCTGATCTGCCGTCATTGCATGTTGACCGGGAGACGCCAGAAGATATTCCCCGGCCACCATCTCAATCATATCCGGAACCCACATACCTCCCACCATCACCGGGTCCATCCACTCAATGGTGAGGATGCGCTTTTTGGGGGCCTCGGAAGATGCGATCCGGTCGCGAATCGCTTGAATGCGCCGGTCGACATCACTCTTGAAATTATGGAACGCCTCCTGTCGATCCGTCATTTCTGCGACCTTTTGCATATCATCCCAGATGTCCTGTAAACGTTTTGGTTGCAGGGTAATGATTTGAATCCCGGGGCCCAGGACTTTTTTGCAGGCTTCCTCCACCTGGGGGAGAGGCACCGCGCAAACATCGCAAATGTCCTGGGTGATGATCAGGTCGGGTTTTAAAGTCCGTAGCAGATCCAAATTTAAATCGTACACCGACAGGGTGTTTTGAATCAGGTTTTCGACGGAATCGTGGATTTCCCGGCTTTTCCCCTGAGAGTGGATGCTGGACGAAGTGAGCTTAGGCAGGTGGGCGATGTTGTCCGGATGATCGCATTCGTGGGACGTTCCAACCAACTGAGAGGACAATCCCAAGGAACAAATTATTTCTGTTGCGGATGGCAGAAGGGTTGCAATTTTCATAAGGAAAAAAATGTTGCGAATGTAATTCGTGAGTTATATCACGCTTGGCAAAGAGGAAAAAAAATTAATTTTTTTGTGTTCTGCTCAAGACCTTGCAAGAAAAGACACTAAAGGATTTTCACAATGTCTTTCGATGTCTTTGGAAAATTCTAAACTTGATTTTAAGAGTATTTTCGGTTTTGATGAGGAAACCGCAATTCGGAAACAGGATCAGAGTCATGCAGATTCCAGTGAAGAGGTTGATCGAAGGTCTGAGGGAAAGCGGGTCTGTATGTTGTCAAAATGAAGAATTGGAGATAGGGCCGAACAGGCTAATAAATGAATCGATGAAAACCACCCACCCGTAGGTGCCGGAGGAGGAGTTGATCAAGGTGGGTGGTTTTCACGATATGATGATGCTAAAAGCGCTCAGCGCTTAAGAATTGATCTTTCCAAAAAAATTGTTGGCACGTGATTGAGTGAGCTTCGCCACTTTCCCAACCGCCGGAACCTTTCTAAGTAAACTCCTAAACCCACCCACTCTAAATTCAGGTGGATCAACCTGCCCTGAAGCCCGTGCTGGATTCACCCTGTAAAACTACGTAACGGTTTTCGCGCACAGCAACATAAAGCAATCGCCTTCATGGCAGGCGATGCCCGAAAGTAGATTTACATTAACCGATTGGATTGAGATAAATTTACAAAAAAATATCGGATTTGGCAATGTTTTATTTTCGCGTTAACTTTCAATGCACCTTAAAATTTTAAAAAACAATGCACTTTACTTGTAAAAAATTTTGACATGGATGACCGAATTAAATGATTTGCAGTTTTTGTAAATTAAAATTAAAACCAGGTTGACATCGATAGTGAAATCAAAAAAAGTCAATTTGCATTGCAGGCAACGGGGGGTTATTTTATAACAACTGATGTTTCGGGAATTAGGATGCCTCACAAGACGTCCTTGTGCTATGCTTATTATCTGTTTGGATTAACTTTGCGTGTACCAAAGTAAACGATTCGCATAGTGATATTTTTGGCCTTTTAGCCCCCAGTCATTCACATGAAAATACTTGTTTCATACGGTTTGTTGATTCTGGCTTTTCTGGCTGCGGGGTGTCCCGAGCCAAAGGTTCAGAAAAAATTACCTCCTTTGTTTGCACTTTCCTATGCCACAGAAACGGGAGCCGAGCCCTCGTTTTTAATCACCGATGATTTTAACCGCGACGGAAAGCTCGATCTCGTGGTGACCAACAGCGGCGACCATTCCTTTTCCTTTTACAAGGGAAATGGAGACGGTACGTTTAAGGATCAAAAAGTATTTCCCACCGGAAGGGACCCCATCTGCATCACCGCCGCTGATTTTAATCAGGACGGATACCTGGATCTGGCGGAACTGAATTACGAAGACCAGAACGTACAGATTTTTATGAATACCCGCATGGGAGGGTTCCAGAATACGAAGGTTAAAATCAACGTCGGAAAGATCCCGATCAATCTGACGGCGGGAGACTTCAATGAAGATGGATTTCCGGACCTTGCGGTCACCTTGCGGTATCACAAAGTGGTGACCCTGATGGGCAAGGGGAATGGGAAATTTCACGATCCGACAAGTATGCCAGTAAAAGGTCAACCCACCGCGCTGGTTCTGGGGGATTACAATCACGACCAGCATATCGACATCGCCGTAGCGCTGGCGGGGTCCGGGAATAGAGGCGTGCAGATTCTTTGGGGAAAAGGCGATGGAACGTTCAACCCATCAGATCTTTTTAAAGGCGGTGGTCAGCCTTTGACTATCGTCAACCTCGATGTCAACGGCGATGGTTTTGGCGATCTGGTCACCTCCAGCAATGTCCTGCACGCCATGACGACGGTCATCAATAATGGCGATGAGACCTTCCGAACGCTCAGAGATTTTGCCTCCGGAAGTTTTCCGAAGTTTGTTGCGGCGGCGGATTTCACCGGCGATGGCCTGACCGACATTGCCGTTTCCAACTCGACGGACGATGCCGTCTCCATCTCTCTGGGCAAAGGCGACGGGACGTTTACCTATCCGCCCATCTATCACTATGTCGATGAATACCCGCAGGGAATCGTCACAGGGGATTTTAACGGGGACGGCTTGATCGATCTTGCGATCGCCTGCCGGGACAAAGGCATGATCGATATCCTGCTCAAGAAGAACATGGTGAACCCCAATCCCAACCCGCCTGAACCCGCTAAAGCGACTTGAGGTTTTTAGGGAACTGCTGATATAGAAAGACTCAATTCTGCAAATTGACCTTCGGGAAATACCGCAAGAAGTTTTTTCGGCTGGATCAGGTGCGCCACTTCTAAAACGTTCTGATAGCCGTCCAGATGGTTGTTGGCGACAGGAACCAGAATGAAGTCGTAGTTGTTGGCGGTGAGTTGATCGGCCAAAGGGGAGGGGAAGGTATCCGCTGAAAAGAATCCCTGCCCGTACGAGTACAACTGGTTCACGCGCAGGTTGCCTTTTAAGTCACCCATCACTGCATCCTGGCCGAGCAGGTCCACGGTGGAATGTTTCAGGGGATCGAGGGATTTAAGAATCAGCTCAATCATCCACGGTCGTACGCTTCTCAGGATAAGAACGCGGGAGCGATCTGGAATGATTTTTGCGGCTGTTTTTGCGGTGGCCAGGAACTGGGACGCGTTGGCGTCTTTTTTTCCGCGGTCGAAGGCTTTTAGCGCCTTTTTGAACATGTTCCGGATTTCCGCCGCCGGATAGGTTGGGTAATCGACGACCACATGACCGTTGCCATCGAAATCCTGCCACTCGATGCCCGTTTTCAGGTACGAATTTTCCACACAGCTTTTATAAAAATCCGTTCCCGGCTGCGGGGTGTTGATGGAAACCTGCACTTCATCGAGAAGTTTCTGGCTGGTCAATTCGTAAATCAGGTCGACGGTTTTCTGGTCTTCCTTTTTGCTGGAACCCAGTCCTCCGAGGCTGAAAGTGGCGTAAAACACGAAGCCTAACGACTTGCCGAATTTCAGGATCGACCGCAATTTTTCGGGATGGTGTTTTTTCCCCAGCGTCATTTTTTCGGCAACGACGTCACTTCCGGTTTCTATGCCGAAACGGATTTTGTAGTATCCGGCGTTTCGCATTTCTTTAAGGGCTTCTTCATCGAGGGAAACGTATTCGCAGAGCGCTTCGTATTTGAGGTGATCGAGATTCGCCGCGCGAATAGCTTTTGCAAGGGCAATGTTGAAGCTTCGCTTGATGTTGTGAACTTCCTCGTCGAAAAACACGCCTTCCATTTCAGGATATTTTTCCGTTAGCTGACGGATTTCCCGGACGACATCATCCACGTTTCTAGGCCGCCAGTTCAGTTCATCGTAATAAAGCGTTGCCGCCGCGCAGAAGTTGCACCGGCGCGGGCATCCTCTGGAAGCGTACATCTGGATCTGCCGATACCGGCAGTTGGGTTCGTGATAATCCAGGCGGCGGATGTCTTCGTCCTCAGGGTAGGGCAGGGAGTCGATGTCCAGAAGCTCGCGGTTGCCGTTCGGGTAGACGCCTGAAATGTGCTGAGGATCCTTTCCCTGGATGAGTTCGAGTACTGCATATTCAAATTCTCCCTGGCATACGAAATCGGCCACCTTCAAGACGTCTTCCGGTTCCGCCATCGGGTGCTGACCGGTGAAGATCAGCCTGGTGCCGAACGCCTGTTTTGCCGCCTGCGCCAGCCTGAGATCTTCGTCGATGGTGCGGGAAGAACTTTCCATGATCAGCCAGTCGGGTTTTTCTTTCTTCAGCAGTTCAAAGTAAGTCTCAAAATTCCAGCCCATGAGCACGCCGTCTAAAAACTTAATCTGATGATCGGTTTCTCTTTTCAGCAGGGCGGAGGTGTAGGCCAATTGCCAAGGGTAATAGCCGCAATTGGTGAAATTTTTGACGCCCAGTGACCAGCGGGACGGGACATGCACCATGTGGTAGCCGTTGGCATCGACTCCCACGGAATTAGCGACGACGATTTTCATGAGGCGTTCAAACCTGGGTCAAAACTTTTGAAACTTTCTCGGGAGCGGCAATGGGGCTCCCATGCCGCTTTTTTGGGATGGCGTTTTCTTTATCAGAGATTTTCCCAGGAGAAAAAAGTTTGCGCACGCACCATTCGCCGATCAGGCCAAGAGTGATGCAGAAGAACAATAATCCGGTGGCGATGTAATTGAGACCGACCCATATCAGGGTGGTTTTTTCCAGGAACCATTTTTTTATTACCCCCTTGCCGGTGAGATCGACATAGGTTCCGCGTGCGTTGTAGCCGCGAATCTCTTTTGCTTTCGATGCCCAGGCAAGAAGGTCGATGTTGGAGTAGCCCAACCCGTGATCTACATTATAAAGGGAAACGGCGAGATCGAATTTCCGTCTCCTCAACTGTTCCAGCGGTCTGCGGCCATAGTTGAAAACACTCATTCTGCGATGGTTGCCGATGGTCAATACCTCATCGACCAAGGGATCCGGAGCCACGACTTCTTCAACTCCCTTGGGAGCGAGGACGGTGATTTTAGAATCGGGAAACTCCTGTTTGAGCGCCTTAAGAGTTTGGTTCAGGATGCGGGTGGCGGACCGAATAACGAGAATTTTTTTTATGTCTTGAGATGGGTTCATAAAACTTAAAAATAGGGAAAAATTTTAATCCCCTCATCCCAGCCTTCTCCCCACTGGGGAGAAGGGGTTTCTTCCTCTCCTCCAATGGAGGAGAGGATTGAGGTGGGGAGGGGTTGTATTTTCTCTTTTTTGTCTAAAAAAAGAGAAAATAATTTAAAGCCTTTTTGTGCGTGGGCCTCCTAAATATGAGCCCTTCCGTGATCGCCGGGGTTGTCGAGATCGAATACCTTGCCTTCGATATTCACGGCGACCAGTTTTTTGATTCCGATTCGGTTGGCGATGGCTTTCACATCCGCGTAGCCGTTGCCTGAGATATTGTTGTAGGGGATCACGCCCATGGCAAAGGCCCGTTTTTGCAGTTTGCTGATCAAACTTACTGGAAAGGAGTTATTTTTGAAATGGCCGTTTTCATAGACAAATACCTCGTTGACCTTGGGGTTTTGCTTTAACTCCTGTTCGACCGCGGGCTGGGCCAGTGTGGTGATCCGGTTTCTGGCAAATTGACTGGCCAGGGACCCGACGACATCGTTCATCTGTTTCATGCGGGTGCTGCGAAAAACCAGAATGTCATCGTTGGAATCGATGGAAAGGGATTTGAAATTATCCTTTGCGGTTTTCGAGTAGCGTTTGTTGAACCCTTCTTCATAAAGGGTTTCGGCTTCCCGGAAATTTTTCATGACCTGCTCGGCGGGGTATTCCGGTCGATCGACCACGCAATGGTTGCCGCCGTCGAAGTGTTTCCAGTCGAGATCGCGCAGATAACCCTGGGCTTTCATGCGGTTGAAAAACGGAGTTCCCGGCTGGGGCGTGCTGATGGAAAGCTGGAACCGCCACAATAGCTCCCGGTCAATCATTTCACGGATCAAATCGAGGGTCTTTTTGTCGCAGTCGTCGGTTGAGCCTTCCCCGCCGAAGGTGAACGTGCCGTAAAATTTCAGTCCGATGCTGGTGCCGTGCTTCATCAACTGCTTGAGCCTGGGGACGTTGAATTTTTTCATCAACTCCATGCCCTTGGCCGCGTGTTCGCCGGCGGTTTCAATGCCAAGGCGCACCATGTAATAGCCGGCGCTTTTCATGGAATCCAGCACTTCCTCATCCATCGGCCATTGGCCGCACATGACGTCGTATTTTAAATCGTCCAGGCCGTTTTCGCGGATGGCTTTGGTCAATTCGAGGATGTATTTTTTACTGCCGTTATGAACCTCTTCGTCGAAGAAGATGCCTTCCAACTGCGGGTATTTGGCCTTCAGAGTTTGCAATTCCAGGATAACGTTCTGCGGATCGCGCGGCCGCCAGTTGGGACGCTGGTAGGAAATGTTGCCGCACACGCAGAACGTGCAGGACAACGGGCATCCGCGTGAGGCGTAGGCCTGAATTTCGAGATATTCGCTGGAAGGTTCTCCGGGCATGCCGTAATCCAGCCGGGACACATCGTCGTCTTCCGGAAACGGCAGGTCGTTGACATCCAAGGGGGGCCGTAAGTCGGTGTTGGGATAGAGGCCCAGAATATCGTTGCGGTCCTTCCCCTGGAGAATATCCTTCACGACCAGTTCGTATTCCCTGAGAACCACGTAATCCGCGTATTCACTCACTTCTTCCGGGAAAGTGGTGGGGTGCGGCCCGCAGAAGATCAATTGGGTGCCGAAGCGGCGTTTCACTTCTCTGGCGAAACGGCTGTCCGCTTCGATGGTGCGTGTGGCGCAGTCCATGATGAGATAATCCGGGCCGAATTCGGAGACTTTATCCACGAAGGCTTCATGGTCTAATTTGTCCAGACAGCCGTCGAAAAACCGGATTTCATGGTCGGTATCCCTTTTCAGCATGGAAGAACAGTAGGCCAACTGCCAGGGGTAGTAAGTGAAGATATTCAAATCTTTCGTGCTGTTGGTCCACCGGCTGGGCGAGTGGATCATGGCGTAGCCATCGGCATCGATGCCAACGGAATTGCATACGGCAACTTTCATGGAACTCCTCGAAAAACGGGGGTTTCTTTGGGCACAACTCGACTATAAAACCACTGATTAACCTAGCGGATTTTTTTCGTTAAAACTTTAATCAGATTCCCGGAATCTTCAGCTTAAGAGAATTCTTTAAATATTAAGGCTTAACCGGCCTGGTTCGTTTGGTTTGGGCCATTTGGGGAGACGCATTGATTTTTCGAACCCTCCTTACCTAAAAGCTAAGGGAGAGGATCGGGTTTCATCTTGACATCGTCCGGTCACCTTGTATAAAGAGGCTTGATGCATTTGAGTTTTATGGAGTGACAGGAATGAGTGATCAGGAAAATACGGAAGAAGTGGTTGAGGAGAAGAAATCGGGTTTTTTTTCCCGTTTGAAATCCGGTTTGTCGAAAACCAGAAACTCTCTGGCAGGGGGAATCGATCGCGTTGTGCATGGCCAGGCGAAAGTCGGCCCTGAGCTACTGGATGAACTTGAGGAGGTGCTGATCTCCGCCGATGTGGGGGTCGCGACGACAGGTTTTATTCTTGAGGAACTTAAAAAAGGCGTGGCCGAAGCCCGCATCCGAGACAACGAAGGCATTCTGGAAAACTTGAAGCAATTGATGGCCGGGATTCTGGAAGCGCCCCAAGGGAGCCGCCGCGAATTTTCTGAGCCGCCGCACGTGGTTCTGGTCATCGGCGTGAACGGTTCCGGAAAAACCACGACTATCGGAAAATTGACGCAAAAGTGGAAGAATGAAGGCAAAAATGTGCTTTTAGGGGCCGGCGATACGTTTCGCGCCGCCGCGGTCGAGCAAATGCTGATCTGGGCCGAGCGGGTGGGGGTGCCATGCATCCACCAAAAGACCGGCGCCGATCCTTCCGCTGTGGCGTTCGATGCGGTCCAGGCGGCTGTGGCGCGCAAAATGGACGTGGCGATCATCGATACGGCGGGACGATTGCAGACCAATACAAATTTGATGGAAGAATTGAAAAAGGTCAAACGGGTGATCGGCAAGGTTTTACCCGATGCGCCGCACGAAACGCTTCTGGTTCTGGATGCTTCCATTGGCCAGAACAGTGTCTCGCAAGCAAAGTTGTTCCACGAAGCGATGGATATCGACGGTCTGGTGATGACCAAACTGGATGGAACGGGTAAAGGAGGCGTTCTATTAAATATCACCCGTGAACTGAACCTTCCCGTGCGTTATATAGGCATTGGAGAAAAAGCCGAAGATCTGCAGGAATTTGATCCCCGAAGTTTTGTTGACGCGTTGTTTGCCTCCTGACCGCCCGTCAGCAATCCGTCCCAATACATCCACCCCTCCGGAGTTGCTTGATCATATCGAACTGCTTTTTGACGATGAATCCGTGGATCAGGTCCCGTTGCCGGCTATCGAGATTTCCGGAAAATTGCAGGTGAAGAACCTCCGAATTTCCTGATTCGGTGGGGTTGCTGGAGATCAAATAAGCTTCGGTTTTGATGAGGACCGGTTCTTCCAGGGGCAGAGCGAACACCAGAGTGAAAACCTGATCCCTGAATACAGGTTCCACCTTCGGAATCCTGCAGGACAAGCCACTGGCACTGAGATTCAACACCTTGAGGTCGAAGATAGCTCCCCCTTGCGATACCAGGGTGGCGTCCAGAGGCGGAAGGTTCTGCATATCCAGCCGGTAGCATTCTCTATTATCGGGAGGTGTGTCGGCAAGGTGGCCGCTGTTGGTTTTCCAGGGAAATATTTTTTTGACCCAACCGTCAATATGGATCTCTTCCGTCAATATAGGGATTGCCGCCTGAAGTCTGCTGAACATCGCTTGCCTCATAATAAGTGGGAGTCGTTTATCCTATCGGACCGGTGAAAATGTTACTTGAGCCGGATCGGTGTGGAAAATTTGACGATTGCAGGGTTTATTCCATAGGGAGCAAAAAAGATGCCAGAGAAGCATTTAGATAAAGAGATTCCAAAAGCCTTGAAAATCGGCGGGTAATTCTCGGCTTGGGCAGAATGGTGACTGCCTTGAGGGCAAGGGTCAGGGACGAATTTTCCGGGCCGGAAAATTTTTCCTGGGGGGGGGTGGATGAAAAAAGGAAGGCACCGGGCGGACTCGAACCGCCGATAGAGATTTTGCAGACCTCTGCCTTACCACTTGGCGACGGTGCCCCGCAAACTTCCGCTGGAACGAAAAATGGAGCGGGAGAAGGGGTTCGAACCCTCGACTTCAACCTTGGCAAGGTTGCACTCTACCACTGAGTTACTCCCGCGCTTCATTTCATTCGGATCGTTCTTGTTCAGCCATTATATTTTCTGGGCGGGTTTTGTCAAATTCTATTTTTTTCAAGAACCTGGCCTCGGTTCCGGCGAGAATCCGCTCCAGATTGCCCTGGTGTTTGCTCACCACGATGAGGGCCACGATGACGGACACGGCGATGAATTCCGGGGGGATTTGATAATAAATCCCGAAAAGCGGGATGCTCAAAGCGGCGAGAATGGAACCGACCGAGACATATCCGGAAGCCCATAAAGATACGCCAAACACCGCCATGGAGGAAACCGTTGCCAGGGGCATGAGGTATAAAAATATTCCCAGACCGGTGGCGACCCCCTTGCCGCCTTTAAACTTCAAAAAGACGGAGTACACATGGCCGATGAATGCCATCAGACCGGCCACGGCAATTTCCCAGGGGTGGTCCAGAAACCGGGAGGCAATGGCCACCGCCGCGAGGCCCTTGAAGACGTCTCCGGCCAGGGTCAACAGGCCGGCTTTTTTCCCCAGAACTCTCGCCACATTGGTGGCTCCGATGTTGCCGCTCCCATGATTGCGGATATCGACGTTGCTCTTTCTGGCAAACAGAATTCCGAAAGGAATAGAACCCAGTAAGTAGGAAACTGCCCAAACGAGGAAGGGAGTCATTTAATCGTTCGCCTTTTTAGGCATTGTCTGGTGGCGGGTCAACCGAGGTGATCCCCTAAAGAGATATTGTTGGATTTCACTCTTAACTTTATTTTAGCCCTTTTTTCAATCTGCCGCACGCGTTCTCTGGAAAGGCCGATTTCTTTGCCGATTTCTTCCAGGGTCTTTGCTTCCCCGTGAAATCCGAAACGCATTCTGAGAATTTTTTCTTCCCTGGGCCCCAGATCTTTGAGCAGGAGGTCCACCTTGGCTTTCAGGCTTTCCTGCATGATCATTTCATCGTAGGGAATGGTATTGGAGTTTTCCAGTAGATCGATGTAAGGCGTCGTTTCGTCTGCACGGAGCGGCGCATCGAGCGATAAATGATTGCGGTAAGCCTGCATGATAAGATGAATATCTTCCGCTTTATAACCCATGTCGTCCGCCACTTCTCTCTCCGTGGGTTCCCGGTTCAACGTTTGCGTCATGGCGCGGCTTTTCTTGCCCATCTGGTAAACCTTGCCCACTTGTTTGATGGGAAGTTTCACCGTGCCCGATTGCTCTGCAAGGGAATGCATGATGGCCTGCCGGATCCACCAGACGGCGTAGGTGATGAATTTCACGTGCCGGGAGGCGTCGAATCTTTTTGCCGCCTGAATGAGGCCGATGTTTCCTTCTTCGATCAGGTCTTGCAGGGAAAGGCCGCAGCCTTTGTATTTGTTGGCGACGCTGACCACGAATTTCAAGTTGCGTCTCACCAGCTCTTGTAATGCGGTGAGATCGCCCTGGGAAATTTTATCTGCCAGAGCCTCTTCTTCCTCCCGCCTGAGGGGGGTGATTTTACTGATTTCTTTCAGGTATTGGGTGAGAGGTTCGGCATGTTCCTGGCTCTCCCGGACCTTTACAGATTTGGGGCCGGGTTTGGTTTTTTTTGAGACTGCTTTAGTTGCCATGTCAATGAGTTAGCGCAGCGCCTTGAGTCGGATTCGCGCATCTTCTGAAAAATCGCTTTTGGGGTATTTGGTTAAAAGTTCTTTGTATGTGTCTTTGGCCTTACCGTAATTTTCTTCTTTGTAATAAGATTCCGCGATCAGGAAGATGGCTTCGTCGGCAAACCCCTGAACGGGGTAATCTTTGCGCACGTTTTCGAGCCTCTGAATGGCGGATTGATACGCGCCGGTCCGAAAATAAAACTTGCCAATTTCAAACACGCTTTGTGCCAGGGTCTGGAGCGTCTCATCTCTTCTTTTGACGGCTTTGGGATAGAACGGGCTTTTGGGAAACTTTTTCATAAAGTCTTCAAATCCTTCCAGCGCCGCGTGCGTGTTGGTTTGATCCCGTGTGGCGATTTCGATAAGTCTAAAATCGCACATGGATTTAAAGTAATGCGCGCGGTCTACCCATTTATGGGCGGGATACAACTCGATAAATTTTTTGTAGTGAAATTTGGCTTCTTCATATTCACGGTCCAAAAAATGAGTGTTGGCCAGATGTAAAAGAGCCGGTACCCGCTCTCTACTATCCGGGTAATCCTCCAGAACCTGTTTGAAAGACGCTTCCGCTTTGTCATAATCCTTGAGTTCGACTTCCCGTTTTCCCTTCGAAATGAGTTCGCTGGGGGACAGGTTGTCCTTTTTTTTAATGGTCGTGCAGCCTGCGAGCCAGATCGCAGATATCAGCACGAGGAAGAGAAATTTCAAAATCTTTTGATCGCGAGATCCATGCATGGTCTGAATGATTAAAGAACAGGTAAATAAGTTTTTCAGGAAAAATGGGGGAATCATGTCATTCGCATAGCGGGTCATTCCGGGAATGAAAAAGAAAGGACATGGAATTTGGGAAGAAGAGCATCTCATTTCGTCCCGGCAGGCTGGAAAGCCCCGGCCTTTGTTGATGTAAACGATTCTGCCTCGGTATTCCTAAGGGTATTCTCCATAAAACCAGATTTCAAGATTATCCTTAATATATAATAGAATAGTTGATTTTAAAAGGGTTTAAAAAGCTGGGCCCAGCATTGCGGCTTGCCAGGAGCGTTTTTTTCATGCTATAAAAGTTAGGCCCTTATTTTATACTTCACTTGGCCGAAACGATTTCTGGCCTCCTGCAATCCAAATTTCCTTATTTTTATAGATGCTTTTTTTCATGAGAAAATTCTACCTGGTTCCCGGAATTGTTTTTTTTATCCTTCCCGAGATAGTTCAGGCCGCCGAACGCCCGGTATCCAATGGATGGGAAATTTTGTCTCTTATCGAAAAGGGCGGATTCATGATGTACCCCATCCTTTTTTGCTCCATTCTGATCGTTGGGATCGGGATTGAAAGGGCTTACAATTTAAGAAAAAAGAATATCATCAACACCGAGTTTTTGAAAAACGTTCGCAATCATTGGAACTGGAAAGACGTTCATCTGGGGTTGCAGTTGTGCAACTCTCATGACACGGCTTTGGCGCGAATCCTGAAAACGGGGTTGTTGCGGTTTGGGGGGAAACTGGACGAAATCGAACGGGCGATAGAAGGAGCCGGTCAGCATGAGGCTTCTTTGATGAATTCAAACCTTAGAGTTCTTGGAGCCGTTGCCAATATCACTCCGATGATGGGATTGCTGGGGACGGTATTTGGAATGATCAAAGCGTTTAACGTCATATCCCAAAGCGGCACGGGAAACCCTGGGCTTGTGGCCAGCGGCATTTCCGAAGCTTTGATAACGACCGCCGCTGGAATGGTTGTGGGTATTCCCGCTCTGGCGCTCTATCATTATTTCCGCGGGAAAATTGACCGCTATGTTTTTGAAATGGAGGAAATCTCCTTTCAGCTGATCGAAGAACTTTCTTACGAAGAGGTGCGGGAGAAAAAGGCTCAAGAAAAAGATCTTGGAGCTCCCAAAAAATCCCCCAAGGAGGTCCGTGCGACGCTTTAAGTTGGGCCATCAGGAATGAAATTTTTATTTAAACAGGATATTCCGCCGGTTCGCTGCTGGACGGACTTTTAAAACATTATGCGCTTTAGAAAAGAAGAAGAAGAAAATTTTGGCATGGAAATGACCCCCATGATCGATGTGGTGTTTCTCCTGCTGATTTTCTTTATGGTCTCAACGGTATTTGTCGATTTTAACCGGCGCATGGACCTCACCCTGCCATCTTCAAAGTCCTCCACTCTGGATGAATCCACCAAGACCCTGGAAATTGAAATGACCGCGGATAAACAGATTTTCTTCAATGGGAGAAAAGCGACTCTGATCACTCTTGAAAAAATGATCGGCGAACTTAAGGGCAAATCCTCAGGAGAAGAGAAAAGAACCGCCATCATTCGGGCGGATAAAAACCTTCCTTATGGAAATGTCATCAAGGTGATGGGAATTTTGCAGAGCTCCGGAGTGCCCGATATCAGCGTTGCGGTTAAATAACGGGATTCAGGCGTGAATGGAAAGCGCGGTTTTCTTACTTCACGACCGAAGGTTTGTTGTGCCGGTTGATGATCCACTCATTCAGCATCCGGACTTCTTCAGGTTTAAGAATCTCCAGCAATGATTCTGGTTCCGGATGGTCTTCGTCGTTGACCACCACACAATAATTTCTTTCCAGATAGGCCGCGACGTGGGCCTTAAATTGCGGGAACCAGAAAAGCTCGGAAAATATTTCCGCGTGGTACTCTTCTTTGGGATTTTTGGGATTGAATTTCGAAAGTTTGGAATTCAGTTTGGTTTTAAAGTCGGCTTTAAGTACGATCCCCATAGCTCGTCCTCAGTAAAATTTGCGACTTCAGCATTTTAAGCCACTAAATTTATCCTGCAAAACCAAATTTTACAGAGAATTGATCGTCGTTGGGTTCCCGGCAAGGGCATACGCATAAACCCTTTTGGTTTAATCGTTTTCTGTGATGCCCGTTGAAAGATCCCAACAAAACCTGCTTTATTGAAGAACACCCCGGGGTTCGTCCTGATCTTTTGGTCTATTAAAAATTTGCAATCATGGAGGGGAGGAAAACCGGTCAATTGGAGTTGGTGTTGCGCCGAATGGCGTCGATCACCCGGGATTGAATGCGGGGCCAACGGATTTTTTCGTCTTTGGTCACGTGAATGCTGTTGCCAAGCACCCAGACGGCTTCGACCCCGGGAATGGCGAACAGGGCTTTTGCCAGCGGGTCCGATTCTGCGGATTCGGCGTTCGGGTAGGTCAGTCCCGTTCCCGGAGGAATCAGGTCGTGATCGATGGAATAGGTGACGTAATTGGGATTGCGGGTCGCTGTGATTTCAATTTCAACGGTCATGATTTGTTCTCTAAAAAATTAACGATAACAGGTGACGGTTCACCCGATGGTTTGGTATCCAAATTTGGCAATGGCCTCATCAAGAACCTTTTGCGTGGCTTCGGCGGCTTCCGGCATATTTTGAGCTTTGAACAGGCTAATGGCCTTTTTCAGGTTGATGATGACCAGGTGTTTGAAGGGCGGCCCCTGTGTGTAATTATAATAAGCCCACCCCAGGTTTCCATGCGCTTCCGCATTGTTTCTTTCCCGGTGCACGACAATGTTGAGCTGACCGATGGCGGCTTCCCATTGATTCAGCCGATTATACACGTTTCCAAGGCTGATGCGGGCGTCCATATGGGTGGGTTCGAGTTCCACGGTTTTCTTGAATGCCTCAACGGCTTTTTCAAGTTCCTGTAAACCTTTGTAAGCGATGCCCAGGTTGTAATAGGCGACGGGGGATTTATCATTCAACTCCGTCGATTTCCGGTAAGCTTCGACAGCTTTTTCAAACTGCCCTTGTTCGCTGAGTTCATTGCCTTTTTCAAACCATCCCTGGGCATCGAGAGCTTCAGCGGATTGTGCCTGTCCTGAAAGCACGAGAACGAAAAATAATAAAATTCCATTCACATAGGGGCTCATTGGCATCACCCGAAAGTTTAAGAATTTCCCCTCGTTAGACGGAAATCGTCAAGACACTCAAGCCTAACGTCCAGTGGCGGATTATTGGGGCAACTAAAGATTTTACCTTATTTATCCGGAAATTGACAAGCATCTAGAATAGATAAGAAGCGGCGGGATTCGTAGCCGGTTCTGGGATTGTATCGATTCTAACTTGTGGGTTGATCCGGAAGAAGGGCGCGGCTTCCTGTGATCCAGTAACGGTTCTGATTTTTTTTCAGGGTGACGGGGCAGCCCAGGGCCTCGGACAATACTTCATCGGCGAGCATATCCTTTTTGGCGCCCTGGTTAAAAATCTTCCCATCTTTTAAATAAAGAAGGTGGGTGATGAAGGGCATGATCTCGTCGATATGGTGGGTGACATAGACCACCTGTGTTTGGGTCGCCGATATTTTTTCCAGGGTCCTTAGAAACACCTCTTTGGTGGGAATATCCAGCCCCGTGCAGGGTTCATCGAGGATCAGAAGGGAAGGGCGGTTGACCAAAGCCCGAGCCAGAAGCGTCCTCCTGGCTTCTCCATAGGACATTTTTTTAAACCCGGTTTGAGCCAGGCGTCCGATGCCCAAGAAGTCCATCCATTCCAGGGCGGTTTGCTTTTGCTTGGAGGAGATCGTTTCATAGATGCCGATTGAAGAAAACAGGCCGGAGGCGACCACTTCCCAACCGCAAATGTTGTACCGATAATCTTCTTGATATTCTGCCGAAACGAACCCGATTTTTTTCCGAATTTGATCCAGCGGGGTGAGTTCCGGGTTGCCAAACCAGTGCACGTCTCCGCCGTGCAGGGGAATGAGCTGACCGAACACCAGTTTCATGAACGTGGTTTTACCGGCGCCGTTGTTTCCCACAACGGCCCAGTTTTCGGAGGCCGACATCGTCCAGTTGATGGAGGAGAGGATTTTATAGCCGCCCAGGTAAACGGTCGCGTTGCGAATTTTGACCAGGGGTTGTTTTTTCATGGAGATCCCGGGGTCTTATTGAATGGCTATTTTTTTGTCTTCGACGGGAGGGGCGGGAATGTGGTGGTGGGTGCCGCCAATGAGTTCCGCCACGCCATTGTCTTGATAATACTGAATGACGTTGATGGCTCCGTATTCCTGTTGAATACGAAAGATATTGCTCATGGGAATCCCCAGGACGTGGCCGAGAATGATTCGGTTGACCCCGCCGTGTGCCAGAATCACGATGGTTTCATTGGAATGACCGCCTACAATTTCCTCGAATTTTGGGATCACCCGTTCTTGGAGCTGCAGGAAGGTTTCGCCGCCCTTCACGGAGAACGTTTCGATATTTTTCAGCCGGTTTTCCAATTGATTGGGAAATTTCTGGTTGACCTCGGCAACGCTCATTCCTTCCCATTCCCCAAAAGACAGTTCACGAAGCTCGGAAAAGGCAGTGGGTTTCAGGCCATGCGGCTTGGATACAATTTCGGCACAGATCCGGGTTCTTTTCAGGTCACTGCTGTAAAAAGCGTGGATGGAAACGTTTTTTAGGGATTCAGAAATAGAGAGAAACTGCTCTCGCCCGGCAGGAGAGATGTCCACGTCGAAATGGCCGTTGAAACAGACCTGGCCGGCGTTGGCAGTTTCTCCGTGACGGATGAGATAAACTCTGCAGGTGGGTTCTCCGTTCATAGTTTTTGGGATCAGGTGTAAATGGGGGTGATTGAAGAGGTCGTCCGATGGCGCAGAAGCCCTGAACTGGAAAAAAAAATGACAGGCTGAAACAGCCTGTCATTTTTACTGATTTTTCGTTTTCGTCGCCTTAGTGACCGCCACCGCCACCGCCGCTGGTCCACAGGTAAAAGAAGTCCAGACCCTGGACTTTCATCAACCCGATATTGATCAGCAAGTAATAGAAGAAACACGCGATCATGGCGATGATGAACCAGATGATCGACTTGGGGGTGATAAACTTTTTCTGCTCCTCTTGTATTTCGCTCATTTTCCTTGTTTTCTCCTGATAGGTTTAACTGGTTTTTTGTGGAACCGCTATTTTTTAACGCCAAACGGAAGCGAACCAGTAAAAAAACCACAAGCAAAAAATTACCGTGCCCAGATAAATAATTGGTCCCGCTTTTTCTTTTAATTTTTCAAGATCCATCAATGACCCTCCGTATTAAGAAACTGTTTACTAAGTTTATTCTTGACAGTTTTGAATCGCGAATGTTACCTTTTCCGAATATCAATTTCAATCGAACCACTATAAATTCTTGAGGAAAAGCATGGCCAGCAAAGACGGAAAAATTTTCGACACCATCGTTTATATCGGCCTGGGGGTCAATGGATTGACCGCTATTTATTTACTACTTATGTACTTTGAAGTTATCTGATCCACGGGGAACTTATCACAGGCATTTCAAACGTGTCAAGGAGAAAAAGTTCCCATGTTTCAAGAAATTTCGGATTCTTTCCCGTTTTATCTTTCCTTCCTTTGATTCCAACAAAATGAAACGTTTTGAAGGGTTTGCAGGAAGTTATTTTGCCGGGTAAATCACGTAAAGCATTAGATACGTCGCAGTGCTCGTGATAAGGAGGAGCCCATAAATGATCATGGTCCCACGTCCCATAATCCGGTGACGCCGGGCGCCGTCGGGGAGGAGCTTTTCGATGAGCTTCTCCAAGCTGACCACCAGGGCAACGGTGCCAAATATCATAGCCCAGGCGATGCGGGCTCCTATCGACGCGTGGCGAACCGTAGTCAAAAACAACTGATTGGCCGCCCACAGGCCGAGAATCGTGAACATGACGATTTTAAAGGTTTTCGCTCGGACCTTCAACTCGCCCGTTTTCAGCACGAAATCGTCGTTGACTTTTTCACTGGCCCGAAACCCTTCGACCAGCATATAAAAGGCCATGATCAACCCCAGGGTCACCAATATCAGGTGGGTGGTCAGGACCGGGACAAAAACAGAGTCATAGACCTCTCTGGGACCGCCAAAACCTTCTTCCCCCTCAAAAGATAATACCCCCAACTGCCGTGCGTAATAATAAGCACAGAAATAAACCACCATGGAGACCATGGAAACCAGGATCAGCTTATGGTGTCTGGTGCCCTGGGCTTTTTTGGCAAACCCCCAGGCGATCAAAAACAGCACGGTGAAAACCAGGGCAAGGAGGTAACTGACATCTGCTCCCAGGGTTCCTGACGATGCCAGGAAACCGGGTTTTTCCAGTATTTCTTTCATGATGACAGTGGGGGAAGGTGAGAATATAGAATCGAGAATTAAGGAGAAAACTCAATCTTTTAAATTCTTGATTCTGTCTTCTATATTCCGGGTTTCAGATGATTTACTTTTCGGTCTTACTCAAAAAAAAGGTTCCCAGATAAAATTCGGCAATGCCCAAAATAGACATGTACAGAAGCGGCTCCATGCCCTTGTCGGTGAAGAAAAGGAAAACCACATAGGTGATCGTGCACAAGCCCAGGAGTTGGAGGGCTTTGCCTAAAAAGTACAGAATTTGAGGCATGGGGAATTAATTGCTGATACCTGCCCGGACACTGTCGTTGGCTCCAATCAACTGTTCGAGGTTGGCCCGTCCATGTGTATGAATGTTCTGCCTGACTCTCTGCAAAACCAATTTGCCTTGCGAGGTGAAGGCGCTGGCAGCCTTGGGATTATTATTTAAATTTTCGCCGCCGGATATCCCATCGATTGCCTTCATGACTTCCTGTGTTTCAAATAAATTGTCGAGAGGATAACGGTACACCAGCTTTACATAGTCTCTTTCCTTTTCGGTTTCCTTTTTGGAATCCCAGACGATGTTTTCCATTTCGATGGATGCTGGCTGGCTTTCTCCCCTGGAAAGAATTTTTTTGATTTCGTCAAAATAGGTTTTCATTTTATCGGAACTATCGATTTCGTCTTCGGGAATTTTAGAGCTGATCTCGAACTCGATTTGATTTTCTTTGAGTGAGGGGCGGCTGACTTCATAAGTGATTTTATCGTGGTGAAACCGGCGGCCTTTTTTGGGCTGGTATTTGGATTGCATTTCCTCAACCAAATCGTTCAACCCATCGTTGGCAAATTGACTGAAAAGTAAACCTTTTAAACTGGACATGTACCTTCCTCCGAAATTCTCAGCTTGAAATTGAGATTTAATTTAATGGGTATTTTACAACCGGGCGAAACTTTATGAAACTGTATAAAATAGCATTCCCGGAAAATTTTACAAACTGAAAAACCGGTTTTTTTTAAGCGCTAAGTGTTTTTATCCGTTGCTGCTGATTTTACAAGCCCTGAGGGGCCGGCGGGATCGGCGCGGATGAGGATGCAAGCCCGACGCTGTTGTTCAGAAAACTATTGGAACCGTTGTCTTGATAGGCGTAACGCATCTTAATGCATCCAGTTTCTTTATTTTCGCAGTAAAAGCTCATGAACTGGACTTTGGCAAATTTATTGTCCGCGGTGCGCACTGCATAAACGTTCTTTTTGGCCGAGAGTTTGTGGGTCAGATAATTGTAGGAGTACCATTTTGCCAGCACTGGATTTTCCGTTTCGGTTTTTGTGCTGATATCCTCGGTGTATTTTTCCTGGGGAACTTCTGAAACGGTGTCGAATTCGTAGTTTTTCAAGTTAATCAGTCCGGCCTTGCCAAATTTATTGGTGGCGCCGCCGTTGGAGATCACCTTTCCTCTTCTGAATGCGAGGTCCCATTCCAGGGAAGAAGGGTCGTGAATCTGGACAACATTGCCCCTGGAAAAATCAAAATAAGCCCAATCCTTATCGGAAGAGGCGTTCACGGTAACGATGTGGGACGGGATCAGGTTTTCCAGGCTGGGAACCGCAATGGCTGGCTGAGATTTTGCTACTTTTCCTTCCTCAGGCAGGTTGACGCTTGGAGCGTTTAAAAAATCATCCATCTGTACCAATTTGGTCGGCAGCCAGAAAATTCCGATCAGCAAAACACTGATGCACAAATTTAAAAGAAAAAGGTTTCTCCATAGTTTTTTCTTTTTTTCGTAAGCGTTAAATTCGCTTTCGGTTTGCTTGTTTAAATGTAAGTTATCCAGCATGGGCTTATTTTATAGTTAAGTTAGAAAATGTTCTACTGTTTAGTTTCATTAAAAGCCTTCAATACCTTTTTCATAGCGGCCCGGGAGAATTCTTCTTTATTGAGCCAATGGGTCCTGCCTTCAAATAATCCCCTGATATTCGGGGTTTGGGTTCCGACAAACCGGGCGCCCCAGATCACTTCGCCCGTTTTAGCATTGATCAGAAAAGCCCCGAACTCGACTCCGCTGGAGATGCTTTTTTTCATTTCTCCGCGCCGGTCGATATAGGAGTCCATGTATTTGGTGACGGCGCCGATCAATACGGCGTCGACTTTTTGTTTTGCGTAAGGCAGAGCCTCGACTGAGGTTGTGTCCTTATCTTCACCCAAAGAGGGTGCGTTCCCGTCCTGTAGGGTTGCAGGCGGCGCGGCGGTGATTTTCAAGCGGGCATCTTCACTGGTTTTAGTCGGGGGGATGACCTGATACTTTCTGTAGGATTGCAGTTCTCTGGAGACTTGGCTGGCCACCACGTACCCCGCGTCCTTGTCCTTAAAAGGCTCTGCCGTTTTGTTCTCAAAATCGGCCACACCGATCTTGCGCGCGTTTTGAAACGCGCTTATATTGAACACCTTACTTTGCACCTGATCGACAGGAGCGGTTTTTAATAATTCTATATAATGTTTTGGAAATTGCCCGCCGCGGTTAAACTTTTTTATATAATCAGGGAAAGGATGCGCTTCATTGATAAAAGGTGTCAAATTGGGGTGCAATGAAGGATTGGCCGGCGGCTGGATCTCGTGCATCGGCTGATATCCAAGCTCTTGCTGGTCCGCCCCCTGCTTGTCCAATTTTAAAAAGGGTTCGCTTTTTGGTATGCCGTATCCCGGCGTGGAAAAGGTCAGTACCAGAACCGCTGCAACCATCGCGACGACTGGAATCAAATTTAGGTTGCGCCTGGATAAAGCCACGCTCAGCATCCTCCGGATAGGAGCATAAAATTAATCATTTATTGAACTTGCGCCCTTTAATTAAATATAGCATACCGGGTAGGGAATTCAACTGAGATTCCTGTGCTATTGATAATGGAGAAGATTGGCCTGGAGGGTTTTTCGGTGGTTTTAATTTTTTAAGGAAGAAATCCCTTTAAATTTATGAAAAACGGGCTTATTGCCCTGAATCGGTCTGGACAATTTATATGACACCTTCTTCTTATCGGGCTTTGGACTGGGTTCCCGCAGAAACCCAACCGGCTCTTTTGGGCCTTCTCACCCTCATCGCCCTCGGGTTCTTTTTTGCGGGCCTGTGGCCCAAGTTCCGGGTATTGCTGCAGGCGGGACCTGATGACCGGTTTGACTTTCCCGTCCAACGCATCTTGAACACCATTCGCATCGCTTTTCTGCAAACCAAACTGCTCAAGAACAAGAAAGCGGGGTGGATGCACGCGCTTATTTTCTGGGGGTTTCTGGTGCTTCTCCTGCGTGCGGGGCATTTTTTCGTGATCGGTTTTTTTCAGGATTTGCCAATCCCGCTTCCCGGATTCGA
Source organism: Nitrospinaceae bacterium (assembly GCA_021604505.1). Taxonomy (NCBI): domain Bacteria; kingdom Pseudomonadati; phylum Nitrospinota; class Nitrospinia; order Nitrospinales; family Nitrospinaceae; species Nitrospinaceae bacterium. Next base: position 103,581 of record BQJC01000003.1, on the reverse strand, counting down.
ACTGGTTCATTATGCCTACAGCCTGATCAAGGACGTTTTCGTGTTGCTGGTGACTCTGGCGGTACTTTACGCGCTGTACCGAAGGCTCATCGTCCGGCCATCGCGTCTTAATCTTTCAGGCGAGGGAATTCTCATCCTGGTTTTGATTTTAGCCATTATGGTCAGCGATGTGGTTTTCGAGGCGGCTTATTTTTCCGCCCGTCCGGAAGCGGCCTCGTTATGGGAACCTCTGGGTCTGGTATTTTCTTTTCTTGTGGCTCCTATGGGTCCGTCAGCCGTGAGCTTTCTGCACAATCTGGCCTATTGGACGCATGTGGTGAGCATTCTTTTCTTTTTGACCCTTTTACCGCGAAGCAAGCATTTCCACATTCTCACGTCCATTCCCAATGTTTACTTTTCCAATGTGACAGGACGCGGCAACCAACTTTCCAGAGTCGATTTTGAGGATGAAAGCAGGGAATCCTTCGGAGTGGTTGAGGTGGGGGATTTCTCCTGGAAAGCTTTGTTGGATCTTCACACCTGTACGGAATGTGGCCGCTGTGACAATTTCTGCCCGGCCCTTAAAAGTGGAAAACCCTTATCTCCAAAGGAACTGACGGTCGACCTGAGAAACCACTTGAACTCTTTGCAAGGTGCAGTCCAGGCCGAACCTCCAAATTTTCCCGTTCTTCTTGGCGGTGTCATTCAGGACGAGACCCTGTGGTCCTGCACCACCTGTGGAGCTTGTGAGGAAGAATGCCCGGTGATGATCGAATATGTAAACAAAGTGATTGATATGCGCAGGGGTTTGGTTTTGACCGAGGACCGTTACCCGCAGGAATTGACCCGGGCCTTCAAATCGCTTGAGACCAACAGCAATCCCTGGGGATTCGGACGCGATTCCCGGGCCGACTGGGCGGCGAACCTGGGCCTCAGGTTGTGGGACAAGGAAAACCCGACCGAATATCTCTATTTCGTGGGATGTAACGGAAGTTTCGACAACCGGGGAAAGAAGATCGCGTCCGCCGTGGTGGCTTCTTTGAAAGCCGCGGGCGTGGATTTTTCCATTCTGGGAAAAGAGGAAGGTTGTACGGGGGATCCGGCCCGCAGGGCGGGGAATGAATATCTGTTCGACATGCTGGCCACAAAAAATGCCGGGACGTTTAAGGATAACGGGGTGAGAAAGGTCATCACCCATTGTCCGCACTGTTTCAACTCCTTGAAAAACGAATACCCGGAGTTTGGCACGCATCTGGAAGTGATCCATCATTCTGAATTGTTGAGCCAGCTCATAAAAGAAGGACAAATCGCTCCCGGTGGGAAAAGCGATGAAAAGGTGGTGGTCCACGATTCCTGCTATATGGGCCGGCACAATCAGGTTTATGAACCTCCGCGCGATGTACTGGCGGCGAAAGTGCAGGGGGAGGGCATTCGGGAAGTGGAAACCAGCCGCGAGCGGGGAAGCTGTTGCGGAGCCGGGGGAGCCCGGTTCCTGCTGGAAGAAAAAGTGGGCAGTAAGATGAGCCACAACCGGGTGGACGAATTGATGGAGACTCAGCCCGACACCATTGCCGTCTCCTGCCCGTTTTGCGTCCTCATGCTGGAAGACGCTCTCAAAGCCAAAGGGTTGCAGGACAAAGTAAAAGTCAAGGACATCGCAGAAATTCTTGATGAATGATTTGCCTGGACATTTTCGTTTATTTAAACTATTTTTTTGATTGATAGGATCAATGGCCAAGCTTCAACCTGTCTTAACAGCGGTCCTATTTTTCAGTGAAAAAATTGAAGCGACTGGAAACGTTTTTGCCGCCATTCCCGCTCATGCTCTGCCAAGGTCCTTTTTCCTGAGCAAACTCCCCCGTACTGGCAATCCATTCCGACCAAACAGTACTTAATTTCAAAAAACTTTCTTCCTTTGGAACCCTTTTTCAGGATGTTTGCGATTCTAATTGGTTTTAAATCTCTTTTTATATAAAATAAACATTTACATTTATTGTATATTTTATATTATGGGACGCGCACCTGTTGAAATCCATCCTTTGGTTTTTTAAATAATTAATGGAGTTGCATAAAATATAGATAAAAGAAGTTACGAATCAAACCTGTTTTTGCTCGTGATTCCGGGAATTTAACGATTAGCGTTAGGGCGGGTGACTGCGTTCTTGTATTGAACCGTGAGTCTTTGAGCTCAAAAAATAAAGAAGAGAAGAGGTTTGGGAATTAAAAAAGAAAATCCATTTCGCCAGGTTATCTTGCCTTCCTTGTTGCTTGGCCTTGCCTATTTTTTAGCGGGGCGTCTGGGCACTTTTTTAGCGATGCTGCCAGGGTATGTCACAGCGGTCTTTCCCGCTTCGGGAATCGCCATGGCCGCCATTCTGTGGCGCGGCACTCACCTTTGGCCAGGGATTTTACTGGGTTCTTTTTGCTTGAACCTTTCCCTTTCCTACAAAAACATGCCTGATTTTTCTATTATCAGGCTGATCCCCCTGGAAATCATGATCGGTTTGGGGTCCAGTGGCGGAATTTTGTTAGGCGCCTTTTTGTATCATCGTTATACGGGATCCGGGAACCCTTTGGAAAAAGTAAGAAATATCCTTGTTTTTATTTCCTGTTCCGCCGTAGTCAGCAGTGCAGTCAGCGCTACCGTCGGTGCAACCAGTCTATGTCTCAAGGGAGCTGAAAGTTGGGACCACTATTTTGACAGCTGGTTGACGTGGTGGTTGGGAGATGCAATGGGAGTTCTTGTCATAACCCCCCTGATACTGGTCTTTATTGCCCGTTTCCATTCCGGCGGAAAACCTATGCTGACGGGTGAATCCGTGACTTTGGTTTTCCTTTTATTTATTGTCAGTGAAATGGTTTTTGGGACCTGGTTTGGGAGTGGATTCCACCCGCTGGTTTTTATGCTTTTTCCCCTTCTGGCCTGGGCGGCATTGCGTTTTGGACACCTGGGCGCCGTGACCGCCGTCTTTTTTGTCTCAATATATTCTGTGCTTTCAACGGCCCAGGGATCGGGCCCTTTCGTGAAAAATTTTTCCCTTAATGATTCTCTTCTATTGCTGCAAGCTTTTTTAGGAGTTGCGGCATCGATGACTTTGATTCTTTCAGCAACCCTTGCTGAAGGGGAGCGGGCCCGGAAAGATTTACTGCAGGCCCACGATGAGCTGGAAGATAAGGTCCAGGAACGCACAGCAGAACTTCAAGAAACCAATCACCTTTTGCATATTGAAATTGATGATAAAAAGCGGATAGAAAAAAATTTTCAAGATAGCGAAGAACGTCTGAACCTTGCGCTTGAAGCCACCGCGGAAGGGGTCTGGGACTGGAACGTTGAAACCGGTCATGCAACCTACAGTCCCCAATGGTTTAAATTGCTGGGGTATGAGCCAGATGAATTGCCCCACCATGTGAGTACCTGGGAAAACCTGGTTCACCCTGACGATATGCCCAAATTAATGGAGGTGTTGAATGTTCATTTTGCCGGAAAAACTCCCATCTACGAGTTTGAAAACCGCTTATTGACCAAATCCGGGAAATGGTGCTGGACCCTGGACCGGGGTAAGGTCGTCGCCCGCGATGATGAAGGGAAACCTTTAAGAATGGTGGGGACCAATAGTGATATCACCGAACGAAAAATGGCGGAGATGGAAATCAACCACCGCACTCAGGAATTGGAGCGAAGCAACAAGGACCTTGAAGAATTCGCATATATTGCCGCCCATGATCTCCAGGAACCGCTTAGAAAAATCATTATTTTTGGCGATCTTTTTAAAAACAAATTCAGTGGGACGTTTGGGGAAACGTACGTATACCTTGAAAAAATGCAAGCATCCGCATTGCGCATGCGCAGGCTTGTTGGGGATTTATTAGAGTTCTCAAAAATAAAAACCAGGGAAACCCGATTGGTTTCCACGGATCTTAACCAGGTTCTTGTGGAGGTCGTGGATAGTTTGGAAGGGCAGATCAATGCAGTTCAGGGGAGAGTGGATTGCGATTCTTTGCCGACCCTGGTGGCGGACCCCAGCCAAATGAACAACTTGTTTCAAAACCTGGTCTCCAACGCCCTCAAGTATCACCGGGATGGCGTTTCCCCGGTGGTCCAAATCAAAAGTTCTTTTGATGAAAATTCGGGGGAATGGAAAATCACCGTCGAGGATAACGGAATCGGATTTGATGAAAAATACGCGCGACGGATTTTTAAACCCTTCCAGCGTTTGCATGAGAAAACGACCTTCGAGGGAACCGGAATCGGGCTTGCCATTTGCGAAAATATAATCAGTCGTCACGGCGGGAACATCAACGTTACCAGTGAGGCGGGCAAAGGCTCAAAATTTAGTATCACTTTGCCGGAAAAACAAAGCGATAAATTTAACGGGCTTAAATCTTTTGCAAAACCCCAGGTCCTGGGTTGAAACAGACGGGATTGAACCGTATATCCAGAATTGTTTAAACTTTCTGATAACAAATGGCTTTCTCCTCACCCTGAAAAGGATAGACAAACGGGTTGTCTTTTATTATAATATTGATAATAATTATCAATTTCCTTAAGTCAATAATTGTCAGTCCGGATTGTTTGCACCATGGAGCCTACCGCCGTCGAGAACGATGAAATCATCTGCAAGTGTTATCAGGTGAGTGAAGCAACCATTCGCTCCTGCATCGAATCCAGAAACCTTACAACTATTGAGCAAGTGACCAAAGCCTGTGACGCGGGTGGAGGGTGCCATTCCTGTCATATTCTCATTGATCTGTTCCTTGATGAGCACCGGGAAAAATCCACACCGATGGAAGATCTGGTCGCCACCCATGCCAAAAAGGTCAAGAAACGCGGTATTTTGAGCCGCTTTTTCAGCAAGATAAAAAACAATGGTTCTGTAGCAAAATGACCCACCGGTTGTTCCTCCGCTGGGTCATGATTCACCCTCCCGCTTGTTTTCCTGCCGTATTTTCTTGCAACTCCCAGGGTTTTTAACTAAGTTGTTGTCAATTTATTGCATGCGCTTTATTTACTTCTTTAACCCTTTTGAGAAGGATCCCCTTTAGATGAAAAGCCAGGATTGCATTTTATTCAGCGGCGGCGTCAATGGTGCGGAGGCTGAGTTTGGATGCCAGGCGGAAGCTGCCGGTGTGGAGGAGGTGAACTTTACGTTCGAGGGGCATAAGACCCAAAGGCAACGGGGCATCCGGTTTTTGACCTCTGAGGAGCTTTTGACCGGCGATGTCAGCCTCACCTATGTTTCTAAATTAATGAACCGGACTTACAGTTCCGGTCCCCTGTTCCGCAAGGTTTTGCAAAGCATCTGGCATCAGATCAATCATGCGGAAGAAGTGTTTGTGGTTGGAAAAATACTGGACGACAATACGGTCAAAGGGGGAACCGGCTGGGGCGCGGAATTCGCCAAGATATGCAACAAACCCCTGCATGCGTTTGACCAGGAGAAAAACGGCTGGTTCAAGTGGGCAGGGGATCACTGGAACGCGGAAACAGAGGTTAAGATCACCCGAAAACATTTTGCTGGAACGGGCACCCGCTTTTTGAGCGATAACGGCAAGAAAGCCATCCAGACCTTGTTTAAAGATTCTTTCAAGTAACATGCCCCCTTTGCGCACCGCCTATTTCGACTGCCACTCCGGCATCAGCGGCGACATGATCCTGGGCGCTCTGGTGGATCTGGGAGTGGATTTGAAAAAAATCCGCCAGGGGCTGAAAACACTGGGTTTGTCGAAGGGATACGAAATAAAGTCCCGAACCGTCAAGCGCGGCCTCATCTGCGGCACCAAGGTCGACGTGGTGATCAAACCCGTCAAGCGCACTCACGGAAGACATTTTTCAACGATAAAAAACCTCATTCAAAAATCGGATTTGTCCGCACAGGTCAAATCCAACGCCATCGAAGTATTCCATCGCATCGCCAAAGCCGAAGCCAAAGTCCATCATACGAGCATCGAAAAAGTCCATTTTCATGAAGTCGGGGCGGTGGACTCCATCGTCGATGTCGTTGGCGGGGCTCTGGGAATGGAACTTTTAAACGTGGATCGGGTTTATTCCTCGCCGCTCAATGTGGGCGCGGGATTTGTCGAATGCGAACATGGAACCCTGCCGGTGCCTGCACCCGCGACCCTGAATCTTCTGGAAGGCATCCCTTGTTTTTCAACAGGAGTGGATAAGGAGCTGACCACCCCCACGGGCGCCGCTATGATCGGCTTCTTTGCGGAAAATTTTCAAACGCTTCCCAAAATAAAAATACAAAAAACCGGCTACGGCGCAGGGGATCACGTCATCGAAAATTCGCCGAACATGCTCAGGATCATTCTAGGTGAGATGGACGGGGCAGGGGAGGAGGAATCCATGATGATGGTGGAAACCCATATCGACGACATGAACCCGGAGTTTTATGACCACGTCATGGACAGGCTGTTTAAAGCCGGGGCGGTGGATGTCACTTTCACTCCGGTCAGCATGAAAAAGAACCGTCCGGCGGTGAAACTTTCTGTCCTGGTTTCGCCTGAGAAAAGGGAACGCATTGCGAAAACCATCCTATCGGAAACGTCTACCTTTGGCGTGCGCTATTTTGAGGTGAACCGAACCACCCTGGACCGTGAGATTCAAACTTTGAAAACCCCCTATGGTCCGGTGAAAGTGAAAGTAGGATCGCTCGACGGCGAAATCCTTAAATTTTCTCCTGAGTACGAAGACTGTAAAAAAATCGCCCGCAGGGAAAAACTCCCGATTAAAAAAGTGTATGAAGACGTCTTGAGATTGGCGCACAGTCGATTGAAATGAACCTGCTTTAGCAAAGTGTCAAAATTTCTTTCCTGCCCTGTATTTTTGACGTATTTCCGGCCTGCCTTTTGGCAATTTTTTTTTGATTGAAGCACATCTTTCAAAGTTTCTAAAACATCCTCTTTATTCGACTTCAGAAAACTCCGATTTCAAAAAGGCTTAAGGGATTTGCGCTTTTGCTTTTCGTCTCTTCTGGTTTAAGAACCTCTCTGTGCGGTGATCTGATTCATTTGGAATAAAAATTGCTTCAATATAAAATAGTTATGGCATTCAATCTGTTGTTTTCTTTCAAGAGGTCTGGATGTTTCAAAACAGGGGAGATATTTTTCGTCCCTCTTGTTTTATATGGGCAGAGAGGGGCTTATCGCAAAACCCGCCGGATATCGGTTTCGACGTCACCGGTATTTCCCCATCCCCCCCTTTAGTTAAAAATAGTATTTGTAAAGCGCTGGTCTTCCTTTTCCTTTTAACCCCAATAGTGACCTTTGCAGATGAAGAGGCCGACTTCCAAATTGGTTTAGCAACCCATTTCAATAAAGACCCTAAAACTTCCCTCCAGGGCGTGGCGAAACTTGCCAATGTCAATGCTGAAGCGGATTTCCAAATGGGCGTTAAAGCTTACGTCCAGGGAGATTTTCAAACTGCAATTGAAAAGTTTAAGGCTCTGGCCGAACAGGGAAAAGCCCTGGCCCAATTTAACCTGGGGCTGATTTTTTCCAGTGGACAGGGAGCTGTTCAGGATTTTGAGAAAGCTCTGAAGTGGTACCGGTTGGCAGCGGAACAGGGTTTGGCCGAAGCTCAATCCAACCTGGGCTGGATGTACCGGAATGGACTTGGGGTTTCACAAGATTACGGAGAAGCTCTCAAGTGGTACCGGCTGGCGGCAGAACAGGGGCAGGTGGAAGCTCAATTTAATCTGGGTTGGATGTACCGCAAGGGCCTTGGTGTTTCGCAGGATTTCAGGGAAGCATTGAAATGGTACCGGCTGGCGGCGAACCAGGGGCTGGGACGGGCTCAGGCAAACCTTGGGTGCATGTACCGCAACGGACGGGGGGTTTCAAAGGATTATAAAAAGGCTTTCAAGTGGTATGGAATGGCCGCGGCTCAGGGCGAGGCTGACGCTCAACTGCGCCTCGGGTGGATGTACGACAATGGACGAGGGGTTCCTCAGGATTATAGCGAAGCTCTGAAATGGTACCGGCGGGCGGCGGAACAGGGGTTGCCTCAAGCCCAATTCAATCTTGGATGGAGTTATCTTAAGGGACAGGGAGCCGCTCAGGACTATGTCCAGGCCCATATGTGGTTCAACCTCGCGGGGGTTACGGGCTACAAAGACGCTGTTCGTTACAGGGGCTTGGCCGAAGAGCACATGACGCCCAAGCAAATTTCAGAGGCGCAGAAATGGGCGGCAGAATGGAAGCCGCAAAAGAGCAGGCGATAGGTTTTTAATCTCCCACCGCATATTAACTCATCCCTTCAGCAACAAAGTATGAAGACGTTTTGAGATTCATTGCAAACAAACGGTCCGTTGCCTGCCGCAAAGATTTCTCTTGTCATGAAAATCCCAGCCTGCGTCAAAGGTTCACATGTATTGGAAAATTTTGACGTTCGAGAATTCCACTTTTTATGGGAACGCTATAAAACCCTTAGATAAAATTTCCTGGCTCTTTAAAGTTTTTTAGATTTTTTATCTTGTTCCGATAAAAGTTCATTTTGGAACGGATATTGCGTAACGCTTCCTCGTAAGAAACCACATCAAAAAATTCAATTGGTGGTTCGATCAATTCGCTCACGAGGATTTGATGCCGCAAAAAAAGGGAGATTTTCCCTGGGCTTCGCGCCGCAAACAGGAAGAGAGGAATTTCAGACGCAAGCCTTTAAAGGCGGGTTTCTTTTTTTCCGATCTCAAGCCGTTTTGCAAAGAAACAAAACTGCGAGCCGATTTGCTTGATATTGGTTTTGGGGGAGCCCGAATTTCCACGCCGCATCCGCTTAAAAAGGGGGCATGGATTCACCCCCTTACCTATGACGACTCCGTTAAGAAAAATGGTTCCGGCTCGCTTCTTCAATCCGCCTGGAATGACAAGGCTAAAGTGGTTTGGGAAACCGTTGAAAATCAGGAATCGGGAAAAGAGTCTGCTACGCCAAAGTACACCTACGGACTTGAGTTTGCCAACGATAAAAAGGGAATTTTAAAATACCGGTTTTTTAAGTTTCTTCCCAAGCTGGTGACTCTCCTTCTTGTTCTAGGCACTCTTAATGTTTTGTATTTGAAATGGTTTAATGTTTTTTATTTTTGGTATCAACCCGTTTTCAATGCCTACAGCATAATTATCTCCATCTACATCCTTTCCAGATTTTTATTTTCCGCATTTTACAAACCGCCTGAAGACAGAGATCACTTTCCTACGGTCACCGTGGTGATCGCCTGTAAAAATGAAGAAGACTCTATCCGCCGTACGATTGACTGCGTGTACCGGTCGGATTACCCCAAGGACCGTTTTGAAGTGATCGCAGTGAATGACGGGTCCACCGACGGTACTTTAAAGGAAATGCAACGGTCGGCTGAGGATCATTCCTCGTTAAGGGTGGTGAATTTTGAAGAGAACCGGGGAAAACGGCATGGCATGGCCATCGGAGCCCGCATGGCGAAGGGTGAGATTCTTGTATACATCGATTCGGACAGCTTCATCCGGCCAGACGGCCTGTACAAAATTGTGCAGGGGTTTTATGACAGCGATGTCGGTGCCGTGTGCGGGCACGCCAATGTGGCCAATGCAAAAGTCAATGCCCTGACCAAGATGCAGGATGTCCGGTATTTTGTCGCTTTCCGGGTGATCAAAGCGGCGGAATCGCTTTTTTCAACTGTGTCCTGTTGTTCGGGATGTTTCGCCGCTTACAGGCGCAAATACGTGATGGACATCCTCGATGTGTGGCTGAATCAGAAGTTTCTTGGCATTCAAGCCACCTTTGGGGATGACCGCAGTTTGACCAATTTCATGCTCAGAAAATACCGGGTGATCTACCATGCCGAGGCGGTGTGCACCACGATCGTTCCGGAAAAATATGGAATATTTTTTCGGCAACAGCTTCGCTGGAAAAAATCCTGGATTCGGGAAAGTTTTCTGGCTTGCTTCTTCATGTGGAAGCGGCATCCCGTGGCGGCTTTTTTCTATTATTCGGGGGTGTTGTTTCCGGTCATCGCTCCCTTCATTGTGTTGAATGCCGTTGTCCTTCCGCTTTTGGGGTTCTGGCCGTTTTCCTATCTCTATATCTATGGGGCCGTTTTAATGGCGGGCCTTTACAGTCTGGTTTACCTGGCTTTTTTTCGCACCCGTTTGTGGGTCTACGGAATATCGTTTTCGTTTTTCTACATGCTGGTTCTGGTCTGGCAAACTTATTACGCCTTATTTACCGTTCGGCAAAACCATTGGGGGACGCGATAAATCATGAGCGATCAAAAAACGGCCTATGCTTCTAAAACTTTTAAAAGAGATAAATTTGCGTGGGGCGCTCTGATTCTGTTTGCGCTGATTTTCTTTTGGGCAACGGAAAGCATTAGGGAAGTCGATCCTGTTGAACTCCGCTCCTGGAAGGGACCCGTGTCCAGTCAGGCAACTTTAACGGTTCTGGAATTTGACCGGGTGGTTTGGGGGGAAAACGAAGACCCTGTTCATCAGGAGCAGTTGCGTCATCAGCTAACGGCCCTCGCTCAGAGTGGATTTGAAGCGGTTTCCGTAAATGATGTTTTTAACTTTTATTACAAAGATGGCAAGTTGCCGGAGAAATCGCTTCTGCTGATTTTTGCCAATGGATACCTGGAGACCTTTTCGGTGGTTGATCCTGTTCTTCGAGAAATTAAATGGCCTGCGACGGTTGCTCTGATCACCGATGCGATCGATCAGCGGGAGACCTTTTTTCTTTACTGGGATCGATTGCGGCGGATGGTCGATAGCGGGATTTGGAGCATTGTTTCCGCGGGGCATCGCAGTCGTGAAGTGATGACGGACGCTGAAAACCAAGTCGTGGGCCGATATCTCACTCACAAGGCCTGGATTGAAGAAGGGGGAAGGGAGGAAAGTGACCACGAATATTCCGCAAGGGTTCTTCAGGATTATAAGATCAGTCGCGACATGATCGCGGAAAATATATCTGGATATAAAATCCTGGCTTATTCTTCTCTTTACCGTGAACTTTCAAAACAAAATGATCAAGCTTTGAAACAATTTTTTCAATTGGGATTCGTGGATAGTTTTGTCGGGGTCAATGACATTAGATCCGATCCGTTCCGGCTGAGGCGGCTCAGGGTTCAACCCGGCTGGCAACCAGAGACGTTGCTTGCCTTGACAAATAAAGCCATTCAGACGACAGCGGTTCTAAAACAGAAAGCCACCCAGGAAGACTCTGTGTGGTTTACCGGAAAAGGCGAACGGGTGGATACCTCGGGCCACTCCATTAAGTTATCAGGGCAAGAACTGAGCCTGGTTCATGATCCCGGTACAAAACCGGAAGCCCATCTTCGAGGGTCTCCCGGAACCGTGATCTTCAAGCCAGGAAGAAGTCAAGCGGACAACTGGACCTTGAATGCAAACATCCGTTTAGACCGCGGTGAATTCTGGGTTCGTCAAAATTCCCGCAGGCAAGGGGATGAATGGCGGTTGGGAGGTAATGAAGATAACATCCATTTACAGTATCGAATGGACAACAACCGTTACGAAAATCTTGCCAGTACCGGACCGGGAATCCCATTCGGTATTTGGCATCATTTGCGGCTGATCAAAAGGGGAAAGGGAGTCATCGTCAATTGGGAAGGGAAACCTCTTTGGGAATTACCTGTTTATTTGCAAGGCAGGCTGAATGGGGATATTGAGATTCGGGTCTGGTCAAAGGATGGACAAGGTGCGCTGGGGTTGTCGGATGCTGAAGTCTCATTTTTTCCGCATGACATACGTTGGTTGGAAAAATATCCGGAAGAAAATGACATTCAAAACCTGATCAAGCTTTCTGAAAAGGTCTCAGGAGTGACAACGGTCACTCATCTGGTTCAAGGAGACCAGTTCCTTATGGTTCCTTTCGATAGAGACCTGTTTCAAATCATTTCCCACCGATATGGTTGGGATTTTATTCCAACTGTAAAGCTTTTGCCGGGGAAAAAATTTAACCCAGATTCGGAAAATGAAGGTGCAGAGACGGGCCAGCGTGAAGAGGTGATTACCTTGTGGATGTCTGCAATTCAGACATTGGTGGAACACAATCGCTGGACTCATGTGCATCTGGACTTGAGTCAATGGGAAATGAGGGCGAACTCGGAATGGTTCCCCAGCTTTTCAGCTTTTGAGGCGAAGCTGGACAAAATGGACTGCCGGCTACTTATCACGACCGAAGGCAGGCCGGACATTCACCAGCCCATCAAGTCACACCAACTTTTGAAAGAGCGCATGCCAGAGTCCGGGTGGATCTAAGCGGAAGCGTCTGACAATCCGTTGTGATTTTATCTAAATTCGGTTTTTTAAACGTAAGGATTTTTTCTTGTTTTGTCACTCTTTGCGTTTTGAAGCTGGCTTGGGTTCAACCCCTGGCTTTTGCCAGGAGCCCCGGACAGGAGGCTCTGGATCAGGGAACCCAATATTTCAAAGAAGGTCGATATGAGGAAGCGTTAACCGCGTTTAAAAAAGCAACAACTCTTGACCCGGCACACATGAAGGCCTGGGAAAATCTGGGTTGGGCTTATTATAAATCTGGACAAATGCAGGAAGCGCTTCGAACCTGGGAGACCATCCTCAAAGTCGATCCGGAAAATCGGAAAATCAGAAACGCCGTTGGGTTTTTGCTGATGGAAGAAAATCAATGGCGCCGCGCCATCCGGCACCTGAACGAAAGCCTGAGACTGGAACCCGCTCAAACTCTCGTTCGCTTTCGTTTGGGAAAAGCCCTCCAAAAAATGGGACGAACGGGTCGCGCCAGGGATCTTTTCAAAAGTGTTTTAGAATTACAGCCGGACCATTGGGAAGCTTTCACTCACCTTGCTGACGCCTATGAATCCTTGCGTCAGCGGGATCTGTCGATTTCGTTATTAAAAAATTATTTAGATTCGTATTCCACTTTTCCCAACGAGGCAAAATTTGAGTGGGTGGCGGTCAGGTTATCCTCCCTCTATGCCCGCCAGGGAGACGAATTTTATCAGCAGGGCCAATTTCAAAAAGCAGAGGCGGTTTATAGACAAGCTCTGAACTGGGAGCCGGACCATAGAACTCGGTTGGATAGCCTGGGATGGGCCCTGGAAAAACAGGGAAAATACGATGAAGCGGTAAAAGCCTGGTTAAAAATTGTGGATCAGGGGTTTACCGGATTTCAGCTATTCCATCAGATTGCGAGTGCCTACTATCATTCCGGTCAGACGTCGGAGGCGGAGGTTTGGTACCAGAATGCCGCACGGATGGATTCGTCAGGAGAAAATTTACATTTTCGGTTGTTTGAACTGGCGCTGAAAGAAAAGCGTGTTCCAAGAGCGGTGACGGCTTTAAGACAGGCTTTCAGGTCAGACACAGCCGATCGGGAATGGTCTTTGACGGCGGCGAACCAGTTCATCCGCCATGAAACTATTGATCAGGGGCTCGAGTTTTTTCTTCAGCGTCTTCCTCATTCCTCAAACTCGGAAGTGACCAACAAGGCTTTGGCAAGGTTGTATAGCAAAATGGGCGCCCGTGAGCGGAAAGCCGGAAATGTTCCGCACGCAATATTGAATTATGAGAAATCGCTTTCGCACGATGATAAAAACTCCGCGGCCTATCGGGACCTGGGTTGGCTTTACTGGAATGCGGGAGAAAGGCAGGAAAGCGAAAAAATATGGAAGCGATATCAAAAGCAATTTCCGGGGAAAGCGGAACCTTATAATTTGCTGGCGCGGTTTTATCTGGACCAAGGAGATTATGAAAAATCATTGTCGGTGCTGGAACGGAGTTTGAAGGTTGCTCCCAATCAACCTGATCAAAAACTATTGGAAGTGAAAGCGTTGTATTGGGTTAAGCAGTATCCAGAGGCTTTAGGAAAAATGAGTCGTATCGTTCGGGAGTTTCCCGGCCATCTTCCTATCCAGTATTTTTATGGCGAGGTGTTGATGCAGGGCCAGGACTTTAAAAGGGGACTGGCTCAGTGGCGGAGCGTATTGGACATGGGATCGAATTCTCCACGGGCCTATTTTTATTGGATTCAGTGCCTCTACGAGATGGGTGAATATGAAACATCCGTCAAGGAGGCCAAAAATTTTATTAGCCAAAATGGCCCTTATAAGCCAATCATTAAATTTCTGGCTGACGATGCCTTGTTTCGCCGGGACCAAGAACAAGCTGTGTTCTGGTATGAAACGTTATTGAAAAATCATGAAGATCAGGCAGGCGACTGGTTGCTATTGGCAAAACTTTATGTGGAACTGGACCGACTTGCCGACGCCGATTCTCTCCTAAAGAAGGCTCAAAAAAAATTCCCGGACGATGTGGGAATTCAGCTATCCATCGGGGATTTGCAGGTCAAGGATAACAAGTACGAGGACGCGCTTGCGGTTTTTAAGGATATTGGAAAAATCCACCCCGATAACCGAAGGGCGTTCATAGGCACCTTCCACTCGTTAAAAGCGCTTGGACGTATGGAAGAAGCGATGCGTCATTTGCAATCGAAGCAGGAGATATTCTTCAAGGATTATGAAGTCAATCTGGAAATGGGAAATCTCATGACCGCGATGAACGACCTGGATGCCGCGAAAAGGTATTATTGGCGCGTTGCAAACCCAGCGGAGCCAGGAAAATACATCCCCATTTTGCTGTATCACGGACTGAGCGGTCATGCCCGGAACCGCAATTTGTGGGTCGAGCGCTTTGATGAGCAATTAAAAGCCCTGGTCGATGCGGGTTTTACATCTCTCACGGTGGCTGAGTTGGGGGATGCTCTGAATAATAAACGACCTCTTCCTGAAAAGCCGATTTTGATCACCTTTGATGACGGCCGCCGCGATGCGTTTCGACTTGGAGACCCGATACTAAAAAAATACGGCATGAAAGCCACTATGTTTGTTCCCACAGCCAGAATTCATGATGGCGCCCCCTTTTTTGCCGATTGGAACCGGTTCCGCGAATACGCAGGGTCGGGCCGTTGGGATCTTCAGGCTCACGGGCATGAAGCGCATGATAGGGTTGCCATCGACTCTAAAGGAGGGGAGGGAAATTTTCTGACCAACTTCCGGTGGTTGAACAAAAATAACCGGCAGGAAACCGCAACTGAATTTTATGCTCGCCTGGATGGGGACTATCAGCGGAATATCAATCTCCTGAAAACTGAAATTCCGGGCCTGAGCGTGGTCGGGTACGCGTATCCTTTTTCGGAAGCGGGGCAATCGCGAAACGGAAACGCGGACTCCGCGAGAGCCGTTAACCGGACTCTTCTGCAGAAATATTTTAAGTTCGGTTTTATTCAGGATTCGACAGGATACAACCAGGTGAAACCGGGTGATAGCAACACTTCTTTACTGCGGCGTTTTTCCGTTCCGCGCGACTGGGATGGGGATCGACTGGTCCGGCATCTCGTAGAAGCGCATCCTTCTCATATGGCTCAGGTTGCAATGGCAAAATCCCAGTATTGGAATGGCCATTACTCGGATGCTGAAAAAACGTTTTCCAGTCTGATTTTACGAGAACCCCGGTTGAAAGATAAATTGCAATTCTATCTTGCCGATATTTCTTACCAGGGAGGAAACACCTGGGATTCAGAAAATCTTCTGGACGGCATTCCCGATCAGGAATCTGTTCTCAACCCTAAAGTGGAAGCTTTGCGGGAGGCGCTGGCCTGGAGAAACCGTCCCCGCGTTTTGGGTCGCTTCAACTTTTTCCGCGATTCCAACGACCGGAGCAATCATTCTCAATCGGCCAAAGTGTACTTTCCCCTGAAGGTTCCGCTGGAGTTGGCGCTGGAAGGGGGGATTTTAGATTTTAAAGAAAAGGGTCGGCCGGACATTGACGGAGGTCACGTCAGTGCGGGGCTTCACTGGAGAGGATGGAATTTTTTGCAGTTGGAAGGAAAGCTTCGGCACCGCACTCTGTCGCAAAGAAAGGACACGCAGAACTATTGGATGTCGGCAAAATACCAGAGAAATGTTCACACGTTTCAGTTTAATGGGGCCAGACAGGACATCGATACGGTCCAGGCCATAGAGAATGGAATTCAGGTAAAAACCTACAGTCTGGGGTACCAGACCCGGTTTTCCCCGGCTCTTCTCGGTAAAATGGGAATGGCCTATCAGGATTATGACGACGGCAATGCGGGATTTGATATTCGAACCGGTTTACGCTATCGGTTGCCTGGTTTAAAAAACTGGAAAATTGGAGCCGACCTTTCTTTCAGGGATTCCGACTTTGAAGCCCGAGAATATTACACTCCCGATCAACTGCTGATCGGCTTCGCCAGGATTCTTTATCAACGTAAACTGGGTCAGGATGCCGAAGTTCGGGCTGATTTGGGCCTGGGAGGCGCGGACGATAAAGTCCATGGAGTTCGCTGGGCGACCAACGGCGGATTCAATTTTGATTACTTTCTGACCCGTAAACTAAAAGCCGGTCTGGCGACTAAATTTTCAGTCGTTCCGGGCTACGACAGCGTGAACTTACAAGCCGTCCTTGGCTACCGGTTTTAAAAATTCTTTCAGTTGAAAGGTCAACTCGGGGTCCTGCCTGCCGAAACTCCAGAAAACGATTGTTTCGAACCCCAAGGATTTGATGTGTTCGATTTTTATTTTCAGACTGTGCGCATCTTCGAAGTAGACGGTCCCGCGTTCAGTACCTGTTCGGTAAGAAAAATAAGGGACTTTGCTGACGGTTTCCCGTTCTAATTTTACGCCGTGTCTGGTTTTTAAATCCATCGCCTGGTCGTATTGAATCGCTTTATTCTTTCTGGAGCTCCAATGCATCCCGCTGACTTTAAGAACGGGCACGATGATTTTCGGATCACATTGGTTTTTGGCATACTTGAGGACACTGGATATCCAATCGAGAGTGGCCACCGGACCCGGCTGGGTTTTTGGGTTGTGTAAATTGTACAGCATGATCTGTAACCGGTCCGCGTGCCGGCAAATCTGGGACCAATCCATTGCCCCCTTTCCCTGACTCGATGATCTCCCGGTTTTAGGTTGGACGGTGACGGAAAGTGACAGGTTCTGTTTTTTAAGATCTTTGGCCAGTTCCGAAATAAACCGGGTGAAGGGAAGCCGGTCACCGGGAAAAAGGTTTTCATAGTCGATGTCCACCCCTGTGACTTCATACGTTTTCGCGAAATCAATTATTTTCTGCTGATGTTTGCGGCGCGATTCATCCTCTTTTAAAATTTGGTGAACGAGGTTTGGATCTTTCAGAATGGCTTTATTTCCCTGGGGGGATTTGACATCGTTAACAATGGTCAACCAGGGTTGAAAGCCTGAGGATTTTAAACGTTTAAGGGCGGAGGGGTAGTTGACGGTTTCTGAATTGACTTTGCTGGGAGTTCCATCCGGATCCAACAGGGTGGAAAACAGGAAAATGTCCTTATAGATACCCGCTCCTTCAAAGACGGTGTTCATCCCTCGCTTGAAATCCCAGTAAGTCACCCATCCCCCGAACCTAAGGGGTGGCTCTGCATTTGCGGCGGGCAACCAACAAAATATGAGGAAAATGCTGAGAGCTAAAGCGGCTGGTTTCCTTATGTAGAGGGGTTTGCGCATTTTTTTTACAAAAATGATATTTGTGCCATAATACCTGCTTCTTTTGATTTGTCCCGGTAAATTCAGCAGATCATCCAATCTTTCTGAGGAGCCAGTCATAATTATATACAGCTGGAATGTGAACGGGATTCGAGCGGTGTTGAAGAAAGGATTTTGGGATTGGTTTGAAGCCGTATCTCCAGATGTCCTGTGTCTTCAGGAAACCAAGGCGCAGCCTGATAACCTGGAGGATGATATCCTTCAACCGGAAGGCTATCAGGTGGTTTGGAACTCAGCCGAACGGAAGGGGTACAGCGGGGTGGTCACTTTCAGCAAAAAAAAACCAAAATCCGTTGCGCTGGGATTGGGAATCGAAAGGTTCGATGTCGAAGGAAGAGTGATCCGCACGGAATTTAATGGATTTGATTTGCTGAACGTCTACTTTCCCAATGGCACCAGTGGGTCGGAACGTTTGCAATACAAAATGGATTTTTACGATGCGTTTCTGGACCATTGTGAATCGTTGCGGTCGCAGGGCAAAAAACTGATCATCACTGGGGATGTCAATACCGCTCACAAAGCGATCGACTTGAAAAACGCCAAAGCCAACGAGAAAAACTCCGGGTTTCTTCCTGAAGAAAGAGCCTGGGTGGATAAATTCGTCGCTCACGGTTATGTGGACACCTTTCGCATTTTTCATCCGGAACCGGACCAGTACACGTGGTGGACCTACCGCGCCAATGCCAGGGCGAGAAACATCGGCTGGCGGATCGACTATTTTTTCGTCACCGAGGATCTGGTCAACAAGGTGAACGATGCATTTATCCGGCCGGAGGTGATGGGTTCAGATCATTGTCCTATCGGGCTGGACATTAAATCGCGGTGACCCGTTGGAGGGCCAGCCTTTGAAAAGTCCGATTTTCCCGGACCGGAACCGTGTTTTCTGCATCTAATTATAAAAGCTGGTAATCGATCACTTTCCGACCCGGTTTGTTTGACTTTGGACCGGGTTATTTTTGGATTCTATATATAAGGAACCTCATGAGCTTCGAGACGGATCAAACTTATTTTGGTTTTAAACTCCTCAAAAAAGAATTCCTCAAGGAACTGAATTCCGAGTCTCTTTTCTTCAAGCATGAAGGCAACGGTGCGGAAGTCATGGTTCTTGAAAACGATGACGACAACAAGGTCTTCAGCGTTTCCTTGCGTACGCCTCCTGAAAACGACCGGGGCGTGGCTCATATTCTTGAGCACAGCGTTCTGTGCGGTTCCAAAAAATACCCTTTAAAGGAGCCGTTCATCGAGCTCATCAAGGGAAGCCTGCAAACCTTTTTGAACGCCATGACCTTTCCCGATAAAACCATGTACCCGCTTGCCAGCCGCAACCATAAGGATTTTAGAAATCTGATGAGTGTGTATCTGGATGCCGTCTTTTACCCGCATATTACGGAAGAGACATTCATGCAGGAAGGATGGCATTACGAATTGGAATCACCGGATAAAGAGATGGTCTATAAAGGCGTGGTGTTTAATGAGATGAAGGGGGTTTTCTCCAGCCCGGAAAGTATCATCGACCGGTATCTGTCGCATTCCCTGTTTCCCAAGACCACCTATGGATATGAATCCGGCGGCGATCCCGTTTCGATCCCGGATTTGACCTACGAAGAGTTTAAAGAATTCCACCGCAAATATTACCATCCTTCCAATAGCCGGATTTTCTTTTACGGCGATGGCAACACGTTGGAATACCTCGAGTATCTTCAGGAAAACTACTTGAAACATTTTGATCGTATGGAAGTGGACTCTTCAATTAAGCTTCAGAGAAAATTCAGCAAACCCAAGCGCAAGGTGATTCATTATCCCGTTGCCAAGGAAGAGTCTCTCGATAAAAAAACCTTCGTTCTCACCGGCCTCAAACTAGGGAAAAGCACGGACCACGAACATTGTCTGGCGTTCAACATATTGAGCCATCTTTTGCTTGGAACCTCTGCGTCGCCGTTGCGCAAGGCTTTGATCGATTCGGAACTGGGCAGTGAAGTGATCGGTGGCGGATTCGACGACCAACGGGCGGAGACATTATTTGCCGTGGGTCTTAAAGGAACGGAAGCGGAGCATGAAGAGAAAATAATGGACCTCATCTTTTCCACCCTGCGTGGACTGGTGGAAAACGGGATCGAAGAGGACATGATCGAATCCGCGGTGAACAGCGTGGACTTTCGTCTGCGGGAGGCTAATTTCGGCGGTTTCGCGAAAGGCATCGTTTACAATATTCAGGCTTTGGGTTCCTGGCTGTACGACGCCGACCCCAACATGCATCTGAAATACGATGCGCTCATGAAGAAGATCAAAAGAAAATCCAAACAAGGGTATTTCGAAAAATTGATCGAGCGTTATTTGTTGAATAACAAACACCAGAGCACATTGGTGGCGCTGCCCAAGGCGGGGCTTGGCAAACAACAGGATGCCAAGGTGCGCAAGAAATTAAAAACCATCAAGTCATCGCTCAAGCCGCATGAAATCGATCAGATTGTGGAGCGGACCCGGTCTTTACAGGAATTGCAGATGACTCCCGACAGTCCGGAAGCCCTGGCGACCCTGCCGAGCCTGGGCCTGGAGGATATCCCTAAACAAGGGGAGGAATATCCCATTGAAATCAAGAATGAATCGTCTCCGAAAATCCTCTTGCATGACCTGTTCACCAACAAGATCGCCTATGTGCAGGTCGGATTCAACGCCCATACGGTGCCCATGGAGTTGGTTCAATACCTGCCTTTGTTTGGCCGGATGATTCTTGGAATGGGAACCAAAAAACGCAGTTATATGGAGATGTCGAAACGCTTGGGCATTCACACAGGCGGCGTGCGCCCCTGGCATTTTTCCTCGTCCCCGGTCAACGACCGCAACCAGGTGATTTCATATATTTTCTTTAGCGGCAAGGCCGTTATGGAAAAACTCGACACACTGTTCGACATCCTGACCGAGCTTTTGGGCGAATTCAGTTTTGACGATCACAAACGGCTGGTGGAGATCATCAGAAGCGCCAAGTCCGATATGGAGGATGGTATTGTTCCGCATGGCAACCAGTATGTCCTGTCGCGCCTGCAGTCCTATCAATCACCGTTGGGGCGGTTCGATGAACTCACGGATGGGATTACCTATTTCAAATTTCTTGAGCAATTGCTGGAGCGCGCGGAGAAAGATCCTTCGGAAGTTGCGGACAAATACCGCCAGCTGGCGGGTTTTTTGTTTACCAAAGAAAACACCCTGGTCAACATCACGTTGGAAGGCAAGGACTATCCCAAGGCTAAAAGGCAAATAGAGACCTTGATGGAAGTCATTCCAGAAAAATCCAACGCGCCTGCTAAATGGGAGCTTGCTCCCGTTCCCAATGATGAGGGGTTTCTAACGGCCAGTACGGTGCAATACGTCGGCAAGGGCGCGAACCTGTATGACCTGGGTTTTGAGTACAAGGGCCCGTTTGGTGCGTTAAAATCGCTTCTAAGCACCAGTTTCCTGTGGGAAAAAGTGCGCATGCAGGGCGGGGCTTACGGAAGTTCCAACTCGTTCGATTATTTTTCGGGAGATTTTGGGCTGGTGTCCTACCGCGATCCCAATTTGACCGAAACGCTGGAGATTTACGATCAAATCGCCGATTATCTTTCCAACCTGGATTTGCCGGATGAGGAATTGAAAAAGCTTATCATCGGCTGCATGGGCCGGTTGGACCCACCGCTCACGCCAGATAGAAAGGGGGCGTCCTCCATGATCGACCATTTGACCGGACGGACGCACGCTCAGAAACAAAAGTTTCGGGAAGAATTGTTGGCTACCCGCCTGGAGGATATCAAAGCCTACGCGGACCTGTTCCTGAAAATTAAGGAATCGGGACGAGTGTGCGTTCTTGGCAACGAAGAAAAAATAAAGAAAGCCAAACCGCTCTTTAAGGAACTGGTCAACATTTTCAACTAGCCGATTTTCTTTTTCCCTCTTCTTGTTAAGAAGGTGCCTCTCACCCAACCTTCTCCCCTCCCTGCGACATACCCCTTCGGGGCATGAAGGTAACGGTCGGATTTCACAAGCTCAGGATGACAGGGGAGGAGGCGTTTTTGAAAAAAATCCGCGCGAATTAAACTTTTCTTTAAAGTTGATTTCCTCAATGGTCGATAAAGAGTTCTAAATCAGCTGATTAAATGGTTGTCGGCCACAATCATTGAGGTTCTAAGGAGCGGGCAAAATCAAACACCTTCTGCATATCAGGAAGCTTGGATAATTCAGGGACGATCTCCAAGTAGCGAATGACTCCTTCCTGATCCAGAACCATGATGGCGCGGGCCAGTAGACGGTTTTCTTCGATGAGTAAACCGGTAGCATTGCCGAACCCGGCGTCGCGATAGTCCGATAGAAACAGGACATTATTGATTTTGGCTTCCTTCGCGAAACGTTTTTGCGCAAACGGAAGGTCCCGGCTGAGAGTGACCAGGCGGGCGGTTTGATCCAGACCTTCGTTCTTTTCGCTCAATATATGGGTTTGTTCCTCGCAGGTGGGAGTATCCAGGGACGGAACAACGCTCAGGATGGTAACTTTTCCCTTCAGTGATTTAAGGTCGACCATTTGCAACGATCTGTCGGGAAGACTGACATTCGGGAGTGTTTGTCCCACCTGCAAAGGTTCACCCATTAAATTGAGCATATTTCCTTTTAAACTCACCTTGGTGCCCGCATAGGCAGGCATTGAAATTGTAAGAAAAAATAGGAACGTCAGAAGAAAAAATCTTATCCTTTTCATTGTGTTTCCTCCATCTTTATAGCCATTCTTAAAGTTCCACCACCGTGATTCCGTCTCCGCCTTCTTCTCTCGATCCGGGGTGAAAATTCTTGCACATTCCTGTGGTTTCAAGAAATTCCCGTGTCAGTTGTTTGATCGTTCCCATGCCATGACCGTGGATGATCTTCACATGATGGACCTTGTTCACGACCGCCTGACTGAGAAACTGTTCCATTGCCTCCAGCGCCTGTTCCGAATTCATGCCGCGCAGATCGCATGAGGTTTTCGCCTGCGGAGTATTGTCGGATTGTACTTTGATTTGGATTTGATCCACGGTTGTTTTTTGTACCTGGCGATTTCTTGCATGCCCTTTCAAATTTTGGGTTTCCACCCAGGTGGTCAGGTTTCCGAGCTTGACGCGGACTTTGGCTTTATCCTTTGGATTTTCCAGTAGAACACCTAGTGCACCGTAGGTTTCAACCAGCACCTGATCGCCTTCACCCAGCTTGTCCGGCGGGAGTTCCCACCCGGAAAAATCCCTGCCGTTGGCCGATAGAGGCGTTTGCCCCATCGCTCGAATCTGCTTTTCCACCCGGCGGATTTTCGGCGCGTCCTTGCTTCCTTTTATTTCCTGCAGCAGTTTGCGAATTTCAAATTTAGCTTCGCGTAAATAAGATTGCAGTCGTTTCTTTTTATTTTTCTCAAATTCACTTTCCCCTGACCGGAGCTTTTCTGTAAGGGAATTTTGTTCTTCTTTCAGCCGGTTGATTTCCTCGCTTTGTTGCTGGATGGCTTCCCTGGTTTGCTCCAATTGGAGTTTTTGTTGCGTGAGGTTCTGCAGGAGGTTTTCAGCGCGGTTGTCCTTGGCGTCGTAAATTTCCCGGGCGGAGGCAATGATGCCGGAGGCGAGCCCCAGCCTTTGCGCGGTGTCAAGAGCGGCGCTGTGGCCGGGCACGCCAAAAATCAACCGGTAAGTGGGGGTCATGGAGTCGGGGTCAAATTCGGTGCAGGCGTTGAGAAAACCTTCCTGGGTCTGCGCCAGCATTTTAAGGGACAGGTAATGCGTGGACACCAGCGTCACCACCTCCCGGCGTTTCAATTCCAGAAGGATGGCTTCTGCCAATGCCGCTCCTTCAAAGGGGTCGGTCGCGATTCCCAGTTCGTCTAACAGGATCAGCGACCCCGGTCGGGCGTGATGCAGGATGAGGATGATTTTTTGCAGATGTCCTGAAAACGTCGATAAATTCAACTGGATGTTCTGGTCGTCGCCGATATCCGCATACACTTCGGGGAAGAAACTGATCGCCGACCCTTCCCGTACGGGAAGAAACAAACCGGCCCTGACCATCATCGACATGAGTCCGATAGTTTTGAGGGTCACGGTCTTGCCTCCGGTATTGGGGCCGGAAATGATGATGGCGCAGGTCGATGCGTCCCACGAGATATCGTTGGGAATGACCTTTTGTTTGTTCAGGATCAATTCCGGGTTGCGCGCCTCCGTCAGATTCATGTTGCCCTCGCGATTCATGGGGCATTTTTTGGCGTTCATGAGCTTTGCCAGCCGGGCTTTCGCGTGAATCCTATCCAGCTGGGTGAGGGCTTCCAGATTTTCCAGCAGGAGTGCCTGGTGCATTGCGATTTGCGAGGCAAGCCCTTGCAGGATTCTGAACTTTTCCTGATCGACCTTGAGTTTGCAGATTTTAAATTGATTGTTTAAAGGAATGATCTGCGTCGGTTCTACGAATAAGGTTTGTCCGCTTCCCGAACTGTCGTGCACGATGCCTTCCACCCGGGACCGGTACTCCGCGCGGACCGGAACCACCAGGCGTTCTTCCCGTTCGGTGAAATAGCTGTCCTGCAGGGCTTCCTTAAAATTTGCCGTGGAGAAAAGCTTGGCCATGCGGGTTTGCAGGTTTTGTTTTGCGGTTGCCACTTCGCGTATAGCCTGCTTGAGTTCGGGGGAGGCGTTTTCCTTGATTTCTCCCTCATCGGAAATGCATTTTTCAATTTCTTTTAACAAGGCCGGTAAGGAATCGAGTTTCAAACTCAGCGTTTGTAGAAGGGGCGTGTCGGTTTTTTTATCCAGCGCCTTTTTTAAAGCCCGGCAAAGACGCAATAGTTTCAAGACTTCCAGGCATTGATTCGATTCCAGAATATTTTTTTCGTAGGCTTCTTGAAGGAGGGGACGAATGTCTTGAAACGCATTCAGGGGAAAAGGCTCTCCGGATTCAAGCAGGAGAACCATTTCTGTGGTTTCTGCCAGCGCCCGTTCCGCCGATTCAAAATCGGATTCCGGGAGCATCTCACGGCACAGCGACGCGGTTACCGGGGAGGAAGTGCGGGAGGCCAGGGCGTTCTGAATGAGTTCCCAGCCCAGTTGCGAGTACGATTTGTTGAGAAGCCGGGTTTTCCCGGACTCTGATAGAAGATCCTCGGATGGAATCATTATTGCGAAAGCAGGGCGAAGGTCTTTTCGAGGGATAGGGTGATCTTGGCGTCAAAGAGCATGGAAGGATCGCGGTTTTGCTTGAAATCGCGCAAAAGCACTTCGATGTCTTTAACCAGTTTGCCGTTAAAGCCCTCCTGTTTCTGCTCGGTCACTATCTTGCCGCCTTCATCTCTCAGTTTTTGGGTAGAGATGCGGACCGGGGCGTCGAAATCGATCATGTCCGTGTTGAAGTATAACTCGAATTCGATTAAGTTTTTGCCCATCACTTCAAATTCATTGTTGTCTTTATGGATGGCAAAAAGAGTGGAGATTTTCCCGTCCTGGACATTGACGGGTTCCTTCTCCGGTCCCGGAAGCTGCAGAGCGGCCATTTGCAGGCCCTTGCCGAGCCGCACCCAGTTGATGCGCCCGAGATGATTGGCCTCGCGCGTCATCCGCACCACTTTTGGGAAAGGGTTGCGGTTTTGATTCTTCATCCATTCCACGAGCGGCGGGACTTCCTCCTCGGGTAAAAAATGCCCACCGTGAGCCGTTCCTTTTTTATCATGTTCCCGATAGATGACGGGGTATTTCATATCCGTCAGGATTTTATGAACCCGGCGGGTGAGCTGGATCGGAAAAACCGGATCGTTCACTCCTTGAATGATGTAGATGGGCGTGTTCTTGAGATTGACCAGAAAATGCATGTACCTGGGAGTGATGCCGCTGGCGATCGGGACGAGGCCCGCGAACAGATCCGGATAAAACATGCCGATCATGTAGGCGCCGATGGCCCCATTGGACAACCCGGATAAAAAGATGCGGTTGGGGTCCACAGGATAATCGGCCTGCACTTCCTGGATCAATTGCAGAACGAGATCCTCCGCCGGTTTGGCCCACCATGCGCCCATCGGGTAGGAAGGGCAAAGAATGATAAAATCTTCCCCCAGCCGGTTGACCCAGGCCGGAATGGTGTTGCCGCCCGATCCACCCATGCCGTGCAATATCACCACAAGAGGAAAGGAACCTCCCGCTTTAGCCGCTTCGGGAACATAAAGAGCGTAAGGATAATTTCTGCCATTGAGATTTTTTTCAAGATCCTTTTGCATGCCGGTTTGGACAACGGCTTTAACCGGACTTTCCCTTAAAATGGATTTGACCATTTCATTCGACACCCGCGATCCCTTCAACCGGGATAAAACCTCATTTTCCACGGCCGGATCTGTTGTGGACAGAAAAAGGGCAACGTCCTCTTTGACAACCGTTTTTTGCGAAGGAGGAAAATCCAACGGAGACCTTCCCCCCGACATCGTCATGCAGGACGAAATCCCCAGAATCAGCATTAGAAGAATTAAATACCTCATACTTAAACCTTAAAGGAAATTGTATTTAAAGTAAAGTCGACTGGGTCACATCGCTTTCTCTCAAAATTCCGTGGAAAGATTTATCCGGCCTGTGTAGACAATGGGGAGGGGTTTCGGTAATATCTGTATGATTTATTGGACCTAAACGCTCATTTATCACAAAGGAATGTCATGGACAACTTAGCGCAGAAAGCACCGGCGGCCCGGATTCAGCAGGGGGCGTTGTCATTTGGGCAGGGAGTGGAAAGGTTCAATCCGTCCCGCGTTCTTACGCTGGTGTTTAAGTGCCGAAAGAAGAATTTTGATTATATCGGGCAGGTGCGGGTGGGGCTGGATAAGCCCGGATTTCAGGTGGAACTATTCAACGACAATTACTTTTCCCATTTTGAAGCTGGAAAAGATGAAGTATTGAGTTCTCTGGAAACCACGATTCTCCGCCGTCTGGCGGGCCATGCGATTCTGCCTTCAGATTATAAACCGTTGATCCAGTCGTTTCTCGAGGAAAAAGTCCGGCCTTCTATTTCCGAACTGCCTGAAGCCACCTGCGAGAAAAATGAAAACGGCTTAAACCTTCAGGAAATTTTTGACCGGTTGAATGGGGAGTATTTTAATGGCGGCATTGAGGCCGAGGTGGGGTGGGGCCGGGATTCAAAAACTCCCAATCTCAATTCGATTCGCTTCGGGTCTTATGATTATTCAAAAAAGACCATTCGCATCCACCCTCGGCTCAATCAGGATTTTGTTCCGTATCAGGTGGTGGAATTGACGGTGTATCACGAGATGTGCCATCAATGGGCGCCGACCCGCAGGGAAAATGGAATGCGGCGGGATCATCATGCGGATTTTAAGAAAAAGGAAAAAGAATACCGTTTTTATCAGGAAGCGCGCCGCTGGGAAAAACAGAACTGGAAGAAACTATTGGAACCGATTGCGAAGAAGAGTTCCTGAGATAGTTTTTTTGCGTGATTAATTTTTTATCTTTTCTTCCATTCGTTTGTGCTCAATGGCGTCGGCGATCAAATCGCCGATGGAAAGCAGGATTTCCTGGCTTCGCTCGTACCAGGGTGGATGTTCGTCGGTGTATAGAAACAGGATGCCGACCAGTTTTTCGCGGCTCTTTAAAGGGACGATGTAATGACCGTGGGCGGTCATGTCCGCGAACAGCCGGGTGTGCCGGTCATCTGAAAAACAGCTGTTGCTGACCAGCATATCTCCGGACTCCGCCGCGCGTCCGCAAAGACAGTCTCCATACGGCACGACCTTGTCCTTTTCCATAAACTCATCCGAAAATTTCCCGATGGTGGTGAAAAGATTCAGCATCTTTTTTTCATTATCCGCAAGAAAGATCCCCGCTTTATATTCCACCTTGAGTTCGTTGAACTGAGTGATCGCCTCCATGGCGTGATTTAGCATTTCCTTTAGGGAAGCGGTTTTATGAAGCGCTTTGGCGACGGTATGCAGGACTTTGTATTCCTCCGTTGCCAGCCGGGCTTGTTCCTCCAGTTCCAGTTGTTTGGTGATTTCATGCTGGACCGCGACATAACTCAGGATCCTGCCGGTATCGTTCCAAATGGGGGAGATGGTCGATTTGGCATGGTAGAACGTTCCGTCTTTTCGCTTGTTGATCACCTGGCCGCGCCAGACTTTACCTTGAAGCAGGACGTCCCACATGTCTTTGTAAATTTCAGGAGGATTTTGACCGCTTTTTAAAATCCGTGGGTTTTTTCCCAAAGCTTCTTCAGGCGAATACCCGGTGATGGTTTCAAAGGCCGGATTCACGTAGGTGATGGTTCCACCGGGGTCGGTGATGAACACGGCTTCCGCGAGAGCCTCCACCGCTCTGGAAAGTTTTTCGCTTTTAAACAGGTCGAATTCTTCCATGATGAGCCTCGTATGGTGAAGAAACTTTATTTTACCGGAAAGGAGATGCTGAATTTGGTTCCCTCTCCAATCTTGGAATCCACGGAAATGGTCCCGCCGTATTTATTCACCAGCCGGTGAACAATATTCAACCCCAGCCCGGTGCCCTTTCCCTGATCCTTGGTGGTAAAGAAAGGATCGAATATCTTGGAAAGATATTCCTGGGGAATTCCCGGCCCTTTGTCCTCTATGGTCGTGAGAATTTTACCATTGTCTTGAATGGAGGTGAGAGTGAGTTCCCCTTTACCTTCCATGGCCTGGACGGCGTTTCGAATGATGTTTACATAAATTTGCTGGATTTCTTCCGGCTTGGCTTTTATGAGCGGAAGAGGTTGCGAGAATTTTTTTTCGATATGGATGTCATTTGAATAAGAAGCCATCAGGGCCATTTCAATGGAAGCTTCCATCCTTTCGTTGATATTGATGTCCCTCATTTGATCCATTTCGCTGGACCGGGTGTATCCAGACATATTGAGGATGATCGATGCCATGTGTTTGGACTTTTCCAGCACCTTTTGAGCGTAGGTTTTTATCTTCGAAGGATTTTTTTCTTCCAGGATGGCCTCGGTGAATCCCATGATGGAAAATAAAGGATTGTTCATCTCATGGGCAATCCCTGCCGCAAGGGTTCCCAGACCGGACAATTTTTCCGCCATCGTCAACTGATCCTGCAGGGCTTTCTGTTCGCTGATTTCCTTCA
Source organism: Nitrospinaceae bacterium (assembly GCA_021604505.1). Classification (NCBI taxonomy): domain Bacteria; kingdom Pseudomonadati; phylum Nitrospinota; class Nitrospinia; order Nitrospinales; family Nitrospinaceae; species Nitrospinaceae bacterium. The sequence goes on along the minus strand of BQJC01000003.1, from coordinate 74,924 downwards.
TCAGAAGTCCGATCCGGCGTTTTTCTTCTACTGAAATGGCGACGTCAAAAAATTGATAGGCGAACACCCGATTGCCCAGGGTGACGGCATTTTTTGTTTCCCAGGAGGACTGAGGGGACGCTTTTGGTGCCAGGGGGTCCCTGGGTTCCCGGTTTCCAAGAGTGACCCGGCCAGGGTTTTCAGCTTTTTCACCGATGCCCAGAGAGTAAGCTTTCAATTCATCCATAAGGGATTGCCATTGATCCTGGTGTTTCAGGTTCATTGTTGTCAGGCTTTGACCTTTGGCTTGTGAAGCGGATATCTTCGTTAGCTTTTCAAAGGCTTCGTTGACGTATTCCGCCTTCAATTCTTCATTAAATATGAGCAGAACATCCGGGACGCTCATCAATATGCTTTCGGTGTATTCCTGCAGGGAGCGCACTTCTTTAGTTTTCTCCCGGACTTCATCTTCAAGACCGTGAAACGCTTTTTTCAGCAGCTTGTTCATCAAATTGATTTCATTGCCGAGAGACTGGATTTCATCCCCAGTGGTGATGTTCAACGGTTCGACGTCTTCGCCGCGACCAATGCGGGCGGTGGCATTTTGCAGAACACGGATGGGTTTGACAATCTTGTTGGATGCCAAAGATCCCATGAGGGCAATCAAAAGAATAGAAGCAAAACCCGCTGCCGAAATCCATAAAAGAAGTTTTCTCGTGGGAGCAAAAACTTCATGGGATGATTGCCAGGCAAAGGTGAACCACTTTCTATCGGACGATGCGACGGTTGCCTTGTTGGTTTGCAATAAAGGGGCGTAGCCAATGATCGACAAGCCTTCGTTGGTGTGGCCATCGCTCTGAGTGATGGCCCATCCCGCCTGGGGTTTGGTAACGTCCGCCACTAATTGAGGATCAGGAATCTTAAAGCCGGTGGGGAGAATAGGGCAATCGATCACCACTCCGTCAGAATCGATCAGCATCACGTGACCGGTTTCTCCAAAAATAATCTGTTCTATGGAAGCGGAAAAAAACTGTTTTGCCAAATACACGCGATGCAACACGCCGATAACTTTCCCGTTTTGACTGAGAATAGGAACCTCAAAGTGAAAACCAAATTGATCGGTGCCCGACAACGATTTTATGGGTCCAATGTAAACAAACCCTTCTCCCCCTTCGACGGTTTTTAAAACAAAGGGATAATCTCCACTGAAAAATTCTGGGTAGTCATCGATGCTTGAAACCAGAACTCCTTTTGAGTCCGTCACAAAAAGAGCATGCGTCGAGAGCTTTGAAGTGGGGTCCCTTTTAAGAAAACTTTTTAGGATTCTGCTGCCGGAATTGGTCAATAAGGCTTCCGAACCGGGGCCTTTGGTTTCCCACATTTCCGCCTGGGTTTTAAAATGTCTGGCAAGTTGGGCATTGTCCATTTTAGACGTCAACCGGAAACGCTCTCTTACGTTTAAAACCAGGGTGGGATGTTTGGCGAGGCGGAGATTTCTTTTGATTTCCTCCAGCATTATAAAATCGATATTTGCCGCTGTCTCGAAGGCCAGGGCCTGAAAACTGGCGCCAATTACATCTTGCAGGGATTTTGTTCCCTGGATGTAAGAGATGACCATAGCAAGAAGGAGAGGGAGGGTTCCGACACCCAACATGGTCAGGATCAGTTTGGCTTTTAAACCCTTGTGGGGAGTTTGAGCTGCTTTAGGGGTGGAGGTTTGCTGAAGCATTTATTTCCGTCCCTGAAAATTTGGGAAAGTGGGAACCTGACCTTACGACAATGGCGAAACCTGTAATTGTTTAACCGTTAAAAAATCCCTTTTGGGCCTTGACTTGCAAGTTGAGCGGACCTATTTTCCATACAGCGAAGATATCTTAATAATAACATAGGCCTATCCTGAGAGACTCGCAAGGGTTGGCCCCAGTGGTGGGTAAGTTTTTTTACAACGGCGTTGCCTGATTTCCCGATTTAAGTTATTTGTCCCTGAGGGTTTATGGGTTTTTGATTTTTGAAGGTTGGATGTTTTCTTTGACCGCCGAAAGAAGTGCAATTATTAATATTATTGGAGGGAAGAATAATGCCAAAAGGTAGAATTTTAGTCATTGATGATGAGGATGATGTGCGTGAAGTATTGAAACTTCATTTGGAAGGCGCGGGGTTTAATGTTTTAGAGGCAGAAAATGGGGAAGTGGGCATTGCTATTCTTCGTACGGGAGACAATATGATCAATGTGGGCCTGATTTTGTGCGATATTCGTATGCCCAAAGTCAATGGCGTTGAGTGTGTTGATTTTCTCAAGCGAGAAGCTCCAGGGATTCCTGTGGTGATGGTTACAGGATACCCTGATACCGAAATGGCAACCTCCTTTTTGAAGAAAGGGGTCAAAGACTACTTGGTCAAGCCGGTGGAAAAGGAGAAACTCCTGAGTGTGGTTGAAAAAATAGTGGCTGCCGGAAAAGATATCGGACTTTAAACCGGGTTTTCTGGATGTGCGGAATCCATCCCGATTTCCCATTTGGACCGGTTCCACCCGTTTTTGACAAAGGCTTTGCAATCTCAAAAGCTTGCAAAGCCTTTTTTTTTGGTCTAAATTGTTCCTCACCATTATGAAAATGATCAAATGCTACATACGTCATGAAAAACTGGAAGCAGTTCGGGAAAAACTGTTTGAACTGGGTGTGCCCGGTCTTTCGGTCATGGATGTCAAGGGAATTGGCAAGCCGTTGAGCCAATTGAAATCGGCCCCTGGCTCCAAAGTGCCTGTGTTTCACCCCAGGGTGGAAATCTCTATTGTTCTGGAAGACACCGCTGTCGATGAGGTGGTGAATACGCTGGTAACAACTGTCCAGTCGGGCAATATGGGTGATGGAAAGATATTTGTTCTTCCCGTTGAAGATGCGGTCCGGATCAGAACTGGAGAACGGGGCGAAGATGCTCTTTATTGAAGAGACAACGGGAATTTTAAAGATTTTGATGCACTCCGCTTTTCAATTCACGGGTATTGCCACAGGAAGTATGCTTCTTGATATCAGATAAGCTGGCATGGGTGAACGCCAAGATAACTGAGGCTGCAAAAAAAGCCGGACGCGATCCGAAAAGCGTTCGTCTCGTCGCGGTCAGCAAAACCGTCACGGAAGATAAAATAATCGAAGCGCAAAAAGCCGGCGCAAACCTGTTTGGTGAAAACCGCGTGCAGGAGGCCCTGGAGAAAATCAACCATCTGGGACGGGACGGATTTGCCTGGCATTTGATCGGCCATTTGCAGAAGAACAAGGTCAAGCATGTCATCGGCCACTTCGATCTGATTCATTCCGTGGACAGCGTTGATCTAGCCAGAGTGATCGATGAGAAAAGCCGGGCCAGGTCCCTCGTAACGCGTATTTTAATTCAGGTCAACGTTTCCGGCGAAGCTTCCAAATCCGGGGTCGCCCCGGAAGATCTTGAGGCTACTTTACGGGCGGTTTCGAAAATGCAGGCCGTTCGTGTTGAAGGGTTGATGACGATTCCTCCCTTTGCTCCCGACCCGGAACAATCCCGCGATGTCTTTTCACAGTTGCTCGGGCTCCGCGATCAAATGGCCGAATTGGCCATAGAGGGCGTTTATTTGCAAGAACTGTCCATGGGCATGTCCCATGACTTCCCGGTGGCGATTGAAGAAGGGGCCACCCTGGTCCGAGTGGGGACGGCGATCTTTGGCGAGCGGACGGCCTGAGCAAGCCAATGGGTACCATGATTTTTATAATATTATCGACCAACCAAAGGTGGTTTTATCGTGCTGAGAAGCAAAAAAGTGGGGTTTATCGGCGGGGGCAACATGGCGGAGGCCATGATCAAGGGTCTGATATCCGCCTCATTCATCGAAGCTAAAAGTATCGTTGTGTCCGATGTGGTGTCCGCCCGGCTCGATTTTTTGCATTCCGAGTACAAAGTCAAAGTGACCACGGACAACCGTGAGGTGGTCGAAAAAAGTGACATTCTGATTTTGGCGGTGAAACCCCAGATGGTGAAAAAAGTTTTAAATGACGTCCGGGACCTCATAGACGCGAAAAAACTTCTGGTGTCTGTCGCGGCGGGAGTGCCCATTTCAGTGATTTTAGGTGTCTTGAAAGAAGGGCAGGACAGAAAATACAATGTCGTGAGAACCATGCCCAACACTCCGGCACTGGTTCAAGAAGGAGTCACCGCGATTGCGGCCGGGGAAAACGTTTCCAAGGTCGACATTCAGATCACGCACCGTTTGTTTGAAGCGGTGGGGAAAACCGTGGATGTCGATGAAGTCCATTTGGACGCGGTCACCGGATTGAGCGGCAGTGGTCCGGCTTATATATTTATGATCATCGAGGCGCTTTCCGACGCGGGAGTCAAAATGGGCTTGTCCCGGGATGTTGCCAATGCGTTGACCATCCAGACGGTTTTGGGGTCCGCCAAACTGGCGCGTGAGAGCGGGAAGCATACGGGCGAGTTGAAGGATATGGTGACTTCACCGGGCGGGACTTCTATTTCCGGGCTTCATACTCTGGAGAAAGGAGGTTTGCGGACCACGCTGATGAATGCGGTGGAAATGGCCACCAAACGGTCATTGGAGCTGGGGCGCAAAGCGCAAAGCAAGGATGGTAAAGATTCAAGTGAGGATGAAACGAAGTGACCGAACGAAGATCCATCATTTGAAGGAGAGCGGATTTATTTGGCTCTGTATTTCATCCATTCGCCCCAGGCGGCGACTCCCAGGCCCAAAAGCATCAACCACGTTGGGTGAAGCACATTCTCCGGTTTGGTAAAGAATAAAAACAGCATGATCCCGACACCGCTCATGGCGAGGACCAGGCCCGTGTACACCGTGGCGAGACCCTTCGCGAATTTTTCCGGGTCTTTCAGCTGTTTCTTGATCTCCGGTCTCAACTCGACTTGAAACATGTCTCTTTCCTTTCCTGATTGATCTCTTTGAGACCGTCATTCAACTTTCCCGACCTGAACCCTTCCAGGTCCAACGTCACGTTTTTGAAACCGATCTGTTTAAAACGCCCGCGAACGGTTTCGGCGACGGAATCGTCCATTATTTTCGGCATTTCTTCTTTTAACAGTTCGATGCGGGCAGTGTCCCCGTGATGCCGAACTCTGAGCTGGGTGAATCCCAGGGAGAGCAACAGATCCTCTGCTCGTTCGATCATGAATAGTTTTTCCGGCGAAATCGGTTCTCCGTAAGGAACGCGGGAGGACAGGCAGGGCATGGCCGGTTTTTCCGAGGTGGTCAGCCCAAGATGGCGGGAAAGTTCCCGGACATCGCTTTTTTCAAAACCTGCATTTGCAAGCGGACTCAACACACCGAACTCTCTGGCGGCGACGATTCCCGGACGGTGGTCTCCCAAATCGTCCTGATTGATGCCGTTGACAATATGGGCAAAATTTCTTTTTGCGGCAATGGCCGCGAGCTTTGAGTACAACTCGGACTTACAGTAATAGCAGCGGTTGACCGGGTTTTCCCGGTATTTTGGAGAGGCCATCTCGTTGGTTCTCAGGATCAAATGCTCGACCCCGATTTGGTCCGCCACTTGTTGAGCCCCTTTGAGTTCCCGTTCCGCAAGGCTCTCGGACTGGGCGGTTACGGCAAGGACATTTTCGTTGCCAAGGGTTCTATGCGCCATTGCCAGAACCAGGGTGCTGTCCACGCCTCCGGAAAAACCCACGATAACGCTTTTTAAACCTTTCAGGTGTCTTTCAAGGACATTTTGTTTTTGCAAAAGGGTCATTGGGTCGAATGATGCAGGGGAAAATTTATCCCGCCTGGTGTGACGCCGGATATTTTCGATCGAAGATTGTTTGAGGATTCAGCATGACATCAGGCCAATATTGCTTCCAATGGATGTTGCACGCGTGGGCAAGCTCGCCCTTCGCGCAGAAGTCAGCCACCAATGGCATGCATGGCCCGCTGAGGCCGTTCGAAGTCATCCAGGTTGATTTTGTGTCCCGGCTCTTTGATGGCCACTGCCTGCAGAATGGTTTCCACGATGGTTGCATCGGAGGCTCCCGACCGAATCAGCTCCTTGAGATTCGTTTCATGCGTGGAGAACAGGCAGGTGCGCAGTTTGCCGTCGGCGGTCATGCGGATGCGGTTGCAATGGTCGCAAAACGGATTGCTGACGGCGGTGATGATGCCGATTTTGCCTTTGCCGTCGGCGAATTTATATTCGCTGGCCGGCCCGATCTCCAAAGAGTTGTCGATGGGAATCAATTCGTATTTTTCGCGGATGAGGTCCACGATTTCATGACCGAACAGGACTTTATCGCGTTCCCAGGCCTGGTCTGAGTCGAGAGGCATGAACTCGATGAAGCGCACTTCGAACCCATCCGACCGGCCCATTTCGATGAGGCTGATGATTTCCGTCTCGGAAAAATTCTTCATGGCGACGGCGTTGATCTTGATCGATTTGAAACCTACTTTGGCGGCTTCCTGAAGGCCGTCCAAAACCTGCTGAAGGCAGTCCCGCCGGTTGACGTGTTTGAATTTTTCCTGGTCCAGGGCGTCGAGGCTGACGTTCAACCTTTTGAGCCCGGCATCTTTCAAATTTTTAGCATGCTCTTTCAGAAAAAATGCATTGGTGGTCATGGCGATGTCATCGATGCCTTCTACCTGGGAAAGCATCTTTATCAACTGCGGGAGGTCTTTACGCATCAAAGGTTCCCCACCCGTCAACCGCAGGCGGTTGATCCCCATTTTAGAAACGACGGACGCAACGCGGGTCAACTCTTCAAAGGTGAGCAGTTTTTCCCGGTCCATGAACTCGACATTGTCCGCGGGCATACAATAGGTACAACGAAAATTACAACGGTCGGTGACGGAAATGCGCAGGTTGACAATGGTGCGGCCCATTCCATCCACCAACTGAGGTCGTTCGGTTCCCGTATCAGTCGACATTGCAGGATATCCTATGTCTTTAGGCGTGGTACCAACGTCTTCTTCACCCCAGGCTCTTTCAGGGTGTGAGCTGAAGAAATGGGTCCCTCGCTCGTTCTCAATTATTTGAATACGATTATAGTCCTTTTAAACGGATTGTACATATCAATAAATGAGCATCGGCTATAGGAATCAGGTTTCTAAATTGTGCCGGGCGGGGAAATTTTTTATAATTTTTATGAAAAATCAGGTCCCACCGGGTCCTTGGATTAGGGGCTTATTTGGGGATCTATATAAGTACTTGTTTTTAAATAAGTTGTTTTAATTTTTAGAAAATCTTGAAAGCAGTTTTGAAGAAGCGCGGGTTTATTTCGGTTTTGGCGCTCAAAAAATCGGAATTGGGAAGACCTTTATCCAGTGCAATGCATCTAATGTATGTTGAGTTCGTTGTACATTCTCTTTATACTAAGTTCTGAAAATCCGATGTGTTATCTCTGGATGCAGAACCGCTAAGGAAGCTGACAGGTTTCCTTAAAAACAGACGTTTTTTAACCCAAAGGACCTTTATGTCGGTTGCGGAAGATAAGTTTTCAAAGAAATTTGAAGAAATGGCCGCTCAGCCTAAGAACCGCGGGGCTTACTACCAGGAAGATGCCAATGAAAAGGGGATGGCCCTGGTGGAAGCCAAGTACAAGGATATGAAACTCTACTGGCTGGTGGATACTGAAGAGGACCGGATCTTCAGCGCCAAGTTTTTCGCTTACGGGGGCAAGGTTTCGCTGGCCATCGGTGAGACGTTGTCTTCTCTGGTGAAGGGATTGACCATTGCCGAGGCTTGTTCTCTCCTCGGAACGGATGTGGAGAATCACCTGCGGGATGAACCCGACGTGCCGTCCGTGCCGGAAGCTAAACTGTTTGCGTTTGGCGCGGTGGAAGAATTGCTGAAAATCATCAAAGACGATTACCCAGGGGCTAAGGGACTGGCCATCGCCAGCGCCGCGGCTAAAAAAGAGGACAAACCCAAGCGGTCGATGGCTGAATTGTCGATGGCCGAACAGGCCTGGATGGGTTTGAGTGTGGAAGACCAAAAAGCCCAGATCAACCTGGTTCTGGATGAAAAGATCCGCCCCGCTTTGATGGCCGATGGCGGTAACGTTGAAGTTCTGGACGTGGTGGACGGAGAAAAGATAATGATTCAATACCAGGGGGCGTGCGGCAGTTGCGGTTCCTCGTTAGGAGCCACGCTCTCGTTTATGGAGCAAGCCTTGCGCAATGAAATCTACAACGAGTTGATCGTTGTGCCCAATATGTAACCTGAAATTCCCTAAGGGAGTGTTCATATAATGAAATCTACTGAAAATACAGTATCCGATGTTTTAGAGGATAAAAAATATAAGTACGGGTTCCAGACCCTGATCGAATCGGAAACCTTTGCCAAGGGGTTGAACGAGGACGTGGTGCGGGCCATTTCCAAGAAAAAAAACGAGCCGCAGTTCATGCTGGATTTCAGGCTCAAAGCCTACGAGAAATGGCTGACCATGAAACAACCGCAGTGGCCCAATGTGCATTATCCGCCGATCGATTACCAGGGAATTTCTTACTATTCCGCTCCCAAGCCGAAGAAAAAACTTGAGAGTCTGGATGAAGTGGATCCTGAACTTTTGCGGACGTTTGAGAAGCTCGGCATTCCCCTGGATGAACAGAAAAAACTGTCCAATGTGGCGGTGGACGCGGTTTTCGACAGTGTGAGCGTGGCGACGACGCATAAGAAAAAACTGATGGAAGTCGGCATCATTTTCTGTCCGATTTCAGAAGCCATCCAGGAATATCCGGAACTGGTCGAGGAATACATGGGGTCCGTCGTGCCGGTGGGCGACAATTTTTACGCCGCTCTGAACAGCGCCGTTTTTACGGATGGGTCTTTTGTTTATATTCCGCCGGACACGATCAGCCCGATGGAGCTTTCCACTTATTTCCGTATCAATACGGAAGAGACCGGCCAGTTCGAACGGACATTGATCATCTGTGCAGAGAACAGTTACGTATCGTATCTGGAAGGCTGTACGGCGCCGCAGTTTGATACCAACCAACTTCACGCCGCGGTGGTCGAACTGGTGACGATGGATAACGCCGAGATCAAATACAGCACCGTGCAGAACTGGTACGCGGGCGATATGGAAACCGGAAAGGGCGGCATCTACAATTTCGTCACCAAGCGCGGAAAATGCCAGGGGGACAATTCAAAAATTTCCTGGACCCAGGTGGAAACCGGGTCCGCCATCACCTGGAAATACCCGAGCTGTATTTTACAAGGTGACAATACAGTGGGGGAGTTTTACTCCGTTGCTCTGACAAACGGGCACATGCAGGCCGATACCGGAACCAAAATGATCCATCTCGGGAAAAACACCCGGTCCAGTATCATTTCCAAGGGAATCTCCGCCGATTATTCCAGCAACAGTTACCGCGGTCAGGTGAAGGTCAGTAAAAACGCCGCCAATGCCAGGAACTACAGCCAGTGCGACAGCATGCTGGTCGGGGACAAGTGCAGCGCGCACACATTTCCTTATATTGAATCCGCGAACAGCTCGGTTCAGATCGAACATGAGGCGTCCACCTCCAAAATCAGTGAAGAACAGCTTTTCTATTTTGAGCAACGGGGGATTTCCCGGGAAAACGCCATCACCGCTGTGATCAACGGATTCTGTAAAGAGGTCTTTAAGCAGTTGCCGATGGAATTTGCCGTCGAGGCACAAAAACTGCTGACTCTGAAACTGGAAAACAGCGTCGGTTAATTGAATCGCCCGGCTTATGATTGAAGGGCAGGTGAATCGATGGGGCTGGGGACGCTGAGAAACCCATTCCTTCCTAGCGGTTCCTGAACGACTCCTGATTTTGGGAATACATCCGGAATTTTATTAAACACATGAAGATAGAGGTAACAGTTAATGTTGGAAGTTAAAGATTTGCGGGCCGGGTTTGACGGTTCTGAAATAATAAAAGGAATTTCACTTTCGGTAAAAAAGGGTGAGGTGCATGCCATCATGGGACCCAACGGGTCGGGCAAAAGCACTTTGGCTAAAATACTGGCGGGGCATCCGTCTTATGATGTGATGGGTGGCGAAGTGATTTTTGACGGCAAAAACCTCGAAGATGTGGAACCGGAACAAAGAGCCCTGGCGGGTATATTCATGGGATTTCAGTATCCGGTGGAAATTCCCGGTGTGAACAACGCGGAGTTTCTGCGGATGGCTTATAATGCCAAACGGATCCACCAGGGGCAGGAAGAACTCGACCCTCTGGACTTCGATGAAGCGCTGAGCGAGAAAATGAAATCGCTGGGAATGGAGCAGAAATACAAAGACCGTAGTCTGAACGATGGGTTTTCCGGCGGAGAAAAAAAGAAGAATGAAATTTTACAGATGGCCATCCTGGAGCCAAAGCTCGCCGTTCTGGACGAAACCGACTCCGGGCTCGATATTGATGCTCTGCGCGTGGTCGCCGATGGCGTGAACAAACTTCGCAATGAAAATAACGCTTTGATCCTGATCACGCATTATCAAAGGCTTTTGGACTACATCAAGCCGGATTTTGTACATGTGTTGAGTCAGGGAAAAATCATCAAGTCGGGTGAGAAAGATCTGGCTCTGGAGCTGGAAGCCCAGGGTTACGATTGGCTCACGACCACGAATTGAGGAGGAGGCCATGACCACGACTGTAGCCGAATCCCAAGACCGGGCCGAATCCGCGCTTCTCGACCAGCACAAAAAGTTTCTCGGTGACACCAAACCTTCCGAGGTTTTTTTACCTCTCAATGAGTCAGCCATTAAGCGGTTTGAAACCCTGAAATTCCCGCACCGCAAACACGAGATGTACACTTTCGTGAATACGAAGGATCTGGTCTCCACATCCTTTGCGCTATCTTCGGGCACTGTCTCTCAGGATTTCATCGCAAAGCATGTCTACCCGGGATGTGAAAACAGTTATCTCGTTATGGTGGACGGTGTTTATAAGGAAAGCCTGTCGGATTGCTCCGGGATCGGTTCTGCAATCAATTTTGTTTCTCTCGAAGACGCTGTTTCTCAACCCGATATTGAGAAGTACCTGGCGGGAACGGTTGACGGGGAAAATGACGTGTTTGCCTGCATCAACAGCGCTTTTTTGCGTCAGGGATTATTGATCGACCTTCCCGAAAAAACGCAGGCGCCGACTCCCCTGCAAATTCTATATGTTTCTTCCGGGTCTCCGGCCCAGCCTGTCACATCCCACCCACGGGTGATAGTCCGGCTGGGGTTGATGGCCGAATTGAAATTGATCGTTAAATACGCCGGTGTGCAGGGGAATTATTTTGTCAATTGCGTGCAGGATATTCTGGTAGGGGAAGACGCCGGTGTGACCTACACGCAGGTGCAAGCGGATGCGACCGATGCCTGGCACTGTTCCAAAACGCGGATTGTCCTTGGGAGAAACAGCCGGTTTTTTGCCACCAATGCTTCTTATGGCAACAAACTGACAAGACATCATTATGAAGCCCGCCTTAAGGAAGACGGCGCAGAGCTCAGGTTGAACGGGGTGAGTATTTTGACCGATGAAGAGCAGGTGCACAATTTTATCCGCATCCACCACGAAGCGCCTCACTGTACCAGCAACCAGAAATTTAAAAACATCGTCAATGACAAAGGCCGCTCCAGCATGGACGGCACGGTCATTGTGAATCAGGGAGCGCAACTGACCAGTTCGGATCAGCTCATCAACAACCTGATGTTGTCCGATAACGCCCATGCGGACAATAAACCTAATCTCATGATTTTTGCCGATGACGTTAAGTGCACGCATGGAGCGACGATCGGGCAGATCGATGAAGACCAGATGTTTTATTTAAAAACCCGGGGTCTTTCTGAAAAAGTGGCCAAGGAACTTTTGACCCGGAGCTTCGCGGAAAGCATCATTCAGATGATTGCGTTTCCCGCGGTGGTGGAAGACCTTGAAAATACTTTTTTGAAAAAACTGGAGGCTTAACATGCCTGATCCAAATACTGTTTTGGCAGACACCCCCTCCATTGATGTTGAAAAGATACGGAAAGAGTTTCCGGTTTTATCTCAAACGATCAATGGCAAACCCCTCATCTATCTGGATAACGGCGCCACCACCCATAAACCGCAATGTGTGATCGAAAGGGTGAGGCAGTTCGATGCAGAGGAATACGGAACCGTGCGCCGGGGGGCTTACAAATTGAGTGAACGCGCGACTCAGCTTTATGAAGAGGCCCGGCAAAAGGTGGCGGATTTTTTCGGCGCTCCGGATAAGAAGGAGATCGTGTTCACCAGTGGAACCACGCAGGCGATCAATCTGGTTGCCCATAGTTTTGGAAGAAAATTTGTCCAGGCGGGCGACGAGATCATCATCTCCAATATTGAGCACCACGCCAATACCGTTCCCTGGCAGGTGTTGTGTGAAGAAAAAGGCGCCAAGCTCAAAGTCATTCCCGTCAGCGACGAAGGCGAACTGGTGATGAGCGAATACGAGAAACTGCTGAATTCGAAAACCAGGCTGGTGGCTGTGAACCATGTGTCCAACGCTTTGGGCACGATCAACCCGGTCAGGGAGATCATCGAAAAAGCGCATGCGGTGGGCGCTAAAGTCCTGATCGACGGGGCGCAAAGTTCTTCACACATGAATGTCGATGTGAAAGATCTGGACTGTGATTTCTACACTTTCTCTGGGCACAAAATGTATGCTCCGAGCGGTGTCGGCGGGTTGTACGGTAAGATGGAACTCTGGGAATCGATGGGACCCTATGTGACCGGCGGCGATATGATCATGCAGGTCACTCTGGAAAAGACCACTTACGCCAAACCGCCTGCGCGGTTTGAAGCAGGGACACCACCCATCACTCAGGTGATCGGTTTGGGAACCGCCATCGATTTCATGACGGGAATCGGCATGGACGCTATTTTCGAGTACGAAAAAAGCCTTCTGGATTACGGCACCCGGTTGCTCAAGGATATTGACGGACTCAGGATCATCGGCAATGCCAGAGAAAAAGCGAGCATCATTTCCTTTGTTCTGGATGCGGCGCATCCCCACGATGTGGGAACCATGCTGGATCAGGATGGCATTGCGGTCCGTGGCGGGCACCATTGCGCGCAACCGACCATGATCCGCTTTGGCGTGCCGGCGACCACTCGCGCTTCCATGTCGTTTTACAATAAATTTGAAGAGCTGGACACATTGGCGGAAAGTATCAGAAAAACCATCAAAATGTTTTCTTGATCGTTGATAAGCTCGGGTATGTTGGGACGAAGCAAGATTCGGTTTGCCATAAACCCGTCGCAAGTAAATATTGGGTCCAGCGTCACGCTGGTGGGAAGAAAGGAAGAATTTTAAATGTCTTATGACAACGAGTTGTATCAACAGGTCATTCTGGATCACAACCGCAATCCCAGAAATTTCCGTGAAATAAAAAATGCAACGCACAGTTGCCACGGGGTGAATCCCTTGTGCGGCGATGACATGACCGTTTATCTGGATGTCGATGAAGAGCAGGGTGTGATTCGGGATATCAGCTTTGTGGGAACCGGATGCGCGATCTCGAAAGCCAGTTCGTCGCTGATGACCGCTTTTTTGAAAGGAAAAACTCTGGAAGAATCCCGGATTGTTTTTAAGGAATTTCACAAAATGGTTCTGGGTGAGATGGACCCTGACAAGGAAGAGCACCATCTTGGAAAATTAAAACTGTTCCGCGGGATCCGCGAGTACCCTTCCCGAACCAAATGCGCGAGCCTTTCCTGGCACACGATGATTGGCGCTCTGGATAAACAGACCGAAGGTATCAGCACGGAATAAACCTCGGCCAACGAGGGTCCTCCTTATTGTACACCCCAACAGGACCGGATCATGGCCTCAAAAACCATTCAAAACGCACTCGACCAGGCGACTCGTCCGGGAGAACTGGTGAAACAACTTTCCGCCGATGTTCTGCTGTGTACCGCCTGCGGGCATCTGTGCAAACTGCGTCCCGGTCAGCGAGGGGTCTGCAAGGTCCGGTTCAATGAGAATGGCGCCCTTCGCGTTCCCTTTAACTACGCCGCGGGAGTGCAAAACGACCCCATCGAAAAAAAACCTTTCTTCCACGTCCTTCCTGGCAGTCAGGCTTTGAGTTTTGGCATGCTGGGATGCGATTTTCATTGTTCTTATTGTCAGAACTGGTTCACCTCGCAAGCCCTGAGAGACGACTCTTCGACTTTGAACTTTTCCTCGATCAGCGCCTCTGAAATATGCGACCTGGCGGAACAACGCGGCTCAAATAGTATCATTTCAACCTATAACGAACCGTTGATCACCAGCGAATGGGCGGTCGAGGTGTTTCGCGTAGCGAAAGAACGCGGATTGCGCACGGGCTATGTTTCCAACGGCCACGGGACGCCGGAAGTTCTGGAGTACATTCAACCCTGGGTGGATTTATTCAAAGTGGATTTGAAATCGTTTTCCGCGAAAAACTACCGTCGCTTGGGTGGTAATCTGGACGCGGTTCTTGAAACCATCCGCCAGGTCCATGCGATGGGACTGTGGCTGGAAATCGTGACGCTGGTGATTCCCGGTTACAACGATTCAGACGATGAGTTGAGCGAAATCGCGGAATTCATTGCGTCGGTGTCGGTGGACATTCCCTGGCATGTGACAGGCTTTCATCCGGACTACAAAATGGTGGACCGGGGAGCGACTCCGTCGGCCACTCTGCTGAGGGCGAGACAACATGGGCTGGATTCTGGATTGAAGTTTGTCTATTCCGGAAACCGCGCGGGTCAGGTGGGAAATACGGAGAGCACTTTCTGCCCGAAATGTGATGACCTTATCATCGAACGGTGCGGGTTTCGCGTTCTCTCCAACCGACTGGTGTCCGGGAGCTGTCCCAAATGCCGTGAATGCATTCCCGGAAAATGGGAATGAACGCTGACTGAAAGAAATCATTTGAAATGGAGCCCTGGTGAATAAACTTCCAGCTTATGGACGACAGGTTTTATTTATTTTATTGGTGGGATTTTTATTCACTGGAGAAGCATCGAAAGCCGAAGCAGACCGCGGAAAAAAGAAAATTCAGGAAGTTTCTTCCAAAAAAAAGGCCAGGGTGGAAGGGTTTCGGTCTGCCCGTTTTGGCATGACAGAAAAGGAAGTCTTCAGAGCGATTTACAAGGATTTCCGGATTTCAAAAAGGAACGTCGAACGTCAGGTTCATCCCCTTGAAAAAACCGTCAATCTGGGAATCAGCGGGCGGGATCTCTTGCCTCAAACGGGGCCCGCAAAGGCTTATTATGTGTTCGGCTACAAATCCCGCCGTTTGATTCAGATCAATATCATTTGGGGAAAGCCGGTGATGGCCAAACCAAACGCTCAGGAAGTGGTGAATCTGGCAAACCAGTTGCGGGATCATTTTTCCGGAAAAAACTTCAAGCAGGAAGGATTGGTGTTGAACGCTCCCCTGGGACCAGAAGCCATTATGGTTTTTCGGGGATCGGATGAAACCGGGCGGATGGTGCTACTCATCCTGGACAATCCTAAAAATCCGGTGGGTCCTCCGAATCAGGATATTGTCCTGAAGTTATCGTATATTCAAAGGCCCGGTAAAGCCGACGTATTTCAGGTTAAAAAGGAAAAATAATAAATTGTTTAGCGAAATTCAGCCGGGTTTTATTCGTTCCAAATTTTTAAAAGTATTTTATAATTGCAATTTTAAAATTTTTTACCGAAGGAGAATCTCTTGAAAAATAAAATTCAGGTTGGGAAAGCTCTGGGCCGGGTTGCCAGTGGCTTGTTTGTGGTTACGGTGAAATGTGAAGATAAGGAAGACGCGGTCCTTGCCAGCTGGGTCAATCAGTGTTCTTTTGACCCGCCCGCTCTGACCATTGCGTTGGCTACCACCCGACCCGCCCGTTTGCTGGTGGAGGGATCGAATGCCTTTATCGTCAATGTCCTCGGCAAGGAATCGAACGGACTGCTGAAGCATTTCAGCAAACCTCCGCAGGAGGATATTTTTAAGGGGGTCAAAACCACCAAGGGATTGCAGGGAATCCGGATTTTGAGCGATGCTGTTTCGTATCTGGAATGTGAAGTCGTGAATTCGGTTTTTTCAGGAGACCACGTTCTTTATTCGGGGGAAATCGTCGGGGGTAAGGTCCTTAAGGGCGGAGACCCCTACATTCATGTGCGGACCAACGGGTTCAGCTATTAGCGGGTCTTCATTCCAGCCCGATCATTTTCAGAAAATCGGTGCGCGTGAGAAGCCAGTAAGCGGCGATGCAAAAAAAACCGATGATGGATGCTACGAAAACCCCCATTTTCACCAGGCGTTTCGGGTCAGTCTGATAATATTCCTTAACGTCTTCGGCTAGGCTTTCCATCATGCCTTCGTCCGGGTGCTTTTTGTAGGTCTTGTCGATGGCGTCTCTTCCGTAAATGATTCCGAAGACGACGGCAATGATCAGTATTTCTATAGCGCCAATCACAGTTTACAGACCTTTCGGACGAATGGTGTCAAATGGTTGTTTTGCGTCAAACTGGTTTTCCCGCCATTGAGTCATTTTTTTCGGAGCTTCCTTTTCGTTAACGCTTTTGGCGCAACGAAATCCGTAATCATCCATTCGGGTTGCCGGATAACTGTTATTTCGGAACGAGGAATAAACAAAGCCTCCCAAATCGCGCCAGGAGCCGCCTCTTATGACTTTGAACTCCCCGCCGATGGGGCCTCTGGGGTTCGTGTGTTCGGAGGATTCCTCATAATACTCCCGATCATACCAGTCGTCCACCCATTCTTTAACATTTCCAGCCATGTTGTATAGTCCAAAAGGGCTTTTCCCTTCAGGCAGGGCATCTACGGGAACCATCACCCTGTGCTGGATCTCTTCGGTCCAGGATTGAAAATACCGGGCGCGTTCAGGGGTCGGTCGTGAATCGCCCCAGGGAAAAACGCGTTTGTCCGTGCCGCGTGCGGCCTTTTCCCATTCGGCTTCCGTTGGGAGGCGTTTGCCTTTCCAGCGGCAGTATGCATCCGCGCCTTTCCAGTTCACGTTATTGATGGGTTGCGACTCCAGCCCCGGTCTGGGTTGAAAGCGAGAGTCAAAAATCAGCATGCCGTATTTATTGTCGAGGTAATAGCCCTTTACGTTATCGACAGCGTTTAAAAACTCGGCATAATCTTTGGCGGACACTTCGTAAGTGTCCATGTAAAAGGCATCCACATAGACCTTGTGCTCAGGCGTTTCGTCGAGCCCGGTTTGATTGGAACCCATGGTAAAAAATCCGGCAGGAATCAGAGCCATGTTCTCGGGAACAGGCTCTTCTTTTGTAGAGGACAGGGCGGCTGCCTTTTGAGGTGAAAAAATGGCTTTTTTGAAAATCATGCTTTGCAACAAGGCGCGAGCCTCGTCGGCAAATTTGTCGGAAGGGTGTTTTTTCAGATATTGCTCGAGTATCAATCGGGCGGGGTCCCTTTGTCCGGCTTCATAAAAGATCCATCCCGTAAAAAATTCCAGTTCCGGACGGTTGGGGAACCGGCGGGCGGCATCTTTTATATCGCTCACCATGCCATCCACCACGCTGGGGTCCTTACCGGAAAGAGCTTTCTGATACCATTCCTTCGCTTCGGGAAAAGCCTGGTTCAATAGGGAGTAAAACCCAAGATTCATTTGCGCCAGGGTGATCAGGTTTTCCGGTCCCCGGCCTTCTTTGAGTCCGCGCCGGGTCCAGGCGGCGGCCCTTCTGATTTCACCTTTTCGGTAATGGGTCCAGCCCAGTTGAATATAGGCCCTTAAAAGATCGGGGTGATGTTCGATGAGGTAACGGTAAAGCTCGATGGCCTGGTCAAAATCTTCCATCCGGTAAAACGTTTCCGCCAGAGGCTCCAAAACTTCCACTTTTCCGGGATACCGGGTTCTTAGATCGTTAAATGTCCGCAATGCCATTTCATGCTGTCCCATGCGCAAATAAACCGTGCCGATGGTGACCCGCGCTTGAAAATTCGCGGGATTCATTTGCGCCAGCTTCTCCAAATGCAACAGTGCGCCGAAGTATCGTCTTTTCTCTAAAAACAGCTGCGTCAAACTTTGATGCCCCGGTGTGAAGGACGGGTCAATCTGGACAACTTGTAAAAAGGTTTCGATGGCTTTATCTATGTTTCCGGATTGGTTGTAAGCCAGCCCCAGGTTGTACAGAGTGGATAAATTGCCGGAATCCGCCTTCAACGCCAGTTGATAATGGCGGATGGCCTTTTCCATTTGCTGAGTTTCAGAATAGATGTTGGCCAGGTTGTTATGGGCTTCAATCGACCGGGGATTGATTTTGGCTGACAAGTCCAGATAAAAAACGGCTTTGTCAGGCTGTCGGCCCTTGTAATAAACCATCCCCACGTTGGAAAAATAAGCTCCCAAAGTAGCTTTTTTACCAAGATTGCCCATAAAAAATGTTTCAGCGGTAGTTACGGGCGCTCCAAATCGCTGGCGGTAGAAACTGTCCGGGTAAGTTGCGCCCTGTTCGGTCGCTTCGATATTGATGCGGGTGCTATCCGCAGCGTAACGGACAAAAAAGTGATTTGGCAGAGGGACACCATAAAGGGGCAGTTTCAGGCGGTCGCCAATGATGAGATACAGGAGGGAAAGATTCATGCAATAGCCGCGTTTGCTGGTGAGCATTCCGTGCAGAAATAGCTCGGCGGGGTTTAACGGAATCCCCTGAGCGTCGACCTGCTCGGTGTAGCGGTAACCGCCCTCCTGATGGATGGTTTTTCTGAGCGCCGCAACCACTTTCTCAGAGGAGGGGGTTCCCTGCAATTTTTCCCGAACCGATTGGGTCAGCCGGTCGAGTTCCTGACGCAACGGAGTCAGATCGAGAGCCGGCTCGCGATGTCTGGAAATGAGAAGAACGGTTTCCGCCAGATCGATTTCAGACTCGGGCAGGGTCAAAATCGATTCCAGCTGGTTTTTGACCGAGGTCGATTCAGCGGACGGTGCGGAATGAGCCCATGGTCCTGTTGCCAAAACAAGGGTCAGGAAAAAGACGCCCAAAAGGGATGTTCGTGTTATGGCCATAACCGGGTGATGAGCTTTTTCGTTAGCGAATTTTCTCCTCATTATAACAAATGAAAATCGAGGAGGGGGGATGGTTGAAAAAGTATTTTTCTGGCAAATTTTCTATGGTATCCGGTTCAAAATGATTGCCTTATTTCTGACGGATCGCTGCGCGAAACCAGGTCTTCGCTTTTCAGTTTGGTCAAAAAGTAGAGGCCCATCCGGACAATACTTCCCTTTTTCCGGTTCCGATTATCGGAACTTTGGTGGGAGGTACCTGATCTGTCAAACCGTCAATTAGCGGTAATTCTGTAGTTCATCTGCGATTTTTTCATCCAGATGTTTTTCAGCATATGCGCCCTCGAGGTGGGCAAATGAATCGGCTGGCTGGAGAGGGTTTCCACCATATTTCCCTAAAAAAACCCGTTTATTAGAAGGGATAATTCGCATAATCGTTGTTTACTTCATTTTTATAACTCTTTGAAATTCAATTTACCACCAGTTTCATGTCCCCCAACAGGCAAACTTTTTTTCGGAAGTATTTGAAAAATAAATAATTATTGGTATCCTGTTTATAGTGCATTGCGATGTCTCTCTCATCTTCTGGAGGTTGTTATGCCTGTCCATTTCACACACCTTGATACCGGGAAAATCGATACTACGGAGTCTTTCTTTTCTGACCAGTTTTTAAAGAGCAGAATCAACAGCGGGCAGGAATCCAATCAGGGTTTCGATCCGATTTTTGATGAAGAAAGGGATGAGAAATGGCAGGATCAGAACTGGAAAGAGGTCAAATCCAACGAGATGAAATACGACGAAGATGTGAACCAATACATCACGCTTGCCCTGGCGGACCTGGTCAACCCCAAATCCCTGGAATTCACCAATCAGTACACGGTTGGCATTGATTCCGACGTCGGGCAGATTCCACTTCACCCCGAAGAGAACTTCAAGAAGTACTTCCTTTACAAAGTAAATGCGGATTTCCTGCTTTTCACCCTGGGGCTGTTTCACCGGGATTCCAATATTCTGGGGGCGGCGTATTTTGACAAAGGGGAAAGTTATTATTTCTCAGCCGCCAGCCATCTGAAGGGCGTAAAGGGCGGACGATCGGGAATGTCTGACGTTCTGGAGAAATTATCACTTGGATTCGGAAAATATGTGGAAATCCTGAGAAATATGAAAAACTCCGCGGATAACTTCCTGAGCTTCAATTTCAAATTTTCCAAGCAGGAAATGCAGAACTTGCAGGAAACTTTGAGTTCCGAGGTGCGGAAGAAAAAGGATTCCGGTTCGGACTGATACCGGAAACCCCTTTAAATATATGATTTTCGGTGTTGTTTAGGAGCACGCCTATCTATAGGTTGGTTTCATTGTCCTTAGTGCTTATCTTTATTCTGCTGCCGGTCGGGGCCATTTCAGAAACTCACGATTCGCCCCCCTCCATGCGGCTCATTGCCGCCGGGGATTTCATCCAGGGAAAGAAAAACTCCAATAAAATCGCATATTTAGATGCATTCCTCATAGATTCATTTGAAGTCACTCAGAGTGATTTTGAGCGGGTGATGAAGGCCAATCGTTCTTTTTTTAAAGGGAAGAACCTTCCGGTGGAGAAGGTCAACTGGTTTGAGGCGCGGGATTATTGTCAGAAAGTGGGCAAACGCTTGCCGACGGAAGCGGAATGGGAAAAGGCGGCGAAGGCAGGATCGAATACCAGGTATTATTGGGGTGATCAAATGGATGACCGCTTTGCCTGGCATAAGAGCAATTCCGGGAAGAAAACCCATCCGGTGGGGCAAAAGAGGCCGAATGCATTTGGACTCTACGATATGGCTGGCAATGTCTGGGAATGGACGGCCAGCGACCATGAAAGCCAGGGAAAGGTGGTCAGGGGCGGCTCCTGGCGTAATTCGGCAGTCAGCCTTCAGTCATTCAAAAGGATTCCCAGCCTTCCCATTCACCGGTTCCACTATGTCGGGTTCCGATGTGCCCGGTCCGCCGAGCGAGTAAAAATCCCCCCCGCCCCCTTCAATGAAGGGGGAGAAAACAAGTCCCCCCTTTCCTAAAGGGGGTTAGGGGGATTTTGTTGAAAGCCACTTTCTATTCAAAACCAATGCCATCGACCTTTAGACTTTTTCCATTTTTCAATAATCCTCTTATACAAAATTCGCTTCAGTAAAGCCCAGGCTCCTTTTTTTCCCAACCCCTGAGCTTCATGCAACCGAGATACCCCACGTCCTGGCCTTTGAACCCAAATTCCCGGCCCTGGATCTTGTTGCTGTGCTTTTTTTTCTCAGCATCACAGGTTTTTGAGTCCTGGTAAAACGCTTCTTCCGTTTTTCCTTCAGATCCGAGGAAGGTGAAATCCTCAAAACGAAAGCTCTCGCCACAGCTGGTTAGAAATAAAATCAGCAGAGCCAAACAGGTTATCTGGGTTGCACCCCCCGAAAATGAGAATTTAAGAGCCGGTTTTTGATACATAAGAAATCGCTTTAATTGAGTTTCCAATTATAATTAAGTATTGAATAGATGTATAAAATTATTTAATGTTTTACATTAGCTTATCTGTCGGCGAAAAGACCCCTTCACCAGTCGATAGGCCAGCGACTTTCCTTCATGATTCATGGGGACGCCGATCAAAAACCCGCATTCAGGGCAGGTTAAAGACGGCAATTCCGACTTGCTGGTGACTGCTTTTAATCTTACCAGAGAGGGCGGTCCCTGAATCCGGTCGATGATCAATTGGATGAGCGCCCCGGAGCCCTGCTTTTTGTATTGTACGACAAGGGCGCCGCATTGACTGCAGGTCAGGGATAATATTTTCGTGGCCATGATCACGCTTTTAAAATATTTCTGTAATGCCGGCTTTTATATGTTCATCATCACACAAATGCTTTATTTGCCAGATAACGCTCTAAAAAACCTTTTCAAAGGGTTCTTCCTTGGGTAGCTGACTTTTTTGGTGTGTCAGAAAAATAGTCAATACCATCCCAGGCAAATGTTGTTAGTTCAGTGGGCGATACTTTCCCATCCAAAAAACTGGTTAGCAAAAGAATGAATTCATCCTGTTTTATATTAAGATTCATTGTTTCACTCTCCTACCTATGAATCCTGTATTCCCGATTTGCCGGAAATTGTTGGCCAAGAGTGGTAACCTCTCCGGTTGACCAGTGAATTTCAACTTTGCTGACCGTCTCATGGTCGCCCAACCCGAAATGGGCGATGGGGGTATCGAAGGAATGAAACCCGCCGCTGGCCTTGATCTCGCGAATCTGATGCCGTTTTCCCTCCGAGCCGTAGTGAATGCCGATCTTGCATCCGATGCAATGGCGGTTGCCCTTTCCATCATTTAATTTGAATGTGACGCTGTTGCCTTGGGTGTCGTTGTTCAAATACACCTTGAAGGGACCGTACTGGGTGTTGCCGATGATGTCGAGATCACCGTCGTTGTCGATGTCGATATAGGTGTAGGACGAGCTATGGTCGCGGTCGTAGAGGCCGAACTCTTTTTCTGCGGCGTTGAAGGTTTTGCCCTGCTGGTTGTGGAAAAAGTTGTTGGTGGCGAATTCCTGGGTGATGAGCACGCCGTTGACCACATACAGATCCTGCCATTCGTCGTTGTCGAGATCGGCGAATCTGGCGTTCCAGCTCCATTCGGCGGTGGTGACCTTCGATGGTTCGGAAATGTCATCGAAAGACTTTTTCCCGCTTCCCTTTAAAAGGAGGTTGGACAACGCCCGTTGCGGGATTTCGTCTTCGGTGTTCATCTCGACGGGTTGGGCCAGAAAATATTTTTTGCACAAATTTTGTCCCATGCTGTGGCCGTCTGCGATTTTATCGCACAGCGATGCATCGTTTCTATCGGCGGCAAGGAGAGCCATGCGCGTCACCATGCAGTCTCTGACGGCGTGCGGTTCTGCGAGGGAGGTGCATCTCTCCGATATGTCCTGTTTCTCGGGGTTGAGGAGGGTCACCAGATGAACCATGTCCTGGCACTCCTTTAAATCGAGAACGCTTTCTCCCGATGCGCAAAATTCCCGTCCCACCTCGCGCATGGTTTGGCCGAAGATGTTGGACACCACATCGATCCCCTTGGTGAACCCGATATTGGCCAGGTAGAGTTCCGGGACCAGGTCGTTATCGATGTCGCCGGTGTCGAAGCTCATGGTGTTTTCCGTTGTTATTGGTAAGAGGTTGTCGCGCACGGTTATTTTTTTCAACCCTCCGTCCAAAGTTCCAACATAAAACGTGTCGGGAACCAGGTAATCGTTGCCAATGGCGAGGTCGGCGATGCCATCGCCGTTGAGGTCTGAGATCAGCGCCGACTGCGTCTGGCCGGGAATGCCCGGTAAATCGCTGACCTCAAACTCCAGGCTGCGGTTCAGGATCAACTGGTCGACGGAGGTGTTTATCGGCTTTCGGGTGAGAACGCCGAGATGGTAGTTGCCGTTGACCATATCGAGAAACCCGTCGCGGTCGATATCGCCAAAGGCGATGGCGTTTGTCAAAAGACCGTGGTTCTCGGGTAGAGGAATGACTTTGTTTGCCGTTCCTCCGGTTTCCGGATGGAGGAATAAAAAATTGCCTTCATCGAAGGTTGTGATGACCACATCCAGCCAGCCATCGTTGTTTAGATCGACCAGGGCGACGTTGATGGCCTGCTTGCCTTGAGTTTCTTGATAGGGCCAGCGGATCTCTTTAAACGTTTTTCCGTCGATGTTCTGATACAGTTCGAACCCGTTATCCGTCGCCACCGCGATGTCGGTCCAGCCGTCGTTATTGAAATCTCCCGATGCGATTCCACGTCCGAAAAAGAACGGATCGAAAAATATTCTCGGGGTCAGCGTGTTGCTGTAAGTGATGCCCATCTCAGGTCCTAAAATTTTGCTGAACGGTTTATCATCATTTAGGTTTCTGGAATTATGGAACGAAAACTCCACCGTCACTTCGCCGTTTTTCAAAAACGGTTGAACGAGAGAAGCCACGGTGGGGTAGGGGGTTGTCGGAACTGGTTTTTCTTTTAATGCGGTGGCGGGGTTGTCACCGGGAGAGGATGCGCTCATGATCGTATCGTATTGTTCCAGCCACTTGACGTATTTGTAGTCTGAAACAAAGTTTGCCGCGTATCCGAGACCGATTCCAAGCAAGCTGACGATGAGGAAAAGTTGCACCGCCAGTTTCAACGAAAATGTCTGATAGACGATCATCGCCGAATAAATGCTGAACGTTCCCAGTGTGAATAAAATCGTCATCACGAAGCCCGCCGGAAACCCGGACATCATCAGCGCCTGTGAGAGCATGATGTCGAAAGCAATGGGAAGCGGCAGGAAAGTTCCCATAAAAGAAATCAGGGCGAGGTTGGCCAGGTTCACGGGAACGCCGATGAGTTTTTCAAAGCTCCACAGATGGCTGAGCAGGGCACCCAGAAAACCGGCCAACAACATGAGCGGTACGGTGCGGACCACAATGTACTTGAAACTTTTCCAGTAATCCCCTCCTGTCCCGGAAAGGGCCAATCCCCAGGGTTCGATCCCGCCTTCCCATGCACAAACGATACTTTCTTCGGCCTCAACGATTTTGGGTTTGGAGACGGCCTGGTTCTTGGAAATGACGGGAACGATCAGAAGCACCAGCAGAAAGGTGGCTCCCAACTTCAGCATGGCCATGTAAAAGGGAAAGATGGAAAACAGCATGGTCAGCACCACGATGTTGAGCGTCGGTGAACTGAACATCACCGCCAACGCCAGTTCCA
The DNA here is from genome assembly GCA_021604505.1 of Nitrospinaceae bacterium. Taxonomy (NCBI): domain Bacteria; kingdom Pseudomonadati; phylum Nitrospinota; class Nitrospinia; order Nitrospinales; family Nitrospinaceae; species Nitrospinaceae bacterium. The sequence goes on along the minus strand of BQJC01000003.1, from coordinate 50,241 downwards.
TTTTACTGCCCGCTTCATAAATGCTTTTAGCAATGGGGGCGACGCAATTGACGCACACGCCGAGCGGGGTGCCCACCAGCATGCCCATGAAACTGTTTTTGAAGCGGCGGTCGGACGACTTCTTTGGAAAGTAGCTGAGCAGGGTCAAAAACGCCGCGGCCAGGACCAGACCAAAAACCATGCCCCGCCAGTTGGTTTCGTACCAATTGAGGGACGTGTAAAAAACCTTCGTGTAAAGAGGGGCGCGGTCCGGGACTGAAAAATGCGCCTCATGGGTTAAAGGGTCGTCAAAGGCATCGGTCCCTGAAAGGGCGGCTTTACTGCCAAGAGCGGGGTAGCGGGATGCCAGCCAGAAACTGACGGCCACCCCCGCGACAAAAAGGATCAGTATAACGATTCGACGGTTTTTGAACATGGAGGAGTATTGTAGATTAAAGCTTTGGCTATTATAAGGGGCAGGCGTGAAAATTTTACCGCTGGGTGGAGAGTAGAAGTAAATTTAGAGCGGGGTGTGGGGGTTTAATTTGTGCGTGTTTCCTGCAATCGGAGCCGGCCCGTGGCGTCCACAATTTTAATCGCCGCTGGCAGAGAGTTCTTTCTCTCTTCCTGCCACATCTTCATCAACGTCCTCAGGTATTTCTCCTTATACTTTCTGGGGGCCGAAAGTAAAATGTCGGTTGCTGTTATCTGAATCATCCCAGGTTTGAGATATTCGAGATCCTTGAAGAAAGTCATCCCTTTGGATCGCTTGATTTCGGCGTTGAAACGGTGGTAGGATTCGCGAAATTTTTTATATGCTTCCCGTTCTGAATGAGGTTTGGACGGAGAAATGTTGACTTTGCTCACCAGCGAAGCGTGAACCCAGCCCGCCCTTCTTTCCGCGTTCTTCTGCTGAACTTGAATCCAGTTTCCCGAACGATTGACTTCGACCAGCTGTTCGCCTTTTTTTAATTTCCAAACCGTTTGCGATGTCAGAAAAGGATTTCTCCTCAGGTTTACGATCCGTCCCTGGACGTAGAGGGTGGATAGACCGGTTTGGCGTTTGGCCACGGGCGGCCGCTCTTTACTCACCTTCACCGCTTCAGGTGGAGGGAGCTTTGCGGAGAGGGATGGGACAGACAGGGTGTTGTGCAAGGCCCATGCCCCAATCAGCGGCGAGACCAGGACCGCAAGCATCGCAATAAAGAGCGGGGTTCTTTTTTTGATTTGCGACTTACACCAGGGGCACTTTTTTGCTTTGCCTGGAAGTTGATAGCCGCAATGCCGGCATAGTTTGACGCGCATGGATATGCCCTTAAGGAATTTTTGATTTTTCTATGATGTCATCTGCCCGTTTAGACAAAGATATTCCTTCCTGCATTTTCCCTATTTGGTGGTACCAATCGGCGAGTTTCCTTAAGGATTCAGCCACCTTTAAATGCTCGAGACCGAGAGCGTTTTCTCGAATTCTCAACGCCCGTTGATAGAAAGCTTCTACCTTTTCAAGCTCACTTTTTTCTTTATAAACTTCCGCCAGGTCGTCGAGCGTTTCCGCCAGAGCCAAATGATCCGGGCCGAGAATTTTTTCGTTGATTTGAAGGGACTTCAAGTAAAAGGATTCTGCGTGGTCGAGAAACAGACTGACTTTATAGATGTAACCCAGGTTTTTCAGGAGGCTCGCCACATCTGGATGTTCGAGACCTAAAGATTGTTCGCGGATTTTCAGTGCCCGAAGATAATATTGTTCCGCCTCAGAGAAATCTCCCCGGTCGCTGTACAAGTCCCCCAAACTGGTGAGAACGGAGGCGACCTGAAGGCTGTCGGGGCCTATGGATTCTTCATAGATCGATAATGCCTGCATGAGCAGGGGTTCTGCGTTTAAAGGGTTGTTTCGCTTAAAGTGAATTTCGCCAAGATTTTGTAGAACCAGGGCTTGAAGAAGGGGTTGCGGTTCAGGAGAATTTTCAGAAATCTGCCACAGGTGCCGGTAATAGGATTGCGCTTGTGAAAGGTTTCCAGAGTCGCGAAATGAATCAGCCAGCTTGATCACCAATGGAGCCAGGTCGATATGGTACGGGCCCGATTCTTTTTTTCTTATTTCCAATTCTCTGGCCAGCAATGAGCGGACTTGCTCATGGTTCCCTGTTTCCATGGAAAGCTCAGTCAGTTTGGCGGTTGTTTCCAAAATCTGTGGATGTTTCGGATCGAGGGTTTTTTCCTGCATTTCCAGCAGTCGCTTGAGCATGGGCTCTGCGAGGGCTTTTTCATCTTGAGCGAGATAAACCTGACCCAGTTCTTGAATCGTTGAGGTCAGGTCCGGGTGATCGCTGCCCTTTGAATCCTCCTGAATTTTGAGGAGCCATTCCAGTACCGGTTGCAATTTTGCGGAATCTTCCCGGGTTCGATAAACCTCGGCCATTTGCTGAATCGTGGGAATGAGATCGGGATGGTAAGGACCCAGTTCATTGCTTTTGATTTTTGCCAGTTGTATTAGAAAAGGCTCGGCTTGATCGTATTTTTTCTGAGAAAAATGAAATTTGGCAAGTTGGCTTAGCGTGGCCATTAACTGTGGGCTCTGGGGATCGAGGGTTTTTTCCTGCATTTTCAGCAGTCGCTTGAGCATGGGTCCCGCGAGTGCTTTTTCATCTTGAGCGAGATAAATTTCACCCAGCTCCTGAATCGTGGGAATCAGGTCGGGATGATCGCTGCCCTTTGAAGCTTCCTGAACTTTGAGGAGCTGTTCCAGGACGGGTTGTAATTTTGCGGGATCTTCCTGACTTCGGTAAACTCCAGCCATCTGGTTCATGATGGGAAGCAGGCCGGGGTCGTTGGGACCGAGTTCACCCTGTTTAATTTTTATCAACTGCTCAAGAAAAGGTTCGGCTTGATCGTACTCCTCCCGAGATAAGTGAAACCTGGCAAGACGGTTCAGAGTGGGTTCCAACTGGGGATGGGCAGGGTGCAGAGAGGCTTCTTTTATTTTCAACGCCTGCCGGTAAAGCGGCAGGGCCGAGGAAAACTCTTCCTGCGCCCAATAGAAATCTGCTAGATTGTCCAAAGCTGTTGCGTATATGGGGTCATCGGGCGATAGTATTTTTTCCCCAATGGCTTTGGCTTTTTTTGCAAACTTTTCGGCCTGGTCGAGTTCGCCGGCTTCAAGAAGCGATGCAACGATTTTATTCAATCGTTGCATCATTTCTTTGGGGGAATCTTTGCTTTCCAGAGGGAGAGGAGAGACAGGGGCCGCCCAAACCGTCGATGAGGGGTTGGCGAGCAACAAGACACAGGCCATGATGCCCCAAAAAATTTTTCCCAAGCGATCCTTGCTTTCCATTTTTTCGTCCTGCCCCGGTGAGTAGGTGGGCTAAATCATTATAAATATTGTAGAAACTCAAGATCACGGTGTTGTCAAAGTAAGGTTACAAAACGGTTAAAATAGTTAGGCCCGCCAAGGTCTCTGTCCTGAAAAGTGGTTTTTTGGGCGGTTCCTTTGGATATAATGAGTTTTTATGACTTCTTTCTTTTGTTGAAATAAATGGAAAATAAATTGTTGTTTGTGGTGGATGACGATCCCAACCTGCGCCGAATTTTATCCGTTCTCCTTGAGACCCGGGGCTATCGGGTCATGGAATTTGAGAGCGGGGAAGCGTGTCTGGAAAAGCTGGATGAGGGTCCCCTCGCTGTTTTTCTGGATTTGATGATGCCGGGGATCGGCGGTCTGGAAACCCTTCAGGAAATTAAAAAATCCAAAAGCGATGCGGTGGTGATCATGGTGACCAGCGTGAATGAGGCGGCCACCGCCGTTTTGGCTCTCAAGGCCGGTGCGTTTGATTACATCGTCAAGCCTTATGAAGAGGCCCGGTTGATCACCACTCTTGAAAATGCTCTAAACCAGAATGCTCTGCTCAACAAGGTGAGATTCTTGCAGGAGGAATTGCAGGGAAAACACGATTTAAAAGAATTCATCGGCAGGAGCGCTCCGCTTCAGCAGGTTTTTGAGAAAATCAACAAGGTCAAGGACAATAACGCAAGCGTCCTCATTCAAGGGGAAAGTGGAACGGGAAAGGAACTGGTGGCGCGGGGGATTCATTACAACGGTTCGCTTGCTAAGGGATGCTTTGTGGATATCAATTGCGGAGCCATCCCGGAAACGCTTCAGGAAAGTGAGCTTTTTGGGCATAAAAAAGGCGCGTTCACCGGAGCGGACGAATCGCGAACCGGCAAGCTGGAACTGGCCGACGGCGGCACCCTGTTTCTTGACGAAGTGGCGGAAATGAGCGCCAACACGCAAACCAAGCTGTTGCGGTTTTTGCAGGAAAAGAATTTTGAACGTATCGGAGAGAACAACAAGATTTCCGTCAATACGCGAGTGATTGCCGCCACCAACAAGGACCTGCTAAAAGAGGTGGCCAAGGGAAAGTTCCGCGAGGATTTGTACTATCGGCTGAACGTGTTTCCTATTTTTGTTCCGCCGCTTCGCGAAAGAAAAGAAGATATTCCCTTGTTGTGCGCCCACTTTTTGAAAAAATATGCAGAAGAATTGAATAAACAGGTGAAATCCATTGATCCACAGGCGATGGAACTTTTAATGGCCCATCCTTGGCCGGGAAATATCCGGCAGTTGGAAAACACCATCTACCAGGCAATGATTCATACGGAAACCGATGCCATCGATGCCGATTCCCTGAAAGAGGCGATCGGCGTTCAGGCGAGTGGGGAGGAAGAAAAAGCTGGTTCCAAGACGCTGAGGCTCGACCGAATCGGTTTTGACCCTGAAAGATCCCCGGAGGAAATCATTCCTTTTGAAGAAGTGGAAAAACGCACACTCAGAAATGCCCTTAAAGTCACCCAGGGCAACATCCCCCTGGCGGCAAAAAAACTGGCAATGAGCCGCAGTACCCTCTACCGGTTGGTCAAAAAATATGCGCTGAAATAACCAGTCTCCATCCTTCGTTCATTTTCCATCCCTTTTTTTGTATTCTCCCTTCCGTCCCATTTTGAAATCCCAGTTTGAGATATAAAGTCCCATATTGGGATTTTTTGGGTTTTCACCCAGCAGTTGATTTCCCTGTTGGAATTTTATCTATTTGAAATTAAATAGCTTATTCCATTATTTTCAAAAACCATCCTTATGGCATATCGATTGCTAAATAGAAGGTGAGAGGACATGGAGGAGAAGATTTTCATTGATGTTCACGTTTCGGTTTGGAGATTTAAAGATGTCGGGAGTTTTTAATATCGTGGTGATATCTAAAAACTTTCTCTTTTGTCGAAGGCCATCTTTACTCCAGCCAGTGAAAGGAGGCAGCCATGTTTGAAGAAGTCAGAATATTTGATCCTAAGGGAAGATTGAAAAAAATCGTGAAAACTAAAGAATCCAGCAAGCGGTTTTGGGACAAGTTCTACGCCAGTCAAGGAAAGCAGAACAGCCGCATTGAAATAAAACCGAAGAAACGAGTCAAGTTTAATCCTTTTGATTTCCCGGAAGAGCCGAGGGAACTTTGGGAAGACCACGGCTTATAGGTTGAAGAAAGCGAATCGTGGATTTTATGTGGATGGTAGTTAACCGAAAGGGGTGAGGAAAATGAAAAAGACTTTATTAGGAATTTCAGTCGTAGGAATCGTGTTAGCGCTGAGTGCTTCTTCAAGTTTTGCCAAGAAAGGCGATTATGAAGAGGGTGCCGCTGGCAAAGGGTCCATCAGTGGTGTGATTAATTTCAAAGGGGCCGCTCCTGAGCCGATTATGGAAGATTTAAACAAGGGGAAAAACGTCGAGTTCTGCGCCAAGCATCCTGACACCATAGAAGGCAATATTCGTCCACGTTTGAAAGTTGTGGTCAATGGCGGAAAGCTGACGGATACCGTTGTGTTCATTGAAAATATCGCGAAGGGCAAACCGTGGCCCACGGAGACTATAAATTTTGATTTTAAAAACTGCGATATTTTCCCCAAGGTTTCCGTAGCCCGAAAGACTCCTAAAGGGGTGAAAGAAGGTTTGATGACCATCACCAATCAGGACCCTGACATTCTGCATAACCCACACGGGTATTCTGTGGCAGGCGCCAACCGCAAGACGTTGTTCAACAAGCCTCTGCCTTCCAAGGGGGACGTTGCGGATGTTACTAAAACCTTCAAGCGTTTCAAGATGAAAAAGGACAAGCATTTCTTCCTGCAGTGCGATCAGCACAACTTCATGGAAGCGGATGGACGGATCGTATGGAATCCTTACTATTCGATCAGTGGCGCGGATGGGTCTTTTAAAATCGACGGGATTCCCGCCGGCAAATATAAAGTAACGGCATGGCACCCGTACGCAGGTGAGTCCACTCAGGAAATCACCGTAGCGGACGAGGAAGCCAAAGCGGACTTTACGATTGGTAAATGAGTTTTAAAACTGAAGTAGATTTTATCCAAAGCTAAAAGGAGGAAGGAAGATGAAAAAAACAATCATCATGACGATTCTGGCAATGTTCACTTTAGCCGCTGTGGGAACCGCCTACGCAGGCGGTAAATGCCCGCAGCCGAGAAAAACCAAAGCGGCGCCGGCGAATCTCGCCAAAATGGATAAAACCGCGTCAGCCAATGCGGACAATGGAAAGTTGATATATGAAAAAAAATCCAAGCCCATGGCCTGCAAAATGTGTCATGGCGACAAGGGTGATGGCGCTGGAAAGCTGGGCGCGGCTTTAAAACCGTCGCCGAGAAACTTCACTTGCGGTGAGACCATGAAAAACGTGTCCGCCGGCCAGATGTTCTGGGTCATTAAGAACGGCTCGGCGGGAACGGGGATGGTGGCGCACGGCAAGACCTTGAAAGACAATGAAATCTGGGATGTCGTTAAATACATCCAAAGTTCCTGGGTCAAGTAGGCTGCTATACCTCCCCAGCCTGCGGGCAGATCGCCAGTCTCCGGGCGGTCTGCCCATTTTTTTTGCGCGGCGCTTTATCGAGCGTGACTCAAAATCAATGTTTCATGGGGATTTCAAAGCTGAACGTGGCCCCTGATTTCGAATGGCTCTCCATAGTTATTCTGCCTTTATGGGCATCCACCATTTTTTTGGCGATGGCCAGCCCCAATCCGTGACTGGATTCATTCCCCGTCGGTTTGGCTTTCAATTTTTGAAAATGCTTGAACAGTTTGTCCTGATCCTCGGGGGAAATCCCAGGACCCTGGTCGCGGACACTGAACTTCGCCTGGTCGTTTTTTTCTTCCAGCCAGATATAAATGTCTTTTCCGGAGGGAGAGTACTTGATGGCGTTGCTCAACAGGTTGTCGATGACCTGGCTGATGCGGTTGGGATCGAATGAAAACTCGGCGATCTCCGCGATGTCCAGATGGGTGGTGAGGTTTTTGCGGTTGGCCATCACCTGATACATACGCACTCTCTCCTCAACCAGGTGCTTTAAAGATCCGCGTTGCATATGAAGATCGAGCTTGCCGCTCTCAATGATTGAAATGTTCAAAAGATCTTCCAGGAGCGTCAGCATGTCTTTACTCACCTTATGGATCGATTGTAAAAATTCGTTTCGGGTTTCCTCGGTCAGTGCTTTTCCCTGATCCAGCAGAATTTTTGAAAACCCCTGGATGGAGGAAATCGGGTTTCTAAGATCGTGCGATGCCATGCCGAGAAATTTGTTTTTCAGATCGTTCAGTTCGGCAAGTTTTGTGTTTTTGGCTTCCAGATCCGTCATCAACTGCTTCAGCTTGAGGTGAAGATGAATGCGGGCGAAAACTTCCTCCTGCCGGAAGGGTTTGGTGATGTAATCAACGCCGCCTAAAGAAAACCCTTCAACAATATCCTCCGTTTCATTTTTTGCAGTGATGAAAATGATGGGGATTTCACGGGTTTTTTTATTGGCCTGCAAGCGTCGGCAGGTTTCAAAGCCATCGATTCCCGGCATCATCACATCCAGCAGAATCAAATCGGGTACGATACGCGCGGCCAGATCCAGCGCGGTTTCTCCGTTTTGCGCCACGGAAATTTTGTAACCTTCCTTTTCCAGAAACTGATCGAGAACGTCGATGTTGGCAGGCGTGTCGTCTACGATCAGAATTTGTTGCGTGCGGGAGTCCTCAGGTTTTTGATCCATTATTGACCTTTTCCAAAAGTGCAAGGATTCCCTTCATATCGTATTTGCTGACGAAAGGTCTCAGGTGTTTGAGCAGGGTTTGTCCCTCTTCTCCGATTGCTTCTAATTCAGTCATGCAAATTTTTAGATCGGTGAGGCTGGATAAATCCGCGGCCTTTTTCAATCGATTAAAAAGATCTTCCGGTAATTGAATTTCCGGAATAGCTAATAACTTTTCTGAATCGAAAACTTCTGTAGATGATTCTTCCTCTTCACTGATAAAACGAACATCCAACAGTTTTTTGAGACAGTTAAAGATATCTTCAATATGAAAAGGCTTGGGGATGAAATCATCGAAACCTTTCATTAGCGTGGATTCTCGTTGATGCTCGAAAGCGGAAGCGGAAATGGCGACGGTTTTAATTTTATTGGAACCAAATTCCTTTTTCAGGTTCTCCAGAGCTTTAAATCCATCCATCACCGGCATGCGAAGATCCATGAATACGACATCGGGAGATTGAAGCCGGACCTGCTCCAGAGCGTCCTTGCCATTCACCGCCGTCCAGACCTGGATTCCGGCGGAATTTAGAATTTGGGACAGCACTTCCCGGTTTTGTTCGTTGTCATCGACCACCAGAGCTTTTACTTGAAAGCCTTCCGCCAGGTGAAAACTTTTAATATTGCCTGGTTTTGCCGATGCCGTCCAGTTTTTGGCCGCAGGTAAATGCAAGTTGAATGCAAAACGGGAGCCTTTTCCAGGTTCAGAATCCAAAGTCAGCCAGCCATTCATCAATTCGATCTGCTTTTTGACGATGGCCAGTCCCAGACCGGTGCCGCCCTTGATTGTGCCTTCGGCTTCCTGATGAAAGGGCTGAAAGATGTTTTTCTGGCGATCTTTTGGAATTCCTTTCCCGCTATCGACGACCTCAAACAGGAAACGATCTCCCTTTTCAGGGACTACCCGCAAGGCGATTTCGCCTTTTTCGGTAAATTTGACGGCGTTGCTCAGCAGGTTGATCAGAATTTGTTTCAACTTAATTTCATCTCCGAGCACCAGAACAGGCTCGTCCCGCGGGAAGTCAAGATGCCAGCGGATTTGTTTTTCCCGGCAACGGGGTTCAAACATCGTGGCGATTCCGTGAATCAATTCGGCCAGGTTGAAATCCGTGGGATTCAACTCCATTTTCCCCGCTTCGATCTTGGAGATATCCAAAATGTCGTTGATGATTTTGAGCAGGTGATCGCCGCTTCGTAAAATATTGTCGATGTTGGCTCTCTGATCCGGCTCCAGATGGCGGCTGCCTTTGAGGATTTGCGAATAACCAAAAATGGCATTCATGGGAGTCCGTATTTCATGGCTCATGTTGGCCAGGAATATACTTTTGGCTTTATTGGCCAACTCCGCTTCTTCCTTGGCGGCGTGCAGTTCTTTTTCCGCTTTGCTGCGGGCGTCGATTTCCGATTTTAAATTTTCATTGGCCTGGGTCAGTTCCTCGGTGCGTGTGAGGACCTCGCTTTCCACCCGGCGGGTGCGGGAAACCATCATCTCAAAGATAATAGCCAGGAAAACCGCAAACACCTGAACGCCGCCCGCGATCCACCAACCGGAGGTTTTTTTAGGCCCACCGTGGAATTCGTGGCTTGCCTGCCAGTGTAAAAACCAATTGCGATTGGAGAAATTGATCAGATTTTTGAATTCACCCTGAGGATGGGCTAACGGCTCTCCATAAAGTTTGTTATTTCCGGGGGAGGCGTCTGCATCAAAAACGACCAGGTTGATGCCCTGTGCCTGGTAGGGTTGCACCATCTGGTTCATCATTTCACCCACACGGTAGAATCCGACGAGAAATCCGTTCAGGTTTTGGCGGCGATTTTCCAGAGTGACAGGAGCCGTTTTGGTTTCGTAATACGGGGCAAAAACAAAAATTCCCGCATGGTTCTGGTTGTCCTGCAGGTACTTGAATTTTTCCGATGCCATGATTTTCCCCGTATCCCGCGATTCACGGATCACCTGGTCAATTGAGGGAATACTGTTCAGGTCAAAACCAAACAAGGCGTCGTTTCTTTTTAAGGGTTCGACGTAGTGGACCGGGTAGTATTCTTCCCGGGGGCTGGCTTCAATCAGAGTTCCATCCTCGGACTGCTCAGTGATGTGAAAATCGGGATACCCCTCAGTGGCCATTTTCCCTTCATAAAACGCCCGCTGGGAATGGGAAACCCTGGGAAGCCAGCTCAGATTCTGGATGTAGGTGTTGTTCTTCAGAATGGGAATCACATAGGTTTCGAATTCCCCGTCGGTGACAAATGTGGAAGCGTTGTAAAGGGACAAAACCCCCTGCAGTTCTTTTTCGATGACTTCCAGCTTCCCGCCGAGAATCAGCGTATTTTCCAGGACATCCTGGGTGAACTCATCAAACCACAAGTCCTCCTGCTTTTCCCAGACTTCGAACAGGACGATGACCGCAACTACAAAGCCGCCGATCAGAACCGCTTTGGATTGATTCGATAGATTTCCGAGAGCGAACTTTGAGTTCATATTCCTAGATAGGTCCAGCGTTTATCGTGGAGTCAGTCCTTTGCCGGGTTTTAGTTTGACAGAAAAAACAGGAATCTCAAGTCCCGTTCCAGAGCCCCTGGACGCGGGGAAGGTCGAATTTTCCGGTATTTATCGCCCAAATTTGATATTTTTATGCCATCTATTTTAACCCATTTTGAATGATCCCTTCCGGGAAACATTTTGTGGAAACTAAAGGCGCTTTTTCATGACGAAACCTGATGAAAGAATACTGCCCGTGACCCTGTTGTCCGGGTTTCTGGGGGCGGGAAAAACCACGCTCCTGAACTACATCCTGAAAGGCAACCACGGCAAACGCATCGCCGTGATCGAAAACGAGTTCGGTGAAATTCCGGTGGACCACGATCTGGTGATCGGCGCGGATGAAGATATCTTTGAAATGAACAACGGCTGTATCTGCTGTTCGATCAAGGGGGACCTCATTGCGACGCTCAACCGGCTGATCGAGCGGCACGATAAATTCGACACCATCTTGATCGAAAGCACGGGGCTGGCGTCCCCCGGTCCGATCGCGCAGGCGTTTTTGCTGGAAGACGAGATCAATCATTCGCTGAAACTAGATGGCGTGGTCACGCTGGTCGATTCTTTGAACATATGGAAGCATCTGGATGAAGTGGAAGTGATGTGGGAGCAGATCGCGTTTTCCAACGTCATCCTGCTGAACAAGATCGATCTGATCTCTAAGGACGATTTAGAAAGAGTCGAGGCCCGCATTCGGAGCATCAACCCGACCGCACGGATTTTCCCGACCGAGAACGCCGCAATTTCATTGGATGAGATTTTAAACATCGGCGGCTTTGATCTGGAGTCGGTGAAACCTTTAGAGGATTTCTCTGCCAAAGAGGATGAAGATCATCATGATCATCCCCATCCGGAAGAGGCGATCACCTCCGTGAGTTTAACGCTTCCCGGCGAGTTGGACCGCAATCGATTCGTGCAATGGTTGCAGATGCTCCTCATCTTCGAGGGCATGGACGTCATGCGCGCCAAGGGGATATTGAATCTCGAAGGCTCTGAGAACCGCCATATCTTCCAATGCGTTTACATGATGTTCGACAGCAAACCAGACCGCCCCTGGGGCGACGAAGCGCGGGAAAATAAAATGGTCTTTATAGGTAGAGGGTTGGATAAAGAAAGGCTAGAGGAAGGAGTGAAGGGGTGTTTGGTTTGAGATGGAATGACTAGTTAAATTGTGATGCATTTATTTTGAACCCCTTATTTTGAGCAAACATGAACCTTAAAGTAGGACCGCTTTGTATCAAAGGCATTGCTGATGAGAAATCGTAAAGATCAGCGAACATATGACAAATTTCTTTTTTCGAGATCTCAGTTCTATTCGGATTTTCAAAGTACGACACTTTATTCCCATAAGCTTCGTACAGTTTTCTAGAAACTAGATCAATATATTCTGATACCTCAGCCTCGTTCGGAGTTCTCTGTGGCGATTTCATTGATTCCCGAATTAAACCAGATAAAGCTTCATTGTCAGCTTTTAAAGTTTCTTTTGAAAGATAATCACTAATAACTATTTGTCCAAATTTTTCTGGAAAGAGCATTTTGAGACACAGATTTGGATCTTTTGCGGTTAATTCTCTAATTTCAGTGACTAACACTCTTGCAAAAGAAACTAGTTCTTTATCAGGGGCTATTGGCAACTTTTTACCAGCAATTTTTGCAATTTTTTTATTTAAATAATATGACATATTCAGTCGACCGGCTCCCTGTGAATACCTTAGCTTTGCCTCCAGCAATAATGCTTGGTAGACCTCAGCCTCGTATTTCTGAATTTCTTTAAACAAGGGGATGCTTGAGAAAGCCTGTTCAATTTGTTCTAACTCTATGTCATCTGTTTTAGAGGGAACGCTGAATTCTTTTCCGTCGGAAAGGCGGGTTACGACATTCGCTTTAACAAGTTCATCGTGGGAGGGATACCACATATCATCGGATTGAGCAGTAAATGCCTTATCGACAAATCTTTTTTCAATTCCATCAGAGATCATTGCTTCTTTACTGATTCGGTAGGTTTCTTTGAACTGTTTGTCTGAAAGACCTGGGAAGCTATATTTATGAAAACCAAGTTGTGCACCTTGATTTAGAATTCTTTCCTTACCAGCCATAAATGGAATCGTGCAAGCACTAAGACAGCCCCTAGCAGAATAAGTAATTAGCTTTTTCTCCTTGATAAAATTTCTTAGTATGTGAGCTTCGCCAACTCTCCCGCCAAAGCTATCAAGACGGATTACTTGAATGTTCGGGTTATTTTTAAAAATTTTACGAACTTCGTCAGTTAACCCAAAAGGTATTCCTCCAACGATTTCTAATTCTTTCCCATTCGGTAGCAATGTAATACGCATTTTAGAAAAATCGCCTTTTGCAAATGCAATCTTCCAATATTCTTTTAATTGAGGAAAAATTGTAGGCATTTGTCCTATAGTGCCAAGTATTCCTAACACTATTACAACCTTTGCTAAAATAGCCCAAAAGCGTTTACTGGTACGTTTGATGTGTAGGTTTGCTGATCTCCAAGTTCCAATAATTTGCCAAGGGTAGATAGTAAAAATGAAAGTTGTATGTAATAGAATGACACAAAAATATAGAAATCTAAGATTAGACTGGGCTTGATTTACAAAAGAATTGAAAGATTCCAACCCAATTTTTATTAAAATAGTTAATAGGAAAATATTTATCCAATAACTTACAGCCAGGCTGAGTTCGCCCCTCCAGTGTCTACCAAAGAATGAGGATTTATTTTTGTTTACCTTATTCTCCTTAAAATTTCCCTTCTCTTTTTTAAGAAGGTCTTTAGAAGTAGGAGGTAAATCGCTTTTGCATGAAGGGCAAATTTCAGCCCCTATACTTATTTCTGTTCCGCATTCAGGACAACTTATAGGAGTCATACTTTAAACTTTTGATAAAAAATTATTCCATCGTTATGTCATGGCTTGTCATTGGTAATTTTTGTTAAAATAACGGCTTGCCGAAAAACCTTTTCAAGATTCTCCCATCACTCCCTCCGCACCATAAAGCCTTCCCAGAGGAGCATGCCCGCGACCAGCAGGAGAAAGGGGGTGGCCAGCGGGGTGCCGGTCGAGGCGTCGCCCGGTTCCTGGGATTTTACGCCGGATGAAAACCGCACTTTGAGGTTGCCCATGAGTTTTCGGATTTCCGCATCGCTGATTTTCCCGGCAATGGATTCGCGTGTGTCGATGTTCACGGTGAAGGTTCCCGCAGGCTGGGCATTGGCCGGCAGTTTGGAGAGAATTTTCGGTTCAGGTTTTTCGGCATCTGTGGGTTTTTCTTTCCCGTCATCGACTTTGCGAAACAGCCGGTACACGCCCGGACGGAAGGTCGGCTCATAGGAGGTTCCCGCCAGTTGGGTGATGCGCCCCTCAGGCGATTCCACGAATAGCCGGTTTCCCGGATCGGCGTCTTTCCATTCAAACGGTTCGCCGATCAACAGGTCCTGGTGCTGGATGCTTTCCAACCCGCGCGCCGAATACTTCACCCAGCGCTGAATCCAGGGAAGAAACGTCGGTTGGATGGGAAAATTGTTCCAGTCGCGGTCGATGCTGGAGACGTAGAGCACTACTTTGCCTTTGCCGAACTCGGATTCGACGATGGCGGGGTATTTGTTGGTGAAGCTGAGAGGAACGATGAATTCCCGGTTTTCCCTGGGCTCGACACTGTAGAGGGATTGAAAGCGGATGGTTTTCATCTCTTCCAGGGATTTTGCCTTGAAGACTCTTAACACCGGATGATTGCTTTTTTTCAGATTGAGACGGAAGGGTTCATCGGCGGCCCCGATCTGGTTCAGGGAAGCGAGAGAGACCGGAAGCAGGTTGCCGAGTTTTTCGTTGTAGTATTTCGGGTCCGTCTGATCGCCCAGGGCGATGAACAAAGCGCCGCCGCGGCGCACGTATTTTTCCAGTTCGCGCTCGTAATCGAAGGGCAGGTCGCGGACGTTGCACAGCATGACCACCGAAAAGTCGAACAGATCGCGCACCGGCAACTCTTCCAGCGTTGAGACGGTCGGCTCGATGTTGGACAGCGCTACGGTGAAGGGATTCAATGCGTTTTCCAGATAAAACGATTCCCTTTGATGCGCCACGGTTTTGGGGTCGCCGTCCACCATCAGGACTTTGATTTTCTGGTCGGGCTGGAACGAGAAAAAGCGTTTGTTGTCAACGGGCAGGGAATCGTCGGGAATTTCGATGTTTCCCTCGATCGGGTCCGTGCCTTTGACCGGGAAAGTGAATTCCTTTTTGACCTTTGCTCCGGCGTCGAGTTTCAGGGTTCCTTCCGACTGGTTTTTGCCGTTGACCGAGAGAACGGCGTCCAGCCTGGCGATGGACCGGTCCCGCATCAGGTTGGCGACCTGGGTTTTCACTCGGATGACCCGGCTGTTGGTGAGAAACTCCTGGTTCACTTCAGCCTGTGTCACCGCCGCCTGATTCTGCCCCGTTTTCAATAGTGAGAAATCAACGAGGGTCACGGGATAGGTTTTTGAGGTGACCGCTTCGGGAAATTCTTTTTCCTTCCATCCGTTTTTATCCCGGTCGGTGAAGATAAAAATCCGCTTCACTTTTTGCTCCGCCTTGTCCAGAAGCTTCACGGCTTCTTCCAGGGCTTTGCCGATGCTGGTGGTTTGAAACGAAGGCTGGGAAGTCTTGAGTAGTTTTCCCGCCAGGGAAGCGTCCGCCGACCAGCCCAGCAGCAAACGGGTGGATTGGGAAGCCAATACGATGCTGTAGACGTTTTGCGTTCCCGGCGGGAGCTTGCCAATGGGCTGCAGCATCGCCTCCACTGCCTTGGCGTATAAGGTGCGGTCATCCGAGCGCATTCCCATGCTGTAGGAATTGTCCAGAATGAAAACCGTGGCCGCCGGGGCCTCGGGAAGAAAATCTTCCGGTCCACCGAACGAAAAAATGGGGTGGGCCAAAGCCAGGCTGAGAAGTAAAATGCCCAGACAGCGAATCAACAGCAACAGCAGACGGTTGGGGGTGGATTTTTTGATCGACCGTTTTTGCGACTGAAACAAAAGATAGATGGCGGAAAAACGGATGTGTTTCTGCTGACGCTTGGTCATCAGGTGGATCAGCACGGGAATGGCGATCCCCAGCAATCCTAAAAGATAAATGGGCGAGAGGAAATTCAGGTTCATGCTTTGCTTAAACTCTGGCGCTTCAAAAGGTAGTAACTCAAGGCCTGTTCCAAGGGCGTCGAGGTTTCCAGGAAAACGTAATCCACCCGCAGTCCCAGGCACAGGCTGCGGTACGACTCGATCTGGTTTTGGATGGCCCTCTGGTATTCCTCGCGCACGTCCTGCGGGTCGAGACCGATATTAGGATCGTCTTCCAGCGATTCAAAAACAATATCTCCTTCAAAAGGAAGCGAAACTTCGTCCGGGTGAAGCACATGGAAAAGGACGACTTCCAGTCCACGCGAGACGAGGAGCTTGAGATCTTTATGAATATCGTCCTCTTTGGCTAAAAGATCGGATACCAGGATCAGCATGCCGCGGCTTTGCAGGCGTTCCACCAGCTTTCCGACCACTTTGTCGATGCGGGTGACGCCGCCGGGTTCTACGCTGGAAAGCCCGTGCAATATGTGTTGCAGGTGCGAGGTCTTGGACCGGGGAGGGATGTGCTGAGTCACCTGATCGTTGAATAACGCCAATCCCACCGCATCGAATTGCTTTAAAAGCAGACAGGCCAGGGACGCTACCAGGGTGCGGGCATAATCCATTTTGCTTAGGCCCGTTTGATTCGGGGAAATATAGTTCATCGACCCGCTGCAATCCAGTAAAATGGTGCATTTGAGGTTGGTGGACTGCTCGAATTGCTTGATGTGGTATTTGTCGGTTTTGCCCACCACCCGCCAGTCGATGTGGCGGATTTCGTCGCCTGGCGTGTAGTCTTTGTATTCGGCAAATTCGACGCTCGACCCTTTGTGACGGCTTCGGTGCTGGCCGGACAAAAGCCCCTCCACCAGATTCAGTGCCCGCATTTTAAGGGCAGAGATTTTGGATAAGACTTCCGGGTCGTAGGAAAAAGTCTGGTTTTCTTGCATGCCGGGTTTTCTCAGGTAAATGAACAGGTTGCACGTCTCAATTTAATCTTAGAATTTAAGGGTGTCTTTGGCAAATTTTATTAAGAGATCCGGTTTCCGATAGCCGGGCGCGGATCACCTTGCCGGTTGACAATAGGGTAAAGGTTTATACAATAATCTCTTGCGTCAAAATAGAACCAGGCACAATACGTGCCACGGGTTCTTTCATACCAAAGGGAAAAGGGTCCTAAAAATGAATAAACCTTTCAATGACGAACCCGTGGAGGTTCTGGTCGAAAAGTATCTTACCCGGGCGGGAACGGTGCTCGATCTCAGGCTCAAATACATCGGCGACGCCGGGTTGGAGTCCTTGGCTAAGAATGAAGAACTCGCGGGGCTTAGAGAATTGAATCTCGAAAGAAATGAAATCACCGATGCCGGGATCAAAGCTTTGGCCGATTCCAAAGTCATTACCGGGCTCAGGGTCCTGCACCTGGAGCGCAACACCATCGGCGATGAAGGGGCCAGGGCCATTGCCAAATCTCCGGTGTTTTCTCACCTGACGACGCTCAATTTATGGAAAAATAAGGTAGGCTCGGAAGGGACCCGGGAACTGGCTCAGTCCATCAATCTGGTGAGCCTGGAGACTCTCGATCTGGCGCAAAACCAGATGGGAGATGAGGGTGCCAGGGCGTTGGCTGAGAGTCAAACGTTGACGGGTTTAAAGTATCTGGAGGTTTTTGGCAATTCTCTGACGGAGGAGGGGAAAAAACTATTGAAGGAATGCGAAGCTTTTTCGAACCTTCAAACCCTGGTCCTGGAATAAACTGCGAATCGAGGTATCTGACTAAGAACGGGGGGCCAAGCTGGAAGGCGAAGGGATATAATATTAAAAACCCGAGCCCAGCGGTTGGATGGGCTCAGGGATGAAATTCGTTAAACCGTGACATCGATGTTGTTTCCGGTGGCTTTGGGGCCGCTGGAAATGGATGCCTCGGTGGCTTGGGTAGCGGATTCGATCAATTGAGCCGCCGCTTGTCCTTCCTGTTTCTGGGCACTGTATGCTTTCCCGGTGGCGGCGGCTTGAATTTGCGGTGAAACGGCGCTGATATCACTTATGGCAGCCATCTAAATCTCCCATTGATTAAAAAATAACCCACTAAAACTATCGGTTAAAAAAACGAAAACTTTAGAGTGAAAATTAAATTTTTTAAATTTTTTGATGTTTAAGTCATTTATTATTTCCGCAGGAGTGAGGTTTGTATGAACAAATTAATTTCAGGCATTTTGGTTATTTCCTTTCTGGCGGGGATGTTTTCGTTCCCTGTTTTGGGTTCGGCGGCTTCCAGTTGCGACACCTCGGTGACCACTATCTGCACGATAGAGATGTGGCTGGCTCATAAACAGAAAAAGCGAAAAAAGGAATTACGGGAATACCTCAAATCCAAATCCATTAAAGTGTTGCGGCACACGGTGCAGTATTGGAAGCCGAAAGGCGGGCATCCTCCGACAAATATCGCCCTGGGCAGCGGTTTGAGCGCCGAAGATGCCCGGATGATAATGGATCTGGCCCTGGAATATAATGATGAGATCACCGGATTGATCCATCAACGTCTCAACCCCTCAAATTATGTCGCCATCGCCACGTCGGCCTGGGACGATACTTCGGAAACCCCGATCACTCAGGAGCAACTGGCGGCTTTACGCGATCCAAAACTCACGACGGAAGAATTCCACCGTCTGTATGTTGAGTTGACCAAAGAGGCAAGCGTCCCCCAGGAATTTTATTAGCCAGCGCATTCTCCGCGGAGGAGCCAGCGCTGGAAGCGGGCATCTTGACAAACCTCTATGGATTTGATAGAAGCAGAACCTTCACACGGCCTGCTTATTCCCGCGGAGTTCTCTTGATAAGCATTTGTAATTCTGTACAATAGTTGGCCGAAGTGCCGTCACACCCTGAACAACCGAATCCACTAAATTATAGGAAATTCATTTTATGCTTGATCTAGTGTTTGCAATGGCGCCTCCGCCGGAAGGTGGCGAAGGAGGAGGGGGAGGATTTTTGGCGTTGTTGCCGCCGATGATCATGATGTTTGCCATCTTCTATTTTATCCTGATCCGGCCCCAACAGAAAAAACAGAAAGAAACTCAAAGAATGCTGGACGACCTGAAGGAAGGCGATCAGGTTGTGACCTTAAGCGGCATTCACGGTTCGGTAAAAAAAATTAAAGACGATGTCGTCATGCTTCAAATTGCCGATAACGTGAAGATCAAAATCAACCGGACTTCCATCGCCGCCCTTAAAAGCGAGGGAAAGTGATATAAATGTATAAAGACCTCAAGTGGAAGATTCCTCTGATTCTAGCGATAATCCTGGGAGCTGTTTGGCTGGCTTACCCTTTAAAAGAAAAGATTGCGCTGGGACTGGATCTGCAGGGAGGGATGCATTTGGTGCTGGAAGTTCAGGTCGAGAAGGCGGTGGAAGCCAGTCTGGAGAGGATGGCGGACGACCTCAAGCGCGATGCCGATAACGAAGACATCGAAATCGATAAAGTCACTTCCGATCTTGAGGATTACCGGGTCACGGTTCGCATGGTCGATACGGTGGATCAGCCGCAGGTGGAAAAGATCATGGAGGCTTATCCTTTCCTTATCAAAAAAGGAAGTTCCGCCGATGGTCTGCATCTCAATTTTCAGTTGACCGAGGAGCAGGCTCAGAGAATCCGCAAAAATGCCGTCAACCAGGGGTTGGAAACCATTCGCAACCGGGTGGATCAATTCGGGGTTTCCGAACCCACCATTCAAGCCCAGGGGGAAAACCGCATTCTGGTTCAACTGCCAGGAATTAAAGATCCGCAACGGGCCATAAACCTGATCGGTAAAACCGCCCGCCTTGAGTTCAAACTGGTGGACGAGGGCCGAAGCGTCGAAGCGGCGATTCAGGGCAATGTTCCCGAAGAAGATGAAATCCTTTACCAGCGTGTAGAAAATAAAGAGACAAAAGAGGTCACGCAGGAACCCTATCTGCTAAAAAAACGCGCCGTATTGACCGGCGAGACCCTGACCAGCGCTGAGGTCCGTTACGACCAGGATTATAACGAGCCCTACGTCGCCATCACCTTTGACCGGGTGGGCGCGACGATCTTTCAGCAGGTCACACGGGAAAATATCAAGAAACGGCTGGCCATCGTGCTGGATAACAACGTGTATTCCGCGCCGGTCATTCAGGATGAAATTGCCGGTGGGCGGGCCCAGATCACCGGGCGTTTCACGACAGAGGAAGCGCGCGATCTGGCGATCATACTGCGCGCGGGAGCCCTTCCGGCTCCGGTGGTGATCCTTGAAAACCGCACCGTCGGGCCGTCTCTCGGAAAAGATTCGATTGAAAAAGGGGTCAGCTCCATTATTTATGGCGGCGTTCTGGTGATCATCTTCATCGTTATTTATTACCGTCTGTCAGGTATGGTGGCGGTGACCGCCCTGTTTCTAAATCTCGTCATGCTGGTGGGTGCCTTGGCTTATTTTGGCGCGGCGCTCACTCTGCCGGGAATCGCGGGGATCATTTTGACCGTGGGTATGGCCATCGACGCCAATGTACTGGTCTTTGAGCGCATCCGCGAGGAATTGCGGAATGGAAAAACCGTCCGCGCCGCCATTGAAGCCGGGTTTGCCAAAGCCTTCAGGACCATCGTGGATGCCAATATAACCACATTCATTGCCGCCGTTGTTTTGTTCCAGTTCGGCACCGGGCCGATCAAGGGATTTGCGATTACACTTTGTATTGGCATCGCGGCGAGTATGTTTACAGCGGTTTTCGTCAGTCACTCCATTTTTGACAGCGTGATGAGCCGGAAAAAAATAACCCGTTTGAGCATTTGATGGCCCCAGGCAGAATCGGGTTATCCTGTTTAAACCTTTAATGAATAACTATGGAAATCTTCAAGCGACCCACTGAAATCGATTTCATGGGCAAAAGGGGCACCGCTCTCATTTTTTCTGTCGTTCTGATTCTTGCGGGATTGATTTCCGTGGTCATGCATGGCGGATTGAAATTCGGCATCGATTTTTCCGGCGGAACCCTGATTCAATTGCAGTTTAAAACTCCCCCCGATATCGATAATATCCGCGACGGACTCAAGACCATTGGTTTGGGCGATAGCACCATTCAGGAGTTCGGGTCGAAACAGGATATTCTGATCCGGGTGCAACGGTCCGAGGAAAAGCTGGAAGAGGTTGGGTCGCAGGTGAAAAACAGTCTGAAGGACAAATTCAACCTCGAGGACATCACTGTGGAACGGGTCGAGATGGTGGGACCCAAGGTGGGGCGTGACCTGCGGGAAAAGGCGGTCCTCTCCATCCTATATTCCCTTGTAGGGATTGTCATTTATATTTCCTGGCGTTTTGAGTTTCAATACGCCATCGCCGCCATCATCGCTCTGGTACACGACGTGCTGGTCACGATGGGCGCATTTTCGGTGGCCGACAAGGAATTCACCCTGGTGATCGTAGCGGCTTTTCTGACCATCATCGGGTATTCCCTCAACGACACGATCGTTATTTTTGACCGCATCCGTGAAAATATGCGGCGCAGGGGGAAAACGCCTCTCCTTGAATTGATTAACGTCAGTATCAACCAGACGCTCAGCCGTACCCTGCTGACTTCCGGGACGACGTTGCTGGTGGTGATGGCCCTGTTTTTTCTGGGCGGCGCCATCATCCATGATTTCTCATTTGCTTTGATGATAGGAGTTTTCATCGGAACGTATTCTTCCGTTTTTATTGCCAGCGTGTTTTTGGTCTATTGGGAGACGAAATTCAAGGCCCATAAAAAGGCCTGAATTTTCTTTCGTCTTGCCTTCTGAAGCCTCACAAACCCTTCCATTTATTAAGCCTGCGTAACGGGTCGCTGTCTTTTAAAAATTTGCATTCCCACCAACCCCCGTGTTACATTTCCTGACAAGTCTTTGAAACCCAATCACATGCCAATATTATGAAACAGCAGGCCACTTGAAGGCCGGAGCTATTTGATGAATGCCCAATTGCAAAAACTGATTGATTTGCAGAATCTGGATCAGGAAATTTCCGAGTTTGAGGGAGCATTGGCCGCCATTCCCAATCAAATTCAGTCGGCAACAGCGGAAATGGAGGCCGTGACAAAGGAAATCAAGGAGGCCCGGGAAGTCATCGCCTCCATGCAGAAATCCAGAAAGCAGTTGGAAGCGGATGTCCAGGCGGAAAATGACCACATGGCCAAAACCAAGACTAAATTGCCGCTGGTCAAAACTAACAAAGAATACACAGCGATTTTATCGGAAGTGGAATCTATCAAAGAAAAAATTGCCGGCATAGAAGATAAAGAGCTGGAAATCATGGAAACTCTGGAAACAAAAGAAGGAGAGATTCCTGCGATTGAGGCCCGCTTCAAGGAAGAAGAGAACTCTTTTAAAGAGTATAAAGCTAAAAAGAAAGCGGAAGGCGAACGGGTCAAAAAGGAACTTGAAGATGCTAAAGCCAGGCGCCAGCGACTGGTAGATGCTATCGAGCCGCAATGGGTTAAGAGCTACAACAAAATTTTAAACCACAGGGAGGGCGTGGCTGTGGTGCGTCTGCATGACAGTGTATGTCAGGGGTGTTTTCAATTGGTTTTGCCGCAAATCGTGATTGACGTAAAGGTCGGGGAAGAGATCCACCCCTGTCCGCATTGCTCCCGCTTTCTTTTCTGGGTGGAAGAATCCGAAGCGGAGACTCAACCGGCCGTGCCAAAGTAGACTCGTTTTTTCTTCCTGAGATGAGGGCCGAAGTAAACCAGGTGGTCGCTGTTTCGGCTTTATGGCCGGAATAGAGGAAAGTCCGGGCTCCACAGGGCAGGATACTCCGTAACGCGGAGTGAGGGTGACCTCAAGGAAAGTGCCACAGAAAAGACACGGCCCACCCGCCGGAGAGGTTTCTTTCCGGCGGCGGCAAAGGTGAAAAGGTGAGGTAAGAGCTCACCAGTACCGCTGGCGACAGCGGTAGCTTGGTAAACCCTATCCGGAGCAAGATCGAATAGGAAAGTGTTTGAGGGCGGCCCGTCCGATACTTTCGGGTTGATCGCTTGAGCCTGCCGGCAACGGCAGGCCTAGATTGATGACCATCGCTCCATCGTCCGATGGAGAACAGAACCCGGCTTACGGTTTACTTCGGCCCTTTCGGCGTGGGCATCATCCCTTCACAGTTTGGATTTTACACCTGTTTTTTTCAGGAAGCCTCCGATTCTTCCTGATTAGAAACTTTGACTTCCTTCCCGCGGGGTAGGGCGAATGCCGGTCCCCCGGACAATTCCAGCCGGACCCTTACGCATCCAGGACAAGATCCGTTTTCGGGACCGCACTGCAGGCGAGGCAATGATCCTCCTCGATATCCGCCGAAGGGATATCCTGATATTCCACTTCCCCGGAAAGAACCTTCACACTGCAAGTCCCGCAGTTTCCCGAACGGCAGCCGAAATCCAGGGCGATTCCATTGGCTTCCGCAAACTCCAATATAGAATCGGACCCATCCCAGAGAATCGTTTTATTGGAATTTTTAAAGGTTATCTGAATCGCTTTGCTTTTTCCCGGAGAAATATCGGGCGGGGGTTTTTCCAGGGCAGGGGGCCCTGATCCGAACTTTTCATACCAAATCCTGTTTTCCGGAACCCCCCATTCTTTTAAACCCGTCCTCAAAGCGGCCATCATGGATTCAGGACCGCACAGGTAGAAATTATAATTCTGTAAGGGCAATACCTGTTTGAGCAGATCGACATTCACGTGGCCTGCGAACTGGTAGTCTTGTCCTTTGATATCATCATCGGAAGGCCGGCTGTAGCAAACGTTGAGATGAACGTTTTTATGTTCACGAGCCACCTGCTCCAGGTGTTCTTTCATGACATGCTCTTTGCGGTTACGCACTCCCAGGAAGAACCAGATGTCGCGTTGAGACCCGGATTCGATCAGGGTGTTCAACATGCACAACAGGGGAGTGATGCCTATTCCTCCAGCAAGTAGAACCACCGGCGATTTCCCCTTGGGATGCAGACAAAAAACGCCTGCCGGCGCCTTTACCTCCAACACATCGTTTTCAAATACCGCATCTACCAGAAATGAGGAAACCCGTCCCATTGGGTCATTGGGCCGGTTGGGAGGGGGGAGAATTTTTTTAACCGTGATCCGGTAGTGGTCCGGGTGATTGGGACTGTCGGACAAGGAATAACACCGGATAACGGGTTTTTCCTCGCCGGGCATGTGGAACTGAAAGGTTAAATATTGACCTGGCAGATAGGGTGGAAGGGGTTTCCCGTCTAGCGGCGAAAGGTAAAAGGAGCAGACGTTTTCCGCCTCCGGAATCTTGGAATAAACCTTGAATTTGCGATAACCGACCCAGGACATGGCAAAGACTTTTTTTGTAGATGAAAAAAATAATTGTGGGGATGAGGCTGGAAAGTGTCAAGCGAATAAAAGGCCAAGCCGGATTTTTCCAGGTCAGGACAAATCGTATTTCAATTTAAGTTCTTTCAACTGCTTGAGATCGATGTCGGAAGGCGCCTGGGTCATCAGGCAGGTGGCTTTTTGGGTTTTGGGAAAGGCGATCACATCGCGGATGGAATCCGCACCGCAGATCAGCATGGCCAGCCGGTCGAGCCCGAAGGCGATGCCGCCGTGCGGGGGCGCGCCGTATTGCAGGGCGTCGAGCAGGAAACCGAATTTCAGTTCCGCCTCCTCCTGACCGATGCCAAGAAGTTTGAACATCTTTTCCTGCACTTCCTTCTGGTGAATACGGATGGAGCCGCCGGCGATTTCATTGCCGTTTAACACCAGGTCGTAAGCGCGGGAGGAAATTTTCTCGGGCGCGTCCGCGAACTTTTCGAGGTCTTCCTCATTGGGCGCTGTGAACGGGTGATGCATAGCGGTGTAACGTTTTTCTTCTTCGTTATATTCCAGCAAAGGAAACTCCGTGACCCACGCGAGGTTGATTTTTTTCTCGTCGATCAGGTTGAGCTGCCGCCCGACCGCCAGCCGGATATGAGCCAGGGCGTCGGCGACGACCTTGGGCTTGTCGGCGATGAAGACGATGGTGTCGCCGTCTTCACCCTGCATCGTGGAAATCAGCCGGTCGAGCATGTCCTTTTCAAAAAACTTGATGATCGGGGATTGTAATTCGCCCTTTTGCATCTTGATCCAGGCCATGCCTTTGGCGCCGTAAGTTTTAGCCAGTTCGGTCAGATCATCGAGGGCTTTTCGGGACAGAACTTCGGCGCTGTTTTTAACGTTGATGGCCCGGATCTGGCCACCTTTTTTGAGGACATCCGCGAATACCTTGAAACTGGTTCCTTGAACCACCTCGCCCAAATCCACCAATTCCAGCCCGAAGCGCAAATCGGGTTTGTCGGAGCCGAACCGGTCGATGGCATCCTGATATTTAAGAACCGGGAAGGGCGTTTCGATGGATACCCCGAGGACTTCCTTATATACGGTCTGCATCATTTCCTCGACCAGGGGAAACAACTGCGTTTCATCGAGAAACGACATCTCCATATCGATCTGCGTGAATTCCGGTTGCCGGTCCTGACGCAGGTCTTCGTCGCGAAAGCATTTGACGATCTGAAAATAACGGTCCATGCCCGCGACCATCAAAATCTGTTTGAACAACTGCGGGGACTGGGGCAGGGCGTAGAACTTTTTTGGGTTCAAGCGGCTGGGAACCAGATAGTCGCGTGCGCCTTCCGGCGTGCTTTTGGTCAGCATGGGCGTTTCCACCTCGATGAAGCCGTGCTTGTCCAGAACCTGACGGATCACGCGGGTGATCTCATAGCGGGTCTTCAGGTTGTGTTGCAGAGCATCGCTCCTGAGATCGAGGTAACGGTTTTTCAGCCTTAAGACTTCTGAGACGTCCTGATCGTCCCAGCCGGTAAACGGCGGGGTTTCGGATCGATTCAGTATCTGGAGATCATCGATATACACCTCGATTTTGCCGGTTTTAAGTTTGGGGTTGACCATGCCTTCGGGGCGGCTCCGCACTTTTCCATGCACTGCCATGACGTAATTGCCGCGCAGGGACTGGGCGTGCTGGTGGGCGAGAGAGTCTATCTGTGGGTTGAGGACCACCTGGGTCAAACCTTCCTTGTCCCAGAGGTCGATGAAGATCAGGCCGCCATGATCCCGGCGGGTGTGGACCCAGCCGCACAGGGTGACAGATTCATCGATATTTTTTTCGGACAGCTCTCCGCAGTTATGAGTTCTCAGCAATTGACGGGTCATAAAGTTTTTAAAATTCGAGGGTTTACAAATTCTTTCATGGCGATCATTTTATCCAGAAGAACGCTGTGGAATGGCGATTTTCGCCAAATTCCCTGTCTGGCAAGGAGGGGGCAAAAGAAGGACCAAAATACTTAAAATTAACAGGAGTTTCAAGCGTATTTATCAATAAACCTGGGATTTGGAAACCAGACCTCGCTAAAAAGGCAAATTGTACCATTCGCTGGGTTTTTTTGAAGTTAAAAAATGATCCTGAAGAGGTATATGGGGCAGGAATTTTAAGTCCTTGAGAGTTGCTGTGAAAAATGTTTAGCTTTTAATACCGGGTGGCAGGTATTAAACCTAATGATTGCGATATTTTTTAAATAGGGGGAAAAGCATGAGTACGAAAGAAGCCTATTTGCAAAAATTTCGAGCGCAGTTGGATGAATGGGATGCTGAAATTCAAAAGCTTAAAGCTCGAGCTCAAAAAGCCAGTGCGGAGTTAAAAATCGATTATAAAGAAGATCTGGAAGAAATGCGGGCCAAACAGGAAGTGGCCCGTAAAAAACTCGATGAGCTCACGCATTCAGGAGATGAAGCCTGGGAGGATTTGAAGGATGGAATGGAAAAGGCCTGGAATGATCTGGGTGCGGCTGTTAAATCGGCAATTTCCAGGTTCAAATGATTTTGTTTCTGAGATGCGGGCAGGGTGCGGAGAAAATTCGTTTTTATGAGAATCCTAATAAAAAAGGATTGTGGATATGCAAAAATTAAAATGGATGACTTGGATGATGGCGGTGACTTGGACTATTTTTTCTTCCCAAATTTCTTTTGCGGAGAAAACCACAAAAAGCCAGGTTAAGAAGGAGGTTCAGGAGGCCACCGAGTCAATTAAAAAGTTTTCCGTCGAACAGCGGGATGAGGCCGTCAAAAATATGAAATCCACACTGGATAAAATGGATCAACGGATAGAGCGAATGGAATCCGACTTGAATAAAAAATGGGGGGATATGACGGCCTCTGCCAGGGTGAAGAAACAAAAAAGCATCCGTGCGCTCAAGAAAAAGAGAAACGAAGTTGCCGAGTGGTACGGTGGTTTGAAACACGGTTCCGCCAATGCGTGGGAGGAGATCAAAACCGGGTTTTCAAATGCCTATCAAGCGCTTGGGGACGCTATGAGTAAGGCGGAAAAGGATGTGTCTAATTAAGTGTAGCGAAACGATCTAATCTATTGGCCCGACATTGGAATGAAATCTCTATGAACGGACTTTTCCGGTTTTCCAATTCCGCTAAGCGAGATACTGCCATCGACCGCTGGATGGAAGAGTATTCCGGCGAGCTCGGGGCTATCGCACAGCGCTGGTTTGAGGTCATGCGTGACTGCGGAGAGGATGTTCGAGAGTTATTGCATGACGGCCATCCAACGGCTTGTGTTGATGACGTGGCATTCGCCTATGTCAACGCCTTCAAGGCTCACGTCAATGTCGGATTCTTTCGAGGCGCCGAGCTTGCCGATCCGAATGGCCTGCTTGAGGGCACTGGCAAGTTCATGCGCCATGTCAAAGTAAGGCCCGAAGGTGACGTCGATACCATGGCTCTAACAAAGCTGATCGAAACTGCATACACTGATATGAAGGCGCGCCTGAAGGAGTAGTCGCCGGTGCTTTGGATAAATATTGGATTCCCAAAATGACGGAACGTTAATCTTTCTCGGTTTCGGTGGCTTGTGCTTTTTCCGCTTCTTCTGCCAGAGCTCTTTTCTCCTCCGCTTCCCGTTCGGCCTTGATGCGGGCTTTTTCCATTTCAAAGCGTTTTTTCTGGATCTGGCTTTCGATGACCATTTGCGGCTTGACCTTGATGGCAACGGGGATGTTCACAGTGCTGCATGAAAGCACGCACACGCCACAGCCGGTACAGGTTTTTTTCTGAATGATGGGTTTGTCATCCTTTTGGATGATGGCTCCGGGAATGGGGCAGTCGATCACGCATTGCTGGCAGAAAGTGTCGCCATACGCCTGGCATTTATTTTTGTCCAGAATGGCGTATCCCATTTTGACTTCCATTCGGTCGTTGTTGGGCGGCGGAACCAAAGCGCCATCCGGACAAGCGGAAATGCAGGGCAGATCGTCGCACATGACGCAGGGAATTTTTGCCGGATCGATGTAGGGTGTGTTTTGGATGAGAAACCCCATTTTCTTTGGAACGTGCTGAATGGCGTCCTTGGGGCAGGCGTGAATACATTTTTCGCAACGGGTGCAGGCCTGCAGAAACTGCCGCTCGGAGATGGCTCCCGGCGGTCGAATGAGGGGAACCCGCTTGGTGATCTTGTCGACGGTTTCGTTCACCCGGTCAATCTTATTTTGAACTTTCTCTATGGCCGGTTTGGCAAAGAAATGCACGCCCTGTCTTAACAGGTTGCGGCGGCTGTATTCCGGGTCGACGTCTTCATCGTCCACAGGAATTCCAAGGACCGTTTCCTGCGGGGGAGGGGGGGCGACGGCGCTTTCTTGAGTTTCCCGATCAGAGGACGCTTCTGCTGAAGCGGTTTCTGTTTGGGCTTCGGGCTCTTCGACGGTTGCAGGCTCTTCACTCTTTGTGCCGGGACGAATCTTACTCACCATGCGGCGGAAAAACCCCTTTTTTTCTTCTGTTTCGGGAGCGGGCGCTTCCTCCGTTGTTTCCTGAGTGTCGGTTGCTTCGTCGGATGGAGAGGCCTCGCCAGAGTCGGTTTCCTTTGATCTGGGACGATTTTTTTCCCCTTCCTCGACGGCGTCGGCAAAGTCGGTCAGTCGCCCGAAGGAAAATAATTCCCGCCGTGAAACTTCTTTGGATTCTTCCGGTTTTTTCTCAACGCGTTTGGTTTCCTTATCCAGGCTGAGCAACTGCGAATCGGACCAGGTGTGGTCTCCCCGCTGGTCCGCGGAGATGTTGTCTTCTCCCGGAGCTTTTTTTGGAGGAATCTTTTTATTCTTGAAGGTCTCTTTTGCGAGTTTGTAGCGAAACTGCATGGCGGTTTATAGAAATATATTTTGCTTTACGGCAAGATTTTTAAAGGGAAATATTAAGGGCTTGGGCGACAATTTTTGATCCTTATTATTAAGCTTTAACGGACCAACCGAATTCTTCGGCGATATTTACGTAGTCCTGCCAGTTTTGCGCGTTGGCGTTTTCGAGCATGTATTCATCCATCGCCAGTACCAGAGGATGACCCTTGTTGACGAACGATTGCACTGTCGGAAAACGAAGCAGAAATATCGTCACCGCGATCTTTGCCAGGTCGCGTAAATCGGGCTCCGCCATGATCTGTTGTAACACCTCATCGGCGTTTTCCTGTGTGACCGACTGAAACATTTCCCCGGTTTTTTCTTCCAGTTCGGGATGTTCATCGCAAATTTTGGCCGCCTGCAATTGCAACTCCAGAATGCGATTGTAATCCTCCTCGTCAAATTCCCCGTCCATTTTTCCCTGATCCCAGGGGGATCCATCCAGTGTTCTGTTTTCAGCACTGTCTTTACGTTCAGACGTTTCACAAAATGTTAAATTTGCCTCGTCCAGAAGGATTTTGGCTTTGTTTTCGGCGCTCGTTTCGTACTCTGACATGATGGATCTCACTCCCTGAAATATTTTTTCCCATTTAATTATACCCCAAAAATCAATTTCAGGCCCCGCATACGGCCCGGGTTTTATGGGATAAGTTAAACAGATCAAGTGGTTTTTCGAATAGCTCATGGTATCATTATCGCAAACCGAATCCCAGAGAAATCAATCGATTCCCTCCTGGCTGAGATGCGTCGAGTTTGCGGATTTCTCTTAGGAATTCCGAAGCATGGTGTTTACTCGGTGTGGGTTTAATCTACGTTTTCGGCCTCCGGTTGATATGATACCATGTGATAACCAAGTGACAGGACGGTTGCAGAAAGGCCGAAAAATCCGATAGCTTTCTTAAGAAAGATGGTTTTATGAAAAAGGTCATGCTGATATTTCCGCCGGAATGGGTCCCCACGGCGCCTTACCTGGCTCTTCCGAGTTTGACGGCGGTATTGCGCCAAAACGGCATTGAAGTGGTGCAAAAAGACATCAATGTCGAGATGTATGACCACTTCTTCACCCGTGAATACCTGGAATTCACCCGCGACCGGATCGACCGCCGCCGAAAAGAACTGAAGACCAAAAAATGGGAAGGCACGATCACCGAAGAGGAACTGGATCTACTGGATTTACTGAAATATTACGGCAAGCTGGACCTCGACCATCACATCAATAAGGTGGAACGTGCCAAGGTCATCATGCGGTCCGAAGAGTTTTATGAAGTCGACAAGGCTGAATGGGCTCTGAACGCCTTTCGGGAAATCATGGAATATGTTTCCGTTTCCTATTTTCCCGCCAGTGTTAATTTTTACCCGGTGGAAAGCAACCTCAACGTGTACCGCCCGTGGGTTTCGGAAGACCTCGTCAAAGCCCCGCACGATGACAACGTGAACGTGTATGCCGATGTGTGCCGTCAGCTGGTTTTTAAATACATCGAAGAGGAAAAGCCGGACATCGTCGGCATCTCGATTGGTACGCCTGTCCAGCTCATGTCGGGAATCACATTTTCCACGCTGATCAAGGAGAAATACCCGCACATCCATGTCACGGTCGGCGGCAACGTCGTCACGCGGCTCAAAAACGAGTTGCCCAAACAGGATAAATTCTGGGGCAATGCGTTCGATTCGATGATCACTTATGAAGGGGAACACGCTCTGGTGTGGCTGGTGGAAGCACTGGACGGCAAGCGTAAGATGTCTGAGGTTCCCAATCTCATTTACAAAGACGAGTCCGGTCTCGTCCGGGTCAACGAAACGTATCAGGAGCGGGTGAATGAACTGCCGATTCCCGATTTCGACGGCATCCCGTGGGAAAAATATTTTTCTCCTGAAAAACTGGTCCCTTATTTGGGAACGCGCGGATGCTATTGGGGAAAATGCACCTTCTGCGACCACGGTGCGGGCTACATCGATCAATTCCGCGCCAAGCATGCCGATCAGATCGTCGATGAACTCAGGCAGTTGAAGGAAAAGTACAACGCCAGGCATTTCCTGTTCACCGATGAATCGTTTCCACCGGCCTTGTTCGTCAAACTGCCGCCGATGATGATCGAAGCGAAGCTCGATATTTACTGGACGACGTTGATCCGCTTTGAAGCGAGCCTCTTGGAACCGGAGATGTGGGATCTGGCGGCCAAGGCCGGGTGCCGTTCCCTGTATTTCGGGTTGGAATCGGCCAATGAGCGCATCATCCGGCTGGTCAAAAAGGACACAAACATCAAAGTGGCGATCAAGAATCTGACCGAGGCCAAGCGCGTAGGAATCTGGAGCCATGTGATGGGCTTTTACGGATTTCCCAGCGAGACGCCGGAAGAAGCCGAAGACACGCGGCGGTTTCTCCTCGATCACCAGGACAAGATTCCATCGGTGGAGATGTATTTTTTCGTGCTCTACAACAACGCGCCGGTCATGCATGAAACGGAGCATTTCGGTATCACCGTGAAAACCAATCCCGAGCACGACCTGGCCCTTGACTTTTATTACACACCGGAATCGGGGCAGACCACCGAAGAAGCGATGGCCCGTTACGAGGATTTTTATAAAAACGATTTCGACCCCTGGGCGTTACGAATCAATGCCAGGGAACACATCTTTCTCTACATCACCCATTTCGGCACCAACGACCTTCCCGATATCTACGTAAAAAACAATCCTTCCATCGAACGGCAACTTGCCCCCGAAGTCATGTTGTGATGGGTTGACTTCCCCAAGTAAACACAGCTGGATCTTTTGGATTTGATCGAATATTCGACAGAGTTAATAGACCTGTATTGAAAGCCGGAGGAAAGCAGAAAAATGGGACTTAAATTAAAAGTAAACCGCGTGCCCGTATATACCAATCTCGAGGTCAAGTTGAAATCAAGAACAACAAAGGAGGAAGCAAATAAAGAAGTCGAAAGAATGTTGGATAGCAAAAAATTATTTGCAGGCTACGAGTGGAAAATCGAAGGATGCCCTGATGGCGGCATCCATGATTTCAATGAGAAATTACGTGATGACATCCTAGAGCGCATCGAGCAGGAAGAAACTGATGACAATATATTCTGGGATGGATTCAAAGCCCATTACGAACTGAACATCTATCACATTTTAGTAGAAACAGATTTGGATGTGCGATTAAAATCCCAAAACATAGAAGAAGCTGTCAACGAAGTTGACAAATTGTGTGCGGGAAAAAATATATTTGAAGGCTATGAATGGAAAATATCAGGATGTTCTGAACAAGGGATCAATGCTTTTGACGATCAATTGCAGGAGGCCATAATCAACCGGATCGGCCAACAAGGTAAAATCGAAGATTGTATTGAAGAAAATTCAAACTAGAAAAAATCCGGTTGTTTGACCTGTCTTTCTCCCAACAGGACAAGGGGCCGCAAAAAAGTGCAAAGAGCTTGGAGCCAACCGATCTCCAGGCCAGAAAGAACCCTTCCATCAAACGGCAACCCACCCCCAAAGTGATGATATAGATTTTTCCCAAGTTGGGAAATTAGGCAAGGTTGACAGGAATTTCAAGCTTCCCCTTCATGGAAGGGGAAGCTTATCTCTCAAAAACTATTCTAAACCGTCACCTCACTAAGCGGCAACTGGCCGAGCTTGGGCCACGGGTCTTTGGTGGTTTTGCCGATGGCAGCTACTTGTTCATGGCAGAATAACTTGTCATGAGATTCCGGTAATTGGGTATGTGGTTCGAAAACAAGGCGCCTAATCCCTCAATGTCATTGCGCCAGTCGCGATGAAGTTCGCAAGCCATGCCAAACCAATTCATCAACTGCACGCCGGCGGCCTGCATCCGTAACCATGCACTGTGGCGGGTGACCTCGTTGAAGGTTCCAGAAGCGTCTGTGATAACGAACACTTCATAACCCTCTTCAATCGCAGATAGTGCGGGGAAGGCGACGCAAACCTCAGTCACTACGCCTGCGATGATAAGTTGCTTGCGGCCTGTTTGCTTGATGGCATTGACAAAGTCCTCGTTGTCCCAAGCGTTGATGTTCCCCGGACGCGCAATGTATGGTGCATCGGGAAACATCTCCTTGAGTTCGGGGACCAGTGGACCGTTCGGACCGTTTTCAAAGCTGGTGGTTAGAATGGTCGGTAGCTTGAAATAGGCTCCACAAGCAGCCACTGCCAAAACATTATTTTTAAACTCGCCAGGTGAGAAATCTTGAACGAGCGAGATAAGACCCGACTGATGATCCACCAGCAATAAGGCTGCGTTATCTTTGGATAGGCGGTTGTATTTGTAGCTCGTGCTCATGGCTGCTTCCTCCTGAGTTTGATGGATGCCTGGTTTCGTTTATAAGGGTCGGTATAACATTAAAGGTAAAGTATTTCGTATTTCAGAAAGCGTCCGGTAAAGAAATAAATTGCCGGTAAAGCGACCATCAACCCGACTATGGCAAGCAGGTTGTCCCGCCGACTGTTAGATGAGGGATTCATAGCTCCTCACCGGCATAGGATTAACCCAATAAGGTTAACGTATTGCCGGAGGGGTCTTTGAAGTGCGCCAGGGTGCCACCCCAGGGTTGTTTTTCGGGAGGGGATGTGAATTCCACACCCAATGCCTTCAACTCTTCATATTTGGATTGGATATCATCCACTTGCAGGGATACGCCTAAAAACCGGCCGACCAGTTTCTCTTTCGTATCGGTGTTTTTGTCAACGCGTTCGATACCGAAACTTGCACCGCCGACATCAAACTCCGCCCAGCCCATTGCGGCATCGGAAAATTTCAGCGGTAGCTTTAATACCTTCTGATAAAAATCGCAGGCTTTGTCCCAGTCATCGACGAAAATCCGGATTGCGTAAAGTTTCATGAGAATTTTTTCATTTAATTAACTTTTTGTGTTCTCTACGTCTCCCTTGGTAAGGGGAGGCGTTTTTATACCCTTTCTCGCAAATGAAGGGTAAGGGAGGTCCGAAATCCCCCCAGCCCCCTTCATGGAAGGGGGAGTTCATTCATCAAAATTTGTTTTCGATCACCACTTCGCTGAGCGGTAGTTGGCCGGGTTTGGGCCAGGGGTCCTTGGTGCCCTTGCCGATGGCCACCATCGCGCCCATGACATGGTCGTCAGGAAGGTTGATGAGTTCCGCAACTTTTTCGCTGTCGAATCCAATCATCGGGCAGGATTCGTAGCCCATTGACTTGGCAGCCAGCATCAGGGTCTGCATGGCGATGCCGATCGACCGCTGGGCCTCGTCGCGTTGTAACCATTCCTTCCCTTCGTGAAAGGGTTTCATCCAGTTAACCAGAAGTTCCGCCACTTCTTTGGGCGCGTTTTGCCAGTAGCGTTCGGGGTTTTTCTGCCAGGCCTTGATGTCCGCGGTCATGATGATGAGAAGCGATGCGTCGGTCATCTGCGCCTGATCGTTGCCGAACTCCTTGCGGATTTTCTGCCTGAGTTCGGGGTCGCGGGCGATCACGAAACGCCAGTGTTGGATGTTGAAACTGGTCGGCGCCTGAATGGCGGCTTCCAGAAGCATGGTTTCTTCTTTAGGAGACAGCTTGTGTGTGGGGTCAAATTGTTTGACGGCCCGGCGTTGGTAGATAGCGTCAAGAGTGTCCATAAGGGTCTCTCAATTAATTGAACGGTTGTAGTGATTTTTTGCCATTGGCAATGTCATCGCGAGCCGCTGAAAGCGGCGTGGTCGTTATAATATTCCGAAGCTTTCGTGCCCCGCAGGGGGAGATTCAGAGTGTATTGTGGTTTTCTCGATTGCTTCGCCGCTGCCGCTCCTCGCAAAGACAGGATGTCCCTGTGCCGTTCTTCCTTAACGGCCAAATACGTTCTTGAAAAACCGATGCATGGTTCTCCAGGATGTTTTATCGGCCTGTTTGTCGTATTTGAGGGCGGGAATATTGAACTTTTTGCTGAATTCATCCGCCATCGGGTTGGTGAAACTGTGCCGGACCCCCTTCAGGCTTCTGTAGGTGAAATCAACGTTGCCGTCCACCATCTGTTTTGTGAAAGCGGCCACCGCATCTGATTTCAGAAAACCATCATCCGCTCCGTTGATGACCAGTATCGCAGCTTTCACCTGGTCTTTTTCGATCGCGGGCTGATCGGGAAGGGCGCTGTGAAACGCGACGACTGCCTTGAGGTCTTCGCCGCCGCGGGCCATGCGTATGGAGACCGCGCCGCCGAAGCAGAAGCCGATGGCGCCGATTTTGTCAGGATCCACGGTTCTATGCGCCTGAAGGGTTTTTTTGGCCTCCCTGAATTTGGCCTTGGAGCCTTCCCAATCGCTGAAAGCCGCATTCATGAACTCTCCTGCTTTTTCCGGGTGGTCGGCCAGCTTGCCGTCGCCGTACATGTCGAGGGCGAAGGCGGTGTAACCCATCCGGGCCAGCTTGCGGGCCTTGTTTTTTGCGTGTTCGTTATGCCCCCACCACTCATGGACAACCAGAATGCCGGGACGCTTTCCCACAACGTCATCGTCATAGGCGAGAAACCCTGTCAGTTGCGCCCCGCCAGAGGAATACTTGACCTCTTCCGTTTTTACTTTCGCGTTAGCCGTTGAGGTGATGCCAATAAAAAGCAACAGAATGAAAAGTTTTTTCACGATACCCTCCATGAATACAATGCAATTAAAAAAGCAAAAGTTTGAACTTAATGCGACTTATCCCCATTGTTTTGCCAGCTGACCCATCGTCCGTCATTATTGAGTCCAGCCTCAGGCTGGTCACGCTGGAAGCATTTCCCCGCATTGCCTCTCGACCGATTTAGGGTCGGACAATAAACCCTGTCGAATTTCTACCGCCATCTGGTCGATGAAAGCGTCTTCTTCGCCTTTTTCAATGGCATCCAGTGTTCCCAAAGCGATTTTATCAGGAGAGGCTTTCTTCATATCAATTCCCCTGGCCATGTCTGTGTCGATGGGGCCGGGATACACGCCTGTCACCGCAGTGCCCTGGGCCGCCAGTTCCGCGCGCACGCCCTGAGTCAAAGAATAAAGCGCGGCTTTGGATGCGCTGTAAGACCCCAGTAGCGGAAAGTTCACCAGACTGGCGACGGACAGGATGTTGACGATGGCGCCGCCGCCATTTTTCTTCAACACCGGAGCAAAGCCGCGGATCATGGAAAGGGTCGCGAAATAGTTCACTTCCATTTCCTGCCGCGCCGAACTCAGATCGTCAGCGGCGATCAATCCGCTGTAATTCGCGATTCCGGCGTTGTTGATGAGTAAATTGACATCATAAGCTTTTTCAACTGCGAAATCGACCTGGTTTTTCTTCGTGATATCAAGAGCTAGCGGTTCCACCTTTCCCTGGAAACTGTCAAATATATCCGGGTGGTTCCTTTTAAATGTTTCGACATCCCGCATGCCGGCGTATATTTTCTGCGCTCCCGCAGTCGCCAGTGCCGTGACCAGAGCGCGGCCGATTCCCCGGTTTGCGCCTGTTACCAAGGTGATCGAATCTTCGATTTTCATGATTTCCTCCTATAGGGGGAGGGGGCTTAACGCCCCCTTAAAAAGGTTATGGTTTTGCTGTCGCCAGCTCTTGAACTTCATGGGTGGTGACCGGATTTCCGCCGACGCCCCACTCGCCTGATTTGACATCTTCTATGATGACCCAGGTGACGGGGCGCAGACCTTCGCCTTCCACGGAAACGACCGCATCGGTGACTTTTTTTATCATTTCTTGCTTTTGTTCGTGATTCAAAACTCCACTGATTCCTTTGATTTGAACGAGAGGCATGGTTTTCTCCTTTTGGTTTTGAGGTGGTTGATAAAATTGAACCAATTGGTCCAAAAGTGAACCAAAAAAAAGTTTAATCCAAAGCGGCCAGGATCACTTCGGCTGTTTCCTTAATTTCCTTTGGGTTCGCGCCGGCTTTGATCATCGTTGTCAGACCGTTCATACTGCTCACCAGATAGCGGGCCAGGATGAGCGGTTTTTTATCAGGCGGTATATCCCCTTCCTGTTGAGCGCGTTTTACCGCTGAAAAAAAAACATCCGTTATTCGTTTGATGCTTTTGGTAACCAATGCCGCTATGACCGGATCCTTTTGGGCAAATTCACTGACACAATTCAATATCAGACATCCCCTGCGATCGCTTTTGGGCTTGGCCTTTTCCGCCATGGAATGAAACGTGCCCTCGATGAAAGAACGGCCTGTCTTTGCTTTTTGAGAAGAATCGGTGATGCCGTGTATGAATGTGTCCTGATAGTGGTTGATACAGTTTTCAAAAAGCCGGTGTTTGCTTTCGAAGGTCTGGTAAAAACTGCTCTTGGAAATTTGCATTGCATCAATGAGGTCCGAAAGGGAGGTGGCTTCGTAGCCCTTGCTCCAGAACACCTGCATGGCGGTCTCCAGCGCTTGTTCGGTATCAAATTCTCTGGGTCGTCCGATATTCATAACGGATCGATTATGGGACCAGTTGGTCCATAAGTCAAGGCAAATTTTCAAATTTCTAATATTCTACCAAGTCGTCACCTCGTCATTGCGAGCCTAGCGAAGCAATCCATAGCACCTGGATCGCTGCGCCGTTTATCACGGCTCGCGATGACGGATGCGGCAAATAGGGAGATCGGCTCTAATTTGAGTTCAAATTTTTCCCGCTTTAATTGCGCCGAAAGCCGCGCAAATCGGGTTGCGGCAGGTCCTGGTCGATTTCCACCGGTGGCAGGGGAGGCGGTTCTTCTTTCTTGACCTGCTTTTTTTCAACCAAGAAGACCGTCAATTCCGGGTTCACCTGATTTTCCGGACACATTTTGAGATGCTGGCGGTAAAAGGGCATGTTGATGACCGGATCGTTGTACAGGCAGTCCAGAGAAAAGTGTTCGAACAGCCCCTGAATGGGTTTGGGACCGACCAGAAACAGGATGCCTTCCGGCTCGAGGGCCTCGACCGCACTTTGCAGCATGCTCTGGCAGGCCTCGCGGTCTTGAAAATATATGAAGGGAATCCATTTAAAAATGAGCCCGTATTTTTCCTTATAGACGTCCACCACGTTTTCTCTTTCAGGAAGAAAGGACACTTTGCTCAGGTTATCCAGTTGATTGCGCGAGGCTCCATAATTCCATAACAGGCAGGCGTTTTTCTGTGCGAACTCCGGGTCGCTGAACAGCACGGTGTATTGCCGGGGATGGGTGCAGTCGATGCATCCGGCGATCACGGTATCGAAGGTGTGGATCAGCACCTTGTCGATCTTTTCCAGCTTCTTGGGCATGCCGGGAGACATTTCCAGATAATAAAACATCTGGTCGAGAACCATCGGCTGAAGGGCGGCCTCGTCGATGTCTGCTGCGCCTTCCGGGTAAAAGGGAACCGTATAAAGAATTTTAACCGGGTCCACGGTGGGGGGGAAATTGTTGAAAAACCATTTCCAGCCAAAGGGGCTCTTGGCCAGAGGTTTCAACGGTTCCACCCGGGGTTCGATGCCCCATTGCGTCTCAAAGGGAATCTCCCGTCCCAGGTCTCCGTCGATCAGAATGAACGAACCTTGCTTCACCTGCAACTCGCGCTGGCAGGACGGCTTGGCTCCGCGGGCGCAATTGACGAAGGGGATGGCCAGAGCATCGTCGTGAGCCGTGACCTTGAACAAAAATTTGTCCTGAACCGTCAGCGTGAGTTTGTGGTTATGGCTGAAATAGCGCCACGGCGGATTGGGTTTGGGTGTCCAGGTGATCTGATGCGAGCGGTCGGCGTCCATGAAGACTTTCATGATGTCTTTGCCTTCCGGGCCTTTGGGTGTGAAAAACGCGGAAAAAATGTTGAAGGCTTCCTTGGAAGGGTAGGTGGGAAGCCCCCGGTAGCGCAGGGGTCCCAGATCCTGTTCCCGGGACTGATCTTCATAAAGCCCCCAGATGAGCTCGAACGTCGCGCCGCCGCTTCCCGGAAGCGTCGATTGAAACAACTCGACCACCGGAATGAGGTCCAGTCTGGCCCAATTGACCGCGAACATGAAGCTGATGAACAGGGTTTTGTCGAACTCGCCGTCGTTCAATGCGTAAAGCCCGTCCTTGGTGAGGCGGATGTCGTATTTTCCATCTCCCTTGGGGACCATGTTCTCGTCTGAATAAAAATATTTCACTTCCGAAACCGGCACCCGCCAGGCTTCCGCGGCCTTTCCTCTCAGGTCGTCGAGCGATATCGTTTCCCACCCCGGTTGCCCCTTGATGTCGATTTGCGTGCTGAAGGTTTTGGCTCTCGGCTTGATGCCGATCCATTGCTGACAGTCGAGTTGCATGCGGGCATGGGCCAGACGGGTCTGGCCCGACGTTTCATCGGTGACCCATTCGCATTCGTTGAGCGGCTCTCCGCCAGGGTCTGATGTGAGAAAACGCCTTCCTTCGCGGTTGTAAAAAGCCATGTGCCCGGTGGGATAGATTTTAATGCGGGTATTGGCGACTCCCGGTTTGTCGTTTTCATGCCAGTAGGTGGCACCTTCGATTTGGACGCTCTTTAGTTTAGAAAATTGATCTTCAAACCCTGTCACCAGGCTTTCATTGCAGGGGAAACGGATCGCGCCCGGTTTCTTGAGGGCAGAGAGAAACTTTTCTTTTTCAGACATTTGATGACGGCCTTGTACAGAATTAATATTAAGAATGACCGATTATAGAAACCCTTCCGGGCACCTGTCAATTGATACCTTGTTCGTTGTTCCTAACTTAATGGGAAAGTGGAGATTGAGGAAGTTTTACTATTAAATTAGCAGCCGTTTCCATGAAAATTTTTTATATTAGAGCGCCTTGATGCCACAGGATATTAAAAACTTGTATGTTTCATTATAAAAATTGTGTGGTCGTGTGTAATCTTGCTCATCCCCCTTCGGTACAAAGATCACCATACCTTGTCTTGCTCTGGTTAAAAGCACTCGATAGGCATTCGCTAGATAAACACGTCTGTAATTATCGTTTACGTTTTGCCATTTTGTACCCTTGAATGCATACAAGCTCCAGGAACCATTTTCCATACGCATATCAGCATCCCAACAAACACCGGTCCAATCGAGCTCTAGCCCCTGGATATCAAACTCTGTGACGACATCCTCCAAATAATAGGACGATCGAATGTCTTCTTTACCATTGAGAAACCAAGTTACAGGGTCAACTTTCGACTTTATTGTAATTCCCTCAGGTTTTAGCCTTATAGCTCCAGAGGATGCTACTAGCCCAAAACGCTCCGTCCCCCTGGCTTGCTGCCTTAGCCAATCTCTTGCCTCGCTTAAGTTCCTTGTGAGTGCTAAGGGATAGGCGTCCAACGAAGAATAAATATTATTAGCCTGTTGGGCATTACCATCTACAATGGCGCCTACAAAGTCAGAGAGTTTTTCAGCTCTATATGAGCGTATTGAAATAGCTAAATGCAATGCTTCTTTCTCCATGGTATTGAATTTAGCAAGTTTATATCTCAAATTTTGGCCCCAACTATAATTCTTATTCTTCAGTTGTCCAGAATGATAAACGTCCCAATGTTGAAAACGTTTTTCTAAGGCATTGAACCATTCAATTAAACCTGCTTCCCCTGTGTTGATTTCTTGACCACCGCCTATAAGACAAACAATTGTGCACCAGTCTTGCTTGCGATCCATAAGGCTAATCAAAAACTCAGGCTCAGACATATCAAACTCAGAGACGCCTTTTTTCTGGACCATAAACTTTTCGGCCTGCACCTGATTCCAGGCTCTTTGTGCTTCATCAAATACTACAACGTGCTCTATTGGAGCAGCATCTGACTTAAGGCCCTCATCTCTAAAATGGTGAATGTTCTGAATAAAAGCGCTTACTTTTTGCTTCGCCTCTTTTTTGGAAATTGATTTTTCTTCTGCCTTGGCACGTGAGACTTCATCCCTAGCAAGTGCTTCTCTTAAAACTGACACAAGAGGGCCATTGCCAGAAAGGAAAACAGCATGTTCTTCTGTGGTTCCATCAACCTCGCGTGTGGAGATATTCAATCCGGCAAGAGTTTTTCCTGCTCCGGGTACCCCGGTAACAAAGCAAATAGATTTCTTTCCATGTTCTTTTGAGTGTTCAATAATCTCAGAGATACAATCGGAAGTATGAGTGAGGTTTTTAGCGCCAGCATCGGAACGCGATATTTCATCAACTGAATGTCCCTGATATAAAGCTTGTGCTGCCTCAACAATGGTGGGAGTTGGCTTATATCCACTGTTAGCCCATTCACGAGCATTAAGGCCCTCTGGGGGAATATCAGAAAGATCGTATGCGGGTATATCGCTCAATCTTTTTCTATCAATACATTCTTGTCTTGGGATTTCCGTAAGAGCTTGCTGGATAACTTTTCTCAAGTCCGCTCCGTTAGAAAACAGTGGTAACGCTATATTATCTATATACCAGCTAATTCTATTCGCTTGTTCAGGAGCTTTCGTGCAAACAACCACAGGGACAATATGTTTTTGATGACTGCCCTCATGGAAGTTTTTTAGGTCGAGTGCATAGTCTAAGGCTTGATCTATGGCATACTGCTCATACTTTTTTGAACCTGCTTTGTATTCGAGAACAAAAACCACCCCATTAATTAAAAGCAGAACATCAACACGCTTACCCATCCTAGGAATTGAAAACTCGAAGAATACATCCCCATCCTGAAAATCGCTGAGCTGATCTTTCAGATTAGCAATCTGCTCAATCCATGCATTTTTCTGCATGATCTCGAGTGTAAAATGGTGATTTCTTGTAAGCTCGCCAATAATTTCTTCTTCTCTAACTTTTAAAAAATTAAAAATATTATTTTGATAGTACGCCCGTCTCATTTTGCACGCTTTCTAATGTCTTAGCCCTTTATAAAACGCGGTTGCACGATCTAGTCAATTGCAGGCTTTAAATCTCGGTAATATTAGGTAATACCACAATGTCAAATGGCATTGTAGACCATTTAGCTAAACTTAATTGTTCAGGGTGGGGATAGTTCCTTTCCAAGTTTAAAATCGGACAAATACCTAAATTAAATCTAAAAACCCAATTTTATTGTGATTTGTTTGGAGTGAATTGCTAAAATTCAAACATGCCGTTTCGAACCGCGTTAGTAAATATGCCGTTTGGCTTTCATATTTATCCCTCGATTCAACTGGGGACGCTCTCCACCCTGCTCAAGAGTCACGGGCACGAGGTGACGAGTTTTTACTTCAACCTGCAATTCGCTCATCAGTTGGGAATGCCGGTTTATAACGAACTTTGCGAAAAGCGGTTCCTGATCGGCGAATGGCTGTTTTCTCACCCTCTGTTCGGAGATGCCGAGGGCAACCGCGAATACACCCGTCACTTTGATAACCACGTAAATGATGTCTGCCAATCCATCGACCGCCCGGTGCAATATTTGCTGGATGTGAAGGAGAAAATGGTTCCGGAGTTTCTTCAATGGGCGGTGGAGTCGGTGGACTGGGGTCAGTTTTCGGCTGTGGGTTTCACGTCCACCTTCAATCAGAACCTGGCCAGCGTGACCCTGGCTAAAGGCATCAAGGAAAAATATCCTGACATTAAAATTCTGTTCGGCGGTTCGAATTTCGATTCCGAAATGGGGCTGGAATATTTTCGTGCCTTTGACTGGATCGATTACGTGGTGCAGGGCGAAGCGGAGCCCATTCTGCCGCAACTGATGCAAGCCCTGCAAAATGGCGGTGAGATTCCCGGCGGAGTCGTCTACCGCAAGGACGGGGAAATCCTGCACCGCGAAAGCTCGGAAATGTTCCAAAGCTTTGAGGAATACGGTCCGCCGGATTATGACGATTATTTTCAGCAATTGAAAGCCATCGATCCTGGCTCCCAGCTGTTGGAAAACCCCATCGTTCTTTATGAGACCGCCCGTGGCTGCTGGTGGGGCGAGAAGCATCACTGCACCTTTTGCGGGCTGAACGCGTCCACGATGAAGTTCAGGGCGAGGAGCATCGAACAAGTCCATTCGGATATCTCGGAACTCTCCAAACGCTATGACACCTTCCGCTTCCGGTTGGTGGACAATATCCTCGAGCTGAGTTACATCGACGGGGTTTTCCAGGAATTCGCGAAGGAAAATTACGACCTGCAGTTTTTTATCGAGGTGAAAAGCAACCTGAACAAACAGCAGATCAAAACCCTCGCCTTAGGCGGCGTCAACGTGATTCAACCGGGAATCGAGAGCTTCAGCACGAACCAGTTGAACGACATGGATAAGGGCGTGCGCCCCATGCAGAACATTTTTTTCCTGAAGTGGGCGCTGTATTACGGAATCGATGTGACCTGGAACATTCTGACCGGGTTTCCCGGCGAGATCGACGAAGATTACCAAAAGCAAATCGATATTCTGCAATCGTTGACTCACCTTCAGCCCCCCATTGGCGTTGGGGATCTCTGGCTGGAACGGTTCAGTCCGTATTTCACCCGGCCCGGTGACTACGGCGTCACCATCAAAGGCCCCGGCGAGGCTTACCCTTATGTTTATGACGGAAAACAGTTGGATTTGATGAAAATCGCCTACGACTTCGAGTTCGAATCGGAAAACCAGGTCAGCCCGCAATTCAGCCTGAAGTTAAAGGAAACCGTCTCGGAATGGAGACGCCGCCACGAATCGGAGCAGGTTCCCTTTCTGTTTTTCACCAAATCCCTGGATTTTGTGACCGTGTACGATGGCCGGTCGGTGAACGAACCCACAAAAACCCGTTTTGAAGGGCTTCCGGCCTGGATACTTGCCTACTGCAATGAAAAGCCGATGGCCCTGGAGAAGATTTGCGCTCATGTGGAGGAAAAATCCGCGCCGAACAAAGTGGAGGCGGATGCTGTACACGAAGCGCTTCAGGATTTACAGGACAAAGA
The DNA here is from genome assembly GCA_021604505.1 of Nitrospinaceae bacterium. NCBI lineage: Bacteria > Pseudomonadati > Nitrospinota > Nitrospinia > Nitrospinales > Nitrospinaceae > Nitrospinaceae bacterium. Next base: position 6,471 of record BQJC01000003.1, on the reverse strand, counting down.
ATTCATTTTCCATGAACGTGGCAAGTACCTGACCCTGCCACTCCCACACAATTCTCACCTTTAGTTGTGATGCAGGGTTCGCGGTGCTATTCCATTCAATTCTGATTTATTGAAAGGGAGCCAGGCCGTTCAAGTCCATCATTTATCGTCTAATTCCGGGTTTTGCCATGTTCTTGATCCATCCGGATGATGAGTCTTTTGACCCATCGGTCCATTACATTTTTAGCATTTCCGTATTTCGTCAACCCGTTAAACCCCTTTTCACCCTTCTGAGACTCTACTGCGGCCACCACCACGTCTCCTGTAAGCGCATCGATCAATTCCGCCTCCCCTGAAGCACCGCCTAAGCTGATACCGCCGACCATCATACTGCTATGCCGATTTATCATTCGGGTTGGAGCGACTTCCGTAATGGCAACCCGCAGAATTAAGGTTTCGGGACCTGGCGTATTGACGATATTGTAATTGCTTTTAGTCAATTCAGAGACAAATTGGTCATGAACATACTGGGAGATAGCGTGCAATTGGTCTTTTTTAACATTCCACATTTTCCCCTTAGAGGATAACCTCACTTGAACCGGGTTTATTATGAACCGGGAATAATTTTTCAAAGATTTATCGGGATTGAAGTAAATCCTCGATCCTTCAGTATCCGGATTTTTCTGCAATTTTGAGTAATCGCTTAAAAATCCGGTGTGAGCGGGGCCATGGGTTGCGCAAGCGCTGAGTCCCAAGACAGTTAGAAGGGAAACTATAAAAAGTTTGATATTGAAATTTAGTTTGAGCATAAAATTTTCCTCATAAGGGGTCTTATTTCCTGATTTAGATTTCCTGTTCGAAACTTTATTCCCTGGTCAGATAAAAAGATTACATTAAAATTAAAATTGCGGCTTAAAACGGGTTTGCCCTTCTCTATTTATAAAGTCCGGGTGCTTTGCCATTTAGAATGCGTGAGCTGAAACATTCACTGGAAATTTTCAAATATAGGGAAAGCCTGGCCATTTCGCGGCCTAGTGGAAGGTTGGCCGGATTCCATTTGCAATTAAAACCGAGGACCTTGGAGCAGATTTGCGCCCATTTGGGGATAAACAGTTTGTTTTCCACGAACGGGGTAAATATTTCACTCTGCCTCTACCTAACAAATACCACCTTTAGTATAATGCCACTTTAGACAGCTTCGTTGATTTCCATTTGAGAGGAAGGGATATGAATGAGGAAAATAGACAGGAAGAACCCACATTCATCCTTAGGAAAAATAACCAATATTCAGTCGAGTGTCAAACCAAAGTTGCCAAAGACTGTCTGCAAAATGGGGAGTATTGCGACAGCGAAGAGGAGGCGCAGGAATGGGTGGAATATGAATGCTGGATCTTTTCAGGGGAAGGATGGATTTGTATCAAATGCAACGAGCATCTCATGGGGAGCCTCAGGATGACCCGCAGGATAAAGGGCTTGGACGGAAATATCAAGGGGCCCGATGAAGATGAAGATTTAGCCGTCGGCATTGAAACGGTGAGATAGCTTGAGCAAGGATCCTCCAAAAATCAAAGGGTTGAAACATTGTGAACATCGATCAGCAAGCAATCGTTTGTGATGACGGGATCTGTCTCCCGGTGAAGCCTGATATCCCTTGCCCTTAGGATCAAAGTTATCGCAGGAAACCGGATTTGCCAAAGAATAACCGCGTGTTGACATCCTGCCGACATTGCCAATATAATCCTGAAACATCAAACAAGAATTAAAATATTGTTTTGTTAGGCCCGCGTGCGTTTCGACACGCCCCGTTCTCGTGGGGAGGTTGGGAGCGAATTGTTCCATAAAAACTTTAAAGGATAATGAACCCGATGGATGACGGCAAAAAATTTGAACAACTGGCTTTTGCCAGCCTGGAAAACAACAACCTTCAAGAGGCGGAATCTAATTTTCTGAAAGCCCTCAATCTGATGGGGAAGTCGGGGGATGAGGTCGGGCAGGCCTATGTGCTGGGAAATCTGGGCAATATCTGTTTTCAAAACCGGCGTCTCGACATGGCGGAAGATTATTATTCCAAATCCCTGGCGTTGATGGAAAAAGCGGAGGATGTCAAAGGTATCGAGAGTTCGTTGGGAAACCTGGGGAGCGTTTATCTTTATCTGGGAAGCCTGGAGAAGGCGGAAGAAAATTATAAGAAAGCTTTAGAGTTGATGGTGAAGCAAGACGACTCTCATGGTCAGGGCCTTTACTATGAGTATCTGGGCAACGTTCATCTAAAGCGGGAAGCGTTTGATACGGCCAGGGATTACTTCACCAAGGCCCGGGACTGTCTGGACAGCGCAAAAGACCAGGAGAAAATTCGGCAGTTGCAGGAAAAAGCCGATTCCATTGAGAAACATCCCGGTTACCTCAAAAATAAGGAAGAGGGTTTGTTGACTGAAATAAAAAAAATCGCCAAAACAGGCGAAAAACGGGAATTGCTTAAAAAGTATCAGGATTTGGAAGAGATCTATTACAAAAGCGCTCGAATGGATAAGGTGGCAGAAACCATTCAACATTCCATCGCGATTTTTGAGGATCTTGGAGACAAGCATTCCGCCGGGGTCTGTTATGGAAACCTGGCCACCACCTACCTGCAAATCGGATTGTCCGGCGACCCAAAAAATTTCGATTTGGCCGAAGAAAACTATAAAAAAGCCCTCACTCTGGTGGAGGAGGGGCAGGATAAAAGGCGCCAGTCTTATCTGCTCGGCAGTCTGGGCAATATTTGCATGCACAAGAAAAACCTGGACCAAGCCTGGGATTACTACAACCAATCTCTAAAAATCATGGAAGATCTGGATGATGTATTGGGAGAAGCCCGGAGCTATTCCAACCTGGGAAACGTTAAAGCGTTGCAAGAGGACTGGGATGCGGCGGGGATGAATCATAGTAAGTCCCTTGAGCTTATGGAAAAACTTGAAAACCGCCCTGGAATCGCTCAGGAGTGCGAAATACTAGGGGATATTTATATTAAAATCGGCGATCTGGAAAAAGCTGAAGGCTGTCTGAGCCACGCCAGCTCCCTGTTCGATGCGATGAAGGACGCCAAAAGCGTCCAGCAGGTTCAGGAAAAGCTCGTGTACATCATGAGCCAACCCGAATACTTGAGCCGCCGCAAGAAGGAATTGCAGGAAGAACTTAAAAAACCTGAAACTGAAAAAGACGACAAGTTGAAAATCGCCCTCATGAGTGAGTTGGGGAATGTTCATTTCTTGTCTCAGGAACTTGAGCCTTCCATTGAAATATTCAAGCAGGTGGTTGCGCTTCAGGAAAATATAAAGGATGAAGCGGGAGCCGGCGAGACACTGGCGAACCTGGGCAATATCCAATTTGAAAATGACGATTCCAAATCAGCTGAGGAAAGTTATTCTAAAGCCATAAAAATAAAAGAAGATTTGCAGGACCATCGGAGCCTCTCCGAATTATACCGGGATCGCGCCAAAGCCCAGATGAAACTGGGTAAGGTCGAGCCGGCAGAGAAGACCCTGCGAAAATCCGTCCAGCTGAATCAAAAGCTGGGGAATCTTGCAGGCGTGGTCAGCGATTATCGAAATCTGGGCGATATGTGTTTGCAGAAAACGGACTGGGCGGGAGCGGAGCAGAATTATTTAAAAGCTCTGGAAATCAATACTAAAAACAGCAATAAACAGGAGATGGGCGAAGATAACAGGAACCTTTGCACTTTATACGTACAGAGGGAGAATTGGACGCAGGCGGAAAAATACGCCTCTAAGGCCTTCGAAATTGCTGAGGAACTCAAGGACCCGCGGACCGCCTGCTATGATTCGAGGAATCTCGCTAATATTTACAATGAGATCAAAGACCGGCAGAAACAGGAGAAATTCCTGGAAAAGGCCCTGGGTCAATCCAGAGCCCTGAAAGATCCAGAGGAAATCTGCTTTGACCTGAGAGCCCTGGGAAACTTTTTTATGGGCCGGGGTTATAAGGAAAGGGCTCAGGCGAAATTTCAGGAATCTTTCGACATTTCAAAAAAGAAGGGCGATAAAAAGGAATTGGCGGCGGATTACCGCAACCTGGGGAACCTTAGTTTTAGCAACGGGGAAAGGGAGGAAGCCGAAAAGCAATATCTGAAGGCATTGGAATTGACCGAAGAGATTGGCGACAAGATAGGGATGGCGCAGGATTTGACCTATCTTGGAAATTTGAAATTTAAGGAAGGGTATTTTGAGGAAGCTGAAGATTACTTCGATAAAGCCAGCGAAAATTTCTCCTCCGCAAAAAGTCTGGTGAATCTGGTTCAGCTTTACTTGACGCTGGCGCGAATGGAAACCATCGTCAGCCGGAAAGATCCTGCAGAAAAATATCTTGAAAAAGCCCGCGAGGTCGCAAAAGAGCTGGGTGAACCGGAACACCTGATGAATGCGATCCAGGAGATCGACAAGTTGAAAGATGCCGTTGACAAGAAATAAGGTAGGTTCAGGTCCTTGTGGGATGAGGCTATTGGAGTTCCGATTTTTCTGAATTTCTTGTCAGGGTAAAATGAGGGTGAGTTGTCGGATAAATTCCTGGTCCTTACGCTGTGGGTGAAAGTGCAACCCGTGAGATCTTTCTTTGAAATTCTCGCGAAATCGGTGGCAATTGGGCAGGATTGAAGGTTGGCGTATTATATATTCTCTTTGATTTCAATTATTTAAGGCTATCATTTTGAGTTGGAGGGTGAATCAGGGCTAAAATCCTAGATCAATAGGAAAATTCAAAAGTTTTCCCCAGATTTTCCCCAAAAAATATAGTGTATTTTCTTGACAAGCGACTGGAAATTAAATATAACTTGAAGCATCTAAGTAGGAAGATGCGCCGGAAATCCATGTTAACCAGTGAAATCGCTGCAAATTTAGCGGATAGGGTAGATGAAAGTAACTTATAGCCCGCAACTCATGGAAGAGGCCGTATTCAGGTACCTGAACCATCATGAACGTTCAGGTTATCGTGCGGATTATGATGAGTATCATTCTCTGGCTGATCCCATCTACGAGTTACCGGAAGATGACCGCGAAGAAGCTTTCGAGAAGGTTAACCGTATTTTCTTCATAGAAAAGATTAAGTTGGGCGATCACGTTTTGCGATCGCTTGAGGCTGTGGGTTTGATACCCAAGAGACAGCGAACCGTGAGAAAAGCGATCAGTCAAACCCCGGCTATCCCACAGGCGGTTCAGGAAGATCCCCCCTCCGAAGAACCCGGCCAGACACCCCAGCAAAACCCCTCAGAAGTTCAACAGGAAAATACCGAGAGCGAACCTCCTTCCGCCGTTGCAGTTCAGGAAGAAGATGAGGGAAAAGTCGCTTATGATCTTGCCAGGGATTTTGAGGAAAGGATTCAGGCGGTTGTCGTTAAAAGAGCGATTAATAAGGTGGATGAAGGGTCCAACGTATTAGCGCGGAGTTCCAACAAGCCGATCATCGAGATGCGGGTTTTGGCCAGCCGGTTCAGTAACCCTGAAGAAGCGCTGGAGCTGGATGCTTTTCTCATTCATGAGTTCATGCACGCCAAGGACATGGTGGACCCTGAATTTGATTATGAAGATGCTTTTATTCCCGGCAACCCGTCCGTGAAAAACCTGATCACCGCACGATTTCGCCTGTTGTGGAATGTATATGTTGATTCCAGACTGGAAAGAATGGGCGTGGTTTCTGTTTCGTCCAAACAGGCAAGATTTCGCGAGTTCGACAATTTCTACCGCAAGATTCCCGATAAGCAGAGAAAAGGTATCTTCGAAGGGCTTTGGCGCACTGAGACCTTTAACCATGAAGAGCTTTTGTCCATGGCGACCGACCTGGACACATTGATGAGTAAGTATGTCGATGCGAGCGAGATGGGGGAAGAAGAGAGGGATTACATCCATCTTCAGGGTTCGCCTTGTCCGCTTTGCAAGTTTCCCACCTACAACTGGGTGGATGATCCTGAGAGTATTTGTGATGAAATGGTCATTGAAGCGATTCAGATTGATTTCCCGGATTGGGAAAGCAAAGATGGCGCTTGTGATCGTTGTGTAGAAGTTTATGAGTTGAGGGCCGGGGTAGGCTAGACCGGTTGAGTCAGTTGCTATCAGCTTTTGTTGAGAAAGTTGTCTAGGTGATAACGTTAAATATTTTTGAAAGGAGGGAGGGTGGTTTTTGAGCGTACAGGAAGTATGCTATTTTCAGCTCAATTTATGATTCATTGGTTATTAATGTTTGTAACCGAAAGGGAGGGCAGTTTTTATGAGGTTAAACCGAAGGAAATTCTTGCAGGTGAGTGCTGGTGTAGCGACAGCTATGGCGCTTTCAAGCAAGAAGGTTGGAGCGCAGTTAAAGCCCGTCGTTAAGGTTGGCAATCCCTTGGATTCGTATCCGGATCGGCGCTGGGAGGAAGTGTACCGCGATCAGTACAAGTATGAGCGGTCTTTCACCTACTGTTGTTCTCCGAACGACACGCATCAGTGTCGGGTTCGCGGATTC